>NZ_BDEP01000017.1 GCF_001662305.1 Halomonas caseinilytica
GAAATAGATGAAGAGCCTTTTTCATCCAGCTTCTAGCTTCCAGCCGCGAAGCGGCGCTCTTCCAGCTATGATCTAGCTTTCAGCTTGTTTCCCCCAGTTGCCGCAGGACGTCCCGGGCGCGCTGGTCCACGTCGTCGATCTCCAGGCGCATCAGGCGAATGTCCTCCATCTGACGGTCGAGGTTGGCGCGCTTCTCCTCGAGAATCTCGAGCAGGCGCTTGAGCTGGCGCGCGTTACCGTCGGGCATGGCGTCGTACATCATCACCACCTCGCGGATCTCCGCCAGCGAAAAGCCCAGACGCTTGCCCCTCAAGGTCAGCTTGAGCCGGACGCGGTCCTTTTCACGGTAGATGCGCTTCTGGCCTTGCCGTGAGGGGGCCAGCAGGCCTTCCTGTTCATAGAAGCGGATGGTGCGAGGAGTTACCTCGAACATTCTGGCCAATTCACCGATGCTGTAAGTACGTTGCTGCCGAGGCAAGGCATCGGCATGTTCATCGAGATCCTGAGATGGCGATCGACTCATATGACGTCATTTCCTGTAGCCGGGCGACTTTCCCGCCTCGTTTGGCAACCCTAGACGAGGTTTACGTTAACGTAAAGTGCTTGTTCGACCATGGGGTGATATGGGATAAACCTAGCAAGTGCTAGGTTGATGCCTCGCCAGGCTGGAAAGCCGGTTTTCGGCATGGTGGGCATTCATCACCGACCCCGCATGCCACTGCCGTTCGACGAGAGGTTCCCCATGGATTTTGCGCTGACCGAAGACCAGAAGGCGTTGGCCGACGCCGCCGCCGATTTCGCCCGGGCCGAGCTGGCCGAGCATGCCGCGGAGTGGGACGCACACTCGCATTTCCCGGTGGACGTGATCCGTCGAGCGGGTGAGGCGGGCTTTCTCGGCATTTATACGCCCGAAGAGCACGGCGGGCTCGGCCTGTCGCGGCTCGAGGCCTCCTTGATCTTCGAGCAGCTCGCCCAGGGCTGCGTATCCACGACCGCCTATCTCACCATTCACAATATGGTGACCTGGATGGTCGCGAGCTGGGGCGACGACGCCCTGCGGGCGCGTTATGTGCCGGCCATGATAGCTGGTGAGGCGCTGGGCTCATACTGCCTGACCGAACCCGGAGCCGGCTCCGATGCCGCCAGCCTCAGGACGCGGGCGGTCAGGGATGGCGATGATTATGTCATCAACGGCTCGAAGATGTTCATCTCCGGTGCCGGTGCCACGGAAGTGCTGGTGGTGATGGCCCGCACCGGCGAGCCGGACAGCGGGGCGGGTGGTGTCTCGGCCCTGCTGGTGCCGGCGGATGCCGAGGGCATCGAATACGGCAAGAACGAGGAGAAGATGGGCTGGAAGAGTCAGCCCACGCGGCTGGTCAGCTTCGACGACGTGCGCGTGCCGGTCGGCCATCGGCTGGGCAACGAGGGCGAGGGGTTCAAGTTCGCCATGAAAGGGCTGGACGGCGGCCGGCTCAATATCGCCAGCTGTTCGCTGGGGGCCGCCCAGCAGGCGTTGACGCTGTCGAGGGACTACCTGGCCGAGCGCAGGCAGTTCGGACGCGAGCTGTCTTCCTTTCAGGCGCTGCAGTTCAAGATTGCCGACATGGCAAGCGACCTGACTGCCGCCCGGTTGATGGTTCGCCACGCCGCCTGGCGGCTCGACCAGAACGACCCCGAGGCCACCGCGCATTGCGCCATGGCCAAGCGCTTCGCCACCGATGTCGGCTTCAATGTCTGCAACGAGGCCCTGCAGTTGCATGGCGGCTATGGTTACATCCGGGAGTATCCCCTGGAGCGCCTGGTGCGCGACACCCGCGTGCACCAGATCCTCGAGGGAACCAACGAGATCATGCGCTTGATCGCCGCTCGTCGGCTGCTGGCCGATGGCGTCATCGAGTCGCTTCAATAACCGGACACCAGGAGAACAGCGATGACGGACCTCGCGGTTTGCTTCGATGAACTGCCCACGCGTGGCGGCGGACGTATCGGCGTGGCCAGGCTCAACGCGCCCAAGGCCCTGAACGCCTTGTCGCTGGAGATGATCCAGCTAGTGGCCGACAAGCTCGATGCCTGGGCGGTGGATCCCGGGGTGGTGGCCGTCTGGCTCGAGGGCAGTGGCGACAAGGCCTTCTGCGCCGGGGGCGATGTGGTGGCCTTGTATCGCGCCCTTCAGGAAACGAGCCAGTCGGATTTCCCTGCGACCTATTTCACTGCCGAGTACCGTCTCGATCATCGCATCCATACCTATCCCAAGCCCTTGCTGGTGTGGGGCGACGGCATCGTCATGGGCGGCGGCCTCGGCCTGGTGGTCGGCGGCTTCCAGCGGCTGGTCACCGAGACGACGCTCATCGCCATGCCGGAAATCACCATCGGCCTGTACCCCGATATCGGTGCCAGCTGGTTCCTGGGACGCATGCCGAAGGGCATCGGCGCCTATCTCGGCCTGACTGGCGCCCAGCTCAATGCCCGCGATGCGCTGGACCTGGGGCTGGGAGATCGTTTCGTGCCGCGGGAGCGTCGCGACGACCTGCTCGGGGCCCTGACCGAGGCCGATTATGGCGAACGCGAGGTGCCGACCTGCCGCCGTACCGTGATGCAGGTGCTCGATCGCTTCGAGGATCGCCAGCAAGCGCCCGAAGGGCGAGTGTGTCGACATCGCGACCATCTCCAGGCCATGGTCGATCGCAGCGACGTGGTCGAGGCGGTGGATCACCTGCTGGCCGATGATCGTGACGATGCTTGGCTGGCCGCCAACCGGGGCAGGCTGGAAACCGGCTGTCCGCTGACCGCGCATCTGGTGTGGCGCATGCTGGAACGCCATCGTCACGGCAGCCTGGCCGATGCCTTCCGCGACGAACTGGCGCTGTCGGTGCAATGTTGCCATCGCGGCGATCTCGCCGAGGGGGTGAGGGCGCTGTTGATCGACAAGGACAAGCAGCCCCGCTGGTCCCATCGTGATGTGGCCAGTGTGCCGGAGGCGGAGGTGCAGGCACTCATGAGGTCGCCCTGGGATGACGAACATCATCCCCTGAGGGATCTGGGAGTTGGGCAGAGAATCCAATAAGAGCGCATTTCAAACGCTCAACGGTAGTGGGCGCCGGGAAAGCCCACTTCGCTCGCCGACTTTTAAGGTAGCGCTTCCGTCGACTTTTAAGACAGTGCTTTGGAACTGGCGGACGAATCCAATAAAAGACTCACCAATGATCGAGGAGCAGTGCCATGAAAATCGCCTTCATCGGACTCGGTAACATGGGCACGCCCATGGCCACCAACCTGGTCGGGGCTGGCCACGAGGTCGTGGTCTTCGATCTCGTCGAGAGCGCCATGGCGGCGCTGGAGAAGGAAGGCGCGCGCCGTGCCGAGAGTGCCGAGGCGGCCTGCGCGGAAGCCGAGGTGGTCATCTCCATGCTGCCCGCCGGCGTGCACGTTCGAGGACTCTATCTGGGCGCCGACAGCCAGGGCCTGCTCGATTCTCTCGACCACAAGCCGTTGATCATTGATGCCTCGACCATCTCGCCCGACGATGCCCGTGTCGTCGGCGAGGCGGCCGCCGAGCGTGGCCTGACCTACCTGGATGCGCCGGTATCCGGTGGTATCGGTGGCGCCAAGGCCGGCACGCTGACCTTCATCGTCGGCGGTGACGAGGCGGGCTTCGAACAGGCCCGGCCCGTGCTCGAGTGCATGGGGCGCAATATCTTCCATGCCGGCCGGATCGGTGACGGCCAGGTGGCCAAGATCTGCAACAACATGCTGCTCGGCATCCTGATGAGCGGGACCGCCGAGGCGCTCGCGCTCGGCGTGAAAAACGGCCTGGATCCGGCGGTGCTCTCCGAGATCATGAAGCAGAGCAGCGGCGGCAACTGGGCGCTCAATGTCTATAATCCCTGGCCCGGTGTGATGGAAGGCTCAGCGGCTTCCCGGGACTATCAGGGCGGCTTTCTCACCGACCTCATGGCCAAGGACCTGGGACTGGCCTGGGAACTGGCGCTCAAGACGCGTGCCGGCGTGCCCATGGGCTCTCAGGCCCGCAACCTCTTTGCCCTGCACAGTGCCCAGGGCAATGGCGGGCTGGACTTCTCCAGCATCCAGACACTCTACCGGGCCGGTGAGGACGACGCCTGATCGCGTCGCCACGCGGAAAGGGGCGTTCCGGGGTTGGCAGCGGCGGCATTTCAATCTACATTATATAAAAATGTAGATATTTTTGGAGCGCCCTATGAGCCAGATCACCCCCGTCACTTGGGACGACCCCTTCCGCCTGATCGACCAGCTCGACGGGGAGGAGCGGCTGGTCCAGCAGACGGCCCGCGATTATTGCCAGGACAAGTTGCTGCCTCGGGTGCTGGAGGCCAATCGGCACGAGCGCTTCGACCGCGAGATCATGACCGAGATGGGCGAGCTGGGCCTGCTGGGCGCCACCATCGACGGCTATGGCTGCGCGGGCATGAACTACGTCAGCTATGGACTGATTGCCCGCGAAGTGGAGCGGGTCGATTCCGGCTATCGCAGTGCCATGAGCGTGCAGTCCAGCCTGGTGATGTACCCCATCCATGCCTTCGGCAGCGAGGCTCAGAAGGACCGCTACCTGCCTCGACTGGCCAGTGGCGAATGGGTGGGCGCCTTCGGCCTCACCGAGCCGGATCACGGCTCGGACCCCGGCAGCATGTCCACACGCGCCACACGCACCGAGAACGGCTGGCGGCTCAACGGCACCAAGACATGGATCACCAACTCGCCGATCGCCGATGTCTTCGTGGTCTGGGCGCGGGACAACGAGGGCCTGGTGCGCGGTTTCATCCTCGAACGGGGCATGGAAGGCCTGTCGGCGCCCAAGATCGAGGGCAAGTTCAGCCTGCGTGCTTCGGTGACCGGCCAGATCGCCATGCAGGACGTCGAGGTTGACGACGCTCAGCGGTTGCCCGGCGTGACCGGCCTCAAGGGGCCATTCTCCTGCCTCAACCGAGCTCGCTACGGTATCGCCTGGGGCAGCATGGGCGCGGCCGAGGCCTGCTGGCACGCCGCGCGCGACTATACCCTGGAGCGCAAGCAGTTCGGTCGCCCGCTGGCCGCCAACCAGTTGATCCAGAAGAAACTCGCCGACATGCAGACCGAGATCGCGCTGGGGCTTCAGGCTGCCTTGAGGGCCGGGCGCATGATCGACGAAGGCCAACTGGTGCCCGAGGTCATCTCGCTGATCAAGCGAAACAACTGCGGCAAGGCGCTGGACATCGCCCGCCAGGCCCGGGACATGCACGGCGGCAATGGCATCAGCGACGAATATCATGTGATCCGCCATGTGATGAACCTCGAGGCGGTGAATACCTACGAGGGCACCCACGATGTGCATGCGTTGATCCTGGGCAGGGCGCAGACCGGCCTGCAGGCCTTCACCGGTTAGGCATTGTCTGAAAACTGCCTTCGCTCACCGACTGTTCGAAACCTGAGAGCGGTGAGCGATGCCTCTTCTGACGTTGGCAAGAGACCTTCTCTTGCAATTCTGCAAGGAACCAACATGAGCGGACCGCTGGAAGGCGTTGTGGTGCTGGACATGTCACGGGTGCTGGCCGGCCCCTGGGCAGGCCAGTTGCTCGCCGACATGGGTGCCCGAGTCATCAAGATCGAGCATCCCGAGCGTGGGGACGATACCCGTGGCTGGGGGCCGCCTTGGTGGGAAGGCGGGGCAAACGCCGAGCGGCTGGCCGCCTATTATCTGTCTGCCAATCGTGGCAAGCGTTCGCTGGCCGTGGATATCGCCACCGAAGAGGGGCAGGCACTGGTTCGGGAGTTGGCCGCCGGGGCCGATGTGCTGCTCGAGAACTTCAAGGTCGGCGGTCTCGCCAAGTACGGGCTGGCCCCGGCAAGCCTGCGCGAGCGCAATCCGCGGTTGATCGCCTGTTCGATCACTGGATTCGGTCAGGACGGCCCTTATGCCGGACGGGCCGGCTACGATTTCATGATCCAGGCCATGGGCGGGTTGATGAGCTTGACCGGCGAGCCCGATGGCATGCCGATGAAGACGGGCGTGGCCATCACCGATGTGATGACCGGCCTCTACGCGACCATCGGGGTACTGGCCGCGCTCCACGAGCGTCGCGCGACCGGTGTCGGGCGACACATCGACGTGGCGTTGCTCGACGTTCAGCTGGCGACATTGGCCAACCAGGCCTTGAATGCCCTGGTGACGGGGGAAGATCCCGTGCGTCACGGCAATGCCCACCCCAATATCGTGCCTTATCAGGCCTTCGCCTGCGCCGATGGCCACCTGGTTCTGACGGTGGGCAACGACACCCAGTTCGCTCGGTTGGCAAACCTGCTGGGGCATCCGCAATGGGCCGAGGATCCGGCCTTCGCCACCAACGCCGCCCGGGTGGCGCATCGCGATGTGCTGGTGCCGAAGATTGCCTCGGTCTTCCTGACGCGAGGGCGTGATGCCTGGCTCGCCGACCTGGAGGCGCTGGGCATCCCGGCCGGTCCCATCAATACCCTCAGCGAGGCCTTTGCCGACCCCCAGGTTCGTCACCGTGGCTTGTACCGGGAGCTCTCGCGACAGGGCCAGAGCCTGCCCCAGGTGGCCAACCCGTTGCGCTTCGATGGCAGAAGCGCCACCAGCGATACACCGCCGCCGGTGCTTGGCCAGGACAGCGACGCCGTGCTCGCCGAGATGGGGCTTTCCGTCGAGGAGATCGACGAACTGAGACGGCGCGGTATCGTACGGTGATGCTAGCCCAGCGCGAGGGCGCCGGGGGCGTTCAGGTCAGGTGGTTGTCCCAGCGGATGGCCAGTGATTCGAGAGCCTGTGGTGCGCTGCCGTCGCCGCCAACCCGGTAAAGACCGCCGCGGCCAGAGGAGACCAGAAAGTCGCCCTGTCCGTCACAGCGGGCGCCAGCGGCATCCGGCAGGTGGTGGCTGGCCAGTAGCCGGCCATCCCGGCTGTCGATCAATAGCACACGGTGACCGCGCGGGGCAGTGATCAGCGCACGGGGTGTGCTCCGGGCGATAGCAATGCTGGCCGTGTACTGGCGCAGCTCGTCGGTGAGCGGGCCGGGCAGTTCGATCTCGGTGAAGTCGCCTTGAGGGGACAAGCGTGCGAGCAAGGGCCGCCGTTCCCATTCCGCCCCTTGGTACTGATAGCCGGCGATCACGGTGCCGTCGGTGGCCACATCGAGATGTCGGCAACTGAGCTGGTGGTGGCTGGGCGAGTGGCGAGCCGTTATCTCGCCGCTCTCGCGGTCCAACAGCATGAGTGCCGGCGCCATGACGTCGAGATTGAGCTTGGCGCGGCCATAATCGGGATGCGTACGAATGCCGCCAAGGGCGATGGCCAGGGTGCGGCCGTCCGGCATCAGGCGCAGTTCGTGAGGCCCGATGCCATCCAGGGGCAGGTCATGGCAATGTGCATAGTCTCGTTCGGCGTCGTAGACGCGCACCAGTCCCGCGGCGTCTTCGATGCGGTTGGCGGTGACGTAGAGGTAGCGTCCGCTCGTCTCGAAGACGCCATGGCCGTAGAAATGGTGCCCGGGGCCGGCATCGACCCGGGCGACTTCGGCTCGGGCATCGCCGTCGATGACATGCAGCGAACGGCCCGGGCGCCGGGCGAAGAGCACCGCCTGGGTGCTGCCGGGACGCAGGCAGCCGCCGTGGCAGCGTTCCGGGACCGCGATGCGAAAGGCGCGTCCCGCCTCGATCGAGACGGCCTGGAGATAATGGCGACCCTCGGTATCGTCCACGGCGCTGAACACCCAACTCGCCCGAGGCCAGCCCGGCAGGGTCCATCCCAGGCCAGGCAGGGCGAAGGCCCCGAGCCCGGCGACCGTCTTGAGAAGTTCTCGCCTGCGCATCGCGTCAGTCCCCGTCGCTGGCGTTGAAGCCTCTCGCCAGCCCCAGGGTGCCGCCGATCTCCTCGAGCTGATGGCGCAACTGGCCGATCTGGACATGGAGTCCCTGCAATTCGCTGAAGGCGGCGCCGTCGTCGAGCGCCGGGGCCAGCCCGGACGACATCTTGGCGGCTCGACGGCGTGTCCGGTCCAGGGCTTCCCGGAAGTCGTCGGCCAGCGCGGCTTCTCCGCGTCTGGCCAGCAGCGTCTTCAGGCCCGGGAGGAAGGTATCTTCCAGCCCGTGCAGGGTGCCCTCGATCAGGCGAATCGAACGGCCGCTGCGCCAGGCTTCGGCCAGATAGCCGTTGGGAGCCCCGCCGGTCAGCCCCATGGGACTGCCCAGGCGCTTGTCCTCCAGGGTCTCCAGGGCCAGCAGGGCGCCGTGCAGGGTGGCGCCGGTATAGCTGGCGGTGTGCCGATAGTGGTCGCCGAAACGTTGCCAATCGCGGCGTAGGGCGCTGGTGCCATCCGCCAGGTGGTTGGCGATGGCCCGCATCAGGCCGCAGGCGACGGGGTGGGTCAGGGCCTCGTCATCCTGCATGGCGTCATCGAAGAGCAGGTACTCGAGGGCAGGAAATCCCTGGGCGGCAACGCTGCCGTCGGCGATCTGTTCGGCGGAAGGCGGTTGGTCGGCCGCGAGCCAGGCCTGCATCTTGCGTCCGACCAGGTTCTTGCGATCGGGCCAGAACTGGAGCTGCCAGGCACGGCTTTGCTGCTCGATGGGACCGAAGTCGACGAAGCGCACGGCCTGCCAGGCCTGGTAAGCCTCCAGCCAGTCCTGGGTCAGCCGCCGGCGATGCGACGTGTCGGGCTGCTCGCAGAACCGGTCCGCGCTGGCTTCGAGGCGTTCGCTCGCGTCGACGAGGACGCCATAGCGTTGATCGATGGCCTGGTGCCAGCGCTCCCGAGCCTGCGGGGCATCGTCGTCGGCCAGCAAGGGAGCGGTGGCCAGGGTCAGGGCGGCGAGGCCGAGTCGGCCCAGACGTTTGAACACGGAAGTCTCCTTCACAGGGATTCGAGAAAGCGGATCAGACCGTCGCGGCGTTCGGCCGGCAGGTCACGGTAGGCGTCGGCGCTGGCTTCGGCTTCGCCACCATGCCAGAGGATGGCTTCCTCCAGGGTGCGCGCGCGGCCGTCGTGGAGAAAGCCTGCGCGCGGGTTCACCTCCCGAGCCAGGCCGATGCCCCATAGTGGGGGCGTGCGCCATTCACTGCCGCTGGCGTCGAACTCGGGACGGCCATCGGCCAGTGCTTCGCCCATGTCGTGCAGCAGCAGGTCGCTGTAGGGCCAGATCGTCTGATCGGCCAGGGCGGCGCGTTCGGTATCCGGCGGCGTTTCATGGCGAGGCGTGTGGCAACTGGCACAGCCTATCTCGTTGAAGGTCTCGGCGCCGGCCAGTACTCGAGGATCGTCCATGTCGCGACGGGCCGGAACGGCCAGGCTGCCGGCATAGAAAGTCACGAAGCGTGCAATCCTGTCGCTGACCTCGGGCGTGCCGCCGTCGGGAAAGCGATCGCACGCCTGGCTGGGCATGCAGTCGGTCACGGGGACGAGGTTCGAGGTCAGTCCCATGTCGCCGGCGAAGGCATGCAGGCTCTGTTGCTCGATGCTTGGTTCACCCGCCTTCCAGCCGAAGCGCCCGATGACGGTGTCGCCTCGGCGTTCATCCCATACCCGATTGACCCGCCCGGAGATGCCATCGCCATCGGTATCGTCGGGGTCGGCGGCGGCGATGAGGGCCTCGGCAGGCAGCGCTTCGAGAAGGCCCAGGCCGATCATCGGCGGTGCCACGCGTGGCGAGATCTGCAGGTCGTCGGGCAGCGGGCCGTAAGCGGGAGAGCCAATGGCGTAATGCGGTTCGCGCAGGGTGACGACCTCACCGTCGTCGAGGCGTACATCGCGCTTGGTGTAGTGCAGCTGCATGTCGCCTTCGGGGTCGGCACCGGAGATGGCGGCAGTCTGCAATTGGCGACCATAGCCGGGAACGGGGGCCACGCCGAAGCGCGTCAGGGTCTCGTCATCGACACTCTCGGGAGGTAGCGAGAGACGCAGGAAGAGCGACACGGCGCGCTCATCGCCACTCGGCGGGTGGCCCCGGCCATCCTTGATGTGGCATCCCTGGCAGCTGTTGGTGTTGAGCAGGGGGCCCAGACCATCCCGTGCCGCGGTGCTGGCCGGTGCCTCTACCCAAGAGTTGCGGAAGAAGCTGTTGCCGACGCTGAAGTCGAGACGCCGGGTCATGGGCATGGTGTCGAGCGGCAGGGAAAATGCGTTGTGATCGAACTGCTGTACCGTGCCGTCGCCGCCGGTCATGGGGGTTTCCTGGATGGGAGGTGGAGCGGCGTTGGCCAGGCCGGGGCCGGCCAGGATCAGAAAGGCGAGCAGTGAGCGTGCGGGACAGGGCAAGGGGGCCTTGCCGTCACGACATTGGCCGCCGTCAGCGGGACTGTCGGCGACCGGGCAAAACACACGATGTCGGTGGTCTTCGGACACGATGTTACTCGAAAGGCATGTCAGAAAGTGTGTCCGGCATCGTCCGACTGCAGCGAGTTCACGCCGAGTTCGCCTGCCGCCTTCTCGATGGAACCGGTCTGGGTGACCAGCGCCAGGATAGCGTTGTTGACCAGCTCGGCGCCTCGTTCGTTCCCGGGAGCGATCATCATGTCGAAGGCCATCGGCGCCTGGTCGGCTTCGGCGGCCTGCTTGAGGGCGTCGAGCTCCTTCATGCTGTTGGCGAGCTGATCGGTCAGGGTTGCGTCGAGTGTGCTGTCCTCGGCGGCGACCAGGTCGGACAAGGCGGGGCCTTCCAGGGTCGAGCCATCGAGGCGCTGGTAGGTGCCGGTGTAGACGTTCTGGATGCCCTGGCCGTTGTAGTAGTGGGAGTTGTGGGTGTTGTCGCTGAAACAGTCGTGCTCGTCCTCGACGGAGTTGGCCTCCAGGGCGACTTTCATGCGTTCGCCGGCCAGTTCGCCCAGCGACAGCGAGCCCATGCCGAACAGCATGCGCCGCAGACCTTCCTCGGGAGATTCGGCCAGCAGGGCTTGACGATAGTTGTCGTCCTGATCCGGCGCCCACTGGGCCACCATCCACTCGAGGTCGTCGACGAGCAGGTCCGACGCGGCGTCGAGATAGGCCCCGCGTCGGTCGCAGTGGCCATGGGTGCAGGCGTCGCCGCTCATGTAATCGCTGGCGGGGCGCTCGCCGTTGCCGGCCTCGAAGCCGTGCAGATCTTGCCCCCAGAGCAGAAATTCGATGGCGTGGTAGCCGGTGGCGACATTGGCCTCGGAGCCGCCGATCTCGTTGAGATCGGCCAGCAGCTCGGGCGTCAGCTCGCTGACGTCGAGGCTCTCGCCCGCTACCTGGATGCGCTCGTTGGCGATGATGTTGGCGGTGGCGCCAGCATTGCCCAGCTCGTGCTGATAGTCGTCGCCGGCGACGTAGTCGATCATGCCCTCGTCCAGGGGCCAGGCGTTGAGTTGTCCTTCCCAGTCATCGACCACGGCATTGCCGAAGCGAAAGACCTCGCTTTGCTGGTAGGGGATACGCGCCTCGCGCCAGGCCTGACGTGCGGCCGCGAGGGTCGCGTCGTTCGGTTCGGCGAGCAGAGCGTCGATGCGTTCGTCGAGGGTGCGAGCGGCAACCAGGGCATCCTGATAGTTGGCATGTGCCAGGTCGGCGTAATGGCCGACGACCTGCTCGGCGGTGATCTTGCCGTCGGCGGCCATGGCGGCGGCCGGGAAGAGAGTGGCCAGCGCGATGACGCAGGGCAGGGGGCGTGGCGCGAAGCGGGTTGGCATATTGGCATCCTTGTTCGAATTCAGCGCGTGAGCGTTCGGGCGATCAGGGGATGGGCAGGGTCGATGCCCCGTCAGTGATCACAATATAGTGGAACGATAACCAATCTCGCCAATGAATACGAATGAGATGCTCTGTTATTTAGTGGCGGGCCACCAGTGACGAGAGACAGCACCCAGGGAAGACCGTGGCTCGCGATGCGTGCCCCGTGCTGTGCTAGCGGGGCGAGAAGCGACGGTTGATGCCCGTCTCGGCGATCATGCGGGTGGAGATCTCCTCGACCGAGAAACGCGTGGTGTCGATGAAGGGAATGTGCATACGACGATAGAGCGCCTCGGCCTGGGTGACCTCCTGGACGCACTGATCCATCGAGCTGTATCGACTGTTGGGGCGACGTTCGTGCCGGATGGCTGCCAGGCGCCTCGGGTCGATGGTCAGGCCGAACAGCTTGTGGCGATGCGGTTCGAGCGCCCGTGGCAGCTTGAGCTTGCCGGTCTCGTCGAGGTCATCTTCGGTGAGCGGGTAGTTGGCGGCGCGAATGCCGAACTGCAGGGCCAGGTAGAGCGATGAAGGCGTCTTGCCGCAGCGTGACACGCCGACCAGGATGATGTCGGCTTGGTCGTACTGGTGGGTGCGGGCGCCGTCATCGTTGTCCAGGGCGAAATGCACCGACTGGATGCGGTCCATGTAGACGTCGTCGCTGCCGATGGCGTGGGTACGCCCCACGCTGTAGGACGAGTGGGTCGCCAGCTCCTGTTCCAGCGGCTCCAGGAAGGTGGAGAAGATGTCGACTTTGAAGCCCGGGGCATCACGGATGACATCGCGGATCTGGCTGTCGACGATGGTGTCGATGATGATCGGTTGTTCGCCGTCCTTGACCGCCGTGGATTCGATGATGGCGGCCAGTTGGTGAGCCTTCTCGACGCTGTCGATGTAAGGCTTGGTGATCATGTGGATCTCGACGTTCTCGAATTGCGCGAGAAGGCTGCGGCCGAGGCTCTCGGCAGTGATGCCGGTCCCGTCGGAGATGAAGAAGGCGGTGCGTGTCATGGGCGGCTCGATGCGATGGGTTGTCGGTCGGTGCGCCCCATTGTCGGGCTACCCGAGATGACGCACAAGCCGGTCGACTACAGGAAAGGCACGGGAAGGGGCGATGTTGTAAAAAACCTCCAATGACTTCGATGTTAGACCAATGGCGAATATGGCGACCCGCTGGTAGAGTCGCGATCATCTATTCATGACGGCGTGTCATGGGCTATCAGGCGTCGACATCCAAGGGGGTTGCGTGGACGATTACATTCTGTGGTTCGATCAATTGGGCATGGACGATGTCGAGCGGGTGGGGGGCAAGAATGCCTCGCTCGGCGAGATGATCTCCAATCTTGCCGGAGCCGGGGTTACCGTGCCTGGCGGGTTTGCCACCACGGCCCACGCCTACCGCGAATTCCTTTCCCATGAAGGCCTCAACGAGCGCATCAATCAGCGCCTGGCCACGCTGGATATCGACGATGTCACCGAGCTGGCCGAGGCCGGCGCGGAGATTCGCCAGTGGGTCATCGACACGCCGTTGCCCCCGGCCTTCGAGCAGGCGCTGCGCGACAGCTACGAACAGCTGCAGGCCCGGCATCCCAACCTCAAGGTGGCCGTGCGCAGCTCCGCCACCGCCGAGGACCTGCCGGATGCCTCCTTCGCCGGCCAGCAGGAAACCTTCCTCAACATCGAAGGGTTCGACAACATCAAGCGGGCGGTTCACGAGGTGTTCGCCTCGCTGTTCAACGACCGGGCCATCTCCTATCGGGTGCACCGCGGCTATCCTCACGAGAACGTGGCGCTGTCCGCCGGGATCCAGAAGATGGTGCGCTCCGAGACCGGTGCCTCGGGCGTGATGTTCACCCTGGATACCGAATCCGGTTTTCGGGACGCGGTCTTCGTTACCGCTTCCTGGGGCCTCGGCGAGACGGTAGTGCAGGGCGCGGTCAATCCCGACGAGTTCTATGTCCACAAGCCGACGCTGGCGACCGGTCGCCCCGCCGTGCTGCGCCGCAACCTCGGCTCCAAGCTGATCAAGATGATCTACACCGGCGATGCCAGTGCCGGCAAGTCGGTGGAGACCGTCGACGTCCCGCTGGCCGACCGGGGGCGTTTCTGCATCGGCGACGATGAGGTCATGGCGCTGGCCCGCCAGGCGATGATCATCGAGCGCCACTACGGCCGCCCGATGGACATCGAGTGGGCCCTGGACGGCGACGATGGGGCGCTCTACATCGTGCAGGCGCGTCCGGAGACCGTGGTGTCGCAGCAGGAGGGCGGCAAGCTCGAGCGCTTCCAGCTCAAGGAGAAGGGCCGCACCCTGGTGACGGGGCGGGCCATCGGTCAGCGTATCGGGCGTGGCGCGGTCAAGGTCGTCGCCACACCGGACGACATGGACAAGGTGCTCGCCGGTGATGTCCTGGTCACCGACATGACCGACCCCGATTGGGAGCCGATCATGAAGCGGGCCTCGGCCATCGTCACCAATCGCGGTGGGCGGACCTGTCACGCGGCGATCATCGCCCGTGAGCTGGGTATCCCGGCTGTGGTCGGTTGTGGCGATGCCACCGAGGCGCTGGCCGATGGGCGCGAGGTCACGGTCTCCTGCGCCGAGGGCGATACCGGGCATGTCTATGATGGCTTGCTGGAGTTCGACCGCAACGTGACCAGCGTCGATGCCATGCCCGAGATCCCGTTCAAGATCATGATGAACGTGGGCAACCCCGATCGTGCCTTCAGCTTCGCCGGCCTGCCCAATGCCGGGGTCGGCCTGGCACGCCTGGAGTTCATCATCAACCGCATGATCGGGGTGCACCCCAAGGCACTGCTCGAATACGACACCCTGCCCACCGATCTGCAGCAGACCATCGACCTGCGTACTGCCGGCTACGATGATCCGGTGAGCTTCTATGTCGACAAGCTCGTCGAGGGGATCTCCACCCTGGCGGCAGCCTTCTATCCGGAGCGAGTCATCGTGCGGCTGTCGGATTTCAAGTCCAACGAGTACGAGAACCTGATCGGTGGCAAGCTCTACGAGCCCGGCGAGGAAAACCCGATGCTTGGTTTCCGGGGGGCTTCCCGCTATCTCTCGGATGCCTTCCGTCCCTGCTTCGAGCTGGAATGCCGGGCACTGAAGCGGGTTCGCGACGAGATGGGCCTCGACAACATCGAGATCATGGTGCCCTTCGTGCGGACGACCGAGGAGGCCCGCGATGTGGTGGAGCTGCTGGCCGCCAACGGGCTCAGACGAGGCACCGATGGGCTCAAGATCATCATGATGTGCGAGCTGCCGGCCAATGCCTTGCTGGCCGATGAGTTCCTCGAGCACTTCGACGGTTTCTCCATCGGTTCCAACGACCTGACCCAGCTGACCCTGGGCCTGGATCGCGATTCCGGTATCGTGGCGCACCTCTTCGAGGAGCGGAATCCAGCGGTGAAGAAGCTGCTGGCCATGGCTATCGCGGCCTGCAAGGCCCAGGGCAAGTACGTGGGCATTTGTGGTCAGGGACCCTCGGATCACCCGGACCTTGCCAAATGGCTGATGGAACAAGGTATCGACTCCGTTTCGCTGAACCCCGACGCGGTGCTGGAGACCTGGTTCATGCTGGCCGGCGAGACCCTGAGCTGAGCTTGACGTCATCTACGCCTTCCCATGACACCCGGCCCGTCCGGGTGTCATGCATTTCGGCGTCCACATTGGCGTGGCTTTTTGGCACCATTGCCCGTCAATCGTAATGAAGGACCCCCGATGGCGTATTTTCTGGTGATGGGGGGGCTGGCCCTGTCGCTCTGCATGTTGATTGGTTGGCCCCTGTGGCGAATGTTGTGCTGGCTGGGCAGGCGTCTCGGCGTGAGAGGGCGCGACCAGGATCGCGCCCGTGCGAAGCGTTCCGCCAAGCCCCGGGCCAAGGCAGCGACGAAAGAAAAGAAACCGTCACGTGCGACGACCGCGAGTCACCGTCGATCGACTTCCCGCCAGGCCACACCGCGTTCCGGGCCCTGGTGGCTGACTCGGGCCCTGGCGCCGCTTGGTTCGGCCTGGCCGCTGGCCGTGGTGGCGGCGCTGCTCTACGGCGGTACCCGACTGGCCGAATATGGCATGGGCGCGCGCCCCCATGATGCGCCTGCTGCCTACCATCGGCTCGTCGAGGCCCTGGGCTGGGGCACGGCGGCCTTGATCGGCATGTCGGTGCTGGGACTGGTGGCGAGCTGGCGCTGCCGGTAGGGAGATACTGCCTAACCGCTTGCGCGTGCAAATCGCTAGTTTAGAGTCGCCATCCTCGGTGGCTCCCTTTCGGGCCTGTCAAGATGCGGTACAAATGTGCTCCTGGCGATTTGTACGCGATGCATGAGAGTTCGCCTAACGACATGTTATGTCTTACTTTCTATGCTCCGACGCGCCTTACGTGACCCACAAGCATGTGAGGCATGCCATGGCCCGTCGGAAACGGGCCTAGCCTTTACTACGCTCGGTGATTTATTCAGAGTATTCAGATAATCTGGTTGATAGGATCGGCCCTGCCGCCCCTATGCCTGTCAGAAGGTTGATAGGTTGACGACGGATAGTGACTATGAACGGCTCGCCAAAATCATTTTTTCTGGATACCCGCTCCTGACACAGGGAAAGGAGGTCGATCATGAAGAGTGTCTTTATCGATGGTGAGTCGGGGACTACTGGACTCCAGGTGCGTGAGCGCCTGGCCCGCCATCCGCAGATCGAAGTCGTGAGCATAGGCCCGGAGCTAAAACGCGATGCGAAAGAAAAATGTCGCTTGATGCGGGAAGTTGACGTCGCAGTACTCTGTTTGCCAGATGCGGCTGCGAAAGAGTCGGCTGCGCTGGCACAATCAGTAGACTGTCGTGTGCTTGATGCAAGTTCAGCCCACCGGACAGCCGAGGGGTGGGTCTTTGGGTTGCCGGAACTCAACGAACAGCAGCGTGCCGCGATTGCTGATGCGCAGTGTGTGGCCAACGCCGGTTGCTATGCGTCAGGGGCAATTCTGATGTTAGCACCCTTGGTGTCTGCTGGTGCTCTGCCTCCGGATGCTGTCTATGCTATCAATGCCATCTCGGGCTATTCCGGCGGTGGCAAGCCGCTCATCGAGAACTATGAGAGTGAAATAACTCAGAACCCCGCTGTGGCGGCTTATGGCTTGGATTTTCAGCACAAGCATATCCGAGAGATCCAGGTGCTCAGCGGTCTGGCTCATGCTCCCATCTTCATTCCGAGTATCGGAAACTACCGCCAAGGAATGTTGGTAAGCATCCCATTGCCACAGGTAAATGAAGAACAGCTTGTGCTTATGCAGGATGCTCTGGAGCAGGCATATCATTCGGAGGACTTCGTGATAGTCCAGCCCTTCAACAGGACCGATCCAGAAACGGCGCCGTTTTTGACGCCGCATGGTTTGGGTGGCAGCAATGAGGTTCATCTTCATCTTTTCGGGTCCGAGGATGGTACTCGGGGCTTGTTAATGGCTAAACTCGATAATCTCGGTAAAGGAGCATCCGGTGCGGCAGTGCAAAACCTGAACTTGATGCTAGGGCTTGAGGAGTCTCTAGGTGTTGAACTCTATTGAGCTAGCCGAAGTGATCGACAACTCTCCGCCAGAAATAGTTGGATTGGAGCGTCATTAGCGGTCAATCCCGCCGTTTTGGTGAGACTGGGGCAAGCTCATGACTTTCGGAGAAAGGATATGGAACCGCTGTCTATTACCATTTTCGCAGGCGCTCTGCTTCTGAACGCGGGTACTCCGGGACCGAGTATTGCAGCGTTGGTTTCCCGTGTCATCACCAATGGGTGGCGTGATGTCATCCCCTTTGTCGCCGCTATGTGGGTCGGCGAAGTGGTTTGGCTCACGATGGCGATGGCTGGGCTGACTGCGCTGGCCCAAACGTTCCAATTTGGTTTTCTGGTTCTGAAGTGGCTTGGTATTGCCTACCTATGCTGGTTGGCATTCAAGATGTGGCGGCAACCTGTGGGGGAGCGTACTGATGAACTGCCCCGCCAATCTTCGCCGTTTTCCATGTTTTGTGCAGGTATGGCTCTCACCTTGGGTAATCCAAAGATTATGGTATTTTACATCGCGCTTCTGCCTTCGTTGATCGATCTTTCGGCAACAGGTCTCCAAGAGTGGGCAGTACTCGCAGCTGTTACATTGATCACGCTAGCGGTGATTGATCTGGCGTGGACCTTCCTCGGCCATAAAGCGTGCCTTCTGTTGCGTACACCTCAAGCAACACGCATCGCCAACCGGATTGGTGCTATTACCCTCGGGGGGGCTGCAGCTGCTGTCGCAACTCGTAATTGAGACGCTCGTCACCCAAGGTCAAGATTCACTGCACTGGCGGCCAGGGTATCTAGAGGAAAGGGTGAATGGGACTCTTCCACACTATTGAACCCTTTCCTATCCCAGTAGAGAGCTGCCAACCAAATTGTCCAGATATCCTTCATTCAGCACTTCCCATTAGCCTCTACGTCAGTCGCGCAGCCAATTACGCAGCTTGACCAGCATCAAGGCGCCGTCGCTCAGCGTTTCGCGTTCCTCGAGCAGGCGGACGAGGCGATCCGGCCGGTCGGTGATGATGCCGTCCACCCCAAGGTCGATCAGACGCGACATGCGGGCCGGGTCGTTGACGGTCCAGGCCAGCAGTCGATAGCCATGGTGGCGCGCCCGTTTCACTTCGTCGAGGTTGATGCGGTTGTGGCGCAGGGCCAGCGTATCGAAGCCACGGCGTGGCAGGGTGCCGCGCATGACCAGTTGTGCCAGCAGTGTCGTGTGTGCGTCGGGCAGACGGCGTTCGACCTCGCCAAGCAAAGGGTATGACAGGGCGGCGATACTGACCGAGTGCCAGGGATTGGCGGGGCCGCAGCTTGCCGGGTCTTCTGCCTGACGGCGGCATGACCGCCTGGCTTGCCGTTCCTCTTCCAGCACCTGTCCCACGGCGCTGACCAGTTCCGATCCACGGCGCGCGGAGGGTTTGAGCTCGATCATCAGGTGCGCGCGCCCGCGGACGCGCTGCAGGACCTCGTCGAGCCTGGCAATGCGTGTGCCGACGAAGGGGTCGCCGAACCAGCTACCCACGTCGACCGTCTCGAGCACGCTGCTATCGAGATCATCGATCCGGCGGTCGTCGCCGGCCAGCCTTGACAGGCTGGCATCATGATGCAGGACGACCTTGCCGTCCCGGGTCAGCCGTACGTCGATCTCGATCGTGTCGGCGCCATCGGCCATGGCCCGGTCGATGGCCGGGATGGTGTTTTCCGGCGCCTGGGCCGAGCTGCCCCGGTGGGCGATGATCTCGACGTCCTCCTGGATCTCGAAGCGATTGAGAATCAGCCAGGCCTGGCTCAGCGCGAAAGCCACCACGGCGATCTCGACCGCCCAGGCCAGGCGTCCGGGGTGGCCGGTGCCGGAGCGAGATGCCGGGCGCGGCTCCTGGTGGGCCAGCCGTAGGTAGAGGCAGGTGGCCAGCAGCGCATTGAGCGCAATACCGAGAAAGGTGATGGCCAGGGTGACCAGCATGTAGGCGCCGACATAGGCAAGCATGGCCGGCAAGAGAATGGCCTGGCGTTCCGGCAACTGACCTAGCAGCGGCGTGAAGAGGGCATCGAAGAGCGCCGTGGCGGCGAAGGGAGAGACCAGGATCGCCAGCAAGAGCAGCAGGATGGCACCGACGATGTGTCGTCCCTGGCCCCGGGTGAGGCGAGCGCTGCGGCCCAGAGCGCGATGCGGTGCGACATTCTCGAGCACCAGAACCGGCAGAGCCAGGTGCCAGCGGGCATAGAGAGCGGCAGCAATGACCAGCCAGAGCAGCACGATGGGCAGGGCGCAGGCCAGGAACCACCACAGCACGGATGGCTTGGCCTGTAGCACATAGTAAGGGTCCAGTCCGCCGAGGAAATGCCCGTAAAGGCCTGCCAACACGAGGATGAATGGCAGGATCAGCAACAGGTGAGCGCCGATCTGCAGCACGACGAGTCCGGCCAGGGCGGGCAGGTGTCTGAGGCAGGCCATCAGGGTCTCGAAGGCCTGCCGGTAGTGGTTGGTTCGGGGGCGGACGGCTACCAGGGTCATGCCGGCCTGTTGCAGGTAGAGCACCAGGAAGGTCAGGCCGATCGCGGCCAGTAGCCAGCTCAGACCTTCGGGGGCAAGCAGCGCTGCCAGCAGGCCGGTATTGGAGATCAAGGGATGGCCGAGGTGGCCGAGCAGCCAGGCCAGTGTCCAGCCGGCCGCCGGCAGCAGCAGGCTGGAAGCGAGCAGGGTGAAGAAGAGATGGTAGGCGATGAGCGGGCGCAGGTGATCGCGAAGCGTACGTAGCACATCGCCGCTAAGCGGTATCAAGGATCGCATGGCAGGCCTCTCCGTCGGCTTGTTCCCGGCATCCTCGCCTGGTTAAACAGTGATTCAACTGAGCGGCAGTTGGCGCTCGGCGATCAACACGCCGTTGTTATCGGCGTAGAGCCATTGCCCGGGTGAGATGGTGACGCCACCGAAGGTCACCGGAATGTCCCGTTGTCCCTCGCCGCGCTTTTCGCTCTTGCGAGGGTGGGCGGCCAGGGCCTGGATGCCCAGCTCGGTCTCGGCCAGTTCATCGACATCCCGCACGCAGCCGTACATGATCACGCCGACCCAGCCGTTGCCCGCTGCCTTCTCGGCCAGCATGTCGCCGAGCATCGCGCAGCGCGTCGAGCCACCAGCATCGACCACCAGCACGGCGCCGTCGCCAGGCTCGTCGATCGCTTGCTTGACCAGCGAATTGTCCTCGAAGCATTTCACGGTGCGCACTGGGCCATGGAAGGCCTCCAGGCCTCCGAAGTTGACCAGCAATGGCTCGAGGATGTCGACGTCCGGGTACTCGTCGCAGATGTCGGGTGTGGCGATGGTCGTCATGGAGGGAGGCCTCTTCACGATGAATGAAGCCTTGATGATGCCATAGTCGGCGGCGAGGAAAATGCCTCCTTGGTGGAGCGGTATCGCTGTTACCGTGCGCATCCCTTGAGCAGATGTTGGCGACAGAACGGGAAAAGTACTTGAGCAGGGGCTCGAGCAGGTATTTGGGCAGATACCCGAAAAGCACATTCGCAAGCGCTTTTGCCCAGGCATAAAAAAGCGCCCCGCAGGGCGCTTCGGTCATCGGCTCCGGCCACGCCGCCGTGGCGGCGGGCCTTCGATGTTGCGAGCATCGGAGTCGAAAGAGGTGATCCGGATCAGGCTTCCTGAGCCACCGGGATCACGTTCGAGGCGGCGTTCTGAAACTCCTCGATCTCATGGAAGTTCATGTAACGATAGATCTCGCCGGCCATGGCGTCGAACTCGCTCATGTAGCGACGATATTCGTCGACGCTGGGCAGGCGACCTTCCACCGCTGCCACCGCCGCCAGTTCGGCGGAGGCCAGGAAGACGTCGGCGCCGTCGCCCAGGCGGTTGGGGAAGTTGCGCGTGGAGGTGGACACCACGGTGCTCTTGGCCGCCACACGAGCCTGGTTGCCCATGCACAGCGAGCAGCCGGGCATCTCCATGCGTGCGCCGGCGCGTCCATAGATGCCGTAATAGCCTTCCTCTGTCAACTGGTGCTGGTCCATCTTGGTCGGCGGTGCCAGCCACAGCTTGGTCTTCAGGCTACCGGCGGGCTGCTTTTCGAGCAGCTTGCCGGCGGCGCGGAAGTGGCCGATGTTGGTCATGCACGAGCCGATGAAGACCTCGTCGATGGAGCGGCCGGCCACGTCGGAAAGCAAGCGGGCGTCGTCGGGGTCGTTGGGTGCGCAGAGCACCGGCTGGTCGAGCTCGTCGAGATCGATCTCGATGACCTCGGCGTACTCGGCGTCCTTGTCGGCGCGCATCAGACTCGGATTCTCCAGCCATTCTTCCATGGCCAGAATGCGGCGCTCGATGGTGCGCTTGTCGCCGTAGCCGTTGGCGATCATCCACTTGAGCAGGGTGATGTTGGACTTCAGGTACTCGCTGACGCTGTCCTCGGAGAGCGTGATGGTGCAACCGGCGGCGCTACGTTCGGCGGAGGCATCGGAGAGCTCGAAGGCCTGCTCGACGGTAAGGTCCTCGAGACCCTCGATCTCCAGGATGCGGCCGGAGAAGGCGTTCTTCTTGCCGGACTTCTCGACGGTCAGCAGCCCCTTCTGGATGGCATAGTAGGGAATGGCGTGGACCAGGTCGCGCAGGGTGACGCCCGGTTGACGCTTGCCCTTGAAGCGCACCAGCACCGATTCCGGCATGTCCAGCGGCATCACGCCGGTAGCGGCGGCGAAGGCCACCAGGCCGGAGCCCGCCGGGAAGGAGATGCCCATCGGGAAGCGGGTGTGAGAGTCGCCGCCGGTGCCCACGGTGTCGGGCAGAAGCATGCGGTTCAGCCAGGAGTGGATGATACCGTCGCCGGGGCGCAGGGAGACGCCGCCACGATTCATGATGAAGTCGGGCAGGGTGTGGTGCGTCTCGACATCGACCGGCTTGGGATAGGCGCTGGTGTGGCAGAACGACTGCATCACCAGGTCGGCCTGGAAGCCCAGGCAGGCCAGATCCTTGAGCTCGTCGCGGGTCATCGGGCCGGTGGTGTCCTGAGAGCCGACGGTGGTCATCTTGGGCTCGCAGTACATGCCTGGGCGCACGCCCTCCATGCCGCAGGCCTTGCCGACCATCTTCTGGGCCAGGGTATAGCCGCTGTTACTGGCGGCCGGCTGTTCCGGCTTGCGGAAGACGTCGGACGGCTCGAGCCCGAGGGACTCGCGGGCCTTGGCCGTCAGGCCGCGACCGATGATCAGCGGGATGCGACCGCCGGCGCGCACCTCGTCGAGCAGCAACTGGGTCTTGAGCTCGAAGGTGGTCAGCACCTCGTCGGTGCCGTGGCGACAGACCTTGCCCTCATAGGGATAGACGTCGATGACATCACCCATCTCGAGCTTCTCGACGTCCATTTCGATGGGCAGGGCGCCGGAGTCTTCCATGGTGTTGAAGAAGATCGGGGCGATCTTGCCGCCGAAGCAGAAGCCGCCGGCGCGCTTGTTCGGCACGTTGGGGATGTCGTCGCCGAAGAACCACAGCACGGAGTTGGTGGCGGACTTGCGTGAGGAGCCGGTACCGACCACATCGCCCACGTAAGCGACCGGGTGCCCCTTGGCGCGGACTTCCTCGATCTGCTTGAGCGGGCCGGTGGTGCCGGGCACGACCGGCTCGATGCCATCGCGCTCGTTCTTGAGCATGGCATTGGCGTGCAGCGGAATGTCGGGGCGCGACCAGGCATCCGGCGCCGGGGAAAGGTCGTCGGTGTTGGTTTCACCGGGGACCTTGAAGACGGTCAGAGTGATCTTGTCTTCCAGTGCCGGCTTGGACAGGAACCACTCGGCCTCGGCCCAGGAGCGGATGATGTCCTTGGCCACCTCGTTGCCGGCCTTGGCGCGCTCTTCCACGTCATGGAAGGCATCGAACATCAGCAGGGTGTGCTTGAGCTGCTCGCCGACCTCGGCGGCCAGAGTCTCGTCGTCGAGCAGTTCGACCAGCGAGACGATGTTGTAGCCGCCCTGCATGGTGCCCAGCAGCTTGACCGCGTGAGTCTTGTCGACCAGCGGAGACTCGGCCTCGCCCTTGGCGATGGCGGTGAGGAAGGCCGCCTTGACGTAGGCCGCCTCGTCGACACCGGGAGGGATGCGGTTGGTCAGCAGGTCGAGGATGAACTCTTCCTCGCCGGCCGGCGGCGATTTCAGCAGTTCGACCAGGGCGGCTGTCTGCTCGGCATTCAGCGGCTTCGGCGGTACGCCGTCCTGGGCCCGCTCCTCGACATGTTGGCGATAGGCTTCAAGCACGTGGTGGCCCTCATTGGTTGTGGTGTCCGAGTCTCGACCCTGGCGTCGCATGGCGAGGCGGGGGAGGTCGGCACGTGAAACAACGCTGTCATCGGTGGCGCAATTCTAAAAGAAACTGTCGACAATGTTAAGAAGCCCCGTGGTGACGGGCTTTGAACTTTGGTCTTCGGCCGGGTGATGCGAGGTTTTCCGGGGTGCCAGAATGGCGGCGCCGCGTTACCATGTCGCCGAATCGACGGAGAGGGAGCCTTCGATGGCGGGACGCGTGATATCCCCCTGTGTGGGATTGTGCTCGACGACGGTGGGCGACCGGGTCTGCCGGGGTTGTCAGCGCATCGATGACGAGATCCGCGACTGGCCCGGTTTCGAGGCCGAGGAACGCCAGCGCCGGATGGATGCGCTGGATGCCCTGCGGGTGAGCGTCGCTGGTCGTCATCTGACCGTGGTGGATGCCGAGGCGCTCCAGGCGCAGCTCGAGCGCCACCGCATACGCTTCCGCCAGGATCAGCCGGCGCTGTCGCGGGCGGTGGAGTTGCTGAGGGTCGGGCGCGGGCGTATCCGCGACCTGTCGCGTTACGGCCTGAAGCCCCGTGAACCGCTGGATGCCGCGATGCTGCATGAGCGGATTGCCGGCGAGCTCTTGGCTGCCGCCGAGGCGCGGCGACGGTCCATCGATGCGGCCTCTCTCCCATAGTCCAGCCACCACCGGAATACCCATGTCTGCCACCGTCACACACGATCCCCGGCTGCCTGACGCCATTCTCGATTTTCTTGCCTGCCCCACGCCCGCCAGCTGGGTCGACTGGGCGCTGGAGAACCCCGAGACGCTGCTCATCGATCATGCCCAGTGCGAGAAGAAAGCGGCGTCCACGGCCATGAGCCTGCTGTATCGCTATGTCGATGATGCCGAGCTGCTGACCAAGATGGCCCGCCTGGCGCGGGAGGAACTTCTGCACTTCGAGCAGGTGGTCAAGCTGATGGAAGGACGCGGCATTGCCTATCGGCCCATCGGAGCTGCCCGCTATGCCGAGGGGTTGCGTCGCCATGTGCGTGGTGGTGAGCCGCATCGGCTGGTCGACGTGCTGATCGTCGGGGCCATCATCGAGGCACGCAGTTGCGAGCGATTCGCTCGATTGATCCCTTTCCTGGACGAGGAGCTTGCCAAGTTCTATCGCGGTCTGGTTAAGTCGGAAGGGCGTCACTATGAGGATTACCTGATGCTGGCGCAGAGGATCTCTCCGGAACCGCTCGAGGCGCGCATCGCCTTTTTCATCGAGCGCGAGGCCGAGTTGATCACCATGCCGGACACGGCATTTCGTTTTCACAGCGGTGTGCCGGCCTGAGGCCGTTGTCGCCGCCCAGCAGGACAGGTCCAACATGCGGGATGCTTCCGACGTCGCGACACATGACGAGCAGGATCACCTGGCCCTTTTCGGTCATTTCTCGCTGACCCTGGGCGACGATGCCTTGACCCACTTCAGCTATGACAAGGTCAAGGCGTTGCTGGTCTATCTGTTGCTGCACGACCAGCCCGTCAATCGGGCGACTCTGGCCGAGCTGCTCTGGCCCGACCAGGGGTTGTCGTCGGGGCGTACCAACCTGCGCCATGCCTTGCATTGTCTGCGCCAGTCGTTGGGCGAGAGTGCCGAACGCGTGCTGATCGTCTCGCGCCAGACCATCGCCTTTCGCCTGCCGGATACCTGGTGCTTCGATCTTCACGAATTACAGTCGCTGCTCGATGGGCCGGCCAATGTCGAGACCCTCGAAGAGGCGTTGACGCATTATCAGGGGGACCTCGTCGAGGAGCTGCAACTGGCCAGTTGCTCGGAATTCCAGCGTTGGCTGGTGCAGGTGCGCAACGAATGGCGCCAGCGGGTGATCCGCTTCGCCGAGGCCGTGCTGGAGCAGCATGATCCCTTGCCCGACGAGTTGCTGCAATCCCTGGTCAGCCGCTTCTCCGGCTATGGTCCCTTCCACGAGCGGCTCGTTCGTCAACTGGCCGAGCATGGGCACCTGGCCGCTGCCCACGAGCAATACAATGCCTATCTGCAGTTGCTGGCCCTGACCGGCCAGCAGCCCGATCCCAGTTTCCTGCAACTGGCTCGCTACTGGTCCGATGGCACGCCGGAGCCGGGTGCCGGCCCGAGTGGCGCCTTTTCACGTACCCTGGCCGCGGACAGCATGCCGTTGCGCGAGGAGGAGATCGAGCAGCGGCAATTGTCGGTCATGGCCATTCGGCTGCGGCTCGATGCGGATCTCTCATCCCGGAGCGAGGCGCGGGCCTGTCTGGCGCTGCAGATCGAGTTGATGCGCTGGCTCGAGCAGCAGTGCCACCACCTCGGCGGGTTCTGGCTGCCGGGTGCCACCGGCGGTCTGGGGCTGGCGTGTTTCGGCACTCACGGGCCGGCTCATCAACTGGCCGAGCTGGTGGCGCTGTATGAACATTGCCGTCGTGTGCTCCCCGAGGAATGCCGACGCCATTGGGAGGGCGAGAGCGAGCCGCCCAAGTTCGAATTCGCCGCTGGCTTGAACAGCGGTCGAGTCGTCTATCTGCCCGAACGCCACCTGGTGGATCCCTTGGGCCAGGTCACTCAGGGCTCGCTGGCCTTGATGGATGCCGCCGAGGGCAGCGAACTGGTCATTTCCCTGGAAGCCAGCCAGCACATGCCGCCGGCGCTCGATCTGCAGCCGCGCCTGTCGTCGCGGCTGGTGGCCAGCGATGGCCGCGTGCGGCTGCGAGCCTTGGTGCTGGGCACCAACGAAGGCGGCCGCGAGGCCCTGCCACCGAGCCTGGTCGGTCGAGAAGGGGCGCTGCGCACCCTGCGCGATGCGCTGGCCCGGGCGGGCATCGGGCTGCGCCAGAGCGTACTGGTGCGAGGCCCTTCGGGACTCGGCAAGTCGGCCCTGCTAGTCGGGTTTCGCCAACTCGAGCAGAGCCGCGAAGCCGCGATCTGCTGGCAACCCACCACGCGCCTGTCGGTGCAGGAGCCTTATGGCGTGGCCCGCCAGTTGCTGCGCTGGCATCTCGAGGGCGACATCGACGACGAGACGTTCGACGGCCAGCTCGGCGGGCTGGTGGACGAAGAGCTCAGCGATGATCATCGGCTTCTGCTCAAGGAGGCTCTCGGCGTCTGCGAGCCTCGCGAGCTGGCGGCGCTGGCCCAGAGCGGCGAGGCCGTGGAGCTGGTGGTGACCCTGTTGCACCGGCTGATCGCCGAGATGACCGCGTCTCGTACCCTGGTCCTGATGATCGATGACCTGCAATGGCTGGACGAGCCGTCCTTCAAGGTCCTGGCCGCACTCCAGGCGCGTCTGCCGATCAACTGTCCCTTCCTGCTGGTGGCCAGCCATCATGGTCGCGAAGCGCTGCCGGCGCGTCTGGACTGGGATCAGCAGATCACCCTCGGACGCCTCGATGCGATGCAATCCTCGCGCCTGCTGTCGCAGTTGGCGCGTCGTTATCGCCTGCATCTCAGTCCCCGGCTGCGCGGGCAGATCATCGAGCGGTGCGATGGCGTGCCGCTCTATCTCCAGGAGATCTGTCGCCGGGTCGACATGGATCGCCGTGAAGGGCGCAGCATACAGCTCGATGAGTTGCCCCGCGGGCTGCTCGGGCTGCTCGCCAGCCGTATCGACCAGCTGGATGCCGACCGTGAGGTGGCGCATGTGGCCGCCGTGTTGGGGCGACGCTTCCGTCTCGATTTCCTGGCCGAGTGCAGTGGCTGGGAAATGCCGCGCCTGATGTCGGCGCTGGAGCAGATGACCCGGCTGGAGATCATCGAGCCCGCCGAAGGGGAGACCGAGGGGCGCGAATACCAGTTCACTCACCAATTGCTGCAGGAAGCGGCCTACCTGTCATGCCCTCGCGACATTCGGGTCAACCTGCATCGACAGGTGGTGGCTTTGATCGAGGAGCATTTCCCGGTCTGGATCAGCCGGCACCCCGGGGATTTCGCCACACACCTGCGCCGTAGCGGCCAGTATGCCCGCGGTGCCCGCTACTTCGAGCTGGCGGCCCGAGAAGCGCTCAAGGTCAGCGCCAATCGCACGGCAATGAAGATGGCCGACTTCGGCCTGGCCAGCCTGCGTCACGTGGAGGACCAGGTGGAGCGTGAGATCAGCCTGCACACCGTCCGTGGCCAGGCCGCCTTTGCCCTGGAGGGGCATGGCTCGCCTTCCGCGCACGACAGCTTCGTTCGGGCCCGGGAGTTGCTGATCGGCATCGACGATTCACCCGAGGACATCGAGGACCTGGAACAGGCCTTCCTGGTCAAGTGGGGGCTCTGGGTCGGGTGCAGCCAGCGCAACGCGCATGCCGATGCCTTCATGCTCGCTTCGCGGCTGGCCGATCTGGCGGATCGGCTGGAAGACCCGCGTTATCGCCGCCTGGCCGACTTCGCCCGGGCTTGTTGCGAATACTGGGCCGGGCGTGTCCAGCAGGCCTACGAGCACCTCGAGGAGATCGACCCGCTCAACTCTCCCATGATGATCGAGTGGCTGCCGTTCTGCGACCATCCCCAGGTGGCCGCGGCCTGCTTCCAGGGCTGGGCGTTGTGCCTGAGAGGCGATTACCGTCGCGCCGAGCGCCAGGTGGAGTCGGCCATTCGACTGGCCGAACGCTTCAATCACCCCGGCAGCCTCGCCATGGCCTTGATGTATGCGGCGGCCCTGTACCGTCAGGTCGGTCATGTGCATCTGGCGGCCAGCCGCGCCGAGCGTGCCTACGAGATCACGGGCTCGTCGGACCTGCATCTCTGGCAGGTGGCCGCGCGAAGCGTGCTGGGATGGCAACGGGCCCTGGCCGGTGACCGCGAGGGGCTGACGATCATCGAGGGCGCCCTGGAAGAGCTGGCCGAGGTTACCGGGCGCGATCCTCACCAACGCCCTGCGCTATGGTTCGTGGATGCCTGCATATCGATGAACGAGCTGGCCCGGGCCGAGGAGTATCTCGACCAGTCGCTGATGATTGCCCGGGAACGAACGACCCTGTTCGTGCCGGAACTGGCGATTCAGTTGGCGCGGGTGCGCCAGCGACTCGGGCATCCTGCCGGTGAGGTGCGCACCTTGGCCGAGCTGGCGCTGACCCAGGCCCGGGACGACGGCAACCTGCACCAGGAGCTGTGTGCCCTCGAGCTCTGGCTGACCCTGGTCGACCCGGAGGACACGGGCGCTCGCGAGGATTTCCGACGGCTGCTCGGCGAGGTCAGCCACAGCGATGCCCCGGTGCTGGTGAGATGGCGGACCCTGCTGGACAAGCGGCTGACGCACCTGGCCGATGCTTGAGAGGGTATCGCCCCGGCTCGTGCGCGAGACCTTGGCTTTCTTGGATGCTTCAGGTGCTGCTGGCCGTCTCCAGAGAGGCGATCAATGTCAGCGCCTGCTCGCGATGGTCACCGCATAGTTCGCGGTCATAGTCGAAGCGTTCGCAGACCGCGGGGCGCGCGGGATCACCGAACAGCCGGCAGAGGTTGTCGTCGGTGAGTTGCACGCAACGTACCCCCGCCGGCTTGCCGTCGGGCATGCCGGGAATGGGGGAGCTGATCGAGGGAGCGATGCAGCAGGCGCCGCACCCCGGACGACACCCTTGTTTCGCCACGCCCGTCACGGTTTGGCCTCCGCAAAGGCCCCCTTGTCGATGCCCTCGAACGCCTGGACACGAGTGGCTTGGCCGGTCTCCCGGGTGATCTCTCCGGCCAGCCAGGCGGCGATGTGCTCCACGGTGGTGGAGGTCGGCATGACCACACAGCGCTCGCGCGGCAGGCTCATCGTGAAGTATCCCTGCGCGGCGCGATAGCTGGTGACCAGCCGGCCGAGCCAGGAGGCTTCCATGCCCTCGTCGACATCGGCCTCGTCCACCAGATAGCGAGCATCGAGGCGCGCCGCCCAGTCGGCTTCCAGCGCGGGGCAGCGCTGCCCGTTCTGCCAGACATGCAGGCGCGAGCGGTGGCCGTGGGCAATGCGCTGGCAGTTGCCGGCGTGTCGTTTCAGGCCGTGGCTGTAGCGATAACCGGCCCCTTCGATGGGCTCGTCGCTGAGCGTGAGGCGTATGGCCTCGACACGCTCGGGAGGCTGACGCATCAGTCCCTGATCAAGGTGTTCGGCCAGCCGCTGCGGGGTGACGGCCGGCCAGGGCAGCAGGCTGAAAGCCTGGCGCGGGCCGCGCACTTCCAGGGCGTAGGGGGTCTCGGTACGGACACGTAGCCCCTCGTAGCATTCCTGGACGTTCACTCCCGGAGCTTCGGTGGGCACCAGCAGGGTGTGGTCGACGCCACGGTCGAGGCGCGACTTGATCCAGGGCTTGACCTCGCCGAAGTCGAACAGCATGCCGTCAGCGCCGAGTTCGCCGTCGAGCTCGGCGTCGACACGCCAGCTGGCGCCGATCAGTCCGTGCTCCGGGCACCACAGCGACGCATCCAGGTGGGTCAGGCGGTTGACGAAAAGCGTCATCAGTCGATCCCCGCGATCTTGTGGGCCTGAATCGACAGGCGCCAGCGTGGATGGGCCAGGCAGTAGGCCACGGTGGCGGCCATGGTATCGCGTGCCTCGCCGAGCGGCGAGGTATCCATGGGCTGCAGGAAGAAGTGGCGGAAATCCAGCTCGGTGAACCGCTCCGGTGGCGCGTCGGGCTGGGGATGCACCAGCTTGAGCTCGTCACCTCGGGTCTGGACCAGCGGCGTATCGCCCTTGGGGCTGACACACAGCCAGTCAATGCCAGCCGGGGCGGCCAGCGTGCCGTTGGTTTCCACGGCGATGTCGAATTCCCGTTCGTGCATTGCCTCGATCAGCGCCTCATCGAGCTGCAGCAGGGGCTCGCCTCCGGTGAAGATGACCTGCGGGCGCGCGCCATCCGATGTGCCCTGCCAGAGGGCGACGAGGTGGTCGGCGAGCGCCTGGGCATCGGCGAAACGCCCACCGTTCTGGCCGTCGGTGCCCCGGAAGTCGGTGTCGCAGAATCGGCAGGCGGCAGCGGTGCGGTCGGCCTCGCGGCCGGACCACAGATTGCAGCCGGAGAAGCGGCAGAAGACGCTGGCGCGACCGGCCTGTCCGCCTTCGCCCTGGAGCGAGTAGAAGGCTTCCTTGACGCTATACATCGTGCTCCCCCTCGGAAGGTGCGTCGGCGACGGGTTCGGGACGGTATGAATAGCCGAGAGGGTCGTCGATGCCGTTGGTGGCGAAGGCCGCCAGGCGCTCCCGACAGCTGCCACAGCGACCGCAGGCGAGAGATTCGCCCAGGTAGCAGGTCCAGGTGTCGGCGTAGTCCAGGCCCATGGCGAGCCCGTCGGCCAGGATCTCGGCCTTGGTGCGGCGCAGATAGGGCGTGTGGATCTCGACCGGCTCGAAATTGGCGATGCCGGCGACGGCGTTCATGGCCTCGACGAACTCGGGACGACAGTCCGGGTACAGTACGTGGTCGCCACCGTGAGCGCCGTAGTCGACGCGGCCGGCACCGATGTTCACGGCCTTGGCGATGGCCATCGACAGCAGCATCATGTTGCGATTGGGCACGACGGTGTCGGCGAGGTTGTCGGCGTCATAGTCGCCATCGGGCATGCGGCGATCGGCATCGGTGAGCGCCGAGTTGTCGATCAGGCCATGAATGGCGCGGATATCGACCACCTGATGGGGCACCGCCAGCTCGCGGCAGACGCGCCTGGCCACCTCGAGTTCGCGAGCATGGCGCTGGCCATAGTCGAAGGAGAGGGCATGCACGTCGCGGCCTTCGCGCAGGGCCCGATGCAGTACCGTGAAGGAATCCATGCCACCGGAGTAGATCACCACGGTGGCCGAAGAAGCGGAAGCTTGGGACATGGTTGGCCTGTATGTCGGAGAATTTGATGGCCGGGATCCGGTCCGGCGCGGCAACCTTACCGAAAGTGGCGCTTTCTGGCCAGATCATCGCCCAGTTGCTAGAATGCTGCGCCCTCATTTCAGCGCCGCCATGGACTTCTGGCGGTGCCATCGTCCTGACAACGGTGACTCCATGAAAGCCCCAGAACTGCTGTCGCCCGCCGGCACCTTCAAGAACATGCGCTACGCCTTCGCCTATGGAGCGGATGCCGTCTACGCTGGTCAGCCGCGCTATTCGCTGCGCGTGCGCAACAACGACTTCAAGATCGACAACCTGCACAAGGGCATCGCCTATGCCCACGAGCGGGGCAAGCAGTTCTATGTCGCCTCGAACATCGCGCCGCACAACAGCAAGCTGAAGACCTACCTGCGTGACATGGAGCCGGTGATCGAGGCCGGCCCCGACGCGCTGATCATGTCCGATCCCGGACTTATCATGATGATCCGCGAGCGCTGGCCCGAGCAGGAGATTCACCTCTCGGTGCAGTCCAACGTGGTCAACCACGCGGCGGCGAAGTTCTGGCAGCGCCAGGGCATCAGCCGGATCATCCTGTCCCGCGAACTGTCACTGGAGGAGATCGCCGAGATACGCGCCGAGTGTCCGGATCTCGAGATCGAGACCTTCGTGCATGGCGCCCTGTGCATCGCCTATTCGGGCCGTTGCCTGCTGTCGGGGTATTTCAATCACCGCGACCCCAACCAGGGGACCTGCACCAATGCCTGCCGCTGGAAGTACAATACCGTGGCGGCATCCGAGGACGAGACCGGCGACCTGGTTCCGGCCAACTCGGCCCGGGCCCACGATGCCAGTGGTATCTGGACCCCGGAGCAGGGCGCCGGGCTGATCGCCAGCGGTGGCGGCAGCGCCGAGAGCACGGCCACGGCGGGCGGCGTGGAAGGCCAGGACGAGCTTTCGGCGCTGATCGAGGATCGCAGCCGCCCGGGCGAGTTGATGCCGGTGCACGAGGATGAGCACGGCACCTACATCATGAATTCCAAGGATCTGCGAGCGGTGCAGCATGTGCCGCGCCTCGCCGAAATGGGCGTGACCTCGCTGAAGATCGAGGGGCGTACCAAGTCGCATTACTATGTGGCGCGCACCGCTCAGGTCTATCGCCGGGCCATCGACGATGCCGTGGCCGGCCGTCCTTTCGACATGCGCCTGATGGACGAACTCGACAACCTGGCCAACCGTGGCTATACGGAAGGTTTCTATCGTCGCCACGTCCATGACGAGTATCAGAACTATGAACGTGGCCACTCGATCGGTGTCCACCAGCAGTTCGTCGGCGAGATACGGGATTACGACCCCGAGCGGGGCGTGCTCGAGATCGACGTCAAGAACCGCTTCGAAGTCGGTGATGGCGTGGAGCTGATGTTGCCCGGCGGCAACCGGCGGTTCACGCTGTCGCATATCGAGAACCGTCGTGGTGAATCGGTGAGCGCCGCGCCAGGGTCGGGGCATGTGGTGCGCATTCCGGTGCCGGGTGAGGCGATTCCCGAAGAACGCATCGCCTACGCGCTGCTGATGCGGGACCTGCCCTGAAAGGGCCGGCACGATACGGCGTCGCAACACGGGAAAACAGCATGTCCACCATCGAACATAGCGCCATTCTCGAAGCGCCTCCTGAACGGGTCTTCGCCCTGCTCGAGCGGGTCGAGGACTTCGTCGACTATTCCGACCTCATCAAGGCCATCGAGCCGCTGGGGGAAGATCGCTATCGGTGGCACGTCAAGGCGGTGGGCATGGACTGGACCTTCGATGTGGTGATCACCGAGTCGGTGGCTCCGGAGGTGCTGGCCTGGGAGTCGGTGGATGGCGTGAGCAATCGCGGCCGCTACCACCTGACGCCGGTGCCCGAGGGGACCGAAGTCTCGCTGAGTCTCGAATACGAGATCAGGAATCGCCTGGTCGAGAAGGCCGTGCGTCGCGCGGCCAGCCCGCTGGTGAGCCGGGTGAGCCAGCAGATACTCGATCGGGTCGCTGCCCGTTTGGGAAGCACTGCGTAAGTGAATGCAGGGGGTAACTAGCTCTTCTTGCGCAGTGAGGCATCCAGGTGATCCACCACCTCGGCCCAGTCGGCGTCTGCCTCCAGCGCTTCGCGCAGCAGCTCGGCCTGGCCCTCGTTCCAGCAGGGGGCATCGGGCAGGGCCATGTCGTCAGGCAAGGGGCCGTTGCGTTCGATGAAACGCTTGATGGCGTCCGGATCGGAGGCGAGGCCGAGCTGTGCGAACAGCTCGCTGAAGGGATGATCGGGGGCTTCCATGGCGGGCTCCTCTGTCCTGATACGATCGACTCTGATGTCACTCTAGACGTAGTCGGGTGAGTGCGCCCGGCTCAATCGTCGAGGGCCGGTGTGGAGCGTTCGCCGACCAGGGGCGTGAGGAAGCGTCGGCGGCGTTCGTCGTCATCCAGTGGCTGGGCCAGCAGGTGGACCAGCTTGGTGACGGTGGCCTCCGGGGTCATATCGTCGCCCGACAGCACGCCGGCGTCGACCAGTCCTCGGCCGGCGGCGTAGGCGCCGATGCTGATGCCGCCATGGGGGCACTGGCTGATGGCGGCCAGCAACTTGCCTTCTCCGCTGGCTCGCGCGAGCACCCCCAGGATGGCCGGGTCCTCCGGCAGATTGCCGCCTCCCCAGACCTCGAGCAGAGCGCCCCGGACACGATCATCCAGCAACCAGGTCTCGAGCTGCCAGGCCGCGATACCGGGCCAGAGAACCAGGCGTGGTACGCCACCCTCGGCCAGGCCGGTGACATCGGGCAGTTCGAAGCGTGGCGCGCCGCGCTGATGTCGCTCCAGGCCGCGGCCAGGGAAGATCACGGCGTCATTGCCGACGAACTCGCCGAGCAGAGGGTAATTGGGGCTGATGAAGGCATCGGTGTGTCGAGTCTGCCACTTGCGACTGCGCACGCCGCGCAGAAGGCGTCCGGCAAAGCACAGGGCGACCTCCTGGAGACGCGCATCGGTGGCAAAGCGCATGGCCGCTTCGATGTTGGTCAGCGCATCGCTGCCCGAATGCTCGAGCGGTGCCATGGCGCCGGTCAGGATCACCGGACGGTCGATGCCCTGAAGCTGGTAGGCCAGGCTCGAGGCCGTCCAGGCCAGGGTGTCGGTGCCGTGCAGGATCACCACGCCATCGTGGGCCTGATAGTGGTCGGCGACGAGTGTCGCCAGGTCGCGCCAGTCGGCGGGCGTGGCAGCACTGGAGTCGATGGGGCGGGAGGTTTCCCGCATCTGGAAGTCGGGCAGTGCCGCGCGCCGTTCTGGTGACAGGGTGGCCAGGGCACGCCGCAATCGGTCCTCGAAATCGCGACCAGGGACCAGCCCCTGGGGGCTGTCCACCATGCCGAGGGTGCCGCCGGTGTAGATCACCAGCAGAGAGGCGCGAGAGGATGACATGCGGGCTCCTTTCTGATTGAACGCGGCTCGGTGTGCGATCAGCGGTAGTCGCGAATGAGCAGTCGGCCTTCGTCATCGGTCTCCAGGCGGCGATTGCGCCCGGCGAGCAAGGCGAAGACGACGGCCACCATGACGATGCTCAGAAGCACCAGGTTGATGGCAAGCAGACCAAGATCGAATTCCAGCATCATGCCCACGGCCAGCGGCCCCAGGGCCGCCAGGGTGTAGCCGCCGCCCTGGGCAAGACCGGAAAGCTTGCCGGCCAGGCGCGAGTCGGCAGTACGCAGTACGATCAGCGTCAGCGCCAGGCTGAAGCTGCCGCCCTGACCGAGGCCCAGCAGGGCGATGCCAACCCAACGCCATGGCTCGGGGCCGATCAGCAGCAGGGTGAGGCCGGAAGCCACCATCAGCAACAGCAGCAGCAGGGCCGGTCGCTGGTCGCGACCCAGGCGAGCCAGCCAGGGGGCGACTAGCGCCGAGATCAGCTGCACCATCACCGAGGCCGCCATCATCCAGCCGGCTTCGGCGTCATCATAGCCCCGCTCGATCAGCAGAGTGGGCAACCAGCCGAAGACGATATAGGCCAGCGAGGACTGCGAACCCATCAGTATCATGACCTGCCAGGCCAAGGGTTGACACAGCAGGGCTCGGGTATTGCCGGTGGGCGCTGGGCGGACCGCGGGACTTCCCGGCTGCGGCATCAGTACCAGCCAGGCGATCAGCGCGGCCAGGGCGAGCCCGGCCCAGGCCACCAGGGCAAATGGCCAGCCTCCGAAGGCATCGGCCATCGGAATGCTCAGGCCAGCGCCCAGGGCGCCGCCGAGACACAGGGCCATGGTGTAGACGCCGGTCATCAGGTCGGCGCCCCGGGGTAGTTCACGCTTGACCAGGGCCGGCAGCAGGCTACCGGCCACGCCGATGCCTGCGCCGACCAGCAGGGTTCCGGCGAACAGCCAGGCCGGCGTGGCCAGGCCACGCAGTCCCAGCCCCAGGGCCAGGACCAGCAGGGCAAGTGACAGGGTGCGTTCCGGGCCGAGACGACGCGATAGCCAGGGCGCGAGAGGGGCGAACAGGCCAAGGCAGAGCACGGGGAGGGTGGTCAAGGCGCCGATGCCGGCCACGGTCAGGTCGGTCTGGGCTTCGACGCGTGGCAGCAGGGGAGCCAGGGACGAGAGGGCCGGTCTCAAATTGAGGCCGACCAGAATCATCAGAAAGAAGAAGGCTGCGGGATGCAGCCGTCTCTCGGATGCGGTGCTGGCGTGGAGGCTCGACATAGGCTTACTTGAGGTGTGGACGCAGGTCACCCCGGGCGCTGTCGAGCAGCGTGATGAACTGGGTGTCGCCGCTACTGTCGACACGGTCGACCCTGGCCATGCTGGCCATTCCCTTGTCGACCTTCAATTGCTCGAAGATTTCCAGGGTCAGCTTCTCGGCGGGGAGATCGCCGGGGTTCAGCAGGCCATCTTCCAGGGTGAAGGTGGGCAACAGGGTGGCGCGTACCCGAGTCATGCCACCTTCGGCCAACACTCGGCGGACGAACAGCCAGCCTTCGCAGGTCAGGGCCTGGCCCTCGCGCTCGCGCAGGAAAAGGGTCCGGTAGCAGGCTCCTTCGCTGGCCGCCTTTTCGGCCATGCTGCGGTAGGCTTCGGTCATGCGCGTTGCTGAGACCCGTGCCTTTTCCAGCTCCCGCAGGGCGGCATTGTGCTCGCGCTCCAGCTTGGCCTGGCGCTGGAAGGTGAGCCAGCGGTGGTAATCGCGGATCAGCTCTTGAGTGTCCATGGCGTTCCTTGCAAATCCAGAATGGGATGAGGGCTATGGCGGATCACCGTCGCACAAGTCGCGGCGCTCCGCCACACTGGATGGCTATGCCTGCTGGCGCTTCTGTCCGCCGCGGCGCCGACGCTTCCTCCCGGCGGGGGCATCACGCTTGGCGGAGTCGTTGGCACCGGCGTTGCCGCCGCGCGCGCCGCGACCACGCCCGCCACGGCCATTCTCGATCGGCTCCGGCTTGGCATTGGGGTCCGGCTCGAAGCCCGGCTCGATGTGCTTGACCAGGTCGCGCTTGATCAGCCGCTCGATGTTCTTCAGCAGGCCGTGTTCGTCGACGCAGACCAGCGATACGGCCTGGCCTTCGTTGCCGGCGCGACCGGTGCGGCCGATGCGGTGGACATAGTCCTCGGCGACGTTGGGCAGCTCGAAGTTGACCACATGGGGCAGCTCGTCGATATCGAGGCCGCGGGCGGCGATGTCGGTGGCCACCAGAACCTGCAGGTCGCCGGACTTGAAGGCCGACAATGCCTTGGTGCGCGCCGACTGGCTCTTGTTGCCGTGGATGGCCATGGCCGGAATGTCGCGCTTGCCGAGATGCTCGGCCAGCCGGTTGGCGCCATGCTTGGTACGGGTGAAGACCAGCACCTGGAACCAGCGCTGGGACTGGATCAAATGCGCCAGCAGGTCGCGTTTCTTCTCGCGATCGACCCGGTAGACGGCCTGCTCGACAGTTTCGGCGGTCGTGTTGCGACGTGCCACCTCGATCAGGGTCGGCCGGTCGAGCAACTGGTTGGCCAGCGTCTGGATCTCGTTGGAGAAGGTCGCCGAGAACAGCAGGTTCTGGCGCTTGGCCGGCAGTAGCTTCAGCACCTTGCGGATATCGTGGATGAAGCCCATGTCGAGCATGCGATCGGCTTCGTCCAGTACCAGGGTCTCGACGCCGGAAAGGTCGACGTGGCCCTGCTGATGAAGGTCGAGCAGGCGGCCGGGCGTGGCCACCAGGATATCCAGTCCCGGGCGGATGGCATCCACCTGGGGCTGTTGGCCGACGCCACCGAAGATCACATGAGAGGTCAGGGACAGATGCTGGCCATAGTCCCGTACGCTTTCACCGACCTGGGCGGCGAGTTCGCGCGTGGGGGTCAGCACGAGGGCGCGCACACCACGCTTGGCGGGGCGCTTGCCATCCGCCAGCCGCTGTAGCATCGGCAGGGTGAAACCGGCGGTCTTGCCGGTGCCGGTCTGGGCGCTGGCCAGCAGATCACCGCCTTCGAGCACGGCAGGAATGGCCTTGCGCTGGATCGGGGTCGGCTCGGTATAACCCTGAGCTTCGATGGCGCTCAGGAGTTCGGCCCGCAGGCCTAGGTCGGAAAAACTCATGCAGTCTCCGCAGCAACGTCTCGATCCGTGCCGGCCGCCGCTGGCGGCCAGCCAGTCCCGGATCGGGACGTGGGAATAGGTCAGACGCGGCAGGAGGGACCAGCGATGCCGCGAGTGGCGCCATTATGCCATAGTCGTACGGTCAGCGCAGCCGTTTGATCGCCGAGGCCAGCCGGTCGGCGAGGCGGTCCAGATCCTGCCCCAGCGCCTGGACCAGCGCCGGATAACCATCGGTCTCGAGCGGTGTGGTCAGGCTGAAGGGCGTCAGGGACAGCAGTTCGCCGTCGGCATTGCGCAGTTGCCAGCGCCCTTCGGCCACGGCCATGCCGTCATGCCGGCCCTGGAAGCGGTCCACCTCGAGCCGCAGGGCCAAGGGGGTATCGCTCCGGGTGGTGTCGCCGTCGAGCATGACCCGTGTGCCGGGCAGGCGAGCGGCCAGGCGATCGCGCAGGCCACGCTCGAGCTGGCGACCCAGTGGCTCGGCCCACTGATGCCCCTGGGCCTGCTGGATGGTGATGTCGTCGAGTTGGAAGACGATGCCCTCCACATCGAGGTAGCGGGCCAGCCGAATGGGGCGTATCACCAGCAGCCGGTCGGCCGAGACATCGGGAGTGGCGTCCGCTATCGGCGCGTCGGGCAGGGTGTAGTGGGTCGGCGGTGTGCCGCCGGTGGCACAGCCGCTCAGCCAGAGGGCCGCCAGGGAGGCGGCGAGCAAGGCGGTGAGTCCTCTCGAAGGCATCATGGCTGACTCCTTGTGTCGGGGGCGCGGGGCATCGGGTCCTCGGTGTCGATGCTGTCGAACAGCAGGGCCCTGGGGTCTTCGCTGATCTTGCGGGCCGCGGGTTGCAGGTCGCGCATCAGGCGCTCGACCTGGTCCAGGGTGTCGGTCAGCTCGCGATAGGCCGGCGAGTCGGCGGAGAGCCCTTCCAGCGTCGTCTGCAGTTCTTGCAGTGTCGCGTTGAGGTTGCCCGGCAGTTCTCGGGTGCCGGGGTCGTCGAGCAGGGACTGCATGCTGGTGGTCAGGTCGCGAACTTCCTCGAGCATGGCTTGCGATGTCGTCAGGTTGTTTTCCAGGCCGGTCAAAACCGGCGCGACCTCGAGTGCATTGAGCTTGTCGAGCAGGGCCGTGACCTGGGATTGGATCTGCGCCAGTCCCGAGGACGTGGTGGGGAAGACGGTGCGTTCGACGAAGGTTTCCGGTTCATACTCGCCGGCACGTTGATCATCGAAGGTCAGGTCAACGAACAAGGCGCCCGTCAGCAGGCTGCCGTTCTTGAGGGAAGCGCGCAGGCCGAGGTCAAACAGACGATCGAAGCGCTCGCGCCATTCGTCGAGGTCCAGGTCCTGATCGTCGATGCCCAGGCGTTGCGGCTCGATACGGATCAGCACCGGAATGGCCAGGCGGTCACGATTGTCCGGCTGCGGTGCGGTGAAGTTCCAGGGGACGCTGGTGACCGTACCGATACGCACGCCGCGGAATTCCACCGGCGCGCCCTTCGAGAGGCCGCGGATGGTGTCCTCGATCAGCAGCACGTACTCGAGGTAGCGGTCGAAGGTGCCCTGGCGAGCGCTTTCCTCGTCGGCGAAAAGCTTGAAGGTAGTGTCGGGTTCCACGGTCTCGCCCCGCGGGAGATCCTCGGGCACCCCGAAAGTGACGCCGCCACCCAGCAGCGCTTCGATGGATTCGACCTGGACGCGGACGCCCTGGGAGTCGAGCCGAAGGTCGATGCCGCTGCTGCTCCAGAAGCGGGTGTTGGACGTGATCAGGCGGTGATAGGGGCTCTCGATGAAGATGCGGTGGTGCATCTGTCGCGTCTCGACGTCGAAGTCGGCCTGTTCGACGCGGCCCACGGTGAAGCCCTGGAAGGTGATGGGGTCGCCGACACTGAGGGCGTTGCCGACTTGACTGACCAGGTTGATGCGCAATCCCTCGGCGCCGGGCGGGGCCACCGGCGGTTGATCCCTGACCTCGAAGGTACGTGCTTCCTCGTGGCTCTGTCCGGGTTCGAGCTGCAGGTAAGCGCCGGACAACACGGTGTTGAGACCGCTGATGCCTTCGCGACCGATTCGGGGCTTGACCACCCAGAAATTGCTGTCCTCGACCAGCATGGAGGTGGCCTGGGTCTTCATGCGGGCCTTGATGACGACGTTCGACTGATCCTCCGAGAGAGAGACGGATTCGACCTGGCCGACTTCGACATTGCGCGTCTTGATGAGGGTCTTGCCGGCCTCGATGCCATCGGCACTGTCCATGGTGAGGGTGATCACGGGGCCGCGGCTGGCATAGTTGTCGTATACCAGCCAGGCGCCGATCAGCAGCGCCACGATGGGGACGATCCATATCGGCGACAGCCTGGCCTGCCGTGTGGCGCGGGCACGGTGTTCGTCGTCCCGTTCAGTGTCGCGGGAAGTATCGTTCATGAAGCGCTTCCTTGTTTCATGTGAGGCGTTTCCCGGTAGGCTCGTCCGGATCGTCCCAGATTAGCCTGGGGTCGAAGCTCATGGCGGCCAGCATGGTGATCACCACTACGCCGCCGAAGGCCAGGGCGGCGGGGCCGGGAGTGACCGACATCAGGTTGCCGGCGCGAATCAGGGCTACCAGGATCGCCACCACGAAGATATCGACCATCGACCAGCGACCGATGAATTCGGTGAGGCGATACAGCCGAGTACGGGTCAGGGCTTTCATGCGATGGGCGCGTGGCGCGACCAGGCAAAGCCAGGAGAGGGCGATCAGCTTGCCCAGAGGCACGAGCACGCTGGCGACTAGGATGACCATGGCCACCGGCCAGGAGCCCATTTCGATCAGTTGGACGACCCCGCCGATGATGGTGGAGGGGTTAGGGCGGCCGAGGCTGGTGGTAGTCATGATCGGGTAGACATTGGCCGGGATGTAGAGCACGGCGCTGGTGGCGATGAGCGCCCAGGTGCGTTGCAGGCTGTAGGGATGACGTACGTGCAGGCGTTCTCCGCAACGCTGGCATCGGCCCTTGCCGCTTGTGTCCAGTCGATTGACGAGCCCGCAGGTGGCGCAGCCGGTGAGCCCCTGGCCGGCTGCGGTTTCGCCGGTGCGGCTGCCTTCCGGTGCACTGGGCTCGCCGGCCAGGGCGAACCACAGCCAGTCTCGGTCGATGGACTGGGTGGTGGCGAGCAGCAGGACCACGAAGGTCCCGAACGCCCAGAAGCCGGCACCGAGTTCCACGTCGGCGAGCCCGGCGATCTTGATCAGGCTGACCAGGGTGCCGATGAGAAAGACATCGGCCATCATCCAGGGGTGCAGGTGCGCCAGGGAGCGGGCAACGCTACGGCTGGCCGGCAACGGCGTGCCGCGCAGCAGCCCCGTCTGCAGCCAGATCACGCCGATGAGATAGAGCGCGGGCAGCACCAGGATGGTCAGTAGCACGGCAATGGCCACGATCGGTTCGTGGTAACCGATCAGCTCGGTTGCCGACTGGGGCAGCTCGATTCGGTTTCCCACCCCTCGGACACTGAAGCCGAGGAAGGGATAGCTCACTGCCAGGGCGAGCGTCACCAGCGAAGCCAGTGCCAGCGCCATGCTGCGCTGGGCGGGATAGCGGTGTCGACGTACCTCGGCATGGCCGCAGCGAGGACAGCTCGCCTGCTCGCCGGAGCGCAACGGGGGAAGGGCCATCATCCAGTCGCACTCGTGACAGGCACGCAGGCGTCGCCGCGAGATTCGAGTCTCGGGCGGAGCCTGGTCGACGAGTGGTGCCCTTCCGGGCATGGTCATGGGTCTAGAGGCCAGCCTTGGCACTGGGCGCTCATCCTCCTGGCACCAGGGTGAAGACAAACTCAAGTGTGTCACGTTGACGCCGAGGGGGCCATAGTCAAACATACGAACCCGAATGTTCCGATGGAGATACCATGATGCTTCCCGTTCTGGCGGTGGTGGCAGGCCTGATCCTGCTCATGTGGAGCGCCGAGCGCTTCGTCGATGGGGCGGCGTCGACCTCATCCCACCTCGGGCTGTCGCCCCTGCTGATCGGGATGCTGGTGATCGGTTTTGGCACCTCGGCGCCCGAGCTTGTGGTCTCGGTCATCGCGGCGGCGCAGGGCAATCCCGGGCTGGCGCTGGGCAATGCCTATGGCTCGAACATCGTCAACATCGGGCTGATCCTCGGGCTGGTGGCGTTGATCTCGCCGCTTGCCGTGCACTCGAGCATGATTCGCCGCGAATTGCCGGTCCTGGGGGGCGTGACCCTGCTGTCGGCCTTGCTGCTGCTGGGCGGCGTGCTGGGCAGGTTCGAAGGAGGACTGCTGCTGCTGGTCCTCGTGGCCTTCATCGGGTTCAGCATATGGCAGGCCTTGAAAGCACCCGAGGATGCGATGACTGCGGATACCGAACAGGATATCGCCTCCCATCCGATGTCGCTGCGTGCCGGACTGCTCTGGACGGCCTTCGGCCTGTTGCTGCTGGTGGTCAGCTCGCGCCTGCTGGTGTGGGGGGCGGTGTCCATTGCCCAGAGCTTTGGGGTCAGCGATCTGATCATCGGGTTGACGGTGGTGGCCGTGGGAACTTCCTTGCCCGAGCTTGCCTCTTCGATCAGCGCCCTGCGGCGTGGCGAACACGATCTGGTACTGGGCAACGTGGTCGGTTCCAACCTGTTCAATACGCTGGGCGTGGTGGGGCTGGCTGCGCTGATCACACCGATCGAGGTGGCACGCGAGGTGCTGCTGCGTGACTGGACGCTGATGATGGCCATGACCGTCCTGACGACGGTCTTTGCCCTGGGCTGGCGGAACCGTGCTGGACGGATCAATCGACTCGAAGGCGGAGCGCTGCTGGCCATGTATCTGGCCTATACCGGTTTCATGATCAGCCTGGTCATGCAGGGAGGTACGGTTTAGTCACCTGCGACAACACGACACTCTAGGTCTGATCCGTCACCGGAGTAGCATGGTGGCATGACGACTTCCGCCGCGTGATGGCGGGGCTCGAGACATGACGCAATACAAGGGTCGTGTCTATCGTCTAGGCTGTTGCATGAGCGGAGGCTCAACTGTCTCCGTTTCATTCCGAGTGAAGGAACCTGGAGTCTGCCATGGAACTAGATCCACTGTTGCTGTCGCGGTTGCAGTTCGCTTTCGTGGTGTCTTTCCACGCCATCTTTCCCGTCTTCTCCATTGGGCTTGCGTCCTACCTCGCGGTGCTCAATGGGCTGTTCTACCGCACCGGCAACCCGGCCTGGGAACGCCTGGCCGTGTTCTGGGCCAAGGTCTTCGCGGTGGTGTTCGCGATGGGGGTGGTATCGGGCATCGTCATGTCCTTCCAGTTCGGCACCAACTGGAGCAACTTCTCCTTTGCTGCCTCGAACTTCCTTGGGCCCTTGCTCAGCTACGAGGTGGTCACGGCCTTCTTCCTCGAGGCGACCTTCCTCGGTGTACTGCTGTTCGGGCGCAAGAGAGTGCCTCAGGGGGTTCACCTGTTCGCTTCCATCATGGTGGCGCTGGGAACTTTCATCTCGGCATTCTGGATCCTGGCGGCCAATAGCTGGATGCAGACGCCGGTGGGAACGGAACTCATCGACGGACGTTTCCATGTGACCTCCTGGTCGGAGGCGATCTTCAATCCCTCCTTCCCGTATCGCTTCGCGCATATGGTGCTGGCGTCCTTCCTCACCGGAGGCTTCGTGGTGGCCGGGGTCAGTGCCTGGTACCTGTTGATCGGGCGCGACGTCGAGGCCAACCGGAAGGCCTTTTCGATGTGCCTGTGGCTGCTGCTGGTTCTGGCGCCCACCCAGGCCGTAGTGGGGGACTTCCATGGTCTCAACACCCTGGAACACCAGCCAACCAAGGTAGCGGCGATGGAAGGCAACTGGGAGACACAGACGCACACGCCGCTTCTGCTGTTCGCCTGGCCGGACAAGGAGGCCCAGGAAAATCTCGTCGAGTTCGGCATTCCGGGACTGGCGAGCCTGATCCTGACGCACGACATCGCCGGCGAGGTGCCCGGGCTCAGCGAGGTGCCGCCGTCGGAGCAGCCGCCCGTATGGCTGGTCTTCTGGTCGTTCCGTCTGATGGTGGCCCTGGGGGTGGCGATGATCGCCGTGGCCCTGGCCGGGCTCTGGTTGCGCGTCAAGGGTCGCCTGTACGACCAGCGTGGCTTCCTGCAATTGATGCGGCTGATGAGCGTGTCGCCCTTCCTGGCGGTGCTGGCCGGCTGGTTCGTGACGGAAGTCGGTCGCGCGCCCTGGTTGGTCTATGGAGTGATGGATCAGACCGAGGCCCTCACGCCTTCGCTGAGTGGCTGGATGGCGTTGACGACCCTGGTGGGATACATCGCCGTTTACGCTATCGTGTTCTGGGCCGGTTTCTACTACCTCACCCGCGTGGTGCGCCAGGGGATGCTGCCTGATCTCGAGCCACACGACGAGGTGGAGCGTCCCGCACGTCCGTTGTCTGCCGCTCATGCGTCCTTCGAGGACGCCGCCAATCAACCGGGCAGGAGCTGAGCCATGGAAATGTTCGATCTGTCATTGATCTGGGCCCTGATCATTGGTTTCGGGGTCATCATGTACGTGCTCATGGATGGTTTCGACCTGGGCGTGGGGATTCTCTTTCCCTTCGCGCCGGACGAAGCCGGGCGTGATGTGATGATGAACTCGGTGGCGCCGATCTGGGACGGTAACGAAACCTGGCTGGTTCTGGGCGGCGCCGGTTTGCTGGCGGCCTTTCCGCTGGTCTACTCGGTGTTCCTGCCAGCGCTGTACCTCGGGGTATTCCTGCTGCTGGCCGGGTTGATCTTCCGGGGCATTGCCTTCGAGTTCCGCTTCAAGTCGCATCGCAATCGCCACTGGTGGAATCGTGCCTTCTGCTGGGGGTCGGCGGTAGCCTCCTTCGCCCAGGGGGTAGTGGTCGGCGCTTATATCCAGGGTTTCGCCGTCGAGGATTTCGTCTATGTGGGTGGTCCACTGGACTGGCTGACACCTTTCACGGTGCTGACCGGCCTGGGCCTGATGGCGGGCTATGCGCTGCTCGGGGCTGCCTGGTTGATCATGAAGACCGAAGGGCGCCTCCAGGAGTGGGCCTATGGCCTGGCACCGAAGCTGCTGGTGGCGGTCCTGGCCGTCTTCGCGATCATCAGTTTCTGGACGCCCTTCGTCGACGAGGCGGTGCGCGAGCGCTGGTTCGGGCATCTGCACTGGATCTGGATCTTCCCCTTGCTGGCGCTGGCCTGCGCGGCACTGGTCTGGCGCGCCGTGCGCCAGCGTCGCGAAGGCCAGCCCTTCATCGCCACACTCGGCCTGTTCGTCTTCACCTATCTGGGCCTGGTGGTCAGCAAGTGGCCGGTGATCGTACCCCCGGACTACACCATCTGGGACGCCTCCTCGGCGCCCGAGTCGCAGCTCTTCCTGTTGCTTGGCGTGCTGTTCGTGATTCCGCTCGTGCTGACCTACACCGCCTGGACCTACTGGGTGTTCCGCGGCAAGGTCCGGGAGGGCGAAGGCTATCACTGAGCCTGGGCGCGACATGCAAGGACAACTGACACCTCGCGCCTGGCTGGCCAGGCTGGCCAGGAGCGAGCGTCGCCATTTGGCACTGGCGGTGCTCGCAGGCATCGCGGCGGGACTGCTGACCATCGCTCAGATGGCGACGCTGGCCTGGTTGGTGAGCTCGATGCTGATCGAAGGTGCCGCACCTGCATCGCTGATGACAGGGTTCGTGGCTCTGGTGGTCATGGTCATGCTGCGCGCCTTGGCCCAGTGGGGACAGGAAAGTGCGGGCCTGACCGCCAGCCTGGGCGTGCGAGCCAGGGCACGCCGTGAATTGCTCGATCACCTCGAGCGTCTCGGCCCGGTCGGACTGGCCGACCATCATAGCGCCAGCCTGGCCAATCGTGTGGTCGACCAGGTCGAAGCGCTGGACGGCTACATCGCGCGGTTTCTCCCGCAAATGCGCCTGGCGGTGGCGATCCCTCTGGTTATCCTGGGCGTCGTGGTCTGGCTGGATTGGCTGGCAGCCCTGTTCCTGTTGCTGGCTGCCCCCTTGATTCCCCTGTTCATGGCATTGGTGGGCATGGGGGCCGAGCGGCTCAACCGGGAACAGTTCGAGACGGTGTCGCGACTTTCTCGCCATTTCATCGATCGGGTGCGGGGCATCACCACCTTGCAGCTCTTCGGTGCCAGTGCCCAGGCGACTCGAGACGTGCATGCCGCCGCCGAGGACTACCGAATACGCAGCATGCGCACCCTGCGCCTGGCGTTTCTTTCCTCGGCGGTGCTGGAGTTCTTCGCCGCCGTGGCCATTGCCGTGGTGGCCATCTATGTTGGCTTTGGGTTGCTCGGCTATATCCGCTTCGGACCGGCTGATGAGCTGACTCTGTTCAGCGGCCTACTGGTGTTGCTGCTGGCGCCGGAGTTCTTCCAGCCGCTGCGCACCTTGTCCCAGCATTATCATGACCGTGCCGCTGCCCTGGGAGCGGCCGAGGGGATGGTGGCGCTGCTCGATGAAGTTCCGCCGCGCAGCGACGAAGCGCCACTGCCATGCCGGAGCGATGCCCTGGTGGAACTGGAAGCCGTGACGGTGTCGTATCCGGAACGGGGTCGGGTGCTTGGTCCCCTGGATCTGACGGTGCGTGCCGGTGAGATACTGGGCGTGAGCGGTCCTTCCGGCGTTGGCAAGTCGAGCCTGTTGCAACTGATGGCCGGTTTCATCGCGCCGGCCTCGGGACGGCACCGCGCTGCCCCCGACCTGCGGGTGGCCTGGATGGATCAGCGTCCTCTGCTGATCCATGGCACCCTGGCCGACAATCTTCGCCTGGCGGCTCCCGAGGCGGACGAGGCCGCCTTGCGTGATGCCTTGCGGTGCGTCGGTCTGGGCGAGTTGCTCGAAGCCTTGCCCGAGGGGTTGGGCACGCCGCTCGGCGAGCGTGGGGTCGGGCTTTCCGGCGGCCAGGCCCATCGCCTGGCTCTGGCGCGCATCTTCCTTTCTCCGGCACCTCTGGTGTTGCTGGACGAACCCACGGCGAGTCTGGACGACGACAGTGAGGTCCGAGTGCTCGAGGCACTCTCGGTGCTGGTCGAGCAGGGCCGAACTCTGGTGATCGCCAGTCACCGGCCGGCGCCCCTGGCCCTGGCGACACGCCGGTTGTCCCTGTCCCGGGAGGGCGCCGGCGAGAGGCGCGAAAGCGAGGAGGTGGTACATGGCTGATCGGGCACCGGGCCTTGTGGCCACGCTGAGCCCCTGGTTCGTCCATCTCGGCCGGCGTCGCGGTCGCCTGTTGACGGGGGCGGCTCTGATGCTGCTGGCCCTGGTGGCGGCGCTGGGGCTGCTGGCGCTCTCGGGCTGGTTCATCACCGCCACCGCCCTGACGGGGCTGGTGCTGGCGTCGGGTGGCGCGGCGATGCTGGACGTTTACGTGCCCGGTGGCGGCATTCGTGCCTTCGCGCTCACGCGCACCGTGGCACGCTACCTGGAGCGACTGTACAACCATGACACGGTGCTGCGGCTATTGGCCGATCTGCGCGGCCATATGTTCGCGGTCCTGGCCGATCTCGATGCCGCCCGGCTGAGCCGGCGCCGTGCCAGCGATTGGCTGAATCGGCTGACTGCTGACATCGACACCCTGGACAGCCTCTTCCTGCGCTTGCTGGCACCGGCCCTGGTGGCCTTGCTGGCAATTCTTGGCCTGAGCGCCTTTCTGGCCCTCTGGGCGCCGTCGGTGGGACTGGCGACGGGAGTCATGCTAGGGCTGATTTGGTGCTGGTTGACGCTTGGCCAGGCGCGTCTTGGACTGGCGGCCAGCCGGCGACGCGTGACGGAGCTTGAACGCCTGCGCGGACGGGTGATCGAGCATCTGTCGGGAATGGCGGAGCTGGAAAGTCACGGGGCGCTGCCCGAGCAGCGTCGGCGACTGGATACCATTGAGGCGAGGTTGCGCGATGATCAGCGTCGGCTGGGAAGACTGTCGGCCCTGGGCACGGCGCTGGCGGGCCTGACAGTCGGCCTGACCTGGGTGCTCGCCTTGTGGCTGGGCGCGCAGCTGTGGGCGAGCGAGGCCCTGTCCGGCCCGCTGATGGTCATGATGCCACTGGCCGTGCTGGCAATGAGCGAAGCGCTGATGGCGCTGCCCATGGCCTTTACCCAGTTCGGTGCCACCCAGGCGGCTGCCGAGCGGCTCAACGCTCTGGAAGCCTCGCGACGACCGACGAAAACCTTGCCGGACGGCCACTTGCCGTCGGCAGGGCCGCTCTCCGTGGACCTGGAGCGTATCGGCCTGCGCTATCCTGGTGCCCTGACTGCCACTCTCGACGATTTCTCGCTGCATCTTGCGCCCGGGGAACGACTTGCCCTGTGTGGCCCTTCCGGGGTCGGCAAGTCCAGCGTGGCGGCCCTGATCGCCGGTCAGCTCGTTCCCGACAGCGGTTGTGTGCGCCTGGGTGGTGTCGACATCGAACACGCCGAGGGTCAGGCCCTGCGTCGCCGCCTGGCCATGCTGACCCAGGGCAGCGAGCTGTTTGACGACAGCCTGGCGGCGAATCTGCGGCTGGGCGACCCCGCGGCTTCCGACGAGTATTTGTGGCGTCTTCTCGACGACGTCGAACTGGGAGAGTGGGCACGAACGTTGCCACGTGGCCTCGAAACTCGGGTGGGAGAAGGGGGACGACGTCTCTCCGGCGGACAGGCGAGGCGGCTGGCGCTGGCGCGCCTGATGTTGCGCGACCCGGGCCTGGTGATCCTCGACGAACCCTTCACCGGGCTCGATGCGGGCACCGCACGGCGACTGGCCGAGCGGCTCGATGCCTGGTTGGCGGATAGAACCGTGATCTATCTCTCGCATCGTCGTGACGATGAGGCCATGCCCCTGCCTGGCGTGACGCAAACGCTCGAGCTGCAGGCCCGGACTGGGCGACCGCTTTGCGCAAAGGCTCGGAATCTTTCAGGATAGGGCAAAGCATCGAACGAGGTGACTCATGCGGGACTTCCTCAAGCGTCTGCCCAAGGCCGAACTCCATCTGCATATCGAGGGCACCCTGGAGCCCGAACTGATGATGGCGCTCGCCGAACGAAACGGCGTGAGCCTGCCCTACGCCTCGGAGGACGAGGTGCGTACCGCCTACGACTTCGCGGACCTGCAGTCGTTCCTGAACCTGTACTATCAGGGCATGAGCGTACTGCGCACCGAGCGCGACTTCCACGACCTGGCCATGGACTACTTCCAGCGCGCCCATGACGAAGGGGTGGTGCATGTCGAGATGCACGTCGACCCCCAGGCCCACATGGCAAGGGGCGTGTCCCTGCAAACGGTGATGGAAGGGCTTGGCCAGGCCCGCCGGCGAGCCGAGCGCGAGCTCGACATGTCTTCGGCGATGATCATGGCCTTTCTGCGCGACAGGCCCGCCGAGGAGGCGATGCAATTGCTGGAGCGTGCCGAACCCTACTGGGAGATCCTGGATGCCGTTGGCCTCGACAGTGCGGAGCTTGGCCATCCGCCGGCCAAGTTCGCCGAGGTCTTCCAGCGTGCACGAGCCCTCGGGTTGCCCCGAGTGGCCCATGCCGGCGAGGAGGGGCCGCCCGAGTACATCCATGAGGCGCTGGACGTGCTGGATGTCTGTCGGGTGGATCATGGCGTGCGCTGCCTGGAGGATCCGGCGCTGGTCGCTCGCCTGCGCGAGCAGGGTACGGTACTGACGGTCTGCCCGCTCTCCAACCTGCGCCTCAAGGTCGTCGAACGGCTTGATGACCATCCTTTGCCGCGGCTGCTGGAAGCCGGCCTGACCCTGACCCTGAACTCTGACGACCCGTCATACTTCGGCGGCGGCATGCTGGATAACTTCGAGGCCTGTCATCGGGCCTTCGGCTGGTCACGCGATGTCTTCGTCGATCTGGCGCGCAACGCCATCGATGCGGCCTTCATGAGCGAGGCACGTCGCGACGAGCTGCTCGAACGACTGGCGAGTTGCGACTAGCCGCCCCGATTGCCAAGCCCGCCGATGCAATACAGCCGGGTGGCGGAGCGGATGCCATCATCCCCAGTGGCTCAGCGTCACACCGGCCAGGATCAGCCCGCCGGCCAGCAGGCGCTCCCGGCGCAGCGGTTCCTCGAGCCAGACCACCCCGATGGCGATGGCAAACAGAACGCTGGTCTCGCGCAGCGCCGCCACAAGGGGGATTGGCGCCTGGGTCATGGCCCAGATGGTAACGCCATAGGCACCGAGGGAAAGGGCGCCTCCCATCAGCCCGACCCGCCAGTGGCGACCCAGTTGCGGCAAGGTTCGGGGGCCGTGCAGGACGACCAGGACCAGGAGCATGGCGAAACCGTTGAGCAGAAACAGCCAGATGACATAGCCAACGGCGTCGCCGTTGGCGCGTGCGCCACTGCCATCGGCGAGGGTATAGCCGGCGATAAAGGCGGATGTGATCAGTGCATTGACCAGCGAGGTGCGTTCGAGACGGTAGCGACGTCCTCCAGGGAATGCCATGCACAGGATACCGAGGACCAGCAGGGCGATGCCGGCATAGCCCAGTGATGAGGGCTGATCGCTGAGCAGGCCGATGCCGATCAGCGTGACCAGCAGGGGCGCACAGCCTCGCGCGATGGGATATACCTGGCCCAGATCGCCACCCCGATAGGAACGGGCGAGGAAGATGTTGTAGCCGAGATGCAGGACCACGGAGGCCATCAGCCAGGGCCAGGCGGTGGTGTTGGGCAATGGCACGAAGGCCATGCCGAACAGCGCGATGACGCCGCAGCCGACCTGGATCAATGAGATGCTCAGCAGGCGGTCAAGGCCGACCTTGACCAGTGCATTCCAGCTGGCGTGCATCAAGGCGCTGGCCAGCACGGCGAGAAAGACGGGCGTCGTCACAGCATGTCCCTTGCGTCAATGAAGCGATCGTCCCGGATACCGGGAAGAGGCCTTCTTCCATGGCGTTGTCCTACCATGTCACAGAGTCGACACAGAGGTCGATGCCACGCCATGGAGCATCGTCATGGCGAAACCCCATGGGTGTGGTGGTGTCGGTGTGCCCTGTAAAGACCACCGATGTGTCGGGGTGGTGGCGAGTGGGTCAACTGGCCATCGCGGCGGCCGGATGTTCGGCATCACGTTGATGGATGCATTCGCCGTTGGCCCAGGTAGCGTGCACGGCACGGTCGTCGCCCAGCATCATCAAGGCGAAGAGTCGCTCGGCGAGCGTCCGGCAGCGGGCGGTGCGCCTGGCGAGCAGCGGGGTGGCCTCGGGATCGAGCACCACGATATCGGCTTCGCCGCCTTCGCGCAGCCGTCCGATGTGTTCATCCAGATGCAGGGCGCGGGCGTTGCCGAGGGTCAGTCGATAGAACCCCTGCCAGGCGGTCAGCGGCTGATCGAGCAACTGGCCGACCTGATAGGCGGCCCTGAGGGTGCCGAGTCCCGAGAGGTCGGTGCCGCCGCCCACGTCGCTGGCCAGGCTGGTGGCCAGGCCGGCCTCCTGGCAGGCCTGGCGATCGAAGAGGCCGCTGCCGAGAAAGAGGTTGGAGGTGGGGCAGAAGGCGATGTTGGCCCCGGCATCGGCCAGTCGGCGTCGCATCGGCTGGGTGAGGTGGATGCCGTGGGCGAAGGTGCTGCGTGGCCCGACCAGGCCGAAGCGTTCGTAGACGCCCAGGTAATCCTCGCACTCGGGGAAGAGCTCGGCGACCCAGTCGATCTCGCCGAGATTCTCCGAGAGATGGGTCTGCAGGTGCAGGTCGGGCGCATTTCTCAGCACCGCGCCGGTGGCATCGAGCTGTTCGCGGGTGGAGGTCGGGGCGAAGCGCGGCGTCAGGGTATAGCCCAGACGGTCTCGGCCGTGCCAGTCGGCGATCAGGCGCTCGCTGTCGGCGAGGCCGCCGAGGGTGTCGTCGAGCAGGCCATCCGGAGCGTGGCGGTCCATCAACACCTTGCCGGCCAGCATGCGCAGGCCGCGTCGACGGGCGGCATGGAAGAAGGCATCGACGGAGCCGGGATGTGAGGTGCAGAAGACCTGGGCGGTGGTGGTGCCGACCCGCAAGGATTCGTCGAGAAAGGCCTCGGCGACGCTCTCGGCGTGGGCGCGTTCGGCGAAGCGGCATTCCTCCGGGAAGGTGTATTCGTTGAGCCAGTCGAGCAGTTGCCGGCCGTAGGAGGCCATGATGTCGAGCTGGACGTAATGCACATGGGTGTCGATGAAGCCCGGCATCATCAGCTTGCCGCTGTAGTCGACCACTTCGATGCCGGCGGGCAGGCGAGAGGCCAGCTCGGTGTAGTCGGCGACGGCACGAATGCGGCCCTCGTCGAGCCAGAGGGCGCCGTCCTCGTGATAGCGCACGCTGCCGGAGGCGGGGCTGTCGCCGTCGCCGGGATCGGCGTCGAAGCTCAGCAGGGAGCCGCGCAGGACGCGCATGGCGGGTCGGGGGTTAGTCATAGCATTCTCCAGTCATTTTGGCATCCGGCAAACGGGGCCTGGCCGCCGTCGACGAGCTGTCGTGAGGGCGCTACATCCACCGTTCATGGCGGATGAACTTCGCTTCACCTTGTCGTCGGGAAAGCGCCTCGTCGCGGATCCGTCAGAGCAACCTGTCTAGTCGCGTGGTGGCGTAAAGGCATCACGCAGTACCTCGGGGGCCACGCCGAGCCGGTCCGGACGCTGGACATCCGGCTTGAGCGTGAGCAGTTCGGCGGCAGTCGCCAGGGCGATCTCGTAGGGACGCTTGCCCTTGGCGCCGGGGATGCCGATGGGACAGCGCACGCCGTCCAGGGCAGCGGTATCGTGACCGGCGTCGGCCAGCCGTCGGCGAAAGCTCGCCCACTTGGAGGCCGAGCCGATCAGGCCGAGCGAGGCACAGTCGCCGCGCCGCAGCAGAGCGTCGACCAGGGCACGATCCTCGGCGTGATCATGGGTCATCACCAGGGCATGGCAGCCAGAGGGTAGCGAGTCCACGGCGCTGGCGACGTCGATGCCCTCGGGACCGGTGGCGATGCGCCGACAGCTCAGTCGTTCGTGATGATCGAGCTCGTTCGGGAAGGCATCGTCCCGGCTGTCGAACCACAGCAAACGCCAGGGCAGTGGAGCGAGTATCTCGACCAGTGCCCGGCCCACGTGTCCGGCACCGAACAGTGCCACCGTCATCTCGGCGCCGGTGAAGACCTCGATCAGCACGTGGACGTAGCCGCCGCAGCACTGGCCGGAGCGACCGCCCAGCGGGAAGGCCTCGAGGTGACTGCCGCCCTCGCCGCCGGCCAGGGCGGCACGGGCGACATCGATCACCTGAAACTCGAAGCTGCCGCCGCCGAGGGTGTCGTGGACGCTGTCCGGGGTGATCACCATCTTGGCGCCGGGCTCCCGTGGCGTGGACCCCGCCGTGCCCACTACGCTGGCCAGGGCATGGGGACGGGCCTGTCGCTGCAGCCGGTCGAGGGCCGCATGCCATGCCCCGGCGGCCGCGCTGTCATGCCGGGGCATGGTCGGATCTCCTGGGGCTGGTGGCGTCCTCGGCGCGTCGCCGTAATGTCTCGGCAGCCATCAGCACGCGCTCCGGGGTGGCCGGGGTGTCCAGCGCCGGGCTTTCGCGATAGTCGACCAGGCTGGCCAGGGCGTCGCGCAGTGCCGACCAGACCGAGATGCTGAGCATGAAGGGCGGCTCGCCCACAGCCTTGGAGCGGTAGATGCTGGCCTGGGAATTGGGGTGCCCCTCCAGCAGCTCGACATTGAAGGTCGGTGGCAGGTCGCCGAAGGCCGGAATCTTGTAGGTGGAGGGACCGTCGGAGACCAGTCGTCCGGCGTCGTTCCACTTGAGTTCCTCGCTGGTCAGCCAGCCCATCCCCTGGATGAAGGCACCCTCTATCTGGCCGATATCGATGGCTGGATTCAGCGAGTCGCCGACGTCGTGGAGGATGTCGGCGCGGCTCAGCCGATATTCGCCGGACAGGGTGTCGACCTCGACCTCGGCCACGGCGGCACCATGGGCGAAGTAGTAGAAAGGACGGCCACGGCCGCTGGCACGGTCATAGTGAATCAGCGGCGTGGCGTAGAAGCCTTTCTCGGAGAGCGAGACGCGGCCCATGTAGGCGGCCTGGATCAATTCGCCCCAGGGGATGCGCCGTTCGCTCTCGCCGATGCCGGCCACCAGGTGGCCGTCTTCCAGGCGCATGGCCTCCCGGTCGAGTCCACCGTTTTCCTGGTCGAAATGTGCGGCGGCAAAATCGAAGAGTCGCTCGCGCAGCTTGCTCGCTGCATCGCGGGCGGCCTGACCATTGAGATCGGCACCGCTGGAAGCGGCGGTGGGCGAGGTATTGGGCACCTTGTCGGTGCGCGTGGCGCTGATACGCACGCGTTCCAGGTCGAGTCCAAGCTCCCGGGCGACCACCTGGCAGACCTTGGTGTGCAGGCCCTGGCCCATTTCGGTGCCGCCGTGATTGATCATCACGCTGCCGTCGGTGTAGACGAGCAGCAGGGCGCCGGCCTGGTTGAGGTGCTGCACGGTGAAGGAAATGCCGAATTTCACCGGCGTCAGCGCCAGGCCCTTCTTGATGATCGGACTGGTCGCATTGAAGGCGGTGATTTCCCGACGTCGCTGCCAGTAGTCGCTGCTCGTCTCGAGTTGGGCGACGATGTCATGCAGCAGGCTCAACTGCTCGACGCGTTGTCCATAATGGGTCACATCGCGGGCCGCTCCGCTGTCGTCCGCAGCGCGATAGAGATTGCGCTTGCGGATGGTCAGCGGGTCCTCGCCGAGATGACGGGCGATGTCATCCATGGCCCGCTCGATGATCATCATGCCCTGGGGGCCGCCGAAGCCACGGAAGGCGGTATTGGAGGCGGTGTTGGTGCGCGCGCGATGGCCGGTGACCCGGGCGTCGCCGAGCGAGTAGGCATTGTCGGCATGGAACATGGCACGGTCGACCACGGCATCCGAGAGGTCCGGTGAATAGCCGCAGTCGCCGATGACGGTGATCTCACCGCCGGCGAGTACGCCGCGCTCGTCGAAGCCGAGACGGTAGCGGTTGTGAAAGGGATGGCGCTTGCCGGTGGCGCGGGTGTCCTCGGCGCGCGGCAGGCGCAGCTTGGCGGCGCGACCGGTGCGCCGGGCGATGATGGCGGCGATGCAGGCCCAGGGCGAGGCCTGGGTTTCCTTGCCGCCGAAGCCGCCGCCCATGCGGCGCATCTCCATGGTCACGGCGTGGAAGGGAATGTCGAGTACCTCGGCGACCAGCTTCTGCGTCTCGCTGGGATGCTGGTTGGAGGTGTAGACCATCACGCCTTCATCCTCGGTGGGCACCACCAGGCAGGCCTGCCCCTCGAGATAAAAGTGCTCCTGGCCGCCGACGAACTGCTTGCCCTCGAGACGATGAGGCGCGCTATCAAGGGCACGCTGCCAGTCGCCGCGCTCCTGGACATGGGTGGGCCGCACGAATTCCTCACGCTCGGTGGCCGCCACCGGATCGAGGCAGGCGGGTCGCTCGTCGATCTCGACCACGGCTTCCTTGACGGCCAGCCGCGCGGCCTTGTGGCTCTCGGCGGCGACCGCGAACAGGCACTGGCCGACATAGCTGATCTCGTCGCCGGCGAAGATCGGATCCCCCGGGAAGACCGGGCCGATGTCGGTATGGCCGGGAACATCCGCCAGGGTGATGACATCGACCACGCCGGGCGCGGACCTGACCTTCTCCAGATCCAGGCGATTGAGCCAGCCATGGGCCACCGGGGACAGGCCGAGCGCGACGTGCAGCGTATCGGCCGGGGCCGGCAGATCGTCGATATAGGCGGCGCGGCCGGTCACGTGCTTGACGGCGCTCTCATGGGCGCGGGGCGCGCCGGCCGATCCCTGGCGCTCTGTCGTGTCGGGTGAAGGGGAGAGCCTAGTGAGCGTACGCATCGAGAGTCACCTTGGTCGCAGCGTCGTTGTTGTTGGGTGTCGCCTCGGCGGGGGGCATGTCAGCCTCGATCATCAGGCGCAGGCGTTCGAGCATGTTGCCAGCGGCGGTGCGGCGGTACTCGGCGCTGCCGCGAACATCGCTCATCGGTGTCAATTCCTCGCCCAGCACCGCGCGGGCGGCAGCGAAGATAGCGGGGTCGGGCGCGCACCCTTCCAGGGCGGCCTCGGTCTTGGTGGCGCGTCGCGGGATGGCGGCCATGCCGCCGAAGCCCAGGCGGACGTCACGCATCACGCCGTTATCGAGCCGCCAGGCGAAGGCGGCGAGCACCGCCGAGATGTCGTCCTCTCGGCGTTTGGACAACTTCCATACCTTGAGATTCTGCGCCGGTGTCGGCCGCGGGAGGAAGATGGCGGCGATGAACTCGTTCTCGCCCAGGGCCGTTTTGCGGTAATCGAGGAAGAAATCTGACAGCGGCAGCTCGCGAGCGCCATCCGGGCCGTCCAGGCGCAGCCGGGCATCCAGGGCCAGCAACACCGGCGGGGTGTCGCCGATGGGGGAGGCATTGGCGATGTTGCCGCCCAGGGTGCCGCGGTTGCGGATCTGCGACGAGGCGAAGCGGTGCATCAGGTGCTCGAAGGCCGGGTAGTGCTCGGCGAGCAGTGGGGTCATGTCGGCCAGTGTCACTGCCGCACCGATCCACCAGCCGTCAGGCGTCTCGTCGATGCTGGTGAGTTCTGCGACCTGGCGCACGTCGATGATGTCGTCGAGCGGCTTGAGCTGCTGCGTGGTTTCCAGCCACAGGTCGGTACCGCCGGCTACCAGGCGCGCCTTGGGGCGCCGGCGCTTCAGGTCGCGCAGGGCGGCGATATCCTGGGGAGCGACATAATGACCGGCAGTGGGCGACTCGCCGCCCTCGGGACGGCGCAGCCAGGCGACATGGCTGCTCAGGTGGGGATCGTCGGCCCAGGCAGGCTGGACGTCGGGGTAGTCGGCCATGCTGAGGGCGGCATCGCGAATCGGTCGATAGCCGGTGCAGCGGCATAGGTTACCGCCCAGCGCCGCCTCGAGGCGCTCCTGGGTCAAGGGGGCGGGGGCGCGACGCTGCTCTTCATGGAGGGTGAACAGCGACATCACGATGCCCGGTGTGCAGAATCCGCACTGGCTGCCATGGTGGTCGACCATGGCGGCCTGGGCCGGATGCAGTGCGTCGCCCCGCGCCAGGCCTTCCACGGTGACCAGGTGGCAGCCGTCGATCTGATGGGCGGGCAGGATGCAGGCGTTGGCGTTGCGGTAGACCAGCTCGCCCAGGGCATCCGGCTCGCCGATGGCCACGGTGCAGGCGCCACAGTCGCCGGAGGCACAGCCCTCCTTGGTCCCGGTGCGCCCGAGATGCACGCGCAGCAATTCGAGCAGGCTGGTGTCGGCGGTGACGTCGCTGCAGCGACGTCGTTCGCCATTCAGGTAGAAGTCGATCATGGCCGGCTCCGTTTGTCGTTGTATCGGATAAAGCACGTGATACTTCAATTCTTGACCATGTGGTCAGTTTTGGCAAGTCTCGGTTCGCCTTTTTTCGGGTTACCCGTTGCGTTTTCCACCCTGAGCGAATTGCCTGCACTCCGACTGTCAGGCAAGCTCATGATCCCAAACACCTGTCGTCGAGCTGATGAGACTTCATGGCCAAGGCAATGCAGTACAGCGAACAAGAGGGCGGCGCCATCCGCCAACGCAACGAGAAAGCGATCCTGGCGGCGGCGGAGCGTGTCTTTGCGCGGCACGGTTATCGCGGCGCCAGCTTGCAGGAAATCGCCGAGCAGGCCGAGTTGCCCAAGTCCAATGTCCTCTATTACATGGGCAGCAAGCGCAAGCTATACGTGCGCCTGCTGGAACGCATGATGGGGCGCTGGAATGCCATGCTCGATGACATCTCGGCCGAGGACGATCCCGCCGAGGTGCTCTCTGCCTTCATTCGCTCCAAGATGCAGATGTCGCGACGTCACCCGGAAGGTTCGCGGCTGTTCGCCAGCGAGATTCTCGGCGGCGCGCCTTTCCTTCAGGAATACCTGCGCGGCGAGCTGCGCGAATGGGTGCAGAGCCGCGCGGCAGTGTTCCGGGAGTGGGCCGACCGGGGCCTGATGGATCCGGTCGATCCGGTCTGGCTGATCTTTCTGATCTGGTCGTCCACCCAGCACTACGCGGACTTCGAGGCCCAGGTGCTGGGCATCACCGGGCGTGAGTCACTGGGCGACGACGATCTCGAGGAGATCACGCGCTTTCTGACCCGGGTGGTGCTCAAGGGGTGCGGGGTGCGCCACCCCGAACCGGCTGTCGAATAGAACCTTGTTGGCCCTCGCTCACTGGGTGGTCAGCAGCATCAGCACGGCCAGGGCCGCCGTGACCCACATGGCCGGCTTGATCTCGCGTACCTTGCCGGTCAGTGCCTTGATCAGCACGAAGCTCATGAAGCCGAAGGCGATGCCCAGGGTGATCGAGTAGGTCAACGGCATCAGGATGATCGCCAGAAAGGCCGGGAAGGCCTGATCGAAGTGGTTCCAGTCGATCTTGCTGATCGGGGTCATCATGAACAGTCCGACCAGTACCAGTGCCGGAGCGGTGGCGATACCGGGCACCAGTGACAGCAGTGGCGAAAGGAACAGAAAGGGCAGGAAGAGGATGGCGATCACCACCGCCACCAGGCCGGTACGCCCACCCTGGGCGACCCCGGCCCCGGATTCGATGAAGGTCTGGGCGGCACTGGTGCCGAGTGGTGCTGCGATCATCGAGGCGAAGGCGTCCACAGTCATCGAGCGCTTGAGGTTGCGCGGGTTGCCTTCTTCATCCTTGAGGTCGGCAGACTCGGAGAGTGCCATGAAGCAGGACAAGGCATCGAAGAAGTTGGTGAACAACATCACGAAGATGAACGGCAGATAAGCGACCTTCAGCGCGCCGATGATGTCGACCTTCAGTACCGCGCCGAAATCGGGCCAGGCAGCCAGGCCGTTCCAGGCCACCATCACCTCGTCGCCCCAGACGCGACCCATGGGCGCGGCCAGCAGCGTGGTCAGGGCAATGCCCATGATCAAGGCGCCGTTGAAGCGCAGAATCACGAAAATGGCCGTGGCCACCAGGCCGAGGAAGAAGGTGACCAGGCTGGCATCGATGGTGCCCAGCGAGACCAGGGTGGCGTCGCTGCCGACGATGAAGCCGGCGTTCTTCAGGCCGATGAAGGTAATGAACAGACCGATGCCGCAGGTGATGGCGTAACGCAGCGACAGCGGGATGGCCTCGATGACCGCCCGGCGCACGTTGAACAGGGCCAGGGTGGCGAACAGCACCCCGGACCAGAACACGCAGCCCAGCGCCACTTCCCAGGACAGGCCGGCGCCCATCACCAGCGTATAGGTGAACAGTGCGTTCATGCCCATGCCGGGCGCCACCAGGATCGGATTGCGCGCATAGAGGCCCATGGCCAGGCTGCTCATGAAGCTGATCAGCACCGTCGCCGAGAGGGCAGACGCAAAGGGGATACCGGCATCGGAGAGGATGGCCGGGTTGACCACGATGATGTACATGCCGGCCAGGAAGGTGGCGATGCCGGCGAGGATTTCGGTCTTCAGGCTGGAGCCTCGGCGACTGACGCCGAACCAGCGATCGAGAAGCGGCAGGTCTCCCTGGTGGGACACGGTCGAGCGCGGGCCCCCGACGGGGCGGGTGGTGGTCTGTTGCATACCATTGAACCCTGTTTGTTGTTGTGGGCTGAACGTCAAATTGTCATTTCCTGACCTTTTGGTCAAGGTGCCGACAGGCAAGCCTAGAACCGTTGGCGCGCCTTGGCAAGTCGGAAGGCGATGGTGGCGACGGCACACGGAAGCGAGTGACCAAGGACACGAGGATGGCAAAAACCACGAGCACCGACGCCGACACGACGACGCTGCCCATCGAGGCGCGGCTGGAGGAAATCCGTGAGGCGCTGGACGAACGCTCTCGCGCCATGCTGGTGGCCGAGCCCGGTGCCGGCAAGACCACGCGAGTGCCGCTGGCGCTACTCGATGCCGAATGGTGCCGCGGACAACGCCTGCTGCTGCTCGAACCGCGTCGTGTGGCGGCGCGTCTGGCTGCCGCGCGTATGGCCGACACCTTGTCCGAGCCGGTGGGGCAGACGGTGGGCGTGCGTATGCGCGGCGAGTCGCGAGTGAGCGATCGGACGCGACTCGAAGTGATCACCCAGGGCGTGCTGACGCGCATGCTGCAAGACAATCCGCTCCTCGAGGGCATCGCTGGCATTATCTTCGACGAATTTCATGAGCGCAGTCTCGAGGCCGACCTGGGGCTGGCCCTGGCGCTGGATGCCCAGACGGTGCGCGATGATCTGCGCCTGCTGGTGATGTCGGCGACTCTTGACGTCGAGGCACTGGCTGCCGCCCTGGGCAGCGAGACGCCGGTGATCGATTGCCCCGGGCGACAGCATCCGGTGGCGACGCGTTATCGGCCGCCCGGGTCGCGGGTCGAGGCTGAACGTCATCAGGCGGCGGTCGTCGAGGAGGCGCTGGCCAGCGATGGCGGCGATATCCTGGTGATTCTACCGGGCGTCGGCGAGATTCGGCGGCTGGGACGACGGCTTGCCGAGTGCCTGCCGTCGTCGGTCGTCCTCCACGAACTGCATGGTCGAATGCCGCTGGCCGCACAGCGACAGGCGCTGGTGCCAGATGCCGAAGGGCGCCGTCGGGTGGTGCTGGCCACCGCCATCGCCGAGTCCAGCGTGACCGTCGATGGCGTGCGCCAGGTCATCGATGCCGGTTGCGAACGCCTGCCGGTCCACCAGGTGCGTACCGGCCTCACGCGGCTCGAGACGCGTCGGGTCAATCGGGCCAGTGCCGACCAGCGTCGCGGTCGCGCCGGGCGTCAGGCACCGGGCGTCTGCTATCGCCTGTGGTCGGAAGAGCAGCCCCTGATGCCGAATCGCGAGCCGGAGATCCGCCAGAGCGACCTGACTCCGCTGGCCTTCGAGCTGGCAAGGTGGGGGATCACCGCTCCGCACGATCTGACCTGGGTGACGCCGCCGGCGCCCGCGGCACTGGCAGCGGGGCGCGATGCCCTGTTGCGGCTCGGCGTGCTGGACAGCGAGCATCGTCTGACCCGATTCGGCAACGCCTGCACCCGCTGGCCAGTGCACCCGCGCATGGCAGTGATGCTGGAAAGAGCCGAGCAACGCCAGGCCCGAGCCCTGGCCTGTGGGCTGGTCGCCCTGCTCGAGGGAGGCGATACTGACGATGAACGCGATCTCGCCGAGGCCCTGCAACGCCGATTCGCCTCGCCGAAAGAGCATCGCCGTTGGCTGCGTGATGCCGAGCGACTGGCCGCCATCGCCGGGGTACGCCTGGAGATGCCGGATACGGCACCGCTCGGTGAACTGCTGGCCCTGGCCTGGCCGGAGCGCATCGCCCAGCGTGTCGCGGTAGGGCGTTTCCGGCTGGCGTCGGGTGGCCAGGGGCGATTGCCCGAAACACATCCGCTTGCCCACGCCGCCCTGCTGGTGGCGGCGGAGCTCGATGGCGAGCAGGGCGGTGGCCGCATCTATCGCGCGGCCGAGCTTTCGGTGGCGGGATTCGAGGCGCTATACCCGGAGACGCGGCAATGGCGGGATCATCTGGAATGGTCCGATGCACGGGGCGAACTCGTCGGCGAACGTCGCCGTGGCCTGGGGGCCGTGGTGCTCGAGCGTGCTCCGTTGCATGACAAGCCGCCAGAAGCGGTACGTCGCGCCTTGCTCGAGGCCCTGGCACGGCGCGGCAAGCTGCCGTTCGGCGACGAGGTCGAACAATTGCGCGGCCGAGTGGCGCTGCTGCGTCGCCATCTCGGCGATGCCTGGCCGGATTGGTCTGACGGGGCCCTGCTGGCGACCCTGGACATCTGGCTCGGCCCCTACCTGGATGACATCAAGCGGCTCGATGAGCTGGAGCGCCTGCCGTTCGAGCGGATTCTGCTGGATCGGCTCGACTGGTCGTTGCGGACCCGACTGGACGAGCTGGCTCCCGGCCGTCTCGAGGTGCCCAGCGGCTCGCGGATTCGGTTGGACTATCGGGGCGAGACGCCGGTGCTGGCAGTGAAGTTGCAGGAAGTGTTCGGCTGGCAGCAGGCACCGCGACTGGTGGAAGGTCGGGTGGCCCCGCGCCTGCATCTGCTGTCGCCGGCACGGCGTCCCCTGCAGGTGACCGAGGACCTGGCCAGTTTCTGGGTCAATGCTTATCCCGAGGTACGCAAGGAAATGCGCGGGCGTTATCCCAAGCATCCCTGGCCAGAGGACCCGCTGACATCACCCGCCACGGCGCGGACCAAGCGGCGTGGTTGACGCCGAGAAAGGTCGTCGAGGCGGTTCGCCAGAACGGAGCCGCCCGATAGCACCCGATACCCCCGTGCAGCGGCGATATCGCGAACCTCTGGGCCTATCTCGTCACCCGTCCATCAGATCGGGGCTGGCGTTGGTGAGCGGACCCTGTGCGTGGCGGCAATGCTGGACTCTCCCCACGAGACGAGGATCTCTCGTTGACTGCCTGCGAGGTAACGTCATTCACGTCGTCGTTGACGCACGGTGATGCGACTCAAGCTACCGGAGGACGCTGATCTAGGCTTTTCAGGTATCCCGATATGATGTCTCGACATTCCTGCAGATCACGCAGCTTCCGATCCAGGTTTGCCGCTTCCTTGTACAGGGTTTCCCTAACCTCTAGGCAAGGATCGAAGACAGGCTGGTCATCCAATATGCATGGCAATAGCTCACGAATGGACTCCAGCTTCAGCCCAGCTGCGCGGAGCATGCCAATGCGCTTGGCCACCAGTGCGGTATCAGCATCGTAGTCGCGATACCCCGACTCCGTTCTCGCGGGGGCAAGGAGACCTTCTTGCTCATAGTAGCGCAGCATGCGCTCGCTGATCCCCAGTTGGCGTGAGAGCTCCCCAATCCTCATGGCTTTCCATCCGACATTGGCATATTGACCTTAACAGACTGTCAAGGTCTAGCATCCTCGCGTGCATTGAGCAACCAACCCATCGAGCGAGGAAGAGAGCATGTCAATTGAGGCATTCAACCTGGACGGCAAGACCGCCATTGTCACTGGCGCAGGTCGAGGGCTCGGCAAAGCCATTGCAATTGGGCTGGCTTCTGCTGGCGCCAACGTCCTTTTGGCTTCCAGAAACCCTGAGCACCTATCCGGCACCGCAGCGGAAATTGAACATTCAGGGGGCCAAGCCATACGGACGTCTGTTGATATCTCGGATCCTGCATCATGCGCTGCACTGGTATCGAGAGCAGAGGACGAGTTCGGAAAGCTGGACATTCTGGTATGCAATGCAGCCACCAATATCCAAGGGCCTGCAGCCGATATGCCGCCATCGGCCTGGTCGCAGGTCATCAATACCGAGATGTCGGGGTGTTTTTATTTGAGCCAGGCGGCTTATAAGGTCATGGCCAAGCAAAGGAGCGGTTCCATCATCATGATCTCCGCTAATTCCAGTACCGTCGGCTATGCTGATTTGGTTGGTGTGGCTACCGCAAAGGGTGGGGTCGATATGATGGCGCGTAATCTTGCCATCGAATGGGGGCAGGATGGTATCAGAGTGAATACCATCAATCCTGGCTTCACTGAGCATGTCCCCGAGGACGGAGCTGACGTTGCCGCAGGAGACGGGGGTCTAGAAGAGGATATTCGGGCCGCCACTCCATTGGAGCGCCGAGGTCGTGTCGAGGAATTCGCCAATCCGGCCATATTCCTGGCCAGTGATGCTGCAAGCTATGTCACCGGACACAACTTGGTGGTCGACGGAGGCTATTCAGTGAAATGAAGGTCAGAGATTCATTATAAATGCATCTTCTGTTTCATCCCAGGCCACCTTTCGGTGGCCATTCTGGTGAGAGATTTCCATGTGTCTCACCACGTCACAAGCGCACCTGCTTCAGTCGGGCCCATTGAGTGATTGAGGTGGCTTCTGGGAAAGGGAGCATGACAGGTATGATGTCGCCCTCGACACGAACCGGGAGTCTCGACGATGAACGATCAGCGCTGTCCCTGTGGTACCGGCCGTGCGCTTGCCGAATGCTGCGGGCGCTATCATGCAGGTTCCCCGGCGCCGACGCCCGAGGCCTTGATGCGCTCGCGCTTCAGTGCCTTCGCACTTGGCCGCAATGACTATCTGCTGGCGACCTGGCATCCGGATTTTCGTCCGTCGAGCCTGCCGGATGAGGATCCGACCGAGTGGGTGCGCCTGGAGATTGTCGACACCTGGACTCAGGGCGACCAGGGGCATGTGCAGTTTCGTGCCACCTTCCGCGAGGGGCGTCGTTGGGGCGTGCTGGAGGAGGCCTCCGAATTCCGTCGACACGAAGGGCAGTGGTGCTATGTCGATGGTGAGCCACGCGTCATGCGGCTCAAGCCCGGCCGCAACGATGCCTGTCCTTGTGGCAGCGGGAAAAAAGCCAAGCACTGCTGCATACGGGGATGACTCCACCCGGCCTATGCGTCTTGAGCAGCACGCGGTGGCGGTTTACTATTCGCGCATGCCTTATCATCGTGGTTTGATCATCTGTCTCGGGATTCCGTTGGTCTTTCTCCTGCTCATTGGTGGGCTGATCTTCGGAGGACAGGCCGTTTCCGCCGTCAAGCTCGACGGCGAGATTCAGCGTGCGCTGGCGACGAAATTGGTGAACGCGTCGAGCCGCGCGGATGATATCGAGCTGAAGAACCTGCAACGGGTCAACAACGGCTATGGCTATTGTGGCCTGTACAAGACCGCTTCGTCCGAGAATGGCTACGCCTCGTTCTTCTACAACAAGATCGATGGGCGTGTGACGCTGGACATCAAGTCGGAACGCTACGAGTCGAACTGCGGGCTGTCGTCTTTCTGCTGATCCTGGCCCGTCTCCCTGCCTGATCCTCCATGGTGGCCTTGGTCCCGCGCCTTGCGTCGTTGTTGTCCCCTGAGCGATTCTGCTTCTCCCGCTGTGTTGCGGGAGGACAAATTGTCGCAGCGGCTGGGTCCGGTGGCGGCTCCACGCTAGTCTGCAACACTGAAGTTGCCTGGATCGTCCTGGCTTACTGGGAATGGAACATGAGGCTGACATATGGCGAATGGAAAGCGGAAACTCAAGCGTTGGATCTCGGCCGCATCGCTGGGGGGGCTGGCAGCCTGTCTGCTGGCATTTCCTCTCGCCGCGAGCGCTGATGGGCTGGATGTCACGGATGCCCGGATGCGCGTGCTGCCGGGTGACATGCCGGCGGCAGGATATTTTCGACTCGACAATACCAGTGACAAAAGGGTGGTGCTCGTCGGCGCCAAGAGCGACGCCTTCGAGAAGGTCGAGTTGCATCGCAGCATGAACAAGGACGGCATGGCCAGCATGGAGTCGGTGTCACGGCTTGAAGTGGCGCCGGACGAGCATATCGAGTTTGCGCCTCAGGGATATCACCTGATGCTGATGAAGCCGACCGGTGCGTTGTCTGCCGGGGATGAGGTCGAGATCACCCTGGAGTTCGAGCGCCATGATCCTCTCACCGTAGATTTCGAGGCCGTGCCGCCGACATCCATGTAGGTGGCGATGATGTTGCAGGAGAATGGCATGTTGCGATGGATGTTCCCGCTGGCCCTGGCATTAATGCTGGCGGGCTGTTTCGACCATAACTGGCAGACCAACGACATCACCGATGTCATGCCGGCGCTGGAATTCGATCTCGTCGATGAGGATGGCGAAGATGTGCAGGCCGATGCCTTCATCGGCAAGCCGACCCTGCTGTTCTTCGGCTTTACGCACTGCCCGGATGTCTGTCCGACGACGCTGGCCAAGCTGTCGGCTGCCATCAAGCAGCTCGATGAGTCTCGGCAGGATGACGTACAGGTGCTGTTCGTCTCGGTCGATCCCGCACGTGATACCCCGGACGTGCTGAAGCAGTACACCGAGGCATTCGGGCCGCAGTTCATCGGCCTGACCGGCGAGCGCTCCAAGATCGATGCGCTGACTAACCGCTATCGCGTTACCTATGAGTACGGGGAGAAGGACGCGCGCGGCAACTATGACGTCACGCATTCGAGCAGTGTCTTCGCCTTCGATCGACAGGGCGAGGCCCGTTTCATGTTCAGTGACATCAATTCTCTGGAATCGCTCGTGGGCGATCTGTCGTATCTCGTGGAAAAGGGCTAATGGCCTGGCAACTCCTGTCCATGTGCAGAAGCTGAGGCAGACGTCCTGACGCAAAAGCCCCGCTCGACTCATGTCGGCGGGGCTTTTGTCTTTCATGGCGCGGTCGGCCGCCGGGCGGCTCAGAGCGTCATGGCGGCAATCCAGCCGAAGGCCACCAGCGGAATGTTGTAGTGCAGGAAGGTTGGCACCACGCTGTCCCAGATGTGGTCGTGCTGACCGTCGGCATTGAGGCCGGCGGTTGGCCCGAGGGTCGAGTCGGAGGCCGGTGAGCCGGCATCCCCGAGGGCGGCGGCGGCTCCGACCAGAGCGATGGTGGCCATGGGAGAGAAGCCGAAGTTCAGCGCCAGGGGCACGTAGAGCGAGGCGATGATCGGAATGGTCGAGAACGACGAGCCGATCCCCATGGTGATGAACAGCCCCACCAGCAGCATGATCAAAGCGGCCAGCCCCTTGTTGTCGCCGATCATCTCGGTGGAGCTGGCAACCAGCGCTTCGACTTGCCCGCTGGCCTGCATCACGCTGGCGAACCCTGCCGCCGAGATCATGATGAAGCCGACCAGCGCCATCATGCGCATGCCTTCGGTGAAGATGTCGTCCTGTTCATGCCAGCGGAACACACCGCTCACCGAGAGCAGGGCGAAGCCGAATAGACCGCCGATCACCATCGAGCCGGTGAACAGCTGGACCGTGACGGTCCCCACCAGCGCCACTGCCAGTACCAGCATCTGCCAGGGCTTGAGGTGCTGGGCGGCCTGGCTGGGCGTCTCGTCGCCATGGGCCAGATCGACGTCCTGATAGTCGCGCTTGCGACGGTAGCTGAACAGCAGGGCGACCACGAGGCCCAGGGCCATGCCGCCGATGGGCACGATCATGGCCATTGGTACCATGCCGGCGGTCACGTCCAGGCCGTTCTCGTTGAGGTTGGTCAACAGGATGTCGTGAAGAAAGATCGAACCGAAGCCGACCGGCAGCAACATGTAAGGGGCGGTGATGCCGAAGGTGATCACGCAGGCCACGGCCCGGCGATCGAGCTGCAAGTGATTCATCAGCTTGAGTAGCGGCGGCACCAGTACCGGGATGAAGGCGATGTGTACCGGGATCAGGTTCTGGGAGCTCACCGCCGCGGCCAGCAGCACGCCGAGCAGGGTGAAGACGATCAACTGGCGGTTGGGGATCCCGTCGTCCAGTCCCAGCTTGGCGATGGCCTTGTTGGAGAGCAACTGGGTGATGCCCGAGCGCGACAGGGCCACGGCAAAGGCCCCCAGCACGGCGTAGGAGATGGCGACCTTGGCACCGTTGCCCAGGCCGTCATTGAAGGCGGTGAGGATTTCGCCCAGCGGCATGCCCGCATAGAGACCGCCGACCAGGGCGGCGGCGATCAGCGCGAACACGACGGATACGCGCATCAGGCTGAGGGTGACCATGACCAGGATGGCCAGGACGACTGCGTTCATGTCTTGCCCCTTGTGAGAAGGTCGATTGTTGTTGGTGTCGCCCCTTGCCGGCTCGGGGCGGGAGGGGCGACGAGGTTGCGTTGCCTGGTCAGTTCACCTGGCTGGGCAACAGATCGGCGGGCGCCAGACGACTGAGGTGGCGTTTCGCGAGGAGTTCGCTGGCGGCGTCGATGTCCGGCGCGAAGAAACGGTCCTTGTCGTAGTAGGCGACACGCTCGCGCAGTACCCGGCGAGCTTCTTCCAGTGTGTCGGTGGTCCTGAGACCGTCGCGGAAATCCAGGCCCTGGCAGGCGGCCAGCCATTCGATGGCGAGGATGCCACGCACGTTGTCGGCCATTTCCCATAGCCGCTTGCCGGCGGCCGGCGCCATGGAGACGTGGTCTTCCTGGTTGGCCGAGGTCGGCAGGCTGTCGACGCTGTGCGGATGCGCGAGTGCCTTGTTCTCGCTGGCGAGTCCGGCCGCCGTCACCTGCGCGATCATGAAGCCCGAGTTGACGCCGCCATGCTCCACCAGGAAGGGCGGAAGCTGGGACATGTGCTTGTCCATCATCAGCGAGACGCGACGCTCGGTGAGCGAGCCTATCTCGGCGATGGCCAACGCCAGGTTGTCGGCCGCCATGGCCACCGGCTCGGCATGGAAATTGCCGCCGGAGATGATATCACCCTGTTCGGCGAACACCAGGGGATTGTCCGAGACAGCATTGATCTCGATGCCCAGAACCTCGGCGGCCTGGCGCAGCTGGGTGAGGACGGCGCCCATCACTTGAGGCTGACACCGCAGGGAATAGGGGTCCTGAACCTTGCCGCAATCGACGTGGGAATCGCTGATCTCGCTGCGCTCGCCGAGCAGGTGGCGATAGGCGGCAGCGGCATCGATCTGGCCGCGCTGGCCGCGCACCTCGTGAATGCGAGGATCGAAGGGCGAGCGCGAGCTCAGGGTGGCCTCCACAGTGAGCGAGCCGCACACGGTGGCGGCGGCGAACAGATCTTCGGCCTCGAACAGACCCTTGAGGGCATAGGCAGTGGAGACCTGGGTGCCATTGAGCAGGGCCAGACCTTCCTTGGGCGCCAGCGAGAGCGGTTCGAGACCGGCGATCTCGAGGGCCTTGGTGGCCGGCAGCCACTCGCCCCGATGGCGGGCCTGGCCTTCGCCGAGCAACACCACGCTCATGTGCGCCAGCGGCGCCAGGTCGCCAGAGGCACCCACCGAGCCCTTGAGCGGGATCTGCGGATAGACCTCGGCGTTGATCAGCGCCACCAGGGCATCCAGCACCTCGCGGCGAATGCCGGAGTAGCCGCGAGCTAGGCTGTTGACCTTGAGCACCATGATCAGGCGTACCAGGGCATCTTCCATGGCACCGCCGACGCCGGTGGCGTGGGACAGCACTAGGGAGCGTTGCAGGTCCTCGAGCTGGTCCTTCTCGATGCGGGTCTGGGCCAGCAGGCCAAAGCCGGTGTTGACGCCGTAGACGGTGCGATCTTCCTCGACCACGCGATTGACGCAGTCGACGCCGGCGGCGATATCGGCATCGGCACTGGTCGGCAGGGAGACCTGGAGAGGGGCTTCGAAGACCCGGCGCGCCTGGGCCAGGGTCATCTTGCCGGGTTGTATCTCGAGATGGTTCATAGGGAGTTCCTCATCTCGCCGAGCCGGAGCTTGCCGGTGGCAGGCACTACGCGAAGGCGCTGTGAACCCATCCCTGGGCGCTACCGATGCCATCCTTGGCATCGGACCTTCGCTTCGACCTGCCACCGGCGCTCCCTGTACCAGCGAGAAGCATGACTGTGGATGTAGAAGGTTTTACTTGTCGATCATCGGCAGGTCGAGGCCATTCTCTTGCGCACACTCCTTGGCGATGTCGTAGCCGGCATCGGCGTGGCGCATGACGCCGGTGCCCGGATCGTTGCGCAGCACGCGGCCCAGGCGGACATGGGCATCCTCGCTGCCGTCGCAGACGATCACCACGCCGGCGTGCTGGGAATAGCCCATGCCCACGCCGCCACCATGGTGCAGCGAGACCCAGGTGGCGCCGCCGGCGGTGTTGAGCAGGGCATTGAGCAGCGGCCAATCGGAGACAGCATCGGAGCCATCCATCATCGACTCGGTCTCGCGATTGGGGCTGGCCACCGAGCCGGAATCCAGGTGATCGCGACCGATGACCACCGGCGCCTTGAGCTCGCCGTTTCTGACCATCTCGTTGAAGGCCTGGCCGAGGCGGGCGCGATCCTTGAGGCCGACCCAGCAGATGCGTGCCGGCAGGCCCTGGAAGGCGATGCGCTCGCGAGCCATGTCCAGCCAGTTGTGCAGGTGCGGGTCGTCCGGGATCAGCTCCTTGACCTTCTGGTCGGTCTTGTAGATGTCCTCGGGGTCGCCGGACAGCGCGGCCCAGCGGAAGGGGCCGATGCCCTGGCAGAACAGCGGACGGATATAGGCCGGCACGAAGCCGGGGAAGTCGAAGGCATTGTCGACGCCTTCTTCCTGAGCCATCTGGCGGATGTTGTTGCCGTAGTCGAAGGTCGGGATGCCTTGCTGCTGGAAGTCGAGCATGGCGCGCACGTGCACCGCCATGGACTGCTTGGCCGCCTTGACGACTGTCTCGGGCTCGGTCTTGCCACGCTCGACATACTCATCCCAGCTCCAGCCGGCCGGCAGGTAGCCGTGCAGCGGGTCGTGGGCACTGGTCTGGTCGGTGACCATATCCGGCTTCACGCCGCGCTTGACCAGCTCAGGCAGCACGTCAGCGGCATTGGCACACAGCCCGATGGAGATCGCCTTGCCCTCGGCGGTGTAGCGCTCGAGGCGAGCCAGGGCGTCGTCCAGATCCTCGGCCTGTTCGTCGAGGTAGCGGGTGCGCAGGCGGAAGTCGAGACGCGACTGCTGGCACTCGATGTTCAACGAGCAGGCGCCGGCGAGAGTCGCGGCCAGTGGCTGAGCGCCGCCCATGCCGCCGAGGCCGGCGGTCAGGATCCAGCGTCCCTTGAGGTCACCGTCGTAGTGCTGGCGGCCGGCCTCGACGAAGGTTTCGTAGGTGCCCTGGACGATGCCCTGAGAGCCGATGTAGATCCAGGACCCGGCGGTCATCTGGCCGTACATCATGAGCCCCTTCTTGTCGAGCTCGTTGAAGTGTTCCCAGTTGGCCCAGGCCGGCACCAGGTTGGAATTGGCGATCAGCACGCGGGGTGCGTCCTTGTGGGTCTCGAATACGCCCACCGGCTTGCCGGACTGGATCAGCAGCGTCTGGGTGTCCTCCAGGCGCTGCAGGGTCTCGACGATCTTGTCGAAGCATTCCCAGTCACGGGCGGCGCGGCCGATGCCGCCGTAGACCACCAGGTCCTCGGGGCGCTCGGCGACATCCGGATGCAGGTTGTTCATCAGCATGCGCAGCGGCGCTTCGGTGAGCCAGCTCTTGCAGGTGCGCTCGGTACCGGTGGGGGCGCCGATCTTGCGGCTCGGGTCGTGACGCTTGTCGATATGGGACATGCTTGGATTCCTCGCAGGGTCTCTCGGTAAGAGGGCTGACGGTCGGCGCCGGTTCAGCCGTTCAGGGTCAGCAGATGGATGAGGCGTGCCGCGACTCTGGCGGTGCGGTCATCGATGTCATGGTCGGGGTTCAGCTCGGCGATATCGGCTAGACAGAGCTTGCCGCTGTCGCGGACCGTCTCGATCAGGGGTTCGAGCAGCGCCAGGGGGACGCCGCGTGCTGCCGGTGCGCTGACGCCGGGTGCCTCACAGGCCGGCAGCACGTCGAGATCGATGGTCAGATAGAGCCGGTCGCAATGGGCGATGAAACGCTCGAGATCACGCTGGATGGTGTTGAGCCGGGTCGGAGTGACGTCGCGGTCTTCGCGCACCAGTACATCGAGCGCTCTGGCCCGCTGGAACAGCGCACGAGTATTGGCGGCGCGGCTGATGCCAAGGCAGGCGTAGCGGAAGGGCCAACCCCTGGCGTGGCAATCCTCGGCGATCTGCGAGAAGGGCGTGCCGGAGGAGCGTACGTGGCCAGGATCGCGCAGATCGAAATGGGCATCGAGGTTGATGATGCCGACGCGCGGTGGCGTCTCGCGAGGAGCGAGGTGACGGGCGAGGCCTTGCCAGCTGGCATAGGCGATCTCGTGGCCGCCGCCCAGCACGATGGGCAGGTGCCCGGCATCGAGCAGTGGCGCCAGGCGTTCAGCCAGGGCTGCCTGGGCGGCTTCCAGAGCGTCGCCTTCGCAGGTCACGTCGCCGGCGTCGAAGGCCGGTGCTTCACGGTGCCAGGCAAGCGGAGCTAGGGCGCGACGGATCGCCGACGGTCCGGCGGCGGCACCGACCCGGCCCTGGTTGCGGGCCACGCCGGCATCGCTGGCGAAGCCGAGAAGGGCACATCCCGCTGGGGCGTTCTCCGAAAGGGGCGCGATGCGCTGGTGCCAGCGGTCACTGTCGGGCTCGGGGTCGCGGCGACCCTGCCAGAGGCTCATGTCGATCTCATTGGCCATGAGCGAGCTCCTCCACGGGTTGGCCGGCGACGACGCGCTGACGAAGTCGACCGGGCTGGACGGCATAGGCGAGCTCCGCCGGAGAGTCGATGTTCCAGAGACACAGGTCGGCAGGCGCTCCCTCGCGCAACCTGCCGAGTTCGGCAAACCCCAGAGCGCGGGCGCCGTGCGCGGTCATGCCGGCCAGTGCCTCTCGCGGCGTGAGGCGAAACAGGGTACAGGCCAGATTGAGCATCAAGGTCGGCATGAACAGCGGCGAGCTACCGGGATTGGCATCGGTGGCGACGGCCATCGGCACGCCAGCCTCGCGAAGCCCGGCGATGGGAGGCTGCTGGGTTTCGCGCAGCGTGTGAAAGGCACCCGGCAGGATCACCGCCACGCTGCCGGCATCCCGCATGGCGGCGATGCCGGCGTCATCGAGGTACTCGATATGGTCGGCCGACAAGGCGCCGTGGCGAGCGGCCATGGCGGAGCCGCCCAGATTGGAGAGTTGCTCGGCATGGGCCTTGATGGGCAGGCCGTGAGCCTGGGCCGCCTCGAAGACGCGCTCGCACTGGGCCACCGAGAAGGCGATCTTCTCGCAGAAGACATCGACCGCATCGGCCAGTCCCTCGTCCGCGGCAGCGGGGATCATCGCCTGACAGACCAGGTCGATGTAGCCGTCGCTGTCGTCTGCGTATTCCGGCGGCAAGGCGTGGGCGCCGAGCAGGCTGGTGACGACGCGCACGGGCCGCGCCTCGCCGAGACGGCGGGCGACGCGCAGCATCTTGAGCTCGTTCTCGACGTCGAGGCCATAGCCCGACTTGATCTCCACGGTGGTCACGCCGTCGGCGAGCAGGGCATCGAGGCGTGGCAGGGCGGCGGCGAACAGCTCGTCCTCGCTGGCCTTGCGCGTGTCGCGCACGGTGCTGATGATGCCGCCGCCGCGTCGGGCGATTTCCTCGTAGCTCACGCCTTCCAGGCGTGCCTCGAACTCGTCGGCACGGCCGCCCCCGAACACCAGATGCGTGTGGCAGTCGATCAGGCCAGGGGTCATCACGCCACCGCTGCCCATGAGCCGGCATGTTTCGGCAAGGGAAGCCGAGAGTTCCCGCATCGGAATCAGGGACTGGATGCGGTCTTCCTCGACGATTACCGCCATGGCCTCGGGCAGGGTCTCCTGTCCGTCGAAGACGGTGACGTCCTGCCAGAGTCGACGTGTCCGGGGATGAGTCATGCTGACGTCTCCAGGGTGTTTTGTATATACAAATACATTAGCGCATTCCCGCGCCATCGTCACCCCGTGAGTCTGGCGTCTGACGGGGTTCTCAGGTCTAGGCATTTCCATGCAGAAAGGCAGATAAATATTATTAAAATCAATAAAATATAATTTTTCATGGAAATATTTTGATCAGGTCTATCGAATGTTTTCGACCAAAGTATTAAGGACCTCGGCGAGGTGCTCATGGCATCGGTATTCTGTGTGATGTATATACAAAGTGGGTTGCCTCAGTCCTTCATGCAGTGAAGCGCAACTCGCATCGATGATCCCGCTCACAACGACAATCCAGGAGCCTCCCATGGCGAACTCCCCATCCGACGCGTCCCGACGTCGGGGGCCCTCGGCGAGCACCGTGTTCAAGCTGTTCGTACCCAGCTGCATCGGGGTGCTGATCTTCTTCGTGCCGATGACGTTCGACGGCAAGACGACCATACCGCTGGACCATATGGTGACCGGTGCTCGCAACCTTTTGGGCGAGGGTAGCGGCCTTTATGCCCTGGCGCTGATCGTCGCCGGGGCGCTCTATCCTCTGGTCAGAGGAACCTGGCGGCGCAGCCTGACCGAGCGAGTCTTCACGGGGCTCAAGCTGGCCGGTGTGGCGGCAGCAGTGATGGCACTGACCGGCTGGGGGCCTGCCTTTTTGCATGAGCCGGACATGCTGCCCTTTCTGTTCGACAAGCTGGTGATTCCGGTGGGGCTGATCGTGCCGATCGGGGCCATCTTCCTGGCGCTGCTGATCAGCTTCGGCCTGCTCGAGCTTATCGGCGTGCTGGTCCAGCCGGTGATGCGGCCGGTGTGGCGCACGCCGGGGAGAAGCGCGATCGATGCCGTGGCGTCTTTCGTCGGTAGCTATTCCATCGGCTTGCTGATCACCAGCCGGGTCTACCAGGCAGGGCAGTATTCGGCTCGGGAGGCGGCGATCATCGCCACCGGCTTCTCCACCGTGTCGGCAACCTTCATGATCATCGTGGCCAAGACCCTGGAGCTGATGGCGTTCTGGAATCTCTATTTCTGGCTGACGCTGGTCATTACCTTCATGGTGACGGCGATCACGGTGCGGATGCCGCCTCTGTCGCGCATGGATGACAGCAAGACGGACGGTGAACCGGACGCCACCCCAGGGCGCCGCCTGGCCACGGCCTGGCGTACCGGGCTGGAGGTGGCCGAGCGGGCACCGAGCCTGCTGTCCAGCGTGGCGCTGAATTTTCGCGAGGGACTGCTGATGGCGATCAGCATCCTGCCGTCGATCATGTCGGTGGGGCTGGCCGGATTGCTGCTGGCCAAGTACACGCCGCTGTTCGAATGGCTCGGCTGGGCCTTCTACCCCTTCGTGGCAATCTGGGGGCTGGACGAAGCCGCTGCTCTGGCCCAGGCAGCGGCGGCGGGGCTTGCCGAGATGTTCCTGCCGGCCCTGTTGATGGGCGATGCTGGCCTGGTGGCACGTTTCGCCGCCGGGGTGGTGTCGGTCTCCTCGGTGCTGTTCTTCTCGGCCTCGATTCCCTGCATCCTGTCCACCAGCATCCCGTTGTCGGTAGGGCGCATCGTGATCGTGTGGTTCCTGCGGGTGGCGTTGAGCCTGCTGCTGGCGGTGCCGGCGGGTTACCTGGTGCAAGCTCTGGCAGGTTGATCGGCTCAGGCCGCGTCAGTTGGTATGCAACGAGGAGCGTAGCTTGTAGCGGTCGCCGGGATGGATCAGGCGCGCATAGCTGATCAGGTGATCTCCCGACCAGGTGCGCCGGATCATTCGCAGACAGGGTTCGTGGGGGGCGATGTCGAGGCGCCGTGCGGTGTCGGCGTCGACCAGCACGGCCTCGACCACGTGTTCCACATCGTTGATCGGGCAGGCTGCCACCAGCACCTCATTGGGCGTGTGCTGCGTGAAGTCCGTCTCCAGATAGTGGGGAACCCGGCTGGGATTGACGTAGCGATCCTCGAGCTGGATGGGCACGCCGTTCTCGCGATGCACGATCAGGGTGTGAAAGACCCGGGCGCCGTTGCGCACGCCCAGATACACCGAGATCTCGTCGTCGGCCTCCAGCGCTTCGGCACGCAGGACTTCGCTGGTGTAGACATGTTCGCGGCTGCGGACCTCTTCGGCGATGTTGTGCACCTCGATCAGCGAGGACTCGGCCTTGCGGTCGGTAACGAAGGTGCCGACCCCGGGTTGTCGCGTCAGGTATCCTTTCTGGACCAGGTCACGGATCGCCTTGTTGGCAGTCATGCGGCTGACGCCGAATTCCTCGGCCAGGCGTTCCTCGGGTGGAATCCGGTGCTGCACTGGCCAGTCGCCACCATGAATCTTTTCCAGCAGGTGCCGTTGTATCTTGAGGTAGAGAGGCAGGGAACCGGCCATGCGTTATCCTGTGTGTCCATTCCGGTGGAAACGGGAAAAGCAAGGGAGCGGCGACACTCGCCGCCCCGTATCCAGGCACTCTCGGACAATGCCCAGGAGACCATGATGTCACGAACCGATCATCGGGGCACATCCCCGGCGCGCCTCAAGAGCCCTGCTGCCGCGCGCAATCGCGAGCCGATCCTCGCGGTGCTCGAGGAGGTATTGCCGGCGCGAGCCAGGGTGCTCGAACTGGCCAGCGGCAGTGGGGAGCACGGGCTTCATTTCGCCTCGGCGATGCCAGGCTGGCAATGGCAGCCAAGCGATGTCGACTCGCACTCCCTGGCGTCCATCGAGGCCTGGCGGTCGACGTCCGGGCCGGACAACCTGCGGGCGCCGATCCGTCTCGATGCTACCGGCGACTGGCCTGACGAAACCTTCGATGCCATCGTGGCCATCAACCTGATACACATTTCGCCCTGGGAGGTGACCGAAGCGCTGATGGCCCGTGCCGGTGAGCACTTGGCCGCCGGGGGGACGCTCTATCTGTATGGCCCCTATCGGCGCGAGGGCAGGCACACGGCACCGAGCAATGCGGCCTTCGACGAGGACTTGAGACGCCGCGATGCACGTTGGGGCGTGCGCGATCTCGAAGCGGTGGTGGAGGCGGCGATGCCTCACGGACTGACGCTCGAGACGGTCGTCGAGATGCCGGCGAACAACCTCAGCGTGGTGCTGCGTCGCCAGTGAGCGGACATTGTGCAACCCCGGCAGCCTTGCGATGATGCCGCATATCGATCAGCCAGTGAGTCGTGAGAGTGGACAAGTTCGAGGTGAAACTGGACCAGGCGGCGCGGGCGGCCTGGCTCTCCCATGTGGGAGGCTGTACCCAGGACGAGATCGCCGCGCAATTGGGGGTGTCCCGCCCCGGTGTGCAACGCTTGCTGGCGCTGGCGCGCCAGGAGGGGCTGGTCAAGGTCCGAATCGATCATCCCATTGCGCAATGCACGGCGTTGTCCCAGGCGATTCGCGATGCCTTCGGCCTGGCATTCTGCGATGTGGTGCCGGCCGATGCTGAGGCGGGGGCGGATAGCGCCCATTATCTGGCGGTGGCCGGTGCCGAGCGCCTCGCGCGCCTGCTCGAGCGTTCCGAGCCGCTGACCCTGTCGCTGGGCACGGGGCGCTCGGTGCGGGCCACGGTGGAGGCTCTGAGACGCTTCGATCGTCCGCAGCATCGCATCGTCTCGTTGGTAGGCAACATCGCTCGGGACGGTTCCGCCAACCGCTATGACGGCGTCATGGTGCTTGCCGACAAGACGGGCAGCGAGCGTTTTCTGTTGCCCGCACCGGTCGTGGCGGGGTCGGTGAGCGAGAAGGAGGCGCTGCAGGGACAGCCGTTGTTCCAGGCCATCACCAAGGTGGCGCGCCAAGCTCAGGCAGCTTTCATCGGTGTGGGGCGCATTGATCGCCAGGCAACCTTGTTCCAGGATCACTTCATCAGCGAGGCCGAACTGGATGAACTGTTGTCCCGGGAGGCTGTCGGCGAACTGCTCGGCTGGCCCATGAATGCCGAGGGTGAACTGATCGACTGCTCGACCAGTCGACGCGTCACCAGTCTGCCGTTATCGATGTTCCGCGATCAGGAAATGGTGGCTCTGGCCGGCGGGCGGGGGAAGGCGCCGGCGATCCTGGCGGCCCTGCGTGGAGGCTGGTTGAAGAGTCTGGTGACCGACGAGCAGGCCGCGAAATATATCGTCGAGCACTCGTGATCGGCGTGTCGAGCCACGAGCTTCGAGACATGAGCGTCGAACCCAGCCACAGGTGTCGAGCCACGCGCCTCTACACCTGGCCACGGACTGGGCCATTCGAGCGGTAGCCTCGATCGTTCGCCCTTGACTGGGGGCTCACCTCGGTTGTCATCTCTTTCTAGCTTCTAGCTTCTAGCTTCTAGCTTCTAGCTTCTAGCTTCTAGCTTCTAGCTTCTAGCTTCTAGCTTCTAGCTTCTAGCTTCTAGCCTAAAGTCTAAGCGCTCCGGCTTTGCGTTTTTTGTGTCTCTGTCCGATCATTTGATCAGTCGTTGATTCTATTGATCGGTAATAGGCGAGAGGGCAACGGGAATTTCCCGTCCTCCAGAGACAACAACAATTCCTCCTGCGGGGGGGCATCAACGCAACAGGAGCACGCCATGCAGCGTCATCGTCTACTTCCCCTGGTGGCCGCCACGGCACTGGGCGCCACGGCGGCCCAGGCCGAGACCATCACGGTGGCCACCGTCAACAACAATGACATGGTCATCATGCAGGGGCTTACTGAGGCCTTCGAGAAGGCGCATCCCGATATCACCCTGGACTGGGTGGTGCTCGAGGAGAACGTGCTACGCCAGCGCATGACGACCGATATCGCCACCGAGGGCGGGCAGTTCGATGTCATGACCATCGGCAGCTACGAAGCGCCGATCTGGGCCGAGCGGGGCTGGCTCGAGCCCCTCGACGACCTGCCCGCGTCCTACCAGGTCGAGGATCTGCTCAAGCCGGTTCGTGACGGTCTCAGCCATGATGGCACCCTCCATGCGCTGCCGTTCTATGCCGAGAGTTCGATGATGTACTACCGCCGGGATCTGTTCGAGCAGGCGGGCATCGAGATGAGCGAACAGCCGACCTGGAGCGAAGTGCGGGAATGGGCCGGCAAGCTCCACGACCCCGACAACGAGGTGGCCGGTATCTGCCTGCGTGGCAAGCCGGGCTGGGGCGAGAACATGGCGTTTGTCTCAACCCTGGTGAACACCTATGGCGGCCGCTGGTTCGACATGGACTGGAACCCCGAGATCGACAGCGATGCCTGGCAGGAGGCGATCTCCTTCTACGTCGATCTGCTCAACGATTACGGCCCCTCCGGGGCGAGTTCCAACGGCTTCAACGAGAACCTCGCGCTCTTCTCGCGGGGGAACTGCGCCATGTGGGTCGATGCCACTTCGGCGGCCGGCAAGCTGTTCAACGCCGATGAGTCCCAGGTGGCCGACCAGCTCGGTTTCGCGCCGGCACCGGTAGCCGAGACACCGAAGGGCTCGCATTGGTTGTGGTCCTGGGCGCTGGCGATTCCGAGCTCCTCCGAGTCTCCGGAGGCGGCCAAGACCTTCATTCAATGGGCGACCTCGCAGGAATACGTCGAGCTGGTCGGTGAGCGCGAAGGCTGGACCAGCGTGCCCCCCGGTACCCGCGAATCGACCTATGCCGATGAACGCTACCAGCAGGCCGCCCCCTTCGCCGACTTCGTGGTCGAGGCGATTCGTGACGCCGACCCGCTGGATTCCACCCTCGATCCCAATCCCTATGTGGGCGTGCAGTTCGTCGGCATTCCCGAGTTCCAGTCGATCGGCACCCAGGTGGGGCAGATGATCGCCTCGGCTCTCACGGGAGAGACCAGTGTCGAGCAGGCACTGCAGGCCGCGCAGCGTGCCACCGAACGCACCATGCAGCGTTCCGGCTATCTCGACTGAAACGCGGGTGTCGTCCCTGGCGGCGCCCGGCGCGCCGCCCATCCTTATGCCGCTTGCGGCGTTCCAACCGACGAGTGACGAGCCATGAACAAGACTCGCGCCTCCGGTCGTACCGTCGGCGGTCTGCGCACCCTGTCGCTGCAGGCCCCCGCGGTGACCCTGTTGCTGCTCTGGATGCTGGTGCCGCTGGGCATGACCCTGTGGTTCTCCTTCCAGCGCTATAACCTGCTGATGCCCGGCATGAAAGGTTTCGCCGGGTTCGAGAATTATCAATACCTGCTGACCGATCCTGCCTTGTGGTCGGCCATGGGCACGACCCTGCTGCTGGTGGGCTGGGTCCTGGCCATCACCGTGGTGGGCGGTACCTTGCTGGCGGTGCTGTTCCAGCAGGACTTCTTCGGGCGTGGCATCGCCCGGGTGCTGGCCATCTCGCCGTTCTTCGTCATGCCCACGGTCAGCGCCCTGGTATGGAAGAACATGATGATGCACCCGGCCAACGGGGTGCTGGCCTGGCTCGCCGAATCCTTCGGCCTGCCGGCGCTGGACTGGTTCTCCAGCCTGCCTTTGACCTCGATCATCATCATCGTCTCGTGGCAGTGGCTGCCGTTCGCACTGCTGATCCTGCTGACCGCCATGCAGTCGCTCGACGACGATCAGGTCGAGGCGGCCCGCATGGATGGGGCCGGGCCGGTAGCGATCTTCTTTTTCATCACGCTGCCGCACCTCAAGCGGGCGATCAGCGTGGTGATCATGATCGAGATGATCTTCCTGTTGACGGTCTTCGCCGAGATCTTCGTCACTACCTCTGGCGGGCCGGGGCTGGCCACCACCAACCTGGCTTACCTGATCTACATCCGCGCTCTGCTCGACTTCGATGTCGGCACGGCGTCCGCCGGCGGGGTGATCGCCATCATCCTGGCCAACATCGTTGCCATCTTCCTGGTCCGCATGGTGGCCAAGAACCTGGAAGCGTAAGCCAGGCACGCTGAGGAGAGGATTCCCATGACGACGACCCTGACGACCAAGGACACGCCGGTGACAGCGGAGCGCGGTAACGCCGCGGCCCGTGCCAGGCGCCTGCGTGGCCTGGGCATGGCGCTGCTCGGCTGGACGGTGGCCCTGCTCATCTTCTTTCCGATCTTCTGGATGATAGTGACCGGCTTCAAGACCGAGGCCGAAGCCATCGCCGAGCCGAGTCTGATCTTCACGCCGACCCTGGAGAGCTATGCCGAGGTGCAGGAACGTGCCGATTACGTCAAGTTTGCCTGGAACAGCGTGGTGGTGGCCTTCGGCTCGACTCTGCTGGCCCTGCTGATCGCCATTCCGTCGGCGTATTCGATGGCCTTCCTGCCGACCCGACGCACCAAGGGCACCTTGCTGTGGATGTTGTCGACCAAGATGCTGCCGCCGGTCGGCGTTCTGGTACCGATCTATCTGCTGTTTCGCGATCTGGGACTGCTGGACACCCTGACCGGTCTGACCATCGTCTACATGCTGATGAATCTGCCGATCGTGGTGTGGATGCTCTACACCTTCTTCAAGGATCTGCCGCGGGACATTCTCGAGGCGGGACGCATGGATGGCGCGAGCACTCTGCAGGAAATCGGCTATCTGCTGCTGCCCCTGACACTCCCCGGAATCGCTTCCACCGGCCTGCTATCGGTGATCCTGAGCTGGAACGAGTCCTTCTGGAGCCTCAACCTGACGACCTCCCAGGCAGCGCCGCTGACCGCCTACATCGCCTCCTTCTCGAGTCCCGAGGGCCTGTTCTGGGCCAAGTTGTCCGCCGCCTCGACCATGGCCATCGCGCCGATCCTGGTGTTCGGCTGGCTGACCCAGAAACAAATGGTCCGTGGCCTGACCTTTGGCGCCGTCAAATAAGAGGACAATTACATGGCAACCCTGCAACTCAACAGCGTCGTCAAGCGCTTCGATGAAACCCAGGTCATCCAGGGGGTCGACCTGGAGGTCAAGGATGAGGAGTTCGTGGTCTTCGTCGGCCCATCCGGCTGTGGCAAGTCGACCCTGCTGCGCATGATCGCCGGACTCGAGAGCACCTCGTCGGGGGATATCGTCATCGAAGGCCAGCGGGTCAACGACCTGGGGCCGGCGGAGCGCGGCCTGGCCATGGTATTCCAGAGCTATGCCCTCTATCCGCACATGACGGTGGAGGACAACATGGGGTTCAGCCTGCGTCTGGCCGGTGTAGCCAAGGCGCAGCGGCGCCAGAAGGTGCTCGAGGCGGCACGCATCCTGCAGCTGGAGCCATTGCTGGATCGCAAGCCAAAGGCCTTGTCCGGCGGGCAGCGCCAGCGGGTGGCGATCGGTCGGGCCATCGTGCGCAACCCCAGCATCTTTTTGTTCGACGAACCGCTGTCGAACCTGGATGCGGCCCTGCGCGTGCAGATGCGTATCGAGCTGGCGCGGCTGCACGAGGAACTCAAGGCGACCATGATCTACGTGACCCATGACCAGATCGAGGCCATGACCATGGCCGACAAGATCGTGGTGCTGCAGGGCGGCGTGGTGGAGCAGGTCGGTTCGCCCATGGAGCTCTATCACCATCCCCGCAACCGCTTCGTGGCGGGCTTCATCGGCTCGCCGAAGATGAACTTCCTGCCGGTGAGCGTGGTGTCGGCCGGTGATGAGGGCGTGGACGTCCGCCTGCCCGGTGGCGATGTCACCCGGGTGCCGGTCGATGGGCGAACCTGTGAAGCCGATCAGTCGCTGACGCTGGGCGTGCGTCCGGAGCATCTGACGCTGGACGAGACAGGCCCTCTGCGGGGGCGGATCAGGGTCATCGAACGCCTGGGTGGCCAGACCTCGCTCTATGTGGACATGGACGAGGATCTCTTGACGCTGATGGTGGATGGTGACGTGACCCACCGCGTGGGCGAGGAGATTGGCTTCACCTTCGAGCCACGGCGAGGCCATCTGTTCACCGACGACGACATCGCCCTTGCGAGCCTGGAGCGTCATCCGCTGGCGTCCCTGACCCGTCAGGACAATCGTGCCGCCAGTGACGCCGAAGCCTGAGGAGTGGACATGGAAAGGTTGATCTTTGATTGCGACGGCGTGCTGGTGGACAGCGAGGCAATCGCCGAGGCGACGTTGGTCGAGCGACTCGCGTCGTGGCTGCCCGATGTCGATATCCAATCGCGACTCGGCGAGGCGCTCGGTCTGACCACCGGTGCGATCCTCGAGCGTCTCGAGGCGCTCAGTCGTCATGCCTTGCCCGATGATGCGCTGGGTGCCATCGACCGAGAGATCGAACGTCGTCTGGCACAGGAGTTGCGCGCCATCGATGGCGTCGCCGCCGTTATCGAACGGCTGGACATGGCGGTGGCGGTGGTATCCAACAGCCATCGCGGGCGGGTACGCGACTCGCTGTCGCATACTGGGCTGGACGCTCTTCTGGACGGGGCGCCGATCTTCTGTGCCGAGCAGGTGGCGCGCCCCAAGCCGGATCCAGCCATCTATCGACTGGCCGCCGAGACGCTGGCGGTGTCACCGGAGGAGTGTCTCGTGGTGGAAGACAGTACGGCTGGCGTTGGCGCTGCCCGGGCGGCCGGCATGACCGTGATCGGCTTCACCGGGGCCAGCCACGTGCCTCCTGGCCAGGCGGCGCGGTTGCGCGAGGCCGGTGCCTGGCACGTGATGGAGCATATGCGCGAATTGCCGGCGCTGGTGGCGACCTGGCGCAAGCAACGCCTTTCCGGTTGAACCAACACAAGGAGACATCGTGATGAAACTCGTCGACAAGGTGGCGGTGGTGACCGGCGGGGCGCGAGGCATTGGCCTGGCGATCGCCGAGCGGTATCTGGCGGAAGGGGCTCGGGTGGTCGTAGCCGATGTCGATACCGAGGCCATCGACGCAGGGCTGGTGTCGCTGGATGCCGGGGAACGGGCGATCGGAAGGCGGCTGGATGTGCGCGACAGCGCCTCGATCGATGCCATGGTGGCGTCGGTCCAGGAGCGCTTCGGGACCATCGATATTCTCGTCAACAATGCGGCAGTGTTTGACATGGCGCCGGTGCTGGAGGTCAGCGAGGAGAGCTTCGACCGACAGTTTGCGGTCAATGTCAAAGGACTCTTCTTCACGCTCCAGGCGGTGGCGGCGGCCATGGTCGAGCAGGGGCGAGGCGGGGCCATCATCAATATGGCTTCCCAGGCCGGCCGGCGCGGCGAGGCGCTGGTCAGTACCTACTGCGCTACCAAGGCGGCAGTGATCAGCCTGACCCAGTCCTGTGGCTTGGATCTGATTCGGCATGGCATCCGGGTCAACGGCATCGCCCCGGGCGTGGTCGACACACCGATGTGGGAAGAGGTGGATGCCTTGTTCGCGCGCTACGAGGGACGTCCCCTCGGCGAGAAGAAGCGCCTGGTCGGTGAGGCGGTGCCCATGGGGCGCATGGGACGCCCGGAGGACCATGCCGGCGCGGCGGTCTTCCTGGCCTCCGAGGACAGCGACTATGTGGTGGCTCAGACGCTCAACGTCGATGGTGGTAATTGGATGAGCTGAAAAAAGTCTGCGCGGGTGAATTGCTGCGTTGCACGGTGCTCGGAGTCCCTCACATATACCTCATATGCTCGGGCTCCTGCGCGCCGTGCGTCTTGCTCTTCATCCTGCTCGGCGATTTTTGGATCACGCGAGAAAAATGATGAATCCGAATATCCATGAGGTGACGTCACGAGTGTTGGAGGCGGCAGGGGAAAGCCGGCGCTTCATCGTGGCTCTGGCGGGGCCGCCCGCCGCTGGCAAGTCCTTCCTGTCGGGCTGGCTGTGCCGTGAGCTCAATGCCTGCCAGGCCGGCTGTGCGGCGGTGGTGCCCATGGACGGTTATCACTACGACAACGCCGTGCTCGAGCCCCGGGGGCTGGTTGCCGTGAAAGGCGCGCCGGAGACCTTCGACTGCGTGGGCCTCAAGCACGATCTGCAGCGTATTCGCCGAACCGATGGCAACGTCGCCGTGCCGGTGTTCGATCGTCCCCTGGATCTGGCCCGGGCCGGCGGTCGGTTGATCACGCCCGAACATCACATCGTCATCGTCGAGGGTAACTACCTGTTGCTCGATGAAGGCCCCTGGCCGGCATTGCGTAATGAGTTCGACTTCAGCCTGTTTCTCGAGGTACCCGACGAGGTGCTCGAGGCACGCTTGATCGAGCGCTGGCTGGGAATGGGCCAGGACCAGGCGGGCGCCATCGAGCGTGCCCGGAACAAGGACATGCTCAATGCGCGCTTGATCAAGTCTCGCTCGGTGGCCGCCGATCTGCACTGGTTCACGAGCGACTGATCCTTCATGTCTGCACACGACACCATTCCGCACACGACACCATCGCCACGCGTGGCAGGAGACGCTTCATGACTCGACTCAACAACGCCAACCTGGACCGGCTGGGATGCGAGGTCGCTACACCGGGCTATGCGCGTGGCGCCGTGACTCCCGGTATTGTGCACATTGGCGTGGGAGGTTTTCATCGCGCGCATCAGGCGATGTATCTGGATACGCTGATGCAACGCGGCGAGGCGCTGGACTGGGGCATCATCGGCGTCGGCGTGATGCCCGGTGACCGCCGCATGCAGCAGAGCCTGGCCGCTCAGGATCACCTGTATACCTTGGTGGTGAAACATCCTGACGGCAGTCTCGAGCCCAGGGTGATCGGCTCGATGATCGACTATCGGTTCGCGCCGGACGATCCGGAGGCCGTGATCGAGGCTATGGCCGATCCGGCCATTCGCATCGTCTCGCTGACGGTGACCGAAGGAGGCTACAACATTCACCCGGCGAGCGGCGAGTTCAACCTCGATGATCCCGACGTGTGCCATGACCTGGCCGAGCCTGGCTTGCCCCGGACCTCGTTCGGCCTGGTGGTCGAGGCCCTTGCCCGGCGGCGGCAGCGCGGGGTAGTGCCGTTCACGGTGATGTCCTGCGACAACATCCAGAGCAACGGCGATCTCGCCCGGCGCATGTTCGGGACCTTTGCCCGGGCACGCGATGCCGAACTCGGTGCCTGGGTAGCGTCCGAGGTCCCGTTTCCCAACGCCATGGTCGATCGCATCACGCCGGTAACCACGCCTGCTGATATTGACGAACTCGAGCAACGCTTCGGCGTCGAGGATGCCTGGCCGGTGGTCTGCGAGCCGTTCACCCAGTGGGTGCTGGAAGATCGCTTCGCGGCGGGGCGGCCGGCGCTCGACCATGCCGGCGTGCAACTGGTCGAGGATGTCGAGCCCTATGAACTGATGAAGCTGCGCCTGCTCAACGCCAGCCATCAGGCACTGTGCTATTTCGGTTATCTTGCCGGATACCGCTATGCCCACGAGGTCTGTCGCGATCCGTTGTTCGTCGACTTCCTGATGGATTACATGGTGAAGGAGGCCTCGCCGACGCTGGCTCCCTTGCCTGGTGTCGACCTGGCGAGGTACCGGCGGGGCCTGATCGAGCGTTTCGCCAATCCCGAGATCAAGGACACCCTCGCGCGCCTGTGTGCCGAGAGTTCCGATCGTATCCCCAAGTGGCTGCTGCCGGTCATTCGCGACCAGCTTGCCAGGGGTGGCGAGATGCATCGAGCGGCGGCAGTGGTGGCCAGTTGGGCACGCTATGCCGAGGGGACGGACGAAGACGGCGAGCCCATCGAGGTCGTCGATCGTCTCAAGGGGGAATTGATGGCGGTGGCCGCGGGGAATCGCGAACGACCGACGGCCTTCATCGAACAGCACGCGTTGTTCGGCGACATGGCCAGCCAGGCGCGTTTCCGCGAGGCCTACCGGGCCGCGCTGGAGAGCCTGCATGAGCGGGGCGCACGGGCTACCCTTGAGACGCTGGTCCGAGCTTGAGGGGAGGTGGAATGTATATCGGTGTGGATTGCGGTACCCAGAGCACCAAGGTCGTGGTGGTGGACACGGAGGCCGGGCGCCTGCTCGGCGAGGCGAGCCGTCCCCATCGACTCGAGGAAGGGGACAACGGGCGCCGCGAGCAACACCCGGCGGACTGGATTGCCGCTTTTCGCGGTGCGTTCCAGGCTGCCGTGGCCGAGGCGCGTATCGATGCCCGTGACATTCGCGCCATCGGGGTTTCCGGACAGCAGCATGGCATGGTGGCGCTGGATGAAGCCGGCGAACCGCTGTATCCGGCCAAGCTGTGGTGTGACACCGAGACATCCGGCCAGAATGACGCCCTGATCGAGCGGCTCGGCGGAGACGCCGGCTGTCTGGACAAGCTCGGCCTGGTGCTGCAGACCGGCTATACCGCATCCAAGGTAGCCTGGCTGCGTGAAACCCGGCCGGAGATCTATCAGCGCATCGCCACCTTGCTGCTGCCCCACGACTATCTCAACTACTGGCTCACCGGCGAGCGGGTGGCCGAGGCGGGGGACGCCTCGGGGACCGGCTATTTCGATACGCATCGTCGTTGCTGGCGGCGCGATGTCTTCGCCGAGATAGCCCCCGAGCTCGATGCCGAGCGGGTGCTGCCGCGTTTGATCGCGTCCGACGAGCCGGCCGGTGTGGTGCGTTCGGCACTGGCTCGCGAACTGGGACTCGCCGAGGGCGTCCTGGTGGCCAGTGGTGGGGGCGACAACATGCTCGGCGCCATCGGCACCGGTAATATCGCGCCGGGCCTGGTGACCCTGAGCCTGGGGACATCCGGCACGGTGTGTGCCTATTCCGACGAACCCGTGCCCGTCGAGGACGCCATGGTGGCCAATTTCTGTGCCAGCAGTGGCGGCTGGCTGCCGTTGATCTGCACCATGAACGTGACCTCGGCGACCAATCGGGTGCGCGAGCTTTTCGGCCTCGATCTGGTGGGATTCAATGATCAGCTCGACCGAGCACCCATCGGAGCCGGTGGCGTGACGACCTTACCGTTCTTCAACGGCGAACGGGTGCCGCCGTTACCCCAGGCCTCGGCCAGCTTCCTGGGACTGACCAGTGTCAATACCACGCCGGCCAACCTTTGTCGGGCGGTGGTCGAGAGCGCGACCTTCGGCATGCGCTATGGCCTCGAGCGGCTTGGCAAGCTGGCGTCAGGGGCCAGCCAGATCCGGCTGATCGGTGGCGGTGCCCGGAGTTCCGTGTGGCGGCAGATCGTCGCCGACGTGACGGGCACGCCAGTGGTCTGCCCGCAGATCACTGATGCGGCGGCACTGGGCGCGGCGCTGCAGGCGGCGTGGTGCGACCGTCGACGGACGAAGCGTCTGGCATCACTGTGCGAGCGGCTGGTCCACCTCGACCCGATGGCGGCCGCCGAACCACGGCCGGCGAACGTAGAGGCCTATCATCAGGCGTATGGTCGTTACCGTGAGGCGCTGCAACGACACCACGGCATTCCCTGATTTCGACACGCCAAAGGAGGATCGACATGACCTCGCGACTCGATGCCCTGAAAGCACACTCCCTGGTGGTGGCCGATACCGGCGACCTGGAAGCGATTCGTCGCTACCGTCCCTATGATGCCACCACCACCCCCTCCTTGCTGCTCAAGGCATTCGACATGGATGCCTACCAGCCGTTGATCGACGCGGAACTGGCGGCTATCGCAGGCAGCGGTGATGCCGCGGTGGAGCGGGCCGTGGATCGACTCGCCGTCGCCAAGGGCTGCGAGATTGCCAGACTGATCCCTGGTCGCGTTTCCACCGAGGTGCCCGCTGCGTTGTCCTTCGATACCGAGGCGAGCATTCGCAAGGCGCATGAATTGATCGAAGCCTACGATGAGCGTGGCGTGGGCCGTGAGCGCATCCTGATCAAGCTGGCCTCGACCTGGGAAGGCATTCGTGCCGCCGAGCGCCTGGAGCGGGAGGGCATCAACTGCAACCTGACCTTGCTGTTCAGCGATGCTCAGGCACGGGCCTGCTTCGATGCCGGCGTGACGCTCGTCTCGCCCTTCGTGGGGCGTGTCACCGACTGGTACAAGCAGTCGACCGGGCGGGACTATGGTCCCGAGGAGGATCCTGGCGTGCGTTTCGTGCGCGGTGTCTGCCGTCGCGTGGTGGAAGGAGGCTTCGATACCGTGGTGATGGGTGCGAGCTTTCGTACCGTCGACCAGGTACTGGCGTTGGCCGGCTGTCCGCGCCTGACCATCTCGCCGGCGTTGCTCGAGGAACTGGCCTCGAGCGAGGGGGAAGTGGCTCCGGCGGTCTCGATGGACGGCGAGGCTGGTGCCCGCCCGACGCCGATCGATGAGCCGAGGTTTCGCTGGGAGCACAATGCCGACGCCATGGCCAACGACAAGCTGGCCGAGGGCATTCGCCGGTTCGCCGAGGATCACGATGCCCTGGCCAGGCGCATCGCCGAGCGGCTGGGCGCTGCGTGACACCTGTCCTGTCGGACGCCGGCTGGCCTCCTTTCAGCGCTCGTCGGGGATCTCGCCGGGCACGCGGTAGCGCGGGGCTTCCTGCTGGCGCTGCTGTTCGGTCTTGGTCTCGTTCTCGGCGGGCACACCCCATACCGTCTCGCGGCTGCCGTCCGGCCAGGAGTAAGTGGTGCAGCCGCTCAGCAGTATGGTGGCCAGTGTGACCGGGGCGAGCAATGGGCGTTTCGTGAGTCTCATGAAGGTCTCCTGGAGGCGGTTTGGCGGTCGAGCGCATCTATCGCCGATCTTAATGGACACTGGCCCTGGCGAATACTGCCCAGGGAAGCCGATATCGATAACGAAGATGTTTTTAGCAAACTAATAATCCTGCTAATATTGCCGCCCTTCGAGACGCTGGCAATGCCAGCCGGCCAGGGTAGCAAGTATTTACAGGAATCCATCGATGTCTCCAGATCAGCGTTTCGCGCGCTGGGTCCGCGCCGCGATCGTGGCCTTCTGCGTGCTGTTCATTTACTTCGTGCTTGCCGATACCTACATGCCGATGACACCTCAGGCCAGGGTATTGCGCCCGGTGGTGCAGGTTGCCCCCGAGGTGGACGGCCGCGTCAAGGCGGTCGCCGTGGAGAACAATCAGCATGTCGAGCAGGGCGATGTACTGTTCGGGATCGATCGCGAACCCTATGAGCTGGCGCTGCATGAGGCGCGCTTGGCACGGGAAGCGGTCAACCGGGACAATACCTTGATCGAGGCCGATCTGGCCGAGGCCCGAGCCAATCTCGAGTCGGCCCGGTCGACCGCCGATGAGCTGAAATCCGAACGTCGGCGGGCCGAGTCGCTGCTCGAGCGTCAAGGCATCTCACGCCAGCGCTTCGACCAGATCGCTGCCGACGAACGTGAAGCCCGTGCCGCGGTGGAAGCGGCGCGGGCGCGTATCCGCTATCTCACGGTGAAACTCGGCGAGAGCGGAGACGGCAACCTGCAGTTGCGTCAAGCGGATAATGATATCGAGCAGGCCGAGCTCGATCTCTCCCGGACACTGGTGCGCGCTGAACGGGCCGGTGTGGTGTCCAATCTACAGTTGCGGGAGGGCGACTATGTCACCCGGGGTCAGCCGGTGCTGGCGCTTGTGGGGAATCGGCTCGACCTGGTTGCCGATCTCCGCGAGAAGAGCCTTCGCCATGTGCGGGAAGGCGAGCCGGCGCGGGTCGTGTTCGATGCCTTGCCGGGCGAGGTCTTTGCGGCACGGGTAGTGTCCAGGGAAGCGGGGGTGCGAGCCGGTCAGATCATGGCCGATGGCAACCTGGCGGATATTCCCACCACCGATCGCTGGGTACGCGATGCCCAGCGGGTTCGCCTGCATCTCGAGGTGGAAGATCCTCCTCATCCCTTGCCGGTCAGCGGTGCCCGGGCCACGGTACAGCTGTTGCCCGAGGCCAATCCTCTGGCGAGCCTGTTCGGTGGCCTGCAGGTCCACCTGATGTCCTGGTTGCACTATGTCTACTGAGCCGCGACCGAATTCGACGCTTGCGGGCCTCGGCCATGGCGTACGGCGCCTGCTGGCGCGTTCGCTGGGGCTGGTGATGCCGCATCGGGGCGACGGGCCCGGGATCGAGCCTGGCGAGTCGCGCTTTGCTGTCAACGATCTTCGCCAGTCCCTGCGCATTGCCTTTGGCGCGAGCATCGGTTTTATGATCAGCCATTTGATGGACTGGAACTACGGGGTGTTCTTCACCGTCTTTCCGATGTTCATGCTTGGCATCATCCCGGCGTTCAATGCGCACGTGGTGCGCCAGTTCCTCGGCAATGCCTGTCTCAATGTCGTCGAGGTGAGCTTGGTGGCCGGGCTGACGCAGCACATGCCTGTGGTCATGACCGGGATCGTGTTTCTGCTGTTCTATGCACGCTTCAGGCTGATGGCGAAAGGGCCGCTGTTCGTGTTCGGTGCCAACGGGGTCTTGACTCTGAGCGTGCTGATGCACTTCGCCAGCTATCCGACGCTGGACCTTGCCGACCTGCTGGCCAGCAATCTGGTGGCTAGCGTGCTGGCCGTGATCATCGCCGCCGTGATGTATTGGGTGTTTCCCGATGTCGAGCCGCGTGCGCGGCCCTCGGCGGTCGAGAAGTCGGCGTCTCTGGTGCGCCACCAGACATTGATCGGGGCCATCACGGCGACGCTGTCCTTCGTGGTGTTCCAGACGCTCGATCTACGGGACTCGCTGTCGGCGCAGATGGCCACCATCCTGATCCTGTTCTCGCTGGGCTATCATGGCGCGCGGGTTTCCGCCGTCAAGCGTGCCATTGGCACCTTGCTGGGCTGTAACCTGGCGATCATCCTGCAACTGTTGCTGTTCACCCAGAGCGATCACCTGCTGCTGGTGCTGGTCAGTTATTGGATCGGCCTGATGCTCTTCGCCCGGGTGCACCTGCTCGAGGGCGGAGGCTCGGGAGTCGGCTTCGGCGGGATGACGACGCTGGGCATTCTCTATGGCCAGTATCTGGGGCCCAATCAGGACTTTTTCTACGATGCCCTGTACCGCTTCAGCTCGATGTGCGTGGCGCTGGTCGTCACGCTGGCGGTGATGGCGGTGCTGCATCGGCTGCTGAATGCATCGGCACTGACCCGGGCGCATGCTGACTGAGAGCGGAGCTCGACGGGATGACGGCGTAGCCCTGGGCATCGGCTGGCGTGGCGAGCCTGATGGCTGAAAGCTCTTCTTCTGCAGGTAGCGATGCCCGATGGCGATTGCCGCCATGCCAGCGAAGACGGCTGGGCCAGCACTGATCCAGCGTCTCCTGCCTATATACAGCAAGTCGTCGCCGAACGACTCGGCATACTATCCATTGACGGGCGTTCGGAAGGCCGAGATGCCGGGCGAGGCGTCGAGCTGCATGCCGGCAACTGGCCGTTCGGCCAGTTGCTCGTGAACGGCGTTGTCGGGGCGTGGTCACGAGGGCAGCGAAGGGAGAAAAAGGAGTTCGCCATGGACATGACACTCGTCGAACACATGTGGATCGCCGTCGCCGTGCAGATTGGACTGGCAGGTATTCTCGGGCTCAGGGGCGCGGGAGTGGCGGCCGTGATGGTGTTTCTCGGCCGGGAAATCGCCCAGAACGAATATGAGGCCTTGCGGCTGCCCGAGTTCGCCGACATGAACCTGGCGACCTTGCCCTGGTGGGCAGGCCTGCGGCATGGCTGGGCCCTGGGATCGGTGCTGGATGTCGCCGCTCCGGCACTGGCCTGCTGCCTGGTAGCCCTGCTGTGGCATGCATGGCAGCGATGGCGATAGGCGGTTGCCGAGTACGCCGGTCGTCATGCTCGAGGATCGAGCCCGAATGACGCTCGCCCTGTCTGTCCCAGGAGTCGATGAAAGGCTCGATGAACAGGCTCACTGTCGCGTCGAGAAATGAACTCTCGTGGGCAGGTGGGACCTAATGCGCCAGATGGGCAGAAGGAATCTTGCATGGACAATGGCCTCAGCCGCGCCGCCGTGGCGGCCAACCGCTTCGGGCTCGGTGCCGGACCGGGGGAGCTGCAAGAGATAGCGCATGATCCCAAGGGATGGGTCCTGGCACAGCTGGAAGCGCCGGAGCCCCTTGGCGAGCCGCTGCAGGGGCTTGCGGGAAGCTCGGAGTATCTGGAGCGGTTGATAGCGTACCGTCGTGATCGTCGCGCCGCTCGGCGGCAGCAGGCCCGGGAGAAGGGCGAACAGGTTGCCTTGCCGACGTTCGGCGAACGTTTCAATGGCGATATTTTGCGCGAAGTGCAGTTGCGGGCTCGGCAGCAATGTGCCACCACCTCTCCGGTACATGAGCGGCTGGTCATGTTCTGGAGCAATCATTTCACCGTTTCGGCCGAGAAGCAGAGCGTACGATTGCTGGCCGGCGCCTTTGAACGCGAGGCGATTCGACCGCACATCGGTGACGATTTCGCCACCTTGCTGCTCGGTGCCGAGCAGCATCCCGCCATGTTGATGTATCTGGATAACGCGGGATCCATCGGCCCGGGGTCGCGCATGGGCAGATGGCGCAACCAGCGTGCAGAAAAGGGGCATGGCAAGCCAGTCGGTATCAATGAAAACCTGGCACGCGAAGCCATGGAGCTTCATGGCCTCGGCGTGGATGGCGGATATCGCCAGCAGGATGTTCTGGAGCTGGCACGCGCATTGACGGGGTGGCGTACCCGCCTCCAGGTTCCGGATAACAGCAAGGCCCGGCCACTGACGTCGCATGGCAGTGTGTTTCAGCGGCGTGCCCATGAGCCGGGCAGTCGCAGACTGCTGGGCGAGACGTTCAGCCAGCGCCATGCTGCCCAGGGGCGCGCCATGCTGAGTTTCCTGGCCGACCAGCCGGCGGCGGCGACGCATGTTGCCGCGGCGCTCGCCCGGCATTATGTCGCCGATGATCCGCCGAGCGACTTGGTGGAGCACCTGGCCAGAACCTATCGACAGCACAAGGGGCAATTGTTGCCCGTGTACCGAGCCTTGTTCACTCACGAACTGGCTTGGCAGGAAACGCCTCGCAAGTTCCGCCGCCCCGATGAATACCTGATGGCGTTGCACCGTGCCCTGGGCCAGTTGCCTGCGGTTAAGGGCGCGCGCTGGAAACGTGAGTTGCGTCTGCTCGGGCAGCCGTCCTTTCGTCCGGGCTCGCCCGCTGGATGGGGAGACACCGCCGATGACTGGATTGGTGCCGACGCGCTATGGAAACGCTTGTTGATCGCTCGGCGTCATGCCAAGCGGCTTGCTCGGATGCGTGACCCCATGGAATTGGCGCAGGACAGCCTCGGCCCGCAACTGCGTGAGTCGACGGCCGTTGCCATCAGCCAGGCCGACCGTCGCCAGGGAGCGGCGATCGTACTGGCGAGCCCGGAATTTCAGTGGCGCTGAGCGGCGCTTCTTTCACGTCACAGGGAGACGGCTTATGTTGACTCGGCGTCAATTCCTTTCTCACCTGGCCGGCGGGTGCAGTCTGCTGCTCTGGCCCGGTGCGATGACGCTTGCCGATGGCGTCGACCAACCCCAGCGGTTGCTCGTGGTTCTGCTGCGCGGGGCGATGGATGGCCTGGCCGCGGTACCCAGTCTTGGCGAGCCGCGCTTCGCGTCCTTGCGCGGTGAGCTGGCGTTTCCCTGGGAGGCAACGCGTCAGTTGGACGACACCTTTGCCCTGCATCCCTCCCTGGCATTCTGTCATCGGCTGTTTCAGCGCCAGGAGTTCGCCGTGGTGCATGCCTGTGGCCTGCCCTACAGGGGGCGTTCGCATTTCGATGCGCAGGATTGCCTGGAGAATGGCAGTGATGGGCCGGATGGCAGTCGTACTGGTTGGCTCAACCGTGCGGTGGGGGAGTTGCAGGGCATGGAGGGATTGAGCATCGCCTCGGCACAGCCACTGATGGTGCGCGGCGATGCGCCTTTCATGACATGGTCGCCCACCCCCGGCAAGCAGGGACCCGACGCGCTGGCCAGGTATGTTGCCGATCTCTATCGAGAAGATGAAAGATTGTCCGAGCCCTTCGAACAGGCACTCGCCTCGCAGCAGATCGTGCCTGATGGCAGTGGTGATGGCGGAGGGCAACTGGCTGGTGTCATGCAGGCTGCGGGACGCTTTCTGTCGGCCGAGAACGCGCCTCGAGTTGCCATGGTCCAGGATGGCGGCTGGGATACCCATGCACGGCAGAATGCGGTGTTGAAGCGCAAGCTGAAGGGGCTGGATGTCGGCATGAAACGACTGCAGGCCTCACTGGGAAGCCATTGGTGGCATACCGCCGTGGTCGTGGTTACCGAATTCGGTCGGACCGTGGGGATCAACGGTACACGGGGCACGGACCATGGCACGGCCAGCAGTGTCTTGTTGGCTGGTGGGGCCGTGCGGGGAGGCAGGGTGCATGGCGAGTGGCCCGGACTGTCACGGTTACGGGACAACCGCGACTTGATCGCTGCCCAGGACATGCGCAGCGTATTGAAGGGCGTGCTGTGCGATCACCTGCATCTCGATGCCCAGGCATTGGATACTCGTGTCTTCCCGGACAGCCGCGATGCCCGACCACTGAACGGGCTCATTGGATAGCGCGTCGACTCGTTGGCTTTCCCCGAGTGCTGGTTTGCCGGCTTGTTGCGGTCATGCCGGGTGTACTGCGTTCGGGTAACAGGAAGACGCCTTCACTTCCTGTGGGGCAGCATTGCAAGGTCGGCATCAGTCGGCCGTCCTGACAAAGGGAGGCGACGTGTCGACCGAATCTGCTGTGCCTTGCATGAGTCCGGGAGCGACTTTCCTGATTCATCCCGAGATCAGGCGTGCTCCAGGAGGCACCTGGAAGCGCAGCTCATGGCAAGGTCCGGGAGGCGGCTGTTGGCCCGCCGGGCGGTTCGGGTACCAGATTCGGCACTCTCCAGGTGGTGGCATGTGGCCCTGGGGCACCGACGAGCCTGAACGATGGTAGCCGTCGCCATGTCCTCCATAGTCTCCACCGTATGCCACGCAACCTGCCAAGCTTCCGACCAATCCGATGGTGGCTGCGACTCTTGCGATCCTCATCATTGCGACCTTTGCATGGGGTTGCCCCTTACCATAGCAAGAGACGTGCTGTTGTTTCGGGGAAGGACATTTCACGAGATACCTCTAGGTGTCGCCGTTTTGCCACAGGGCAGGGCCGGTGCGGCTTGCTACCATAGGGATATCATTCCTTTTTCGGAGATTCTCATGCGTATACTGACACTATTGCTCGGTACGGTTGTGGTGGCTGGGTTGGCGGGCTGCAGCTACCAGCCTGCTCGCCTTACTCCTGAACCTCTTATAGAGATTGGCGATGGAGGGCATCACCATGATCGTGGGCATCGCGGTCGTGGGGGCGATTTCTGCCCGCCGGGTCTGGCCAAGCAGGGGCGCTGCTGACGCCCGGCGCCTCGTTTCGACTCGGTAGTGGTAGCTGCTTGTGTTCGGCACCTTCACACGCAGTCGGTCGAGCTGTACTGAACATGCCACATGGCAGCCTGCCGTGGCAGACGATGTTCGAGGCTGTGGGCACCACAGCATGCGGTGCCCTGGAGCTGGCAGCGCCTCCTAGGGATGGTGCCTTTCACGATGCCGTTCTCCTGACTTTTTCAGGAGCCGGCATCGGGTCATATCCATGCCACAAAGCTGAACACTCCGCTTAGGAGAGTTCAGTTTCTGCCAGGACACGACGCAAGACAGACCACGATAGGTCGGAGTGAGTCTTGAACTTGTCCTTTTTCTTGTCTTCTTCTTTTATGTAGTTGAAGGCGTTTCGAGTGTGGGAGATTTTTTTCTCGTTATCGTCATGATGCTCTTCATGATCATGAGGCATCATGGGCGTCTCGTCTTCATTGAGGTAAACATGGAAGCTGGCGCCAAACTCCTCGGTAGAGTTCATGAATCTAGGTCCAGTTTTACTCTCACCTCCATTTAGCGGGCAATAGACCCGGTGAACAGGGTAAGTGTCTTTCGATAGCCATGCACATTGCCCAGGGTTCAGGGTGGTAAGCCCGAGTTTTTTGGCGTTCCAGTCTAAAGAATCGTACAACATGACATCCAGCTGCCCAGCAAGGCAGAAGACAATGCCGGTCGTTTCCCCGTGAGAGTGAATAGGCGAGTAATGTTGGGCAGGCCAGATCTCAAGCACTACTGGGGAACCAACGTCACCCTTGTCCTTGTGAGGAGGTTTTTGCGTATGGCCATCAGCCTCGGCAAGGTAGTCGTACTGACTTTTCCCTGTGCAGGCTACGCGTATATAGGGTGGATGGCTCGGGTCGGCTTTGGCTTTCAAGTGTAAAATCTTGCGTAGCAAGCCGTATTTACCGTGGTGATGCTTGAAGGGAGAGAGGTGCTTGCGCATTGCCGCAATCTCCCAAGGTGATAGGCGCATGTTTTCCGCTTTGCGTGCCATGTCCATGACCACAGGAGGAATCATTAATTGCTGGACATATTCATCGAAGAACGATGCTTGGCTGATTACCGGTGAGGGAATGGCCTTCGCGGCCTTCTGGCGGAGCTCCCGATCTTCTTCCTTGGTGATATGAAACGGGTATTCTGTCTCACAAGCTTCATGTTCATGGTCTTCTTTTATATGCTTTGAATTTGTCATTTCATTCCTCTCTATGCTTGTTGGCGAGTTGTTGAGTTATTTTTTGAAGGTGTCAGTAGGTTTGGAGGTTTTGTTGGTCTCCATAAAGATAGTTGGTGATAGAGTTGGGGGTTGTTCTTGTTCCTGGTTGATCTTGTGTTTTTGTAGGTTTTTCGTCAACAATCTATTGAAAGAAAATGTGTTTTTATGTTTGATGTTTGTATTGATCAAGTGTGGGATCAATCGGTTATGGTTATTATCGGGCCTTGATAAGGGAGAGTGAAAAGGGGCTATGTTAAGTGTTAAACATGCCGCTAGCGAAGTCCGGAAGGGTCGCGTGGTGTTCTCGGCCTCCATGACACCTTATGCACGCCAAAACGGGCGCCTGATGCCATGGCCGGCTATGGCATTTGAATGTTCAAGAGCCAGGGTGGCTGTCGTTAGACAATCGTGGGTTTATTAGACAGAATGCTGGATAGGTCAGATAATCTGAACGGAAGATCGGGCAGGTGTGGATCTACCATTGGGTTACCCCAACGCGTCACAAATTTTCTGCGCAAGTGTGTCTGGATCTTTTGTGGATTCGATCGATAAAACATGGCATGACCGCTCCGCAAGCCAAGCCCTGTGTCGAGCCAGGCTCCTTCCTGGCATCTCCCCATCATCATATTGGGCCGCCCATTCCAGGAATTTAGGATCAACGGATCCAAATCGTTGGATATCCCTGTGCTTGATTCTCTCAATCCGTGTCTGAGCAGGGGCTGTGAGGAAAACAATCATGTCAAAAGCATCCTCAACCTCTCTGCCCCATGACATCACTGATCCAGCAACGACGACGCGTTTAGTCTCGTTGAGAGCCTTGGCCATCATTGCTCGACGTTCATCGTTGGAACGCTTTTCCTGGAAGGGTGGAGTGGTAGGCAACCAGTAAATGTCATCGGCCCCTTGAAACGTAGCTCCAATGTAGCTTGCCAATAATTTGCCCAATGTCGACGTGCCAGAGCCTGCGGCGCCAGTTACCAGTATCTTCATGATGTTGCCTTCCTGTTTGCTATCCATAAAATTCTGCTGTCAATGGGGCATGTATGAAGCAAGCCGTACGTAATTTTATGCTATGTAATGCTGGCTCGGGTGATAGGCAACACATTGGAGCGAAGAAAAGGGGAGCGTTTACTCGCTTGACCAGGAGGTTTTATGGTGGCCAGGGGGCATATTCCCTGGCCGATTCGGCGTGACCGAGGAAGTGTAGTGGCTGGGTAAGTCTGGCTAACGCACATGGCGTACTCAGATCATTATCAGATAGCTCTCCAAGCAACGCGCTTGATATTGTCTTTTGGTCCGGTTAAGACGTACCGAGCAGGTCAAGCTATAGTATTAGTGTTGTTGCTGGCAGGCAACGTGTCTTTGTATTTGTCAACTAGTAGCGTTCCGCGTAGGCGGCTACTTTGAACTTCACGAAGTAATGCCACTTCAATATCGAGAGGTGTGCTTGTTGCTGGGTAATAGACAGATCCTTTTTTTATCTCTTTCCAACCTTCTTTGATTAGTTGATTGAAAACCTCGGTCGCTTCCATGTTGTCTCCTTTTGTGTATTATATTAAGAAGAGTGTTGTGGGTGGTTGTTATGTTTTGATGATTTCTTTTTTTTCATGGAGTTTGCTTGGTTTTCGTTGTTGTTTGTTGAGCTATGGTTGTAGGCGGATATTAAGGGTGGTTGTTTTATAATGTTCGCCCCTGCTAATCGCAAGGGCGGGAAAAGTTATGTGGAGATTTTGTGTGTTGGTGCTGTAGAACTTTCCCTCCCCGTTTTATAAGGAATCTACGGCATTGTAGTCGGATTGTACACCACCATCTTCGACAATGGGGCCATCATCGAGGATGCTACCAGGGTCTTCCCGTTCGGCGTTGTAATTAGACTGTACGCCGCCATCGTCGACAAGCGGCTCGTCATCAAGGGTGCCGCCAGTGTTTTTCCTTTCGGGGTTGTAGCCGGATTGCACGCCGCCGTCTTTGACGAGGGCTTCACCGTCGTTGCCCCTCATCATGGACATATCGCGGGATTGACCAGAATGCCCGTTGTCTGACATTCCGCCTTCATGGTGGTCTGCGATGGCCATGCTGGAAAGTAGGGCCATTATCCCCATCAATGCTGTTGCTTTAATGACATGCATCATAGTGAACCTCGCATATATGAGTTGCTCTATCCATGTCGAGGGGGCGCCACGGTGATACTCGACCTAGTCGGGTGGTATTACTGTGCTGTGATGGTGGTCATCACGAGGTTCCCATCTACCTTGACCGGGCCATCTTCCGAAGCGCCGAGCGTATACTCGAACACACCGGTCTCCATGCCGCCTTCCTCGCTGTGAACCATCAGCATCAACTGATCGCCGGAACTAACGTTTTCGGTCAGCAATGCGGTGACGTCCATGTTCTCGCCTTTCTTGAGCGGAGCATGGCCAACCACGGGACCTGGTTTCATGTTGTCGTCAGTTCGATGTACTACTAGCCAGCCATTGCTGTTTGCCATGACTTTCTCGGCGTACACCGAGCCATCTGCGGCCGACTGGTCATTGGCCCAGACTTGCGGATGCATGTCTGCTTGAGCGAGGGAAGCGCCGACGAGCAGAGCAGTGGATACAAATGCACTTGCCATGAACTTGGTCATCATCATTCTCTCCTTGTATTCCGAAGCACGCCCTACCAGTCAAAGGGTTTATGGAGGGCGTGTTCGTAGTTACGAGTGGAGAGCACGCAAGGTTTCACGTCAGCGTGAAAAAAGTTATAGGTGCTGTGACTTCCCTCTCTGGTCGGTGGGATAGAGATAGCCGTGGATAGCAGGGCCCGTCGGTTGGCCGGTAGGAGAACCACCCGGAGGTTCAATGCTGATGCCGAAGGTGGCCTGTTTAAGCAGGTCGGGATCGTAGTCGCGTAAGGCATCGGCATCCAGGCTGAGGTCGTCGTTCAGTACGCCCACAGAGCGAGGGTTAGGCCCAAGCTCGGCTGACTTGATCCACAATTGATAGGATCGATCCGGCAGTGGTTCCGCCGTTACGGGTTGCACGTTCAGCCGGCGGTTGTCGAGGTCAACGGCGAGCATGAAGGCTGGCTGTTGGTCGTTCTGTGTGAAGACGGCTACGAAAGGAGTTTGGTTTGGCGTCGAGTCGAACAGTACGACCAGAACGATGGCCATTGCCAGTGCTGCAGCGGAAGCGAACGCAGCACTCCAGCGCCAGAAGGCAAGGCGACGACGCATTGCTAGCAATTGCGTCGTGCTGCTTTCACGGCCGCTTGCTTCGGTCTCGAGCACCGCGATGCGGCGTTCGATCCGCTCCAGTAGATCTGGCCCAGGGGCTACATCTTGGATTTCGTTGCGAAGTGGGGCAAGGCGTATCTCCCAGGCCCGAATTTGTGCGTCTAGGTTAGAATCATGCTTCCGACGCTGGGCCACTTCAGCACGTTCGTCGATCTCGAGGGTGCCCAGCACATATTCGGCGGCCAACATGTCGATGTCGTCGTGTCCAGTCATGACGCGAGGCACCCCTTGAGTTGCTTTAAGGCTCGGTGGAGCCAAGTCTTGACGGTATTCACCGGTTGTTCGAAATACGCAGCTAGATCGGCGCGCGACCATCCATCCAAGTACGCCAGGCGCACCATGTTTTGGTGTCTGGCTTCGAGCTCCTCCAAACAGGCATGCAGATGTCGGACATCCTGTTCGTGTTCAATGCATTCTTGGGCACTGATCTCATCGGCGGAGGTCTGTGACAATGCGTCCTCAGATTCATGAGGAGTTCTAGGCTGGCGGCGCAATTCGTCGATGGCAGCATGGCGAGCGATGGTCACCATCCAGGTAATAGGGGAAGCCCGACTGGTTTCGAATTGTGACGCCTTCTGCCAGATCGTGACGTAGACCTCTTGGATGACATCATCCGCTCGACTCCGATCTTTCAAGATACGCAACACCGTGCCATAGAGTTTCGCCGAGGTGGCCTCATAGAGCTGAGCGAAGGCGCGACGATCACTTTGGGTAATGAGCTGGAGTAGATCACGGAGGTGGTTATTGGATGATGGCGTCGCGGATGAGGTGTCGCCGCAATGCGCTGAAGAGGGCCATGAGTTATCGGACATACCACTTTCCTTGTTGATGTCATCGAGCAAGCACCATGTAAGGACAGACTAGCGTGCTGCCGCTGTACAGGCCAATGCGGGGCCATGTGAGAGAGTGGCGGGTAGGGGCTGATCGGACAGGGATTCGAGCCGGGTGTGGCTCTACCATTGAGCTACCCCGGGGCTGCCGATGAGGAGAAGATGGGGGCAACGAGGCTTTGACCGATCGAGGAGCTTTTCCCAGTGGGCATTGATCATTTCCTTCTCCTCATCGGTCTGTGCTCTCAGCACAGGAACACCGCCGGTGTCTGGAACGTATTCTCCCAGCTTTTCAAGTGCACGTATCCGCTTTATCTCATGTAGGTAGTGCTGGAATTGTTGCCATTCCTTGGTGCTGACAACTGCCTGGTACCTAACGATAGGCTCGTCATTGGAGAACTTCCTCGTGTCCAGAAACGTACTCCGGGTGTCTTCCCGATTCAGGAACTGCCACACCTCAAGCCTGGCTGCGTTTCTCTCCCTGCGCTTGTCGCGCCCAATGGCAAGCTAGTTGCCCAAGAGCGCACCGAATGCGGTCCCGAGCAAGCCGAACAGCCACTCACTTAAACCAGGTCCAGGTAATGGGTTTTTCTCTCCTCTTCATCAGGAGCCAAGGCGATAGCATCTATAGACGTTTCAGCGTCCACTCTTCATGGGGCAAACCGAACGCCATTCCATGTCATTTGGTTCTGGCTCGGGTACGTCGAGAGAGGGGAAGGAGGACACTCGTTTTGGCGTAATTTTGATAATGTCTGAGCACAACGAAAAAACCGCCACCCGGGATGACCCGTAAGTGGCGGTTTCTCTTGATATGTCTGGTCGGAGCGACTGGATTCGAACCAGCGACCTTTGCAACCCCATTGCAACGCGCTACCAAGCTGCGCCACGCTCCGATACTTTTCCCGGTGCACCTTTCCTGCCTGGGTGCCTCCCCGAGAACGAGGCGTATACTAGCGCGTTCGTGAGCAAATGAAAAGCCCCTTTTGCGCTTTTGTTTCAATTGCTTGGCCAATGACGCCGGGATGGTGTCCGGTTGCCGGGCTTTGCCACAATACTGCGTATCACAAGGGTGCTGAACTAGGCGGGGGGACGAAATGCCATTGATAATGGGGATGAGCATGTTGCTGGCGTGCCAGATGCTGGGCGAGCTGGTGACACGAGGGCTGGCACTGTCGGTGCCCGGACCGGTGATCGGCATGGTGATCTTGCTGGCAGCCTTGGTGGTGAGGGGCAAGGTGCCGTCGAGTCTCCGGGTAACTGGCGAGGGCTTGCTGCGTTATCTGACGCTGCTGTTCGTGCCGGCAGGGGTCGGTTTGATGGTCCATGGCGCCTTGATCGGTGCCGATCTGTTGCCGATCGCGGTGACGCTGGTGGGCTCCACGGCCATGACCCTGGCGGTGACGGCCTGGGTGCTGTCGCGCCTTCAGGGCCGGGGCGGGCGTCGGGGAAGCGGGGAGAATGAGACATGAGCGTGGCGGCGCTCGATCAGTTGTGGGTCTATCTTTCCGGTAACCCGCTGCTGTCGTTGTTGGCGACATTGCTAGCCTTCATGGTGGCGGTGCGCCTCAATCGCGCACTGGGCGGCACGCCCTTGCTGCATCCGGTTACCTTGTCCATCGCCATCCTGATCGGCTTCCTGCTGCTGGTCGACATGGACTACGCCACCTATTTCGAAGGAGCCCAGTTCATTCACTTCCTGCTGGGGCCGGCCACGGTGGCCCTGGCGATCCCCCTCTATGATCATCGCGAGCGCGTCCGGCGCCTGCTGGGATCGCTACTGCTGGCTTGTGTCGCGGGCATCCTGACCGCGGTGGTCAGCACCATCGGTCTGGCGATGCTGTTCGGCGTTCGCCAGGAAACCCTGTTGTCGCTGGCGCCACGTTCGGTCACGTCTCCCATTGCCATGGGCATTGCCGAACAGATCGGAGGGATTCCTTCGCTGGCGGCGGGGCTGGTGCTGCTGACAGGGTCGATCGGTTGTGCCCTCGGACCGGGCGTCTTTCGTCTGTTGAAGATCACTGATCCGGCCGTGCAGGGATTTACCATGGGATTGTCGGCCCATGGTTTCGGCACGGCCCATTCTTTCGCCCGTCTGGGGGCGGTGGCAGGTGCCTTCTCGGGGCTTTCGATGGGTCTGACCGGCCTGTTGACCGCCTTTCTCTTGCCGCTGATCACACGTCTTCTCGGTCTGAGCTGACGTTGTCGTCCTGCCATCATCTGGGCCAACAGGGCCTGTGTTCGCCGACGTTGCCGACACCTCCTAGTCTCATGGAGACGGGGGCGTCGAAGGAGAGAGGTAATGTGGCGAGTGATCAAGTCGGTTCTGGCGGCTTTTTTCGGCGTACAGAAGGAGAGCCGTCGTCACGAGGACTTCTCTCGGGGGCGGGCTTCGCACTTCATCATCGCCGGTATCCTGATGGGAGGCGTGCTGGTGCTGCTGATCGCCCTGGTCGCATCGCTGGCCGCCCGATGAGGCGCGACTGCCCTGTGATCGTTGAGAACCGCGTTTATGAGATCGGGTCAGAGCGGTCCGTGACGAATGCCGAGGCTCTTCTATACTCGATCAAGTAGCGGCTAATACAACAACAATGTTCAGGAGGAGGCGATGCGCATGCGGCTCGTGTGGACAGCGGGATTGGTCGCCTGCTCGGGGCTGTCGGGGAGTGTGCTGGCCAACGGCTGGAACATGCCGGTCGGGGTCACTGACGTCAGCCGCGAGATTCATTCCCTGCACATGACCATCTTCTGGATCTGTGTCGTCATCGGCGTCGTCGTCTTCGGCGCGATGTTCTACTCGCTGTTTCGCTATCGCCGTTCGCGTGGCGCCAAGGCCGCCAACTTTCACGAACATACGACCGTGGAAGTCATCTGGACCCTGATTCCGATCCTGATCCTGGTGGCCATGGCGATTCCTGCCACTGCCACGCTCAAGACGATGTACGACACTTCCGAAGCCGATCTGGACGTGATGGTCACCGGTCAGCAGTGGCGCTGGCGTTATGACTATCTCGGCGAGGATGTCGCCTTTACCTCCAACCTGGCAACGGCCCGCTCCCAGGTCAGCGGAGAGAGCGCCAAGCAGGAAAACTATCTGCTCGAGGTCGACGAGCCGCTCGTGCTGCCGGTGGATCGCAAGGTACGCCTGCTGATGACATCGGATGATGTCATCCACTCCTGGTGGGTGCCGGACCTGGCCGTCAAGCAGGATGCCGTGCCGGGGTTCGTCAACGAGAACTGGGTGCGCATCAACGAGCCGGGGATCTATCGCGGCCAATGTGCCGAGTTGTGCGGTCGTGATCACGCCTTCATGCCGGTGGTCGTCAAGGCGGTGGAGCCCGAGCGCTTCGATGCCTGGCTGGCCGAGCGCAAGGAAGCCGCCGCCCAGGAAGCGATGGGGGTGGACCGCGAGTGGGAACTGGATGAATTGATGGAGCGGGGCGAGCAGGTCTACGGCACGATCTGCGCTTCCTGTCACCAGCCCGATGGCTCCGGTAGCCCGCCGGCCTTCCCTGCGCTAGCCGGCAATCAAGCGATACTCGACGACCCGGACTATCACATCGACACCGTAGTCAATGGCGTCTCCGGCTCGGCGATGCCGGCCTTCCGCAGCACGCTGAATCCAGTGGAACTGGCCGCGGTGATCACCTATGAGCGCAATGCCTGGGGCAACGAGACCGGCGAGGCCATACAGCCGGCGGAGATTGCCGAACTGCTCGACGAGCAGTAGGGCGCGCTTTTCGACGACGGATACCGAGGGGGATAGATCATGGCTTCGCACCTGCCTCCCAGACCCACGCCCCAGCAGCATCAGGCCGATGCCGGCGGCATGGCGGCGGATGACCATCATCATGGGCCGCGGGGCCTGATGCGCTGGCTGCTGACCACCAACCACAAGGAGATCGGCACGCTCTATCTGATCTTCTCGCTGACGATGTTCTTCATCGGCGGCATCTTCGCGATGGTGGTTCGAGCGGAATTGTTTCAGCCTGGCCTGCAACTGGTGCAGCCGGAATTCTTCAACCAGATGACCACCATGCATGGCCTGATCATGGTGTTCGGCGCGGTCATGCCGGCGTTCGTCGGTCTGGCGAACTGGATGGTGCCGCTGCAGATCGGTGCCCCCGACATGGCATTGCCACGCCTCAACAATTTCAGTTTCTGGCTGTTGCCGGTGGCGTTTGCGTTGTTGCTCTCCACGCTGGTGATGCCGGGCGGGGCCCCCAATTTCGGCTGGACCTTCTATGCGCCGCTGTCGACGACCTATGCGCCACCGTCCACGACCTTCTTCATCTTCTCGTTGCACCTGGCGGGCATCAGTTCGATCCTCGGTGCGATCAATATCATCGCTACCATTCTCAACCTGCGGACACCGAGCATGCGCATGATGGACATGCCGCTGTTCGTCTGGACCTGGCTGATCACCGCCTTTCTGCTGATTGCCGTGATGCCGGTGCTGGCCGGGGTGATCACCATGATGCTGCTGGACATCAATTTCGGCACCAGCTTCTTCAATGCTGCCGGCGGGGGTGACCCCGTCCTCTTCCAGCATCTGTTCTGGTTCTTCGGGCATCCAGAGGTCTACATCATGATCCTGCCGGCCTTTGGCATCGTCTCGGTGATCATCCCGACCTTTGCCCGCAAGCGCTTGTTCGGCTACGCCTCGATGGTCTATGCCACGGCTTCCATCGCGATCCTTTCTTTCCTGGTCTGGGCCCACCACATGTTCGTCGTGGGCCTGCCCCTGGTGGCGGAGCTGTTCTTCATGTACAGCACCATGCTGATTGCGGTACCCACCGGGGTGAAGGTGTTCAACTGGATCACCACGTTGTTTCGTGGCTCGCTCACCTTCGAGCCGCCGATGCTGTTTGCCCTGGCCTTCGTCGTGCTGTTCACCATCGGAGGGTTCTCGGGACTGATGCTGGCCATCTCGCCGGCGGATTTCCAGTATCACGACACCTATTTCGTGGTCGCCCACTTCCATTACGTGCTGGTGCCCGGGGCGGTGTTCGCCATCATGGCCGCCGTCTACTACTGGCTGCCCAAGTGGACCGGCCACTATCCGCATACACGTCTGTCGCAATGGCACTTCTGGCTGTCGGTGATCGGCGTCAACCTGACCTTCTTTCCGATGCATTTCGCCGGTCTCGCCGGCATGCCAAGGCGAATTCCGGACTATGCGCTGCAGTTTGCCGACTTCAACATGATCACCAGCATCGGGGCTTTCATGTTCGGGGCCTCGCAACTGCTCTTCGTAGCAGTGGTGGTGCTCTGCGTGCGCAGGGGCGAGAAGGCGCCGGCCAAGGCATGGGACGGGGCCGAGGATCTCGAATGGACGGTTCCCAGCCCGGCTCCCTTGCATACCTTCGAAACACCGCCGCACTTCGAGCCGCATCGGCATTGATGGCAGACGTCGGGAGGCTTGCATGGTGGGACAACGCTCCGATGACACACGCCGAGAGATCAGGCGTACCGTGGCCAAGACCCTGGTGGCGCTGGTCGGGATGTGTGTCTTCGCCTTCGCGCTGGTGCCCTTGTACGACGTGTTCTGCCAGGTCACCGGGCTCAATGGCAAGACATCGAATCAGGCCCAGGCACTGGCCCACGAGGCCGTCGACCAGGATCGGGTGGTCACGATGCAGTTCATCACCCGAGGCAGTCCGGGGCTGCCGTGGTCGCTGGAAGCGCATACTCGTCAGGTTCGCGTTCATCCGGGGCAGAGCGCTGAGGTGCACTTCTCGTTCGAGAACCTGGGCGACCAGGCCAGCGTGGCGCGTGCGGTTCCCAGCGTGACGCCTTCGCAGGCCTCGCTGCACCTTCGCAAGCTGGCGTGCTTCTGCTTTCAGAATCAACGCCTGGCGCCGGGCGAGCGTTTCGAGGCGCCCCTGGTCTTTCAGTTGACGCGGGACCTGCCGGCCGACATCAAGACGGTCACGCTGGTCTATACCCTGTACCGGCAGGACGCGGCACCGTCCCGGGGGAAGGGGACGTCGACGCGAGGAGGTGACGCATGAGCGGTGGTAGCTATTACGTACCCCCATCGAGCAAATGGCCGGTGCTCGGCTCCCTGGCCCTGGGGGCCTTGATGGTCGGCACCGGTGTGATGCTGGTGCATGGCGCCTCGGGCATGCCGGTCATGGTGGTCGGTCTGGTCGGGATTCTGGCTGTCATGTGGTTGTGGTTTCGGGATGTCATCCACGAATCCCGCAAGGGGCTCTACGACGATCAGATGGATCGTTCCTTTCGCTGGGGAATGGGATGGTTCATTTTCTCCGAGGTGATGTTCTTCGCCGCTTTCTTCGGCGCCCTGTTCTATATCCGAACCTTCGCGCTGCCGTGGTTGGATGGCGAAGGCGCCAAGGGAGTGGCCGCGCTGCTGTGGCCAGACTTCACGGCTTCCTGGCCATTGCTGGAGCCTCCGGATGCGGCCATTCAAGGGCCCGAGCAGACGTTCAGTCCCTGGCACTTGCCGCTGGTCAATACCCTGATCCTGGTCGGCTCCAGCATCACCCTGACGGTGGCGCACGAGGGGTTGAAAGAAGGGCGTCGTGACACGGCGCGCCATTGGCTGACGCTGACCGTGCTGTTGGGGCTGTGCTTCATCGCCATTCAGGGCATCGAGTACCGGGAGGCCTATGTTCATTACGGGATCACCCTGCAGGCAGGCATCTACGGCGCCACCTTTTTCCTGCTGACGGGCTTTCACGGCGCCCATGTGATCGTCGGCACCCTGATCCTGATCGCCATTCTGGCACGGGTCCGGCGAGGACACTTTTCCGAGGATCAGCATTTCGGGTTCGAGGCGGCGGCCTGGTACTGGCATTTCGTGGACGTGGTGTGGATAGGGCTTTTCACCTTCGTTTACGTCTTCTGAATCGGCACAAGGCGAGGCATCTCAGCCGCCTAAGCCGCCGCCATAGAACCCGTACAGGAGGAGCGCGAGGAGCAGGGCGGCCAGGCAGACACGTAGCTTGAGGGAGATGAGCACGCGCCGCGAGCGACCGCCGTCCTTGAGCAGAAAGCCGGCTCCGGCGGCGAGGCTGGCGACCATGGCAACGAAGACGAGGGCGATCAGGACCTTGAGAAACATGTCGGACTCCATGACGAGGTTTGCCACACGGATTCGGTCCAGCCGTCGCCTGGCGCTGTGGTTCGGGTTCTGGGCCTGTCTGGTGGTGCTCGGACTCGGACTTGGACTATGGCAGTGGGAGCGTGCCGCCGACAAGCGAGAGTTGCTGACGAGTTTCGAGTCGGCGCCTCGGCTAGTGGCCCCCGAGACCTCGCCGCCCAATGGTGCCAGGATCACCGTGTCGGGTGAGTACCTGGCGGACGAGACGCTGTTTCTCGACAACCGTATCCATGCAGACCGGCTCGGTGTGGCGGTCCTGACGCCTCTGCGTGGCGACGATGGGCGCCTGTGGCTGGTGGAGCGCGGGTTTCTGTCCACCGGCCCGAGTCGTGACACGCCGCGGGTGTCGACGCCGGATGGACGCGTCACCCTGAAAGGGCGCTGGCAGGTGGCCGGTGATTCGGCGCCGCTGCTCGGCCCCAATCGCGAGGGCAAGCGCCTGCAGCATATCGACCTTGGCGCCTGGGAGACCCCGGACGGCTTCGCTCATGCCGGTTGGTTGCACCTGGAGGCAGGCGAGGGGCACTTGACCTCCTGGTGGCGCCCCAATGTGTTACCGCCGTCGCGACACCTCGGTTATGCCGCCCAGTGGTGGGGGCTGGCGCTGACGGCGATGGTGGTGATGATCGTCGGGGCGCGCCGGCTGAGCCGCGACCGGCGCGGGCACAGCCTCGAGAACAAGCAGGAGACACGCTCATGACCGATGCCCGTATCGTCCGTTCCCGTCTCAAATTGCTGGCCTTGTTCGCCGTGTTTGCCCTGCCCATGGCGATGGCCTGGGGCATGGTCGAGTGGCGGCTCGGGATTCCCGATGAACGTACCGCTCATGGCGAGCTGCATCCCGATCTCCCGCGGTTGGCCGACTGGCCGTTGAGCCGGGTGGCGAAGGACGGCGCCGACGATTGGCTGATGGCCTTCGATTGCACGAACGATTGTGCCGCATCGGCGGATCGTTGGTGGCGGGTACACCGAGCCCTGGGGCGTGATGCTCATCGAGTCAGTCGGCTGCGCATCGGTGAAGGGGGCGGCAAGACACTGCCTGGCGAAGCGATCGCGACATGGCACGACATGCCGACCTGGCGGGAGCCGGGCACGCTCTGGATCCTCGACCCTGACGGGCGGCCGGTATTGAGCTACGGCGAGGGCGTGGCGGCGTCGAATGTGCTGGAAGACATCGAGCGCTTGCTGAAGCTGAATCCTGAGCGGCCTCTGGCGCGCCTGCACGATGAGTGACGGGAGGAGAGGATGCGTGACGAGGGCATGCTGGATCCGTGGTATCGGGCGAGACTGAAAAGGCTGCGCTGGTTGAGCCTGCTGGGCGTGTTGTTCGCTGCCCTGGTCATTCTGGCCGGAGCCTGGACCCGCCTGGTGGACGCCGGGCTGGGGTGCCCTGACTGGCCGGGATGCTATGGACAGTGGGTGGTACCGGATGAAGCGCGCGCGCTGGTACATTCTCCCGATGTGCCGCTAGAGGCGTCCAAGGCATGGATGGAAATGCTGCATCGATACCTGGCCTCGTCATTGGGGCTGCTGGTGATCATCGTGGTGGTACTGGGATGGCGACTGAGGCAGCGCGTTGGGTACCCATGGCGACTTTCTCTGGTGTTGCTGGCACTGATCCTGGTTCAGGGGGCCTTCGGCGCGTTCACCGTGACGCTCCGGTTGTGGCCGCAGGTGGTGACATTGCACCTGCTCGGCGGCATGGCTGTGATGGGGGGATTTCTATGGTTGCATCTGCGTGTACGGCACCTGTCGATGTCGGGGGTGTGGCGGCGGCAACCGCGTCGGCTCACGCCGCTCTGGGGAGTGGCGCTGGGGCTGCTGGTGCTTCAGCTGGCCCTTGGTGGTTGGACATCGAGCAACTATGCGGGCATCGCGTGCCAGGGGTTTCCTACCTGTAATGCCCAGTGGTGGCCGAGCATGGATTGGGGCGAGGGGTTTCACCTGACCCAGACCGTGGGGCCCAACTACCTGCATGGGCAATTGCATGCGGAGGCGCGCAGTGCGATCCATGTTGGTCATCGTTTGGGAGGAGCGGCACTGTTCCTGTGTTTGCTGGGGTTGGGATGGCGTTACCGGCACGATCGCGGTGTCTCGCCCTGGCTGGGGGTGATGGGCGGTGTCTGTCTGTTGCAGGCGGCACTGGGCATTGCCAACGTGCTGCTGTGGCTACCGCTCTGGCTGGCCTTGCTGCATACCGCCGGCGCAACCATGCTGGTGGTGGCGACGTTGTTGGCGGTCTGGAGCTGGCGATGGGGTGAAGCTGCTCCCCGGTCATCGCCATCGATGACGGCGAGGGAGTTGATGCATGCATGACGCCAGATCGATGACGCACTCGGCGATCACGCCGCTATGGCGTGACCTCATCACCCTCGGCAAGCCGCGTGTGGTGTCGGTAATGCTGGTCTGCAGCCTGGTGGGGATGCTGCTGGCCCGGCCGGTACCTCCTCTCGACAAGGTGGTGCTGGGGCTGATCGGCATCGGTCTCGCCGCCAGTGGCGCTGCCGCGTTCAATCACGTCGTGGACCGTCGCCTGGATGCCATGATGCTGCGCACGGCATCGCGTCCTCTGGCGATGCAGCGTCTGCCGCTGCCGCTGGCCCTGGGGTGGGCAACCCTGTTGTCGATCACGGGCATCGGGCTGCTGCATGGCGGCGTCAATCCCTTGACGGCCTGGCTCACCTTCGGCTCCTTGATTGGCTATGCCCTGATCTATACCGCCTTTCTCAAGCGAGCTACGCCGCAGAACATCGTGATCGGTGGAGTGGCGGGGGCGGCCCCTCCGCTGCTGGGTTGGACGTCAGTGAGTAACCAGTTTGGCCCTGAGCCGTTGCTGTTGGTCTTGATCGTGTTCGCCTGGACGCCGCCGCATTTCTGGGCATTGGCCATCCACAAACGAGATGAGTACGAGCGAGCTGGGGTGCCGATGCTGCCGGTCACCCACGGTGAAGCCTTCACGCGCCTGCAAGTATGGCTCTATGGCTGGCTGACGGTGGCGGTGACATTACTGCCTTTCGTCATCGGCATGAGCGGCTGGATCTACCTGCTGGGGGTGACGGCGCTGAACGTGCGCTTCATGTGGTGGAATGGTCGAGTGTGGCAGGGGCAGAACCCTCGGGCGCCGCTCGGGGCTTTCTGGTTTTCCATTCGTTACATTCTTGGGATCTTCGCCATGTTGCTGATCGATAACTATGTCGGATTCTGGTGGGGCTGAGGCAAGACAGAGCGCCCGGCGTGCGACGCTTCGGCGTGAACGTGGCGTCGAGATATCGAGGAGATGGGTTGGTCGCCCAGATGGCGCGGTTTAGAATGCGCGCCCTTACCCCTTGAATGACAGACGTAATGGGAACTATTTCATGACCAATACCACTGCCCTGATGCTGCTCGGGCTGGCCCTTGTCGTCGTCGCCGGCCTGGGAGCTTATGCTGTTACCCTGTGGCGGGAGGTCCGGCGTCGTGAAGCGTTCCGCGAAGAAGAGTTGCGCCGGGCACACGAAAACTGCCTGGAGAATCTCGAGCTGGTAGCCAGTGCCTTGCAGCAAGGGCAGGTCGATATCACCGAGGGCGCCTGGCGTTGCAAGACGTTACTGGACATTCTCGATCCATCGTTGGTTTCCCGGCCGGAATTCCTTGCCTTTGCCGAGGTTCATGAGCGAACCCGGCACCTGCATACACATTCGGCACGCCAGGCGCTGAGCCCAAGAGAGCGCTTCCAGGAGGACCGGGAGCGCCTGAAAGTGGAGGATGAATGGCGCGATGCCGTCATGAAAGCGGCCTTGCACGCATTGAGGTTTCGACGCGATTGGCCGGATTCTTTGCATTGATTTGAATGACCTAAACAAAACAATGTATTACACTTGCCAGTGCGTTTTTCGATTGAAAGGTGACTCAGTCTCCGGCAAGCTGCTAATCGCGACGTAGGTGGCTGATAAGTGGATGGAGTCCCGAGTCATCGCGCGCCGTTGATTGGCCGAGATCGCGATTTCGTGCTTTCTTGGTCGGTGTGGACGGACAAGATCCGTCTCCGGTTGGCCATACCACCGGATTCGCTGGATGGCTAAGCCCTATGCTGGCCCCGCTAGATTTGTGTCAAGAAGGAGTCTTACATGAAAAAATCAACGACTGGCTTGTTGCTCGGTTCCGCGCTGGTGGTCGGTTTGTCCGGCTGCGCCAGTTCGGCGTCTCAATCCTCCGGCATGGGCGACAGCTCAGCGTCCGATCGTGCCTGGTACAAGCATCCCGCTGTCTGCAGCGTTGCAGGCGGTCTGATCGGTGCCGGTATCGGTTACAGCGCCGTGGATGACGACGATGAAGATACCGGTGCCTATGTCGGTGGTACCGTCGGCGCTGCCGCGGCCGCGCTGCTGTGCGCCGAGCCGAACAAAGGTCCGGAGCCTGTCGGCGACAGCGACGGCGACGGTGTGCCGGACGATAAGGATCAGTGTCCGGGAACTCCGGCCGGTGTCGCGGTTGACGCCGTGGGCTGCCCGCTGGACTCCGACGGTGACGGCGTGCCGGACTACCAGGACCAGTGCCCGGGTACCCCGGCAGGTGCCGAGGTCAACGCGCTGGGCTGCGTCGAGGATCTGGTGCTGCAGGATGTCAACTTCGAGTTCGACTCTGCACGTCTGACCGCGGGCGCCGAGTCCGTCCTGACCGACGTTGCCGCCAAGCTGCGTTCCAACGAGAACGTCCGTGTTCGTATCGAAGGTCACACCGACTCCGTCGGTCCGGCCGATTACAACAAGGACCTCTCTCAGCGTCGTGCCGATTCCGTGGCGAGCTTCCTGGCCAGCCAGGGCATTTCCGCCGATCGCATGACCACCATCGGCTATGGCGAAGAGCAGCCGGTGGCCAGCAACGACACCAAGGCGGGTCGTGCCGAGAACCGTCGTGTCGAGCTTGGCGAGTGGGAGTGATGCTCTCCTGAGTCGACCCTTCAGCGCCCCGGCTCGAAGCCGGGGCGCAGTATAGAGTCGGAAAGGCGCCTTCGGGCGCCTTTTTCGTTGGCGATCAAGCTCACCCATGGCGCCGTCGGTAGGGCGTCTGGTAGGCTAGCGTCGCTCAAGGCAATCCATCTTCTCGCAACATGTGATCCCTGGTATGGATCACCACTGTGCCCAAGGAATCGCTTCATCATGCCCATCGTGACCCTGCCGGACGGCAGCCAGAGACCTTTCGACGAACCGCTTACCATCATGCAGCTGGCCGAGAGCATCGGCACGGGCCTGGCCAAGGCCTGTATCGCCGGGCGCATCGATGGCGAACTGGTGGACGCTGCGGATATCATCGATCATGACGCCGAAGTGTCGATCATCACCGCCCGCGACCCCGAAGGACTGGAGATCATTCGTCACTCCTGTGCCCACTTGATCGGCCATGCGGTCAAGCAACTCTATCCGGATGCCAAGATGGCCATCGGCCCGGTGATCGAGGATGGGTTCTACTACGATATCGACTTCGGTCGTTCGGTGACGCCCGAAGATCTCGAGGCCATCGAGGCGCGGATGCAGGCGCTGATCGATACGGGATACGACGTCGTGCGCGAATACGTCGACCGTGACCGCGCCATGCTGACCTTCCTGCATCGCGACGAACCCTACAAACAGGAAATCGTGCGCGAGATTCCGGAGGGGGAGACGATCCGTCTCTATCACCACCAGGAATACACCGACATGTGTCGGGGACCCCATGTTCCCAATACTCGCCACCTCAAGGCCTTCAAGCTGACCAAGCTGGCCGGCGCCTATTGGAGAGGCGATGCCGAACGTCCCATGCTGACACGGATCTACGGCACCGCCTGGGGAGACAAGAAGCAGCTCAAGGCCTATCTCAAGCGCCTCGAGGAAGCCGAGAAGCGGGACCATCGTAAGCTGGCACGCAAGCTCGATCTCTTCCACATGCAGGAAGAGGCGCCGGGCATGATATTCTGGCATCCGCGCGGATGGACGCTCTGGCAAGTGGTCGAGCAGTACATGCGCCAGGTGTACAAGGATGGGGGCTATCAGGAGATCCGTTGCCCCCAGGTGATGGATGTCTCGCTGTGGAAGAAGTCCGGCCATTGGGACAACTATGCCGATGGCATGTTCTTCACCGAGTCGGAGAAACGCGAATACGCGCTCAAGCCGATGAACTGTCCGGGGCATGTGCAGGTCTTCAATTCCGGCCTGCGCAGCTACCGTGAACTGCCGGTGCGTTACGGCGAATTCGGCGGTTGTCATCGCAACGAGCCTTCTGGCGCCTTGCACGGCATCATGCGGGTACGCGCCTTCACCCAGGACGATGGGCATGTCTTCTGCACCGAAGCGCAGATCGAGTCGGAGGTGACGAGTTTCCACCGTCAGGCGCTGCAGGTCTATCAAGACTTCGGGTTCGAGGACATCGCCGTGAAGATCGCTCTGCGTCCCGAGAAGCGCCTTGGCGACGATGCGGTCTGGGATCGTGCCGAGGAAGCCCTGCGAGGCGCCCTGCGGACGTGTGACGTCGACTGGGAGGAGCTGCCGGGCGAGGGTGCCTTTTATGGTCCCAAGATCGAGTACCACATGAAGGATTGCCTGGGGCGTGAATGGCAGGTCGGCACCATGCAGGTCGACTTCATGATGCCGGTGCGTCTCGGCGCCCAGTATGTCACCGAGGATGGGGAGCGACGTTCGCCGGTGATGCTGCACCGGGCCATTGTCGGCTCGATGGAGCGCTTCATCGGCATCCTCATCGAGCACTATGCTGGCGCCATGCCATTGTGGCTGGCACCGCAGCAGGTTGTGGTGTTGACGATCACCGATGCACAGCGCGACTATGCCATGGCTCTCGAGCAGCGCTTGCAGAAAAACGGCCTGCGAGTCAAGGCGGACTTGAGGAACGAGAAGATCGGCTTTAAAATCCGCGAGCATACGTTGCAGAAGGTCCCCTATCTCCTGGTGGTGGGAGATAAGGAAGTCGAAGCCGACTCGGTAGCCGTGCGCTCGCGAATTGGCGAGGATCTCGGCACCATGACGGTGGATGCCTTCATCGACCGGATTCAGGCCGAGCGGCGCTAGCGACATCTTCCAAGACTGAAGTGGAGACGGAACCATCAAGAGAAGCAACCCCAGAGGACGCCCGCAGGAAAAGCGTCCCCCGATGAACGAGAAAATTACCGATGAGCAGGTGCGCCTGATCGACAGCGATGGCGAGCAGCTGGGCATCATGGCCACTCGCGATGCGCTGGAGCGTGCCGAGGCGGCCGGTATGGATCTCGTGCAGATTTCCAATGCCGATCCGATCGTCTGCAAGATCATGGATTACGGCAAGTTCGTCTTCGAACAGAAGAAGCAGAAGGCGGCACAGAAGAAGAAGCAGAAGCAGATCCAGGTCAAGGAAGTCAAGTTCCGGCCTGGCACCGACGAGGGTGACTATCAGGTCAAGATGAAGAACCTGACACGATTCCTCGAAGGTGGCGACAAGGGCAAGGTCACGTTGCGCTTCCGCGGTCGCGAGATGGCCCACCAGGACATCGGTCGCAAGCTGATGGAGCGCATCGCCGCCGATCTCGAGGAGATCGGTACTGTCGAATCCTTCCCCAAGATGGAAGGGCGTCAGATGATCATGATTATTGCCCCCAAGAAGAAGTGATCCGGCGGCCGGTCAAACGGGTGGCGGGCGTGATGCCCGCCATCGGCCCCGGGTTTTCTCAAAAACCTCGAGCGGAGTTCAACTCATGCCGAAGATCAAGAGCAACAGCGGCGCTGCCAAGCGCTTCAAGAAGACGGCCAACGGCTTCAAGCACAAGCAGTCGTTCCGTAGTCACATCCTGACCAAGAAGTCCACCAAGCGTAAGCGTCAGCTGCGTGGTATGAAGCAGATCCACGACGCCGACAAGCAGCTCGTGCAGCGTATGCTGCCGAACCTGTAACCCTTGGTCGCAATTCTTCAACGTCAGGAGTAAGCCATGACTCGTGTCAAGCGTGGTGTCGTCGCACGTCGCCGTCACAAGAAAATCCTCAAGCAGGCCAAGGGCTACTACGGTGCCCGTTCGCGCGTCTTTCGCGTGGCCAAGCAAGCCGTCATCAAGGCCGGTCAGTACGCCTATCGTGACCGTCGCCAGCGCAAGCGTCAGTTCCGCGCTCTGTGGATCCAGCGCATCAACGCCGGTGCCCGTCAGCATGGCCTGTCCTACAGCCGCTTCGTCGGCGGCCTGAAGAAGGCCGGGATCGAAATCGATCGCAAGGTGCTGGCCGATCTGGCCGTCAACGAGAAGGCAGCGTTTGCCGCTATCGTCGAGAAGGCCAAGGCTGCCCAGTAAAGGGGATCGAGAGGGTGCGGCGTCAGCCTGGCGCGACCGCCGCCCCGATGATCGTCGCAGGGGAAGAGCAGCCGCTCTTCCCCTGTTTTTTTGACACCCGGTCGCGTCGGCGATGCCCGCACAGCGGGATATCGGTCGGCGATGGCGGGACCAAGAATTCGGAGCATCAACGGATGGACCACCTTCCCACTCTGGTCGCCGAGGCTCGCGATGCCATCCAGGCCGCCGACAGCATGGCCGCCCTGGATGAGCTGCGTGTGCGCTATCTCGGGAAGAAGGGCGAGATCACCGCGCTGCTCAAGGGCCTGGGTCAGCTACCGGCGGACGAGCGCCCGGCCGCGGGGGAGCGTATCAACCAGGCCAAGCAGACATTGGCCGCCGAGCTCGACGAGCGCAAGCAAGCGCTCGAGAAGGCTGACCTCGAAGCCCGGCTGGCCGCGGAAACACTGGATGTCACGCTGCCCGGGCGAGGCCAGCCCAGCGGTGGCCTGCATCCGGTGACCCGGACCCTGGAGCGCATCGAGAGCCTGTTCACTCATGTTGGCTTCGATGTGGCGGTCGGGCCCGAGATCGAGGACGACTATCATAACTTCGAGGCGCTCAACATCCCTGCCCATCATCCGGCGCGGGGGATGGCCGATACCTTCTACTTCGATGCCACTCGGCTGCTGCGTACTCACACCTCCCCGGTGCAGGTGCGCACCATGAAGAGCACTGAGCCGCCGATTCGCATCGTCTGCCCGGGGCGCGTCTACCGCAGCGATTCCGACCTGACGCATACCCCGATGTTCCACCAGGTGGAGGGCCTGCTGGTCGATGAGGACGTGCGGTTTTCCGACTTGAAGGGCACGATTCAGGACTTCCTGCATGCCTTCTTCGAGCGCGACGATCTGGCCGTGCGGTTTCGCCCGTCCTATTTTCCCTTCACCGAGCCCTCGGCGGAGGTCGATATCCAGTGCGTGATGTGTGACGGGGGCGGCTGCCGAGTCTGTTCCCAGAGCGGCTGGCTGGAAGTCATGGGGTGCGGCATGGTGCATCCGGAAGTGTTCCATCACTCCGGCATCGACAGCGAACGCTATACGGGCTTTGCCTTTGGCATGGGGGCTGAGCGTCTGGCCATGCTGCGCTATGGCGTCAACGATCTGCGACTGTTCTTCGATAACGACCTGCGCTTCCTGCAGCAGTTCGCCTGATTGTCACCAGTACACACAGCCAGGGAGCATCGTCGTCAGGCTTGATACACAGGGGAGGGGGCAGCGCTCCGCGTAGGCCTGTCGACGGCCCGTCTCCGTGTCGCCGATGGCGATGCTCCCAGAGAGCACAGCGATAGGATTTGTCATGAAATTTTCCGAACAGTGGCTGCGTGAATGGGTTTCTCCGGCGTTGGCGACTCAAGCGTTGGCCGATCAGATCACCATGGCCGGCCTCGAGGTCGACGGCATCGAGCCTGTGGCGGCAGCTTTTGAAGGCGTGGTGGTCGCCGAGGTGGTCGAGCGGGCAAGACACCCCGATGCCGACAAGCTCAACGTCTGCCAGGTCGACGATGGCACTGAACGGCTGCAGGTCGTCTGCGGCGCTCCCAATGTCGAGGCCGGGCAGAAGGTGGCGTTCGCTCGGGTCGGCGCCGTGCTGCCCGGCGACTTCAAGATCAAGAAGGCCAAGCTGCGCGGTGTCGAGTCCCGCGGCATGATCTGCTCCGCCTCCGAGCTGGGACTGGAGGAGGAGTCCTCCGACGGTATCCTGGTATTGCCCGCGGAGGCACCGGTCGGCGAGGACTTCCGCGCCTACATGACGCTCGATGACAGCACCATCGAAGTGGACCTGACTCCCAACCGGGGGGATTGCCTGAGCATCCAGGGCATGGCGCGAGAGGTCGGCGTGCTCAACCGCCTCCCGGTCGAGGGACCGGGCATCGCGCCGGTGACGCCCGTGCACGATGACACCTTCCCGGTGCGTGTCGAGGACGCCGAAGGCTGCCCGCGTTATCTGGGGCGGGTGATCAAGGGCGTCAACGTCACGGCCGAGACGCCGCTATGGATGGTCGAGCGCCTGCGCCGCAGTGGTATCCGCTCCATCGATCCGGTGGTCGATGTTACCAACTACGTCATGCTCGAGCTGGGCCAACCCTTGCACGCCTTCGATCGGGCCAATCTCGATGGTGCCGTGATCGTGCGGCGTGCCCGCCAGGGCGAGCAACTGGTGCTGCTCGACGGGCAGGCCATCACGCTGAACGACGATACCCTGATCATTGCCGACGAGCGGGGCCCCTTGGCCATTGCCGGTGTCATGGGGGGAGAGCAGTCGGGCGTGAGCGCCGAGACACGTGACATCTTCCTCGAGGCGGCTCACTTCTCGCCCCTGGCAGTAGCAGGCCAGGCTCGCACCTACGGGCTGCACACCGATGCCTCGCACCGTTTCGAGCGTGGCGTCGATCCCGAGCTGGCCCGGGAGGCCGCCGAGCGCGCCACGACCCTGTTGCTGCAGATCACCGGCGGCGAAGCGGGGCCGTTGGTCGAAGTCGCCGACGCGTCGCGACTGCCTGGCGATCGGGAGGTGGTGCTGCGACGCGCGCGGCTGGATCAGGCCCTGGACAAGGTGTTGCCTGCCGAGGAAGTCAGCGAAATCCTCGAGCGCCTGGGCATGGTCGTCGAGACCAGCGACGAAGGCTGGCGAGCCAGGGTGCCGAGCTGGCGTTTCGACATTGCCATCGAGGAAGACCTCATCGAAGAGGTGGCGCGCATTCATGGCTACAACAAGCTGCCGGCGCGGCATCCTCGTGCCCATCTTGGCCCGCGTCCGGATCACGAAGCGCGTACACCGCTGGCCGCATTGCGCCACCGGATGGTCTCGCGAGGTTACTTCGAGGCGGTGACCTACAGTTTCGTGGCGCCGGAGTTGCAGGAGACCTTGTTGCCCGATGCCGTGTCACCGGTGTTGGCCAATCCTATCTCCAGCGACCTGTCGGTGATGCGTGCCAGCCTTTTCCCGGGCCTGGTGCGTGCCCTGGAGCACAACCTGAATCGCCAGCAGACTCGCGTCCGGCTGTTCGAGACGGGCCTGGTGTTCCGCGGAGAGCTCGATGACCTCGATCAGGTGCCGATGCTCGGCGCGCTGGTCTGCGGTAGCCGCGAGCCCGAAGGTTGGAGTGGCGGCAAGGAGAAGGTGGACTTCTTCGATCTCAAGGGGGATCTCGAAAGCTTGATCGAGATGGGCGGCGAGGCGGATGTCTGGCGCTTCGAACCCGGTGAACATCCTGCCTTGCATCCCGGTCAATGCGCCCGGGTGATGTACCGCGGGCAGGAAGCCGGGTGGATCGGTACGCTGCACCCGGCGGTGCGTGCTCGCCTCGGTCTCAAGGTCGATGCGTTGCTCTTCGAGGTTCGCCTGGATGCCCTGACCCATGGCCGCATACCGGCATTCCAGCCCTTGTCTCGTTTCCCCGAGGTGCGGCGTGACCTGGCCTTCCTGGTCGATGCCGAGCAGCCGGTGCAGGCCTTGCTGGATACCCTCCGGGCTCAGGCGGGGGAATGGCTGGTCGAGGCGCACCTGTTCGATGTCTATCAGGGCAAGGGCGTGCCGGAAGGGCGAAAGAGCGTCGCATTGGGCTTGACCTGGCAGCATCCTTCGCGCACGCTAAATGACGATGAAATCAATCAGTTGGTCGATGCCATCGTCGAGGAATCGCGTCTGCACCTGGGGGCCGAGTTACGCGCATGAAGGCCTCGGAGCGACACCTGGAGCAAGGGCTGGCTCGACCACCACAGCGTGAGGAAAGCGACATGGGGGCGTTGACCAAGGCCGAACTGGCCGAACACCTGCACGCCGAGCTTGGCCTCTCCAAGCGCGAGGCCAAGTCCATGGTGGAGTCCTTCTTCGAGGAGATACGCGGCTGCTTGCGCGAGAACGAGCAGGTCAAGCTGTCCGGGTTCGGCAATTTCGACCTTCGCGACAAGCGCGAGCGACCGGGACGCAATCCCAAGACGGGGGAGGAGATTCCGATTTCCGCTCGTCGGGTCGTGACCTTTCGTCCCGGCCAGAAGCTCAAGTCGCAGGTCGAGGCCTATACCGGCGACAAGAGCTGAATCGGCGCCACGGCACTGAGCGAGCCACGAGCGACGCCGCCACTTCCAGGAGAAGTGGCGGCGTCGTCATGTGTGTGGCTACAAGGCGCCGTTTTCCAGCGACCAGGTGATCACCACCTTGATCAGGTAAGCCAGCATACCGGCACCGAGTACCACGAATAGCATGATGGTGCCGAAGCGGCCCGCCCCGGACTTTCGGGCCAGATCCCAGATGACAAAACCCATGAACAGCATCAGACCACCGATCATGATGGGCGTGATCCAGGTCTCGAAGGCGTTCTGCATGTCGGCTCCTTGGCGTCGATGGCCCGGTAGTTTACGCGATCACCGGCGCCCGGGCATGGCGGCCAGCGTGCGGCATCCCGGCGCACATGTTACTATCCAACTGAATTTTTTAAGGCAAAATCCGCGACATGCCCATGCTCAAGATCTTTGTAGGAACCGTATACGGCGGCGCACTGGACGTGGCCGAACAGGTCGCGCCCCTATTCGAACAGGCTGGCTATGAGGTGTCGATCTTCGATCAGCCGACATTGGATGACCTGATCGGCTCGCCGACGGATCTGGCACTGTTCTGTACCTCGACCACCGGCAGTGGCGATTATCCGGGCAACCTCGTTGCCTTCGTGCGCGAGCTGGAAGCGAAAAGCCCGGGGCTCGTCGGTCTGAAGTACGGCATGATCGCCATGGGCGACAGCTCCTACGTGGACTCCTTCTGCGGCGCCGGTCGCAGTCTCGATGAGGTGCTGCAAGGGCAGGGCGCCGAGCGTCTCGGCGAGCGCCTCGAGGTGGATGCCATGGAAACCTTCATGCCCGACGACGCTGCCTTGCCCTGGGTCGACGAGTGGATCGAGTCCCAGCAACTCAAGGTGGCCTGAGCATGGCGGCTTCGCCTGAGCGTTGCAGCCTGCTGGTGGGGCTACTGATTCTGATGGTGGTCAGCGTGCCACGTTACCTGGCCGGTGGCCATGATACCCATCTGGCCTTGATGGCGATCGGTGGTGTCGCCGTGGCATCGTTGGCCGTCTTCCAGTGGTGGCGATTGTCTGCGGCGTTGCGTGCCGAGCTGCCCGGCCTGATGCGGCGCCTCGTGATTTGCCTGGTGGTCGGCCTGTTGGTCATGGGCATCTGGCATGCATTGTTCGGTGCCTGGAGTGGCTGGCCGCTGCTGGTGTCGCATGGTGCCACCCTGGGGTTGCTGCTGCATGCCTTGGGGTTGTGGTGGAAGCCAGCCCCGGAGAGGAAGAAGTAAGACGCGACTGATGCCGCTGGGAGGTAGAAGACAGCGGCTGACGCCGCTGGAAGAGTGAAGAACGGCGCAAAGCGCCTTAAGAGGGGGGAACTCCCTTGACGCCCCGAGCGCTGGGGCTAGCCTGCTCTTCACTCTTCACTCTTCACCCGAGGGTATAGCAGGGCACGTATTCGCCGGCGAGTTTCATGCGTCCCTGGGCGACAAAGGAGGTCAACAAATCGTCCAGGCGCGCCATCAACTGGGGCTCCGCGCTGAGGCGGAAGGGGCCATGAGCCTCGATGAGACGAATGCCTCGTTCCTTGACGTTGCCGGCGACGATGCCGGAAAAGGCCCGTCGCAGGTTGGCGGCCAGCTCATGCACCGGCTGCTGTCGATGCAAGGCCAGGGCCCCCATGGTCTCGTGATTGGGGTCGAAGGGTTCCTGGAAGTCTCGAGCCACGGTGAGCCGCCAGTTGAAGTAGAAGGCATCCTGTCTGGCACGCCGGTACTCGCCGACGTTGTCGATTCCCTTGCGCATGACGCGGGCGACCTCGACCGGATCGTCGATGATGATGCGGTACAGGTCGCGTACCGACTCGCCAAGGGTATAGACTAGGAATTCGTCGATGCGCTTGAAGTAATCGGCGGAACCGGCGGGACCGGTGAGGATGACCGGCAGTTCCATGTCGCTGTTGTCCGGATGGAGCAGAATGCCGAGAAGGTAGAGGATTTCCTCTGCCGTGCCGACCCCGCCGGGGAAGACGATGATGCCGTGACCCAGACGGACGAAGGCTTCCAGGCGCTTCTCGATGTCGGGCATCACCACTAGTTCGTTGACGATGGGGTTGGGCGCCTCGGCAGCGATGATGCCGGGTTCGGAAACGCCGAGGTAGCGACCCTCGCTGCGACGCTGCTTGGCGTGGGCAACGTTGGCTCCCTTCATCGGCCCCTTCATGGCGCCTGGACCGCAGCCGGTGCAGATGTCGAGCTCGCGCAGCCCCAGGTGGTAGCCCACGTGCTTGGTGTAGTCGTACTCTTCACGGGAGATGGAGTGACCGCCCCAGCACACCACCATGCTCGGGTCGCGGCTGGGCTTGAGGGTGCCGGCCTTGCGCAGAATATGGAAGACGGCGTTGGTGGTGCCTTCGGCGCTGTTCAGGTCGAAGCGGCGATGCGTCTGGATCTCGTTGTAGACATAGACGATGTCGCGCAGCACCGAGGAGAGGTGCTCCCGAATGCCGCGAATCATGCGGCCATCGACGAATGCCTCGGCGGGCGCGTTGGTGAGTTTCAGACGCACGCCACGGTCCTGCTGGATGACTTCGATGTCGAAATCCGGATAGGTCTCCATCAACGCTAGGCCGTCGTCGGTGGGATTCCCGGAGTTGAGGACCGCCAGGGCGCAGCTGCGCAGTAGCTCGTGCAAGCCGCTGCGTGAAGTATCGTGCAGACGGTTGACTTCCTGCTGGGAGAGTATTTCCAGGCTGCCTTCCGGCGAGATGGTGCTGGAGATGGTATCGGCCATTCGGGGCGTCCGTGTCGCGGTGATGATGAGCGGGAGTGTCTCCCGGGCCTTGCCTGTCGCGGCAACGCCGATCTGGATGTCATCGATGCTATCACGGCCTCGCGAGACGCGCAGCGCTGCGGCCGTGTCCGCCAACTGATAGAATGAAACCGCCTGTTTCCCGTACAGCGATGCGACGCGCCATGTTCAACGCCCAATACTTTCGCACTTTCATCACCCTGGTCGAGACTGGCAGTTTCACTCGGACGGCGCGTCGCCTGGAAATGACCCAGCCTGGCGTCAGCCAGCATGTCCGCAAGCTCGAGCAGTATCTCGGGCGCTCTCTGCTCGAGCGGCAGGGTCGGCGCTTCGCGCTGACCGAAGCAGGGCGGCGTGCCTACGACTACGCGCTCAAGCTGTTCGCCGAGCATGAGCAGTTCCGCCATTCCCTGGATGACGAGAGCCTCGACAGCGGCGAATGCCGGTTGGCGTCGCCCGGGAGTGTCGGCTTGATGCTCTACCCCTTCATCCTTGGTCAACAGCAGATGCATACCGGGTTGACGGTCAGTTACAGCTTTGCCTTCAATCACGAGATCGTCAGCGATGTGCTCACCGGGCGTCATGACCTGGGGATCGTCACTGAAGCTGTGCGGCATCCCGAAGTGGACTGCGAGGTCTGGCACCAGGAGCCACTGTGCCTGGTGGTGCCGGCGGATTTTGCCGGGACCGGGCTGGCGGATCTGATGGGCATCGGCTTCATCAGCTACTCGGACGGCGTCAACCATGCCGATGTCCTGTTGCGCCGCAATTTCCCGGATGAGTTCCGCTCCATGAGTCACTTCCCGCGGCAGGGCTTTACCAATGAGGTGAGCATGGTGCTGGATGCCGTGGCGCGTGGCCTGGGCTTCACCGTGGTGTCGCGTCTGGTGCTCGAGACCTCGCCCTGGCAGCGCCAGGTCAAGGAGCTATCCTTGCCGCAACCGGTGCATGAGACCCTGCATCTGGTAACCCGGCGAGGCAGTCGCATGCCGCGACGCTATACCCGGCTGCTGGATGCCTTTCGTGACCACCGGCGCCACGAGCGCTATGGGCATGGGGAGCCTTCCATGGAGGTCGGTGCCAGAGAAGGCGGCGGGGAAGCGGACTGACGACGGCAGCGAGATCCCCAAAACCAAAATGACGACGCCCCGCCATCGAGCGGGGCGTCGTGTCATGGGAACGTCTCAATCCCGGTAGGCGTCGATGCTCGGACAGGAACAGATCAGCTGTCGATCGCCCTGGACATTGTCGACCCGGTTGACGGCCGGCCAGTATTTGGCCGCCTTGACGGCCTGGGAAGGGAAGGCGCCGATTTCGCGAGAATAGGGACGTTCCCAGGCATCGTCCATCAGATCGGCCATGGTGTGCGGCGCTCTGACCAGAGGGTTGTTGTCCGCCGGCCATTCGCCGGATTCGACGCGGGCGATTTCTTCGCGAATGCTGATCATGGCATCGCAGAAGCGATCCAGCTCATAGCGCGATTCCGACTCGGTGGGTTCGATCATCAGGGTGCCGGGCACCGGGAAGGACATGGTCGGCGCATGGAAGCCGTAGTCCATCAGTCGCTTGGCGATGTCCTCTTCACCGATACCGGAGGCGGCCTTGAGCGGGCGGACGTCGAGGATGCACTCGTGGGCCACGGTGCCGTTGGACCCCTTGTAGAGAACCGGGTAGTGCTCGCCGAGGCGACGGGCGATGTAGTTGGCACCGAGAATGGCCAGCTCGGTGGCCTCGCGCAGCCCGCGGGCGCCCATCATCTTGATGTAGGCCCACGAGATGGGCAGGATCGAGGCGCTGCCGAAGGGGGCCGCCGCCACCGCACCGGCGCCGGCCTCGACGCCTTCCAACGGGCGGACGCTGTGATTGGGAACGTACGGGGCCAGGTGCGCCTTGACGCCGATTGGCCCCATGCCCGGGCCGCCTCCACCGTGCGGGATGCAGAATGTCTTGTGCAGGTTGAGGTGGGATACGTCGCCGCCGAAGTCGCCGGGCCGTGCAAGGCCTACCTGGGCATTCATGTTGGCGCCGTCGATGTAGACCTGGCCGCCGTGCTCGTGAACGATCTCGCAGGCCTCGCGCACTCCTTCCTCGAAGACGCCGTGGGTGGAAGGGTAGGTGAGCATGATGGCCGAGAGATTGTCGCTGTGTGCCTCGGACTTGGCGCGCAGATCGGCCAGGTCGATATTGCCATCCGCGTCGCACTCGACCACCACGACCTTCATGTGGGCCATGGCGGCCGAGGCCGGGTTGGTGCCATGGGCCGAGCTGGGGATCAGGCAGACATTCCGGTGGCCCTCGCCCTGGGCCGCCTGGTAGCGGCGGATGGCCACCAGGCCGGCATATTCGCCCTGAGCGCCGGAATTGGGCTGCATGGCGATGTGGTCGTAACCGGTGATCTCTTCGAGGAAGGCGGCCAGCTCGTCGATGATCTGCTTGTAGCCGGCCACCTGGTCTTTGGGCGCGAAGGGGTGGATGCGTGCCAGCTCGGGCCAGGTGATGGGCATCATCTCGGCGGTGGCGTTGAGCTTCATGGTGCACGAGCCCAACGGAATCATGGCATGTGCCAGTGACAGATCCTTGTTTTCCAGGCGCTTGAGGTAGCGCAGCATCTCGGTTTCGCTGTGGTAGCGCTGGAACGTCGGGTGAGTGAGGAAGTCGGAATCACGCTGGCAGGCCTCGGGAATGCCGCTGGTGCCCGCGGCGACGATCTCGGCGTCGAGAACCGAGACGGAAAGGCCGTGTTCCTCGCCGAGCAGCACATCGAAAAGCTGGGCCACATCGTGGGCGGTGGTGGTCTGGTCGAGGCTCAGGCCGACATCGCCACCCTCGAAATAGCGCAGGTTGACGTCCTGGGCCATGGCGCGACCATGGATCTTGCCGGCATCCACGCCGGTCAGGCGCAGGGTGTCGAACCAGCTGTCATTGGCCAGGCTGACTCCGGCACGGCGCAGTCCTTCGGCCAGGATGGTGGTCAGCCGGTGAATCCGGCCGGCGATGGTGCGCAGCCCCTCGGCACCGTGGTAGACGGCATAGAAGCCGGCGATGTTGGCCAGCAGTGCCTGGGCGGTACAGATGTTCGAGGTGGCCTTCTCGCGACGAATGTGCTGCTCGCGGGTCTGCATCGCCATGCGCAGGGCGGTCTGGCCCCGTTCGTCCCGGGAGACGCCGATGATACGGCCCGGAATCGAGCGCTTGAGCTTGTCCGAGGTGGCGAAGAAGGCGGCGTGGGGGCCGCCGAAGCCCATGGGCACGCCGAAGCGCTGGGCCGACCCGACCACCATGTCGGCGCCGAGCGCTCCCGGCTCCTTGAGCAGCACCAACGACATGATGTCTGCGGCCACGCAGGTCATGATGCCCTTTTCCTTGGCAGCGCTCAGCAGGGGAGCGAGATCGCGGACGCGGCCACTGTCGCCGGGATACTGTAGCAGGGCGCCGAAGGCATCGTGATCGGCCAACTGCTCGGCGGGCGCGACGATCAGCTCGAAACCGAAGTAGTGGGCCCGGGTGCGGACCACATCCAGCGTCTGCGGGAAGACATCCTCGGCGACGAAGAAGGCATTGGTCTTGGCTTTCTTGTTGGCGCGCCGGCAGAGCGCCATGGCTTCGGCAGCGGCGGTGGCCTCGTCGAGCAGAGAGGCATTGGCCAGGCTCATGCCGGTGAGGTCCATGATCATCTGCTGGAAGTTCAGCAGGCCTTCCAAGCGCCCCTGGGATATCTCCGGCTGATAAGGCGTGTAGGCAGTGTACCAGCCGGGATTCTCGAGCACGTTGCGCTGGATCACGGCCGGCAGCAGGGTGTCGTAATACCCTTGGCCAATATAGCTCTTGGCCACGCGGTTCTGTCGGGCCAGTCGATAGAGGTAGTCCAGCGCTTCGGCTTCGCTGCGCGGCGGATCCAGGGCCAGTTCCCGCCCGAGGCGGATGCCCGCCGGGACGGTGCGATCGATGAGACTGCCCATGCCGTCCATATCCAGCGTTTCCAGCATGGCGGCCACATCCTCGGCATCGGGGCCATTGTGGCGCTGGAGGAAGGCATCGTGGTTGGCCAGATCGGCCAGGCGGCGTTTGTCGAAAGCCATGACATACCTACTGTGACGTGGTGGCACCGGGTGCCGGATACGAAAGGAAGGGCGGAGCTCTGCCTGAAAAACGCCTGCGCTCAAGGGCGATTCGGCTTGTCAGGCAAGGTCAGGCCCGACCTCGGAGGGCCGGGCCTGGTGGCGTCACTCCTCGGCGTCGGCGATGGCCTGGTAGGCCTCGGCGTCGAGCAGATCGTCCAGGTCGGTACCATCCTCGAGGCGCACCTTCATGATCCAGGCATCCTCGTAAGGGGATTCGTTGATGGATTCGGGAGCATCTTCCAGCGACTCGTTGACCTCGATCACTTCCCCGGAGACCGGTGCATACAGGTCCGAGGCCGCCTTGACCGATTCGACCACGCCGAACTCGTCGCCCTTGGCAAGTGAGGCGCCGACTTCGGGCAATTCGACGAACACGACATCACCCAGGGATTGCTGGGCGTGGTCGGTGATACCGATGGTCACCGTCCCGTCGCCGTTATCCTGAATCCACTCGTGGCTCTCGGCATAGCGCAGATTGGGGGGGATGGAGCTCATGATGTTTTCCTATACGAAAAAGTTTTTCTGAGTTGGGTGAAATCCTAACGCCATCGAGACCGTTTGGCGAGTCCGGATGGCATCGATCTCCACGTTGCGTGGGGTATGCCCATCCCCATCTTAGAAAACCCCCGCGAAAATGCCCATGGCTACCGCTGCTCGAGGGAGGTTAATGGGTGGTTTCGATATGCGCCCCGCTGCGTGATGCCTTTCCAGCTTTCCAGGAAAGGTGGCTCATACCGGGGAGCGCAGGAGGGAGAGCTCGCGATGGGGACGGTCGGCCATACGGCGAACCGGGGCGCTGGCAAGTCAAGATGGGAGTTCAGGTGGTTTTCTTATAGGAAATTTATTTCGTAGACTGTCGATCGCTGGGGCCGGTCGACGCCATGATGGCGTCTCGCTCCGATGTGTTCGAATCGAGCGCTTCGGCGGGTCGGTGACTATACGTTGTCCTGCGGGGAGGAGAAATCCCGAGATTTTCCAATAGGAGACTGGAGCGCCAACGGAAGGATTCGCTATGGTACGGCTGTTCGTATCATCGCGGTCCAGGCCGCTCATGAACATCATGCACGTTGGTGCATAACAAGAAAACTGAGGGAGACGAAACGTGGAAACCTTGACCAATATACTGACGGCGATCGAAGGCGTCGTCTGGGGCCCCTTGATGCTGGTGCTGTTGCTGGGGGTAGGCCTCTATCTGCAGCTCGGCCTCAAGCTGCTGCCCATCCGCAAGTTGGGCATGGGCTTTCGGCTGTTGTGGGGTGGTCGCCGGACAGCGGCAGGCGACGAGGAGGACGGCGAGGTATCACCCTTCAACGCACTGATGACATCGCTGTCGGCGACCATCGGGACCGGTAACATCGCCGGGGTTGCAACGGCCATCTTCCTGGGGGGGCCCGGTGCGGTCTTCTGGATGTGGATCACGGCCCTGGTCGGCATGGCGACCAAGTTCTCCGAGGCAGTCCTGGCGGTGCGCTATCGCCAGGTCGACGAGGCCGGGGAGCATGTCGGTGGCCCGATGTACTATATCCGCAACGGACTCGGCAAGAAGTGGGCCTGGCTCGGCGGGCTCTTCGCCCTGTTCGGTGCGGTGGCCGCCTTCGGCATCGGTAACACCGTACAGTCCAACTCCGTGGCCGATGGCCTCGGCGAGTCGATTGGCCTGCCGCATTGGGTGACCGGCCTGGTGATCATGGTGCTGGCCGGTGCGGTCATCCTCGGTGGCATCAAGCGCATCGCCAAGGTGGCGGGAAAGCTGGTGCCGGTGATGGCGGTGGCGTACATCGTCTGTGGTCTGCTGGTGCTGATCATCAATGCCGATCAGATCGGCTCGGCCCTGGGCATGATCTTCACCCACGCCTTCACTCCGATTTCCGCTGCGGGCGGCTTTGCCGGTGCGGCGGTCGCCAAAGCCATCCAGTTCGGTGTGGCGCGCGGGGTGTTCTCCAACGAGGCGGGGCTCGGCAGTGCGCCCATCGCTCACGCCGCCGCCCAGACCAAGAACCCGGTGCGCCAAGGCCTGATCGCCATGCTGGGGACCTTCATCGATACCATCGTGGTCTGCTCCATCACGGCCCTGGCGATCCTCACCACTGCCTGGACGTCGGGGGAAACCGGTGCGGCGCTGACCTCCCTGTCGTTCGAGGCCGCCCTCCCGGGCATCGGGCAGTACGTGGTGTCTTTTGCCCTGGCGGTGTTTGCCTTCACGACCACCCTGGGCTGGGCATTCTACGGCGAGAAGTGCTTCGAGTACCTGTTCGGCGTGGGTGCCATCAAGTTCTACCGGGTGGTCTACATCCTGGCGATCTTTGCCGGGGCCGTGTTGCCGTTGAACTTCGTGTGGCTGCTGGCCAGCGTCTTCAACGCCATGATGGCGATCCCCAACCTGGTCGCCCTGGCACTGTTGTCGCCGGTGGTCTTCAAGCTGACGAAGGACTACTTCGGCGGCAAGGAAGTGCTGCCCGGCGAGGATCTCGACAAGTAGACCGTGGAGATATGGCCGGCTTCATGCCGGCCATTCACGATCGATTTCATGGGAAAGGTTAGCGAACCGATGAGCGAACAACACAAGACGCCACTTTTCGATCTGCATGTGGAGCTCGGGGCACGAATGGTGCCTTTTGCGGGGTATTCGATGCCCGTGCAGTACACGCTTGGCGTCAAGAAGGAACACGAGCATACCCGTCGGGCCTGCGGACTGTTCGACGTCTCCCACATGGGGCAGGTGCTGTTGCGTGGACCGAAGCCGGCCGAGGCGCTGGAGACGCTGGTGCCGGCAGATCTGGTCGGACTGCCTGTCGGCCGACAGCGTTATGGACTGTTCACGGCGGAAAGTGGCGGTATTCTCGACGATCTGATGATCGTCAATGCCGGTGATCACCTTTACCTGGTGGTGAACGCTGCCTGCAAGGAGCAGGATATCGCTCATCTGCGCCGAGGCTTGCCCGATCACGAAATCGAGGTGCTGGACCGTGGTCTGCTGGCATTGCAAGGGCCTGAAGCGGCGGCGGTGATGCAGCGCTTGTGCCCCGAGGCTTGTGAGCTGGTGTTCATGCAGCATGGCCGCTTCACCATCGAAGGCATCGAGGTATGGATCAGTCGCAGCGGCTATACCGGTGAGGACGGTTTCGAGATATCCGTGCCTGCCGAGCAGACCGAAGCTCTGGCACGACGTCTGCTGGATGAGGAGGAAGTCGAGGCGATCGGCCTGGGGGCACGTGACTCCCTGCGTCTCGAGGCTGGCTTGTGTCTCTATGGTCACGATATCGATACGACGACGACCCCGGTGGAAGGCGGCCTGATATGGGCCATCGGCAAGCCGCGTCGTCGTGATGGAGAGCGCCCGGGTGGATTCCCCGGCGCCGATCTCATCCTGCATCAGGTGGCCGAGAAGGACCACCAGCGCAAACGCGTTGGCCTGCTGGGGGAAGGGCGTGCCCCGGTCCGGGAAGGCGTCGAGCTGTATGATGGCGAAGGCAACGCGATCGGCAGCGTCTGTTCCGGTGGTTTCGGTCCCAGCATTGGGCGTCCGGTGGCCATGGGCTATGTGACCGTCGATCAGTCGGCCATCGACACCGTCGTCTATGCCGAGGTGCGTGGCAAGCGTCTGCCGATGACGGTGACCAAGCTGCCCTTCGTGCAGCCCGGCTATCATCGCGGCTGACTTTATACCGTTATCTATCTGCTGGCTTCTGAAACGTAAAACGGCCACCTTCGAGGGTGGCCGTTTTTCCTGCTCGGTCTTGTCATGGCGCTTTTGGCATGCCTTTAGTCGTTGCGGGAAAGGATCCACCGGAAGGTCAGGCTGATCCGTCGTCCAGGGTACCGCCTGGTGGGCAGGCTGTGTTCGAGTCGGGACTGCACGCCGGCGCCCATCAGCAACAGGCTGTCGTGGGGCTGATCGACGTTGAAGGCGGGGGCGTGCCGATCCTTCCAGCGGAAACGCAGAGGACGATTCATGCCCAGGCTCACGGCGGCGATCACGGGGGCTTCGCCGAGTTCCGGTTCGTTGTCGCTGTGCCATCCCATGCGCTCACTGCCATCGGCGTAACGGTTGAGCAGCACACTGTTGAAGCGAGCCTCGATGCCGACGGCGTCCAGACGCGACTGAACGATATCGCGGACCCTGAGTACCTCGGGGTGCCAGGGGACCGGCGTGAAGTCCCGACCCGAGTAGCGATAGCCGGCATCGCCCATCCAGACCTGCAGGCGGGGAATCGGGTGTTCGCGCCCATAGAGCTTGAGGGTCGGACGCTGCCAGTCGAGCTCGGCATCGAGACGATGCAGGACCGTCGTGGCGTCGGGATCGCCCAGCAGCGTCGTATAACGGATCAGCGGCGGCGTCTCCAGAAGGACCTCGCCGCCGCTGCCATGGGCAAGGAGTGACATGCCTTCAGCATGCCATGCCACTGCCTAGCCGGCCAACTGCAGGCTGCCCAGCGCAAAGGCATAGCCGATGGCCGCACCCGCGATGACATCGCTGATGTAGTGCAGTCCGAGCCCGACGCGTGACATGGCGATCAACAGCACGATCGGCAGCAACCAGGGCGCGAGCCAGGGCGTATGCATGGCGGTCAGCGTCAGGAACATCACGGCATGCATGGTGTGGCCGCTGGGAAAGCTGTAGCGGTCCCGGGCGGGTTCATTGCAGATGATGGTATGGAAGGTAATGAACGGCCGTTCACGACACAGCCGGGTCTTGACCAGCCGATAGAAGGCAATGGCGACCAGGGCCGTGACGGTGTACTGCACCATCAGGTGCCAGCCTGCCGCGCCCCGGTGCAGCAAGGGTTGCAACAGGATCAGGCCGACCCAGAGAGGCCAGTCTCCGGCTCGGCTGGCCAGCCGCAAGGTAGCCAGCCAGCGCCGGTAGATGCTGAATCCGGCCATCCATTGGCAGAGCTGCCATTCGAGCAGATCGAGCCGTTCAAACACGGCAGGGATGCGTGGTTTCATCGGACACCTCCCGAGCGAGGTTCAGTGCGGCGAGGAAGTCGTCGGTGATGGCGGGCCAGCGGTACTGCAATGCCCGCTCGCGAGCCGCTCGGCCCAGCCGGCCGTAACGCGCCGGCTGCTGGCTGAGGGTAACGGCGGCGTCACGGAAGCCGTCTTCGTCGCCGACGGGCAGGCTGACGCCGTTGATGTCGTCGTCGATCAACTCGGCCCCGGCAGCATGGCGGAAGGCGACGACAGCCAGGCCACTGGCCATGGCCTCGAGCACCACATTGCCCCAGGTTTCGGAAATCGACGGGAAGATAAAGATGTCGGCGCTGGCGTAGTGGCGTGCCAGGCCCTGAGGATCGATGAAGCCGGTGAAGCGCACATCCGGCAGGGCCTTTTCCAGACTGCTTTTGCCGGGGCCATCGCCGACCACCACGATGCTCATTTCGGGGCGGGCCGCCAGCATGGCGGCGAAGGTGTCGCGGAGCAGGTCGAGATTCTTCTCCGGTGCCAGCCGGCCGACGTAGAGCGCCACAGGGCGGTGTTCGTCACCGTCCCAGCTCGCTCTCAGCTCAGGGCTGCGATGCGCTGGCGAGAACGTCTCGCCGTCGATGCCGCGGGCCATGACGCGCACATTCTCGAATCCCTTCGACGTCAGCTCCTCGGCCTGTCGATGGGTGGGTACCAGGGTGCCGGCACAGCGATTGTGGAAATGTCGCAGGCGCCGGGTGACCAACGGCGACAGCCAGGCGATGCCATAGTCGCGGCAGTAATGGTCGAAGTTGGTGTGCCAGCCGCTGACCACGGGAATCTCGAGACGTTCGGCGGCACGCAGCGCCGACCAGCCCAGAGGTCCTTCGGTGGCCACGTAGATGACATCGGGACGCTCCGTTGCCCAGAATCGTTGCAGGCGACGACCCGCCGGCAGGCCTAGACGGACTTCGCGATAGCCGGGCATCGAGAACCCTTTGACCTGCAGTTCGGCACTCATGCCGTCGGCGCCGTGCGCCTGGCCGGCCGGGCGAGGGCGTACCAGCTGCAGGGTAAAACCCCGTTGCAACAGTTCGGTACTCAGTTGCTTCAGGGTATGGGCGACACCGTTGATATCCGGTGACCAGGTTTCGCTGACCAGGCAGATGCGCATGTCGATCCTCGTGCCATCCGGCGCCGGAATGGCGCCGTTTGACACAGACCGTGCCCGGTGTGGATGACAACCGGGCGACAGCACTGTGAAGAGACGATGACACCGACTAGCGCAGGACGTCCAAGGGATCCATCGGCTTGCCGCCATGGCGCATGTCGAACAGAAGCTCGTGGCGGCCGTTCGCGGTTTGGCCCACGACACACAGAGGCGTGCCGCGCTTCACGCGTTGTCCGCTGTCGACGAGAAGGCGCGAGCAGCGAGCATAGACGCTTTGCAGGTTGTCCGGATGATGGACGATGACGACCTGGCCGAGCTGGCGCATGCTGTCGGCGAAACGCACCTGGCCGTCGGCCACGGCCTTGGCGCGGGCTCCCTGGTCGGTGGTGAGCAGCATCGGTTGCAGGGTGCCGTGGGCGTCCTTGCCGAAACGCCTTGCCACGTCGTAATCATCGAGCGGCCAAGGCCAGCCCTTGGCATCAGCGGGCATGGTGCCAGGGTCGGGCAGGCGAGCCGGAGGCGTCGATGCCGAGCTGCTGCTGGCCGATGAGCCGCCGCCGAGCGGCACCTGGATCAGGTGACCGACCTTGAGGTCAGTGGGGGTGACATCGGGGTTCGCCGCGACCACCTGGCTGGGGTCGGCGCCGAAGCGCCGGGCCACGGAGGTGAAGGTGTCGCCGGGACGTATCTGGTAGCGGTACGGGCCTCCGGAGGGGGCGCGTTCCTGCCGGCTGGGCACCAGGATGCGCTGGCCGACGGCGAGACCTCGGGGCTCGATGCCGGGATTGAAGCGCTGCAGCCTGATCAGCGGAACCTCTGCGCGGCGAGCGATGGCGCCGAGGGTATCGCCACGGCGGATGGAGACCCAACTGCCGGCGATTCCTGCCGGCTCTCCGCTGGCGGCATCACGGGAAGTGCCAGGTGTCGAAGACTGGCTGGCACAACCGGTCAGCAGCGCGAACAGGAATATCAGAGCGAGTCGAGGGAGGCATCCTTTGCCTGCCACAGGGCGTTCAGCCATGAGTGGAAGCGTTCCTTGTAGTTCGGGTCCTGATGATAGTTGCCGTCTCGCATCCAGGCGGGGACTTGCAGATGGCGTGCCCGGAGGTGAATGAGCCCCTCCTGGCCGCACAGGAATCGCCAGAAATGCGGGGCGGGGGTGTCGTAGCTCAAGGTGACATCGAGGATGCCGCCGAGTCGGTCGCCGAGCAATCCGACGACCTGGGCGATACCGCCTGCCCGGGGTGGCAACAGGTGCCGATAAGGGCTCTGGCGAGCGGCGTGCTTGGCGGGCGTGAAGCGAGTGCCCTCGACGAAGTTGTAGATGGCGATGGGACGTTCGCGGGCATGGCGGCACATGCGCTCGGTAGCTTCCTGGTCGCGGCGCGCGAGATGCGGGTTGCGCTCGCGCTGTTCCCGGGTCAGGCGCCGGAGCATGGGAAATTCCAGGGCCCAGAAGGCGAGACCGACGACGGGGATCCAGATCAGCTGACGCTTGACGAAGAAGTGCGGCATGGGAATGCGCCGATGCAGGACCAACAGCAGCACGAAGATGTCGGTCCAGCTACGATGGTTGGAGAGCACCAGCCACCAGTCATCGCGACTCAGATTGTCGGGCAGTTCCAGGTCCAGGCGCGGTGACAGCCAGTGGCGCATCCACCAGAGGTTGATGTCCAGCCACCAGCGGGCGATGGCATTGAGCCCCGAGAGCACCCGGCGGCGCAGGGGGCGTCCCGGGGTGACGAGCTTGAGCAGGGTGAGCGCGATCAGCGGCACCGCCCAGAACAGGGTGTTGAGTGTCAGCAGCAGCAGGCTGACGATCCCTTTCAGGGTCGACATGCCGGTTTCCTCCATGATCGTCATCAGCCCGCAATGCTAATGGAGAATGTACCCGCTCGCCAGGCGCCATGGCCGAGCTGCGGGAATCATTCACGCAATTCGGGAAGATCCTCGAACAGTGACAATGCCTCGGGGTTGGCCAGGGCCTCGCGATTCTTCACCGGGCGGCCGTGTACCACGTTGCGCACTGCCAGCTCGACGAGCTTGCCCGAGAGAGTCCGGGGTAGATCCTCGACCTGAATGATGCGTGCCGGTACGTGGCGAGGCGTGGTGTTGGCACGAATGGTGGTCTTGATCTCGTCGCGCAGGGCATCATCGAGGCGCAGGCCCGACTTCAGCCGCACGAACAGCACCACGCGGACATCGTCCCCCCAGTCCTGGCCGATGCACAGGGATTCCAGCACGCCCTCGACCTTCTCGACCTGGCGATAGATCTCGGCGGTGCCGATCCTGACGCCGCCAGGATTGAGAACGGCATCGGAGCGACCGTGGATGATCAGGCCATCCTCGGGGGTGATCTCGGCGTAGTCGCCATGGGCCCAGATGCCGGGGAAGGTGGCGAAATAGGCATCGTGATAGCGTTCGCCGTCGGGATCATTCCAGAAGCCGATCGGCATCGACGGGAAGGGGCGGGTGCAGACGAGCTCGCCCTTCTCGCCGCGCAGTGGCCGGCCATCGTCGTCGAAGACCTCCACGGCCATGCCTAGGCCCCGGCATTGCAGTTGGCCTCGGTAGACGGGGCGGATCGGGCATCCCAGGGCGAAGCAGGAGACAATATCGGTACCACCGGAGATCGAGGCCAGCAGCAGGTCGTCCTTGATGTCACGGTAGACATAGTCGAAGGATTCGTGGGACAGCGCCGAGCCGGTGGAAAGGATCGCGCGCAGGGCGGCGAGATCGTGATCCTTGCCAGGGACGAGGCCTTCCTTCTCGCAGGCGGCCAGATAGCGGGCACTGGTGCCGAACACCGTGATGCCCTCGCGCTCGGCGATACGCCACAGGACCTCGGCATCAGGGGCAAAGGCGGCGCCGTCGAACAGCACCAGGGTCGCGCCGCTGGCCAGTCCGGAAACCAGCCAGTTCCACATCATCCAGCCGCAGGTGGTGTAGTAGAAGAGGGTGTCCGAGGCATCGAGGTCCGTGTGCAGGCGGTGCTCCTTGAGGTGCTGGAGCAAGGTGCCTCCGGCGCTGTGAACGATGCACTTGGGTGTGCCGGTGGTGCCCGACGAATAGAGAATATAGAGCGGGTGATCGAAGGGCTGGGCGCGGAAGTCGATTTCCTCGGCCCCGTTGTCGAGATAGTCGTCCCAGGCGACCGCCCCGGGAATTGCGTCCAGAACCGGCGCGTCATCGAGGAAGGGAAACACCACCAGGGTGTCGAGCCCATCGAGGGCGCGGGCGATCTCGGCCAGCCGGGGGCGAGTGTCGATGGGCTTGCCGTTCCAGGTGTAGCCGTCGGCGGCGATCAGCACCTTGGGGGTGATCTGGCCGAACCGGTCGAGAACGCCCTGGAAGCCGAAGTCCGGCGAGCAGGAAGACCACACGGCGCCGAGGCTGGTGGTTGCCAGCATGGCAATCACTGCGTGCTCACTGTTGGGGACGAAGCCGGCAACCCGGTCGCCCGGCTCGACGCCGTCGTCACGCAGCGCCCGGGCCAGCCTGGCCACGTGCCGGTAGAGTTCGGCATGGCTCAGCTCGCGACGGCGCCCGCGCTCGTCGTGGACGATCAGGGCCGGCGCCTCGTCTCGGCGGCGCAGCAGGTTGGCGGCGAAGTTGAGCCGGGCCTCGGGGAACCAGCGGGCGCCCGGCATAGCATCGGGCGATTCGAGCACCGGTTCGCCGCGGTGTTCGGCGACGATCTCGAAGGTGTCCCACAGCAAGGACCAGAAGCGCTCGGGGTATTCGATGCTCCAGGCATGGAGGTCGGCGTAGTCATGGAGCTGCGCGCCATGCTTGGCTTCGATGTGGCGCATCAGCGCCGCCATTTGGGTGGCGGCGGTCGTCTCGGGGGAGGGTTGCCAGAGTGGGGCCGTCATCTCGTTCCTCTCTCAAGGGCTCGGGCGTCACCGGTTTCCTTCAGCCTAGCAGCCCGAGGTCGTGGATCCTTCGTTGTTCATCGCGGGCCTGCGACCTGGTTCAGCACTGCAGCCTGGGCGTTTGCAGTGTCGGTGGCTCGACGCCATCGCGCAGCACATCCCGCAGTGCCTGGGCGGCCACCGAGAGCTCGCCGGTCTTCGGTGAGAGCACACCGACCGTGCGTTCGATGATCGGAGAGTGCAGCGGCAGGCAGCGTGCGCCAAGCTCGTGCATCTGGTCGATGCATAGCGATGGCACGGCGCTCACTCCCAGGCCATCGGCGACCATGCGTCCCACCGTGGTCAGCTGGTGGCTCTCGAAGGTCACGGCCAATGAAATGCCATCCTCATGGAGACGCCGCTCAAGCATGCGCCGCACCATGGAAGGACGTTGCAGCGTGATGAAGTCCTGCGTCAATAGCCGGTCCCAGTCGAGACTGTTCTGGTCGGCGAGGGGCGAGTCGGCAGGTACCACGGCGACGAAACGGTCCGTGAACAGCGGATCGACCCGTAGTGTGTCGCTGGCTTCGGGCTCGAAGGCGATCCCCAGTTCGACACGCCCCTGGCGCACCATGTCGATGACGTCCTCGTTGATCACGTCGTGCACGGTGACGTTGATGCCGGGATGACGTCGGCGAAAGCTGGCCAGCAACGCGGGGAGCTGGTTGCCGGCAAACGAAGGCATGGCCGCCACGGCAACGCTGCCGAGTCGCAGCGTGAAGCGCTGGCGCAGGATTTCCTCGGTATTGTCCCAGTCGGCCAGCAGGCGCTTGGCCAGGGGCAGCAAGGACTCGCCCTCGGGGGTCAGGCGCACGCTACGGGTACTACGGTTGAGCAGGCGCCCACCGAGGGTGTCCTCGAGCCCCTTGATGGTCAGGCTGAGTGCTGGCTGCGAGAGATGCAGGCGTTCACAGGCCTGAGTGAAGCTGAGGGTCTGGGCGACGGCGAGAAAGGCTCGAAGCTGCTTGACGGTCATGGCGAACGATTCATGGCGACTCAATTTATTTGTTTTTACAAAAAACCGATAAGAAAAACAAACTTAACAAATAGATGGCCTGCCCCTGACACTGCAGGACAAGGTCCCGTCATGGTGGGGCGATGACAACAATTTCCTGGCAATCACTGAGGCATCGATATGGCCGGATTCGACAAGCGTGTGGATTCCTATGAGGCGGCAATGGCCGGCCTCGAGAGCGGCATGACCGTGATCGCCGGTGGCTTCGGGCTGTGCGGTATCCCCGAGAACCTGATCAATGAAATCAAGCGGCGTGGCGTCAAGGAGCTGACCGTCTATTCCAACAACTGCGGCGTCGATGGCTTCGGCCTTGGTGTCCTGCTGGAAGACAGGCAGATCCGTACCATCCATGCCTCCTACGTGGGCGAGAATGCGCTTTTCGAACAACAGATGTTGGAAGGCGAGATCGAGGTAGTGCTCACGCCTCAAGGGACCCTGGCCGAGAAGATGCGCGCCGGGGGAGCGGGGATCCCCGCCTTCTATACCGCCACCGGCTATGGCACGCCGATCGGCGAGGGCAAGGAGGTGCGCGAGTTCAACGGACGTCCCTGCATTCTCGAGGAATCCGTGGTCGGCGACTTCGCCATCGTCAAGGGCTGGAAGGCCGACCGGTACGGCAATGTCGTCTACCGTGACACTGCCCAGAACTTCAATCCCCTGGCGGCGACTGCCGGGCGTGTCACCGTGGTCGAGGTGGAAGAGATCGTCGAGCCTGGTGAGCTGCGTCCCGACCAGATCCATACGCCGGGGATCTATGTCGACCGGATCATCCAGGGCACCTTCGAGAAGCGTATCGAGAAGCGCACCGTGCACGAAAGCTGAGCGTTTTTCTCCGTCTTCCGGACATCCGCCGTGTAGCACGAGAGGGCGTCGGTAGCGCCCAGGGAGGGGGCGTAGCGCCTCCTCGTAGATCTGCCCCGGCATTGGCCCGACGGCGTTGTTCCCTTACAAGATACAAGAGGCATCAAGATGGCACTGACTCGCGAACAGATGGCAAGGCGCGTGGCGCGCGAACTCGAGGACGGTTTCTACGTCAACCTGGGCATCGGTATCCCGACCCTGGTGGCCAACTATGTCCCCGACGACATCGATGTGATGTTGCAGTCCGAGAATGGCCTGCTCGGCATGGGGCGCTTTCCCACCGAGGAGGAACTCGACCCGGACATGATCAATGCCGGCAAGCAGACCGTCACCGCCCGGCCCGGTGCGGCGATCTTCTCATCGGCAGAGTCCTTCGCGATGATTCGCGGCGGGCATGTCGATCTCACCGTGCTTGGTGCCTTCGAGGTCGACCAGTACGGCAACATCGCCTCCTGGATGATTCCCGGCAAGCTGATCAAGGGCATGGGCGGCGCCATGGATCTGGTGGCCGGGGCCGAGAACATCATCTGCACCATGACCCATGCGTCCAAGCACGGTGAATCGAAGCTGCTCGAGCAGTGCACCCTGCCGCTGACCGGTGCCGGTTGCATCAACCGTGTGCTCACCGACCTGGCCTACCTGGAGATCGAGAATGGCGCCTTCGTGCTCAAGGAGCGTGCACCAGGCGTCAGCGTCGATGAGATTCAGGAGAAGACCGCTGGCCGCCTGGTCGTGCCCGAACATGTGCCGGAGATGACGTTCGTCGATTGAGGGAGCGGCGGACTGGTTCCGTTTCGGGGTCTCGGTGATGCGGCTGCCGAAAATCTGACCATTTCGAGTCGGGGGTGGTCGGCAGGCCGCCTGGGCGACATTTTACCGAGCCGATTCACAGTGTTATCCACAGAAATTGTGGATGGCCATGTTGCATTGCACTGACGTCGGAACGGGTGGTCATGCCGCGTCACCCCAGCTCGCAGCGTGTATGGTGCGGCAGCAGGAGTTCGGCGCAGCGCTCCTGATTGGCGTTGACCCGCTTCTGCACCAGCGCCAGCCCCCCGAGAGGAACGCGATGGAGGTCGCCATCGGCGAAGGGCAGGCGTTGAGAGTGAGTCGCGTAGAAGCGATAGTCGAGCAAGGGCGAGACGGGAAAGACGCCGTGCTGGCGATCGGCATCGCCGAAGAAGCCAGCCTGGTGCAACTGGGCGTCGAGGCGGTCGATGTCGTCGCCGATATCGTGGCAATCGAAGCCCGTGTGGTGGACGCGTGTTCCCATGACAGCGAGCCAGCCTGCCAGTGGGTGGGCCTGTGCCAGGGCCTGATAGTCGTCCCAGCTCGGCATGGGCCAGGGACGCCCTCCACAGGGTAGCGTCAGGCTGGGTCTCGCCTCGGCGCGGTCGACGAGTCGGCGCAGACGTTCCCGAGGGCCACGCGACAGGGTGCCCAGTTGCAGTTCGGCGAGAACCAGCGAGGGGGCCTGGTGATCGGCCGTGGCCAGCAGGGTGACCAGCAGGCCGCGATCCGCCATGGCATAGCGGTGGCGAGGCTGGTAGCCATGTGTCGCCAGCCGGGGCAGGAGTGCGTCCATCTCCCAGGGGCCGTGACTGAGCGTGAGCAGTGTCAGGTATTCCACCCGTGTCGTGACTGGCCAGAGACGGAGTCCGCCGATGTCAGGCTGGTGGTGAACATAATCCAGCCACAATTGCTGGATAAACGCTTCCCGTTGCATCCTTGATCCTTAATGCCGACGCCCTGTGCCGCTCGGAAAGCGCTGCGAGTCGCTCCGTCTTCCATGACGGCCGCGTTACGGGCGGCGTGGTCGGGGTCCGCTGCCGAATTCCCGCGAAACGCCGAGGCGCTTTCCTGTGCTCGAATATGAAGATTGTAAACGGCTTCGGTGTGGGCGGATTCAACGAGAGAGAAGGTTGCGCTCGGAGAGGGCCGGGCGCTCGGGGATGGCAACCAACGAAAAAACCGCCCGAGGGCGGTTTTGGCAGGACGTCCGAGATGCCGATGAACGACTCACTGGGTCGCGGTGGGTAGCAGCCCCTGTTCGGCAACGTACTGGTCGAATTCGGTGAAACCGCCGATGTGCGTCTGGTCGGCGAAGATCTGTGGCACCGTCTCCACCGGCTTGCCGATGGTCTTTTCCATGTCGGCCTTGGTGATGCCTTCCTCGTGGATATCCACGTAGCGGAAGCCCTCGATGGCGCCGGCGCTTTCCAGTCTCTCGGCGAGTTCCTTGGCGCGGACGCAGAACGGGCAGGCGGGGCGGCCGAAGATGACGACGAACATCAGCAGTCTCCTTGCATCGTGGGATGCATGAATGGAATGGGGTGGAGGAATCGGGCGACATTGTGACCGAGCCGCCACCGTTTGGCCAATAGCCAACGCCGAACGACCATCATTGGACCAGGCTATCAGGCGTTACCAGTCAGGCGTTACCAAGAGGAGAGCTCACTGGCATCGGCGCGTCGCAGCAGCTCGCTCAGCTCGTCATGCAGGCCAGGACTGCTGACCAGCAGGTTCTCGCCGTAGAGGTCTTCGGGAATGCCTCCCGGGCCGGGATACAGGTGACCGGTGCGGGCGCCGGCTTCCCGGGCGATCAAGAGGCCGGCGGCGAAGTCCCAGGGCGAGACGCTCTCGTAGTAGGCATCCAGTCGCCCGCAGGCGACATCGCAGAGGTCGAGGGCGGCCGCACCATTGCGACGAATGTCCTGGCAATGCGTCAACACGGCCATCAGGCGGCGCATCAAGGGCGGGCGGCTATCGCGCCGGTAGGGGAAGCCGGTGCCCACCAGGGCGCGCGAGAGTTGTGACGTCTGGCTGGCCTGGATCGGCTCGCCGTTGCGCCAGGCGCCCTGGCCGGCGAGGGCCGTGTAGGTCTCGTCGAGGAAGGGCGCATGGACCACTCCGAGACGCAGGTGTCCTCCGCTCGCCCAGCCAATAGAGACCGCTACGTGACGGAGCCCGTGCGCGAAATTGACGGTACCGTCGATGGGGTCGACCACCCATAATGCCTGGGGCGCCTCCAGGGCCTCGCGATCCGGCGCCAGCTCCTCGCTGAGGCGATGTTCGTCGGGGAAGTCCGTCTGGAGCCGTTTACTGATGTAGGTATCCACCTCGACGTCGGCATCGGTCACCAGTTCCTGACCATCCTTGTAGCGCTGGCCGAAATCCTGTCCCGTTCGTGCGTCGCGGATCATGCGTCCAGCTTGTCGGGCGATGTCCTCGGCGATCTCCAGTCGTTGCTCGGGGGTCATGATGGCTCCTCGGCATGAGTGTCTCGTGGCATTCAGTGTCCTGTATCACAGCCTGGCTGTCGAATGTCGATGACCGGCGTGATAGGCAGGACAACGCGCTTTGCCCTATGCTGATGGCGTTTCCTTTTCGCATTACAGCATGAGGAGTCACGCATGAATGCCAATGCCGCCACGCCCCGCGTCGCCCTGGTCACCGGTACCAGCAGTGGTATCGGAGAGGCGGTGGTCCGCCACTTCTGCGAGCTGGGGCATCAGGTCCTGGCCGTGGACTTCAATCCGGCCGGCGAGGAGGTCGCCGAACGTGCCGGCGCCGCCTTTCACCAGGCTGACCTCACGGATGGCGATGCCTGCCGGGCGGCGGTACAAGACGCGATCCGGCGCTTCGGCCGTCTCGATATCCTGGTCAACAATGCCGGCATCCAGCATGTCTCGCCCATCGAGACCTTTCCGGAAGAGAAGTGGCGCCACATCATCGACCTGATGTTGACGGCTCCCTTCCTGCTGACCCAGGCCGCCTGGCCTTCCATGCGGGAAAATGGCTGGGGACGCATCGTCAACATTGCCTCGGTGCATGCTCAGGTCGCTTCACCCGGCAAGGCGGCCTATGTCAGTGCCAAGCATGGCATGATCGGCTTGACCAGAACGGCCGCTCTCGAGGGAGGCGAACAGGGAATTACCGCCAACGCGCTCTGCCCGGCCTACGTCAAGACGCCGCTGGTCGACAACCAGATCGCCGACCAGGCGCGGATGCATGGCATGGAGGAGCAGGAGGTCATCGAGCAGGTCATGCTCAAGAACGCCGCCGTGAAGCGGTTGATCGACCCCGATGAGGTCGCCTCGCTGGTCGGCTACCTGGCGTCCGACGCCGCCGGTGCCGTTACGGGAGCGAGCTGGAACATCGATCTTGGCTGGACGGCCCAGTAATTCCCATGCTCATCGACGCGCATTGTCATCTGGACTTCCCCGAGTTCGATGTCGACCGTGACGATGTGCTGGCGCGGGCCAGGTCGTCAGGCGTCGAGCGCTTCGTGGTGCCGGGTACGACGCGGGTTCGGTGGCGCGAGGTGCTCACACTCGGCGATCGCGATGGCATTGCGGTATGTCTCGGGCTGCATCCCTGCTTCCTGGATCGGCACGCCGAGACCGACGTCGAGGCGCTGGAGGAGGCGCTCGAGGCCAATCCCACCGTCGTGGCATTGGGCGAGTGCGGTATCGACGCGCGCTTTGCCGATACCCTGAAGGCACAATGGCGGTTGTTCGATGCTCAGGTGCGACTGGCTCGACAGCGACATCTGCCCTTGGTCATTCACTGCGTGCGGGCCAATGACCAAGTAGCCAAGCGCCTGCGCCAACTGGCGCCACCGGCCGGCGGGTTGATCCATGCCTTCGCCGGCTCTCCCGAGCAGGCTCTGGCCTTTCGCAGACTGGGATTCGTCGTGGGCCTGGGCGGCGCGGTAACGCATGAACGGGCCAGTCGGCTGCGTCGCGCCGTGGCATCGCTGGACGATGATGGCTATGTACTGGAAACCGACAGCCCCGACATGCCGCTCGCCGGCCATCGAGGCGAACGCAACGAACCCGCGAGGGTGGTGGAGGTAGGCCGGGTGGTGGCCGAATTGCGTGATCAGCCATTCACCCGGGTGGCGACAAACAGTTCGGCTACGGCGACCCGGCTATTCGGCCTGGAATGAGGAGGTCCGCTGCGTTCAGGAACGCACGGAAACTCAGCGCTTCTCCGCCAATTGCTCCGGATCGAGGCGCTCGAGAGGGTAGGGGAGCTTGAGAAGCTTGAGCTGCTGTCCGGCCACGCTCAAGGCCCCGTTGGGCTCCCGGGTACTCATCACCGCCAGGATCTCGGCCTGGCCATAGGCATCCAGTTCGGCACTGAGTACCTCGCCAAGCCGCTTGTCGGCAGCGTCCAGAATGGCGCTGCCGGGCTCGGGCCGGTGACCGCCCTCGAGCTGGGCACGCATCAGGCGCTTCTTGACCTGACCGCGGAAGTGCGCCCGGGCGACGACTTCCTGGCCGGTGTAGCAGCCTTTCTTGAAACTGATGCCTCCCAGGGCTTCCCAGTTGATCATCTGTGGCAGATAGCTATCGCGCTGGCTGGCATCGAGCCAGACCAGGCCGGCCTGGATGTCGTGAAGCCGCCATGTGGCGCTATCGACCGGCGTGACCTGGGCGGCCAGTTGCCCCCAGACCGCCTCGGCGTCTGCCGTCGGTAGACAGAGCAGCATGCGTGGCACCGGGCCGGGTTGCCCCACGACCTGATGGTCGCCTCGATCGACCTGCCGCCAGGGGGGCGGAGGCGTCACGTCCAGCAGGGCTTCGGCCACGGCGGGCGCCTCGTGGCCGAACAGGCCGATCAGGGCAAGATCGTCGCGGGGCGTCAGCTCGACTCGATAGAAGGGGGCGAACTTGGCGAGGTGCTCGGACAGGGAGGCGACCAGCTCGTGATGCGTCAACAGGCGATAGTGGCCCGGTGCCACGCGCCATACCTGGACGTTGGCCAGGACGCGTCCCTTGGGGGTGCAGAAGCACCCCAGCGGCGCGAACTCGCCATCCACCAGGGAGAGCTGGGCGCTGGTCTGCCCCTGTAGGAAGCGTTCGGCGCCGTCGCCGACGACATCGAGGATGCCGAGGTGGACGAGCGGGGTCATTACAGGACCTTCCAGAGCCCGGCGAGCCGGCTCGGAGGTGTCGAAGACGACATCTGTACCGTCTTCGAGGTGACCGCCGGTTCGAGCGATCCAGTCGTTCATGTCGGGATCCTTGTCATCTGCCATGCGCGGCGTTCTTAAAAGGTACGCATGAAAGACATGCGGGCGAGGCGGCGGTAATGCAAGTGTCGCGGGCCAGCCAAGCGGGCGTCGTGCTAGACTCGAAGACCAATGTTCTAAGGTCAATGGAGCCGGATACATGGCGCAGTTGTCGCTGGGGTTCAAGGGCGTCGAGAACGCCGATCAGGTCAATCGCATCACCACTGCCCTGATGATGCTGGATGGCGTCGAGAGTGTCGAGGTGGGGCGACACGGTGCCGATGTGGATGGCAATGTGCGTCGTCAGGCCGTGATCGAGGCCATCCAGTCGCTAGGGCTGGGAATCGAGGTGTCCTGAATGAGCATATGTCTCCGCAGCGAGCGGAATGGCCGGTTACGCGAGCGGGCCACCATCGACGGATTCGAGGATCTGCTCGTCGGTGTGCCCGAGGCATTTGGTGGCGATGGCCAGGCGCCGGATCCTCACGATTATTTCGACCTTTCGCTGGGTGCCTGCAAGGCCATCACCGCCCGGATGTACGCGCAGCGCAAGGGGTGGCCTCTGGAAGGCGTCGAGGTGACGGTCAAGCGCGATGAACGCGACGAGGCGCGGGGTGTCTATCGCCTCGAGGTGGTCATGAGCTTTCATGGCGATCTGGACGAAGCGCAGCGGGAGCGACTCGAGGACATCAGCGACAAGTGCCCGATCCACCGCCTGATGACAACGTCCGACGTCGAGATCACGACGCGTCGTTCGGTATAGCCGGATATCCCGGTCGGAGAGTCAATACTGCAGGGAGAACCGATGAGCAAGCCGTTTCGTCTGGAATCGAAGTTCGAGCCCGCCGGGGATCAGCCCGCGGCCATCGATGGCCTGGTCAAGGGGCTCGAGGCCGGCCTGGCCCACCAGACGCTGCTCGGCGTGACCGGGTCGGGCAAGACCTTCACCATGGCCAACGTCGTCGAGCGACTGCAGCGCCCGACCATCGTCATGGCGCCGAACAAGACCCTGGCCGCCCAGCTCTATGGCGAGTTCAAGGCGTTCTTTCCCGAGAATGCCGTCGAATATTTCGTTTCCTACTACGACTATTATCAGCCCGAGGCCTATGTGCCTTCCTCGGATACCTTCATCGAGAAGGATGCCTCGATCAACGATCACATCGAGCAGATGCGGCTTTCCGCCACCAAGGCGTTGCTCGAGCGCCGCGATGCGTTGATCGTGGTCTCGGTCTCGGCGATCTATGGCCTCGGCGACCCCGACCAGTATCTGAAGATGCGCCTGCACTTCAATCGCGGCGAGCTCATCGACCAGCGTGCCTTCCTGCGGCGACTGGCCGAGCTGCAATACACCCGCAACGACCTGGACTTCAAGCGGGGGACCTACCGGGTACGCGGCGATGTCATCGACATCTTCCCGGCCGATGCCGAGGACGAGGCGGTACGGGTCGAGTTGTTCGACGACGAGATCGACCAGATCAGCCTGTTCGACCCGCTGACCGGTGAGGTCCGGGGCAAGGTGCCACGTATGACGATCTATCCCAAGACGCATTATGTGACGCCGCGCGAAACCATCATGGGGGCCATCGACTCGATCAAGGAGGAGCTGGCGGAGCGGCTGGCCTGGATGCGACAACACGACAAGCTGGTCGAAGCGCAGCGACTGGAGCAGCGTTCGCTCTATGACATCGAGATGATGCTGGAGCTTGGTTACTGCAACGGCATCGAGAACTATTCCCGCTATCTCTCGGGGCGGGCGCCCGGCGAGCCGCCGCCCACCTTCTTCGATTACCTGCCTGCGGATGCCCTGCTGTTCATCGACGAGTCCCACGTCAGCATTCCCCAGGTTGGGGGCATGTACAAGGGCGACCGTTCACGCAAGGAAACGCTGGTGGAATACGGCTTCCGGCTACCCTCGGCGCTGGACAATCGCCCCATGACATTCCAGGAGTGGGAGCGCATCTGCCCCCAGGCCGTGTTCGTCTCGGCCACGCCGGGCCCCTACGAGGCTGAGCACGCCGGGCAGGTCGTCGAACAGGTGGTGCGTCCTACCGGGCTTCTCGACCCCGAGATCGAAGTGCGTCCGGCCTCCACCCAGGTTGATGATCTGCTCTCGGAAGTCCGGGCGCGCAGTGCAGTGGACGAGCGTGTTCTGGTCACCACCCTGACCAAGCGCATGGCCGAGGATCTCACCGAGTACCTGGACGAACACGATGTCAGGGTGCGATACCTGCATTCCGACATCGACACCGTCGAGCGGGTGGAGATCATCCGCGACCTGCGACTCGGCAAGTTCGATGTCCTGGTGGGAATCAACCTGCTGCGCGAGGGCCTGGATATTCCCGAAGTCTCGCTCGTGGCCGTGCTCGATGCCGACAAGGAAGGCTTCTTGCGCAACGAACGTTCGCTGATTCAGACCATCGGTCGGGCGGCGCGCAATGCTCACGGCAAGGCGGTGCTTTATGGTGACCGGATCACCGACTCCATGCGGCGTGCCATCGACGAGACCGAGCGCCGGCGCGCCAAGCAGATGGCTCATAACGAGGAGCACGGCATCACGCCGGTAACGGTATCGCGTTCGGTGGCCGATATCCTCGAGTCGGCCGAGACGCCGGGGCGCAAGGGCAAGGGTCGCAAGACCGAGCGCAAGGTGGCCGAAGGGGCGGCGATCTACGATCCGGACTCACTGTCGCCGGCGGAACTGCAGAAGGAATTGACGCGACTGGAGGATGCCATGGTCGAGGCCGCGCAGAACCTCGAGTTCGAGGAAGCCGCGCGGCTGAGGGATAAGCTGCAGGCGCTCAAGGAGCGCCAGTTGGCGATAGGGTAAATGCCAAGGCAGAGGATGCAGGATTTATACCGTTATCTATCTAGTGTTGATCCGCACTATCGCCGGGTGTCAAGCTGCCGGAGAAGCGAAGGTTAGGGTATGATGAGCGCTCCTTGAAGCCCGCCGCCGGCGTTTCGGGTCGGTAAAGAAGCGGGCGCGTCGACCCACAAAGGAGCGACTTGCTCATGACCGTGATTCGCCAGGACGACCTCATCCAGAGTGTCGCCGACGCCCTGCAGTATATTTCCTACTACCATCCCAAGGATTTCATCGATGCCATGGCGGAGGCGTACGAGCGGGAGGAAAACCCCGCTGCCAAGGACGCCATCGCCCAGATTCTGATCAATTCCCGGATGTGTGCCACCGGCCATCGCCCGATCTGCCAGGATACCGGCATTGTCACTGTCTTCGTGCATGTGGGCATGAATGTGCGCTTCGAGGCGGACATGAGTCTTGATGACATGATCAACGAGGGCGTGCGCCGAGCCTATCTGTTGCCGGACAACGTCCTGCGTGCTTCGGTGCTGGCCGACCCCGACGGCAAGCGACAGAACACCCGCGACAACACCCCGGCGGTGATTCACCACAAGCTGGTGCCCGGCGACACCGTAGAGGTCCATGTGGCCGCCAAGGGCGGCGGCAGCGAGGCCAAGTCGAAGTTCGCCATGCTCAATCCCTCTGATAGCGTGGTCGACTGGGTGCTCGAGCAATTGCCGAAGATGGGCGCTGGCTGGTGCCCGCCGGGCATGCTGGGCATTGGCATCGGCGGTACCGCCGAGAAGGCCATGGAACTGGCCAAGGAATCGTTGCTGGACCCCATCGACATCCAGGAACTTCAGGCGCGCGGGGCATCGAACCGTGCCGAGGAGTTGCGCCTGGAGCTCTACGACAAGGTCAACCGGACCGGCATCGGTGCCCAGGGGCTTGGCGGTCTGACGACGGTACTGGATATCAAGGTCAAGGACTATCCGACCCATGCCGCCAACAAGCCGGTGGCGATCATTCCTAATTGTGCGGCGACGCGTCACGCGCACTTCACGCTGGATGGGTCCGGGGCGGCCGCTCTCCCGGCGCCCAAGCTCGAGGACTGGCCGGAAATCACCCGAGAGGCCGGCGACAACGTCAAGCGTGTCGATCTCGATGCGATCACCGCTGAGGAAATCCGTACCTGGCAGCCCGGCGACACCCTGCTGCTCAACGGTAAGCTGCTCACTGGCCGTGACGCCGCTCACAAGCGAATGGTCGACATGATCGCCAAGGGCGAGCCGTTGCCCGTGGACCTGAAGGGGCGCTTCATCTATTACGTGGGACCGGTGGATCCCGTCGGAGACGAGGTGGTCGGTCCGGCTGGCCCGACCACGGCCACCCGGATGGACAAGTTCACGCGGACCATGCTGGAGCAGACCGGTCTGCTGGGAATGGTCGGCAAGGCCGAGCGCGGCGAGGCGGCCATCGAAGCGATACGCGACAACCAGGCCGTCTATCTGATGGCGGTCGGCGGTTCCGCCTACCTGGTGGCCCAGGCGATCAAGCAGGCGCGTGTTGTCGGCTTCGAGGATCTCGGCATGGAAGCGATCTACGAGTTCGAGGTCGAGGACATGCCGGTGACCGTTGCCGTGGACAGCGCGGGCACCTCGGTACACCAGACCGGGCCGGCCAAGTGGAAGGAGATCATCGCCGAGCGCGCCTGAGGCGCTCTGCCCATTCGCTGCGTCGTGGATGCCTGCGACAACGGCCCCGTCGACTGGCGGGGCCGTTGTCGTAGCGCGTATGCTATTGGCCGTCGATCATCGACGTTATCCCACGGAAAGGGTATGAGCATGGCTTCCTGGCTGTTCGGCGTACTGATTCTCGCGCTTCATGTGCTTGGCATCCTGTCGGCGATCCAGGCATTGATGTCCAGCCGTACCTCTCAGGGGGCGGTCGCCTGGATCATTTCGCTGGTCGCCGTACCCTATCTGGCCGTGCCGGCTTATTGGGTGTTCGGCAGGCCGCGCTTCTATGGCTATGTGTCGGCGCGAGGCGAGCGGGATTCCGTGCTGCGCCGGGTGCTGGCGCGCTATCGCGATCTGGTCGAACCCTATCTGGCCGGGGCGAAGGAAGCCGACGTGATGGCCGTGGAGAAGCTGGCGATGATGCCGTTGACCAGCGGCAACCGCACGGAACTGCTGGTGGATGGCGAATCGACCTTCGAGAGCCTGTTCGCGGGCATCGACAGGGCCAAGCAGTATGTTCTGGTGCAGTTCTTCATCGTTCGCGATGATTCCCTGGGGCGCGATTTCAAACATCGATTGCAAGACGCCGCCGAGCGGGGCGTGCGTGTTTATTTTCTCTACGACGAGATCGGCTGCCACAAGCTGCCGGAGCGTTATCTGCGCGATCTGCGTGACGCGGGAGTGGACGTGAGCGCCTTCCATTCCTCCCGGGGTCTGCGCCATCGTTTCCAGTTGAACTTCCGCAATCACCGCAAGGTGCTGGTGGTCGACGGTCGCGAAGGCTGGGTCGGTGGGTTCAACGTCGGTGTCGAGTACCTGGGACAGAACCCACGGCATGGCCATTGGCGCGATACCCATCTGCGCCTGGTGGGGCCCAGCGTGCTGGGGCTCCAGGAAGCGTTCTGGGAGGATTGGCACTGGGCGACGGGGGAGGTGATCAGCCTGACCTGGACGCCGCAGGTTACCTGCGAGGAGAGCCAGAACGTGGTGATCGTGCCCTCGGGACCGGCGGATCCCCAGGAAACCGCCAGCCTGCTGGTGCAGCATGCCATTCACAGCGCCCACGAGCGTCTCTGGGTGACGAGCCCTTATTTCGTGCCGGATCACAGCGTCCAGGATGCCCTGCGGCTGGCCGCCATGCGTGGGGTGGACGTGCGCATCATGATGCCGGAGCGGCCGGACCACCTGCTGGTCTTCCTCTCGGCCTTTTCCTTTCTTCCCGACATGCTGCGCGCCGGTGTGAAGGTGTATCGCTACCAGCCGGGCTTTTTGCATCAGAAGGTCATTTTGATCGATGACGTGGCGGCCAGCGTGGGCACCGTGAATCTCGATAACCGTTCCTTCCGGCTCAATTTCGAGATCACGGCCGTGGTGCCGGACCGTCATTTCGCCGCCGAGGTGCACGACATGCTGGTGCGCGACTTCGTCGTCTGTCGCGAGGTCACGCTCGAGGAGATCGAGTCTCGCGCGCTGTGGCGCAAGTTGCTGTCACGAGCCGCTTATCTTCTCGCCCCCGTACAGTGATCCGCTTGGGATGGATCGGTGGCTGCGGTACATTACGCTCACGCCGAGCGTACGAACGGCTCCGGACGGGAGTCGTCCATGCATCAATGACCGGGAGTCGTGGTGAACCTCGAGACCAAGTGGCTGGAAGACTTCGTTGCCCTGGCCAATACGCGCAGCTTTTCCGCTTCGGCGCGACAGCGCCATGTCACTCAGCCGGCCTTCAGCCGGCGTATACGCTCCCTGGAACAGGCGGTAGGCGTCACGCTGGTCGACCGCTCCACCACGCCGGTGGATCTCACACCGGAAGGCCAGCTTTTCCTGGTTACCGCACGCAGCATGGTCGAACAGCTCAACGAGAGTCTTGGCCACCTGCGGGGGCTTTCCATCGCCAATGAGGCGCTGGATATCGTGGCCGCACATTCCCTGGCATTGAGTTTCTATCCGCAATGGATCTCCCGGTTGCAGAAGGGCGTCGGCGAATTGCCGACCCGGCTGGTGGCGATGAACGTGGGCGATGCCATTCATGTGCTGCGCGAGGGCAACTGCGATCTGATGCTGGCGTATTATGATCCTTATGCCAGCATGCAGCTCGATGCTGAGGTATTTCCCTCCTTTTCCATCGGTCAGGTCAAGATGTTGCCGGTCTGTCTGCCGGATGAGCGGGGACGGCCACGCTTCTCGCTCGAGAGCGGTGAGGCGATTCCCTATCTCTCCTATACCCAGGGCGCCTTCCTGGGACGCAGCGTGCGGATGCTGCTGAAGAACGACCCATTGCGCATGCGTCTGCGGACCGTCTACGAGACCGCCATGGCCGAAGGGCTCAAGGGCATGGTCATGCAGGGCGTCGGCATGGCCTGGATACCGGATTTCTGCATTCGCCAGGAGCTCAATGATGGCCGGCTCGTTCGAGCGGGCGACGAGAAGAACGACGTCCCTCTGGAGATCCGGCTGTATCGTTGCTCGCTGGTGCACAAGCCCGGCGTGGAGAAGCTCTGGCGGCAGATGATGAAGTTGCCCAGGGACTTCCTGCAGGCCTGAGCAGGGCGGTGGTCAGGTGTCAGCCCATTGGCTCATGGCTGACTGAAGTCGGCGGGTAACCCCAGGAAGTTCTGAATGATGAAGAAGTGGTCCTCGAACAGGCCATCCGGTTCGAGGTCGGCGAGTGGTACCCAACGCGCATGATCGCCGCCCTTGACCGGCTTCAGGCGGGGCAGTTGCTGGTCGGGGCGCAGGGCGAAGTAGAAGGCTTCGGCCAGGGTGCGGCCACGCCAGCTACGGTGAGGTTCGTCGAAGAGGCGCTGGCCGCGCAGCGAGCCCTTGAGAACAGGCTCGGGAACCTTGAGTCGTACCCGCTCGCGCAGTTCGCGCAGGCAGGCATCCAGCAGGCGCTCCTGTGGATTGATGAATCCCCCGGGCAGGGCGTACAGCCCCTTGCCGGGCGCGGCGGTGCGCTTGACCAGCAGGATGTGGCCGGATTGCACCACCACCGCACTGACGGTGACGAAGACCGGAGGGTAGGGAGCCTGGGCCCAGGCCTGCCGATATTGATCCAGCAGGCTCTGCTCCTCGACCAGTTGCTCGTAGGCGTCGGTCTCGAGGAATCGCCGGATACCGTCGATCACGCCGGGCGGGAGGTCGTGGGAGGCACCGGCACTGGCATAGTCGGCGGCGGCGATTGGCGAGCGGAACAGTCGCTCCCGGATCTGGCTGGCCGAAATTCCCTCGACCATCGGTACGCTGACCGATTCCCATTGGGGAAAGAGGGACAGGTAATAGCTCGATTGCCCCCGGCTGGCGCCGATCAGGCCGATGCGCGGCAGCCGGGCATGGCGGGGCGATGCGATGTCGCGGACCTTGCGCTGCACGTCGCGCACCCACACATCGTTGTTGTAGAGCGCGTCGAGCAGCGGCACGATCTCCAGACGCTCGTTGTCCTCGTCGTCGAAGGCGCTGCGCAGCATGCGGCGGCGCTCGTCGAAAAGCCAGGGGTTACGCAGCGAACGGGCCTGCCAGGCGGAGCCGATCAGGACGATGACCTGGCGAGCCCGCTTGAGGGCCTGGTGAATGACCGCCAGGTGGCCGAGATGCGTCGGTTGAAAGCGGCCGATGAAGACCAGACAGTCGAAGTCGCGATCAGGGTGTTCGGCGTCTGGCGTCGCGGTCATGGCATCGCTCCAAGGAAAACCACCATTATGGTGACCCGCCTCGGAGCACGCAATTCTCCACCGCCGGCAAGCGATTCGCCCTGCACCTCCGTGGCCGCCTTCGGTATGCTGTGACATCAGCAAGGGAATGTGAGGAACTGCCGTGATCAAGCAAAGCGTGATGACCGCCTGGACTCTGGTTCGCGATTTCGTCCGGTTCTGGTGGACCGTGGTGAGTGGTGCCGTGAAGCTCTGGCTGGAACGCAATGCCTTCAGCTATGCCGGCTCACTGGCCTTTTATACGCTGTTTTCCCTGGCGCCGACGGTCATCATCGCAGTGACCGTGATCGGTCTGGTGCTGGGAGAGGAAGCGGCCCAAGGGCAGATAGTTGCCCAGCTCGAGGGCACCATGGGCGCGAGCGCCGCCGAACTCGTGCAGAACGCCGTCTCCCAGTCACGCATCCAGGAATCCGGGATTCTGCCGACGCTGCTCGGCATCGGTGCCTTGCTGGTCGGTGCGACCACCGTGTTCGGTCAGATGCAGTTCTCGTTGAACACGCTCTGGGGCGTTACCGCGCGTCCGAGCAGCAACAGCCTGTGGATCTTCATCAAGAACCGGACCCTGTCACTGACGGTGGTACTGTCGATCGGGTTCATCCTGCTGGTGTCACTGGCCCTCGGCGTGATGGTCAAGGCGATGCTGAAAGCGGCCGATGGGCTGTTGCCCTTCGTCGGTTTCCTGACCAGTGGCGCGGAGTTTCTTGTCTCGCTGGCCCTGGTGTCGGCACTGTTCGCGACCATCTTCAAGGTCCTGCCCGATGTGGTGCTGCGTTGGCGCGACGTGCTGGTGGGCGCCGTCGTCACGGCCCTTCTGTTCGCGGTGGGACGTACGGCCATCGCCACCTACCTGGCCTACACGGCCACGGCCTCGACCTATGGCGCCGCCGGTTCGGTGGTCGTGGTGTTGCTGTGGGTCTATTACTCCTCGTTAATCCTGCTGTTCGGTGCTGCCTTCACCAAGTGCCATCTGGTGGCCAAGGGGTGTGAGATCGTGCCGCGCAACAGTGCTGTGCTGGTCAAGCATGAACTGCTCGACGAGATGCGCGAGAAACGCGGCAAGGGCCTGAAGATGCCGGCTTGGCCGCGGGGGCGGAAGCAGCGGGAACAAGCACCCGACGCCGATGAGGGGCAGGGCTCAGATGCTTGTTCGTCATCCGAGGCGACGGCCAGAGATTCCGGCTGACCCCGGGGCGGTATCAGCCGCGAAAGCGCTCCCGTGCGAGAGTTTCGGCCACGCTGGCGGGATCGTGGTTTTCTCGGCGGGCTCGCGCGAAGATCTCGTTCAGGGTGGTTTCGATGCCGGCGATGTGTGACATGACCGCTTCGCGCCGATAGTCCTGGCGTCGCTGCCAGGCGATCTCGATCACGCCTCCGGCATTGGCGACATAGTCCGGCGTATAGAGGATGCCGCGCGACTGCAGCATGTCGGCGATCTCCGGGCTGGCCAGTTGATTGTTGGCCGCGCCGCAGACCACGCGGGCCTTGAGTCGCTCGACCACAGAAGGCGACAGGGCTGCTCCCATGGCGCAGGGCGCGAAGACGTCGACATCGGCCTCGACGATGTCGTCGGGGGCGGTGATCTCCGCGTCGAGCGAGGCGGCGAGTTGCCCCAGGGCGTCCCGATCGACATCGGTCATGATCAAGTGAGCCCCGGCTTCGTGCAATTGCCGAGCCAGTTGGGCACCGACGTGGCCGACTCCCTGGATGGCCACCCGCAAGCCATCGAAATCCTCCCGGTCCAGGCCGTGACGCACGGCGCTGCGCATGGCGCAGAAAACGCCCCTGGCAGTGAAGGGGGAAGGGTCGCCGGAGGCACCTTCCCGGCCGAGGCCGCCGACATGCTCGGTGGTCTCTGCAATCACCCGCATATCGGCTTCGCTCGAACCGGAATCCTCGGCGGTGATGTAGTCGCCGTTCAGCGAATCGACCAGCCGGCCCATGGCGCGCAGCAGTTCCGGGGTCTTGTCGCGACGCGGGTCGGCGATGATCACGGCCTTGCCGCCGCCCAGCGGCAGGTCGGCCAGCGCCGACTTGTAGGTCATGCCGCGGGACAGGCGCAACACATCGGTCAATGCCTCATCGTCACTGGCGTAGGGGAAGATGCGCAGGCCGCCCAGGGCCGGGCCTAGCCGAGTATCGTGGATGGCGACAATGGCCCGCAGGCCGCTCGTGGGATCGTCGCCAAAAACGATGCGCTGGTGGTGGTCGAACTCGGGGTGAGAGAAGACCGACATGATGCAGACTCCCTTTTGAGGATGGTTGTTGTGGTGCTGTCGTCCGGGTAGGACGAGCGCTTGGCGTCGCGATGGCTTTTGGCCGGCGTCCACCTTGTGTCATCTTAAAGGGTAGTCCCTTGAGGCAGAAGCGAACTATCGCAGCAGGCGTGATGACGATCCGGGAGGAGACAGCATGGAGAGGCGTTGCGTGAGGGCCTTGGTGACCGGCAAGGTCCAGGGTGTCTGGTATCGACGCGCGACCCAGGAAAAGGCGCTGCAGGCCGGCGTGACCGGGCATGCGCGCAACCTGCCCGACGGGCGTGTCGAGGTGTTGATGTGTGGTCGTGCCGAGGCGGTGCGCGAGCTCGGCGAGTGGCTATGGAAAGGGCCACCCGATGCTCGGGTGACCCATGTCGAGCTCGAAGGCGTGGAGGTGCATGAGCCGGATTCCTTCACGACCGGCTAGGCCGTTTCCGAAAAGTGCCTATGCTCGGCGATGGACAGAAAGCTCGCACGACATCAGGCAAGGGTCTCGGTGATCCACTCGACGACGGCCTCGCCGTCAACGCCGAGACAGACATCGGTGAGCGGGGTCTGTGACCAGCGAGGCTCAATGTAGCCGCGATGTTCCGGCGCGAAGATGGTCTGCCCCTCGGCCTCGCCTTCGGTGGCAACGTTGAGGTGGCCGCGCTGGGTGGTGAAGAGGTCCGGTCGAACCAGCCAGGCCAGGGCGCAGCTATCGTGTGGGCAGCAACCGTCGATACCCAGCATTTCCCGGTAGAAGTCGCGGTAGAAGGAGTAGCTGCCGGCCAGCACCTTGCCGAGCTTGCCCTGGCTGGCTTCAATGCGCGCCATGTGAGACGGCGAGAGGACGCAACGGTGGGTCACGTCGAGGCCAACCATGACCAGCGGCCAGCCAGCCGTCAGCACCCGTGCGGCGGCGTGAGGGTCGTTGAAGATGTTGGCCTCGGCCACGGGTGTGACATTGCCGCCTTCTTTGATCGAACCGCCCATCACCACGACTTGTTTGACCTTGTCGATCAGGGTGGGATCGAGCTGGAGGGCGGCCGCCAGGTTGCCGAGTGGACCGACGGCGACCAGCGAGACTTCGCCGGGGCGCGCGTTGACAGTGTCGACGATGAATTGCGCGGCGCTGCGCGACTCGGCTTGCCCCTGTACGCTCGGCAGCTCGATGTCTCCCAGGCCGTTGGCGCCGTGGATGTGGGCGGGAGCCGGGTGGCGTGGCTTGACCAGTGGCGCGGCCGCTCCCTGGACCACGGGGATGGTCGTGTCGGCCAGTTCGGCCAGCAGCAGGGCGTTATGGGTCGCGGTGGTGACATCCACGTTGCCATAGGTCGTGGTCATGCCCAGCAGCTCGATGTCCGGGTGCGCCAGGGCGATGGCGATCGCCTGGGCATCGTCCACGCCCGGATCGGTATCGAAGATGATCGGATGTGTCATGGTGGCTCCTTGTCCGGGGTTGAGAGGCTTTCAAAGCCTAAAGGGGCTTTACGGTGACAAGCCTTCGCGAGGGCGCTGTGACCCCTTCCATGGGCGCTACCTTTGCCATCCATGGCAGGACCCTCGCGTTGCCTTATCCCCGATGCTCACTGCCACTGAAAGCTTGGAAATACATGCTAAGTGCCCTGACCAAGCAGGGTTTCGACATCGGCAAGCTCAGGGATGCTCTCGGTGGCGCCGAGGCGCTGAACGCCGATGGCGGCCGCCGTGGCAGCACGCTCGAGACAGGTCTCGGCCGGCATGCCGGCCTGTCGGGCCGCGAGGTAATAACCGATGAAGGTATCGCCGGCGGCGGTGGTGTCGCGTGGCGTGACGGGCAGGGGCGGCTGGAAAAGACGTGTCTCGCCATGTTGATACCAGGCGCCGTCACCGCCCAGGGTCAGCACCGTCTCCGTGTCGGGCAAGCGCGCGGCGAGAGCGTCGAGCAGTTCATTCGCGGCGGCGCCTTCCGGCAGCCCGGTCAGCGCCTCGGCCTCGCCACGATTGACGAACAGTAGCTGACAGAGCTCCAGGGGCAGGGCGGCCACTTCCTCGGTCATCGGGGCCGGATTGAAAGCGATCTGCATGCCTTTGGCATGAGCCCGTTCCAGTACCCATGCCAGGGCGTTGCACTCGTTCTGGGCGAGCAGCCAATCGTCGGGGGCGGCGGCTTCGATCAGTTCATCCAGCGACGCTTCACTGAAGCCATGATTGGCGCCAGGGAAGAGCAGGATGGCGTTCTCGCCCTGGTCGTCGACCTGGATGATGGCATGACCGCCAGGCTCATCGACCAGCATGATGGTCTCGGTATCCACCCCGGCTTGTTCCAGCAGTTCCTTGGCCCAGGCATCGTGCCGGCCGAGGCGTCCCCAGTGACGAACCTGCCCCCCGGCCCGGGCCATGGCCAGCGACTGGTTGGCTCCCTTGCCACCGAGACCGACGCGATAATCATGCCCAGCGAGGGTTTCCCCCGGGCGAACCAGGTGGGGGACACGGTAGAAGTGGTCGAGGTTGATCGAGCCGAAATTGTGCAGCATGCCGATTCCGAGTTGATGTCAGGAGTGGGAAGGTGGGGCATTCATGGAGCATGAGTATCCAAGTCCGAAAGAGTGCGCGCAACCTGTACACGGGATCGTATCGACTTTATACCGTTATCTAGTTGTAGCTAAACCACAAATCACACTGATCCCCCCCGAAAACACGCCGCGGTGGCCCTGGCCATCGAGCACCCTAAAGGCCTGTCATGGCGAAACTCTTGCCAGAACTTCGGGAGTCAACAGGAGATCAAGCCGAATCTGCCAGATTCTGTGCCGTCAGTTCGACGATGCGCTGACGGGCTTCGGGCGCGATCCAGGCATTATGGGGCGTCACGATCAGGTTCAGTGGCTCCGCAAGGGCATCCAGCAAAGGGTGGCCATTCCTCGGCGGTTCTTCAGGCAGCACATCGACGCCCAGGCCGCTCAGGCGACCTTCGCGTAGCGCCGTCAGGGCAGCCTCTTCGTCGATGATGCTGCCTCGGGCACAGTTGATCAGCAGACAAGCTGGCTTGAGCCGGGCAAGCATGTCGGCATCGATCAGGTGATGAGTGGCCTCGGTCAGCGGGCAGTGGAGACTGACGACATCGGCCGTGGGAGCCAGCTCGGCCAGTGAAGAGCGGCGATCACCGCCGCTGTCCGCGCCCGGCCGGGCGGCGAAGCTCACCTGCATGCCGAGCCCCTCGGCCAGTTTTCCCACTCGGCTGCCGAGCTCTCCCTGGCCGACGATCACCAGATGCTTGCCCTCGAGTTGCAAGGTTCGATGTTCCATCAGGCAGAAGAAAGGGCTCGTGTTCCAGCGCCCCTGGGCGACGTCATCCTGATAGCGCGGCAGCCGGGCAGCGAGGGCTAGGATCATCATCAGGCTGTGCTGAGCCACGCTGGCGGTGCCATAGGCGGTGACATTGCGGACTTCGACCCCCAGGCGTTCGGCGGCCGCCATGTCGATGTTGTTGGTGCCGGTGGCCAGTACGCAGATCAGGCGCAGCCGGGGCAACGCTTCCAGGGTCTCGGCGCCCAGTTTCACCTTGTTGACGATGGCCACATCGGCATCGGTCAGTCGTTCGGCGGCCTCATCGGTGGCCGTGAAGTCGTGGCATGTCAGCTGCGTGACCTGGCGTTCGATCGGCGAGAGATCGATGTCCGGACCTAGGCTGGCGGCGTCGAGAATGACGGCATGCATGGCGGAATCCTTGCTCTGGGGGTGAATGGATGAAGGACGGGGCGCAGCGACCGGGGCATTCGTCGACGAGCCTGCGACCCGCGCAGCCGAATGGCCAAGGGAATCCCCGGGGCTGGGCCTCGAGGCCTCCAACGGGCTATAATATGCGGCCTTCGCGTCAGGCTTGGATTATCCGCAGGCCGACCCTATATCGCAGAACGATGCAGTACGAGCATCACGACCGCGCACTGTCGCGGGGCTCATGGGACATCGTTACCGGGAGAATCATGACCATGCCCATCTACGAATATGAGTGCAAGGCCTGCGGCCATCGCCTGGAAAAGTTGCAGAAGCTCAGTGCCGCTCCACTGACCGACTGCCCGGCTTGCGAGCGGTCCGAACTCGGACGTCTGGTCTCGGCCGCGGGCTTCCGCCTGGCCGGTGGTGGCTGGTACGAGACCGATTTCAAGACCGGCAGCAAGAAGAACCTGGCTGGCGGCAACGAGGGTGGCAAGGCCGCCGAGACATCGAGCAAGGACGGCACGGCGGCCTGAGCCGCGCCGATTTGCCGTTTCACTCTACCCACGGAACACGATAAACAGGATACGACATGCGCAGCCATTATTGCGGCCAGTTGAACGAGACCATGGTGGACCAGACGGTCACCCTGTGCGGTTGGGTGCATCGCCGCCGTGACCACGGTGGCGTGATCTTCCTCGACATGCGCGACCGTGACGGTATCGCCCAGGTCGTGGTCGATCCCGATACCGCCGAGGCCTTCGCCAATGCTGACCGCGCTCGCAGCGAGTATGTGCTGCGCATCGTCGGCCGTATTCGCCTGCGTCCGGAAGGCACCCAGAACCCCAACATGCCGACCGGCATGATCGAGGTGCTGGCCAAGGACGTCGAGGTGCTCAATACCGCCGCGACGCCCCCCTTCCAGCTCGACGAGCATGGCAAGGTCGGCGAGGAGATCCGTCTCAAGCATCGCTACATCGATCTGCGCCGGCCGGAGATGATCGACAAGCTGCGTCTGCGCTCGCGGATCTCGCACACTGTGCGTGCCTATCTCGAGAACCAGGGCTTCCTGGATATCGAGACGCCGATCCTGACCCGGGCGACGCCGGAGGGTGCGCGGGACTATCTGGTGCCCAGCCGTACCCATGCGGGCAGCTTCTTCGCTCTACCCCAATCGCCGCAGTTGTTCAAGCAACTGCTGATGGTGTCCGGCTTCGACCGCTACTACCAGATCGCCAAGTGCTTCCGCGACGAGGACCTGCGCGCCGATCGTCAGCCGGAGTTCACCCAGATCGACCTCGAGGCCTCCTTCGTCGAGGAAGACGACATCATGGCCATCACCGAGGGGATGATTCGTCAGCTGTTCCAGGAAGTGCTGGATGTCGAATTGCCCGAATTCCCGCGCATGCCCTATGCCGAGGCCATGCGCCGCTTCGGCTCCGACAAGCCGGACCTGCGCATCCCGCTGGAACTCGTCGATGTCGACGATCTGATGAAGGACGTCGACTTCAAGGTCTTCTCCGGGCCGGCCAATGCCGATGACGGCCGTGTCGCGGCACTCAAGGTCAAGGGCGGCGCTTCGCTGTCACGCAAGGAGATCGACGATTACACCAATTTCGTCGGCATCTATGGCGCTCGCGGCCTGGCCTGGATCAAGGTCAACGACCGGGCCAGCGGCATCGAGGGACTGCAGTCGCCCATCGTCAAGTTCATGGATGGGGTCGTCGAGCCCTTGCTGGACCGCGTCGGTGCCGAGGACGGAGACATCATCTTCTTCGGTGCCGACAAGGCTCGTATCGTCAATGAGGCGCTCGGTGCGCTGCGCGTGCGCCTGGGCGAGGACCTCGATCTCTACACCGCCGAGTGGGCGCCGCTGTGGGTGGTCGACTTCCCGATGTTCGAGGAAGACGACAACGGTCGCCTGCAGGCGCTGCACCACCCGTTCACCGCGCCATCCTGCGATGTCGAGACGCTCAAGCAGCGGCCCGCCGACGCGCTTTCCCGTGCCTACGATATGGTGCTCAACGGCACCGAGCTTGGTGGCGGCTCGATTCGTATCCATGACCAGGCGATGCAGCAGACCGTGCTCGAGGTGCTGGGTATCGGCGAGGAAGAGGCTCGCGAGAAGTTCGGCTTCCTGCTCGACGCTCTCCAGTATGGCGCGCCGCCCCATGGAGGCCTGGCCTTCGGTCTCGACCGTCTGGTCATGCTGATGGGCGGGGCCCGGACGATCCGTGAAGTGATCGCCTTCCCGAAGACGCAGAGTGCGGCCTGCCTGATGACCGACGCGCCGGGCGAGGTCAGCGGCCAGCAGCTCAAGGAGCTGAACATCCGTCTGCGACAGAAGGCCAAGGCGGAGAACGGCGGCGACTGAAGGTGCCGTTGTGGCTCGTCACTTGATGCGAACCGGCGCCCGAGGGGCGCCGGTCTCGTTTCAAGCGGCATGAAATCCAGCATCTAGAATGAGGGAATGGCATGGCAGGTCACAGCAAGTGGGCCAACATCAAGCACCGCAAGGCCGCCCAGGATGCCAAGCGGGGCAAGATCTTCACCAAGCTGATTCGCGAGCTGACCGTGGCAGCACGCCACGGCGGCGCAGAGCCGGCCGACAACCCTCGACTGCGTGCGGCCATCGACAAGGCCCTGGCCAACAACATGACCAAGGACACCATCCAGCGGGCGGTGGACCGGGGGGCCGGGAACACCGATGGAGACGACATGGAAGAGGTCGTCTACGAAGGCTATGGTCCCGAAGGAGTGGCCATGATGGTCGAGGCCATGACCGACAACCGTAACCGTACCGTCTCCGAGGTACGACACGCCTTCAACAAGCATGGTGGCAATCTCGGCACGACCGGTTCGGTGGCCTTCATGTTCCATCGCCAGGGGCGCTTGACGTTGCCGGAAGGCACGAGCGAGGAAGCCGCCATGGAGGCGACGCTGGAGGCCGAGCCCGAGGAGATCGAGACGCTCGAGAATGGTCGCCTGGAAGTCGTGACCACGCCGGACAGTTTCGGAGCGGTCAAGGATGCCCTGGTCGAAGCCGGCCTCGAACCGACGGCCAGCGACGTCGGCCTGTATCCGGACAACTACGCCAGGATCGAGGATGTCGAACTGGGGCGGCGCATCATCACGCTGGTGGATCGCCTCGAGGATCTGGATGACGTGCAGAATGTTTACACCAATGCGGATTTCGCCGATGACATCATGGAGGCGCTGCACGACGATGTCTGACACTGAAGGAAGCGGGCGATGCTGATCCTGGGGATCGATCCGGGGTCGCGGATCACGGGATATGGCGTGCTGGACGTCACCACGGCCACGCCGCGCTATGTCGCCAGTGGCTGTATCCGTACCCGTGGCGACGACCTGGCCCAGCGCCTGGCCCAGGTCTATGCCGGCATAAGCGAGCTGATCGGCGTGCATGGACCCGGCGAGTTCGCCATCGAGCAGGTGTTCATGGCCAAGAATGCCGATTCTGCCCTGAAGCTCGGGCAGGCCCGAGGAACGGCCATCGTCTGTGCCGCCAACCATGGCTTGCCGGTCAGCGAATATGGACCGCGCCAGATCAAGCAGGCGGTGACCGGCAGCGGCGGGGCGGACAAGCTTCAGGTCCAGCACATGGTGACGGCCGTGCTGGGCCTGGACGGTTCTCCCCAGGCTGATGCGGCGGATGCCCTGGCGATTGCCCTGACGCATGCCCATGCGCGGTCGGGGCTGATCAACCGAGGCAGTTACGGAGGAGGACGTCGACGGGGAAAGGGAACATCCTGGCGGGATTTTCGACCTTCCTGATGTCGCGCATCGGCGACGTCCGAGGTGATGTCGAACGCCGTTCAAGCGGGCTGGCAAGCGGCCTGGGGGACCAGTATAGTGGTCGCGGCGCGTATCGCCGCGACGGATTCATGACCAAGGATTGTGACACGCCATGATCGGACGCCTGCGAGGCACTCTGCTGGAAAAACAGCCGCCCTGGTTGGTGGTGGACGTGGCCGGGGTCGGCTACGAGCTTGAAGCCTCGATGACCACGTTGCTGGCATTGCCAGGCTGCAACGAGGAGGTGTCGCTGTACACTCATCTCAGCATTCGTGACGATGCCCACCTGCTGTATGGTTTCGCCCGGGAGCAGGAGCGCTCCCTGTTCCGCGCCCTGATCAAGGTCAACGGCATCGGCCCCAAGCTGGCTCTGGCGATCCTATCGGGCATGGACGAGGATGCCTTCATCCGCTGCGTGATGGATGACGACATCAAGGCCTTGACTCGCTTGCCGGGCGTCGGCAAGAAAACCGCCGAGCGTCTGGTCATCGAAATGCGTGACCGTTTCCCGCATTGGCAGGACAGCATCGACGTTTCCACCGACGACATCGGACGGGGAGCGGCGCCCCCGTCGCCGAAGGATCCGCTGGCCGATGCCGAGGCCGCCCTGGTCAGCCTGGGCTACAAGCCGTCGGAAGCTACCCGCATGCTGTCCGGCCTCGAGGAAGAGGGCAGCACGGAAGCCATGATCAAGGCGGCGCTCGCGCGCCGGATGGCGGGCTGAGACATGATTCCGAGCATTGACCGTGGCCAAGCCGGAGCAGAACGGCATCCGTTGCCGGAGGCCGATGCGCCGTGCCGTAATCGGCATGAGCCGACATTCGAGCCGCGTTTTCCCGAGGGAGGAGTCGCATGCTGGAAACCGACCGACTGATCGGTGCCGAGACCCGGGAAGGCGAAGGGCGGCTCGATCATGCCATCCGTCCCCGACACCTGAGCGACTACATCGGTCAGACGCGGGTGCGCGAACAGCTCGACATCTTCATCAGTGCCGCTCGCGGACGGGGCGAAAGCCTGGATCATACCCTGGTGTTCGGGCCGCCCGGCCTGGGCAAGACGACGCTCGCCAACATCATCGCCACCGAGATGGACGTGGGCCTCAAGGCCACCTCGGGGCCTGTCCTGGAGAAAGCCGGCGACCTGGCGGCGATGCTCACCAATCTGCAGCCTGGCGATGTGCTCTTCATCGACGAGATTCACCGGCTTTCCGCCGTGGTGGAGGAAGTTCTGTATCCGGCCATGGAGGATTTCCAGCTGGATATCGTCATCGGCGAGGGGCCGGCGGCCCGTTCGATCAAGCTCGACCTGCCGCCCTTCACCCTGGTCGGGGCCACTACCCGGGCGGGACTACTGACCTCACCGCTGCGCGATCGCTTCGGGATCGTCCAGCGTCTGGAGTTCTATTCCGTCGAGGAACTCACCGAGATCGTGACTCGCTCGGCGAAGCTGCTCGGCGTGCAAAGCGATGCTGACGGCGCCATGGAAGTGGCGCGACGTTCCCGGGGCACGCCGCGAATCGCCAATCGCCTGTTGCGTCGGGTACGCGACTTCGCCGAGGTCCGGGGTGGTGGTCAGATCGATGCCAGGATCGCCGATCAGGCATTGAACATGCTGCATGTGGACCATCATGGCCTGGACCACATGGACCGTCGCCTGCTGCTGGCGATGATCGAGAAGTTCGATGGAGGCCCTGTTGGTGTCGACTCCCTGGCCGCGGCCATCGGCGAGGAACGCGACACCATCGAAGACGTCATTGAACCTTACCTGATTCAACAGGGACTGATGATGCGTACCGCGCGTGGACGTGTGGTGACCCGGCAGGCCTGGCAGCACTTCGGCCTGGCTCCGGACGACCAGGCGCCACGCCAAGACTGATCAGCCAAGACCGACGAGGATGCCCGTGAACGACGCCATGTCCATTCCCCACCTGATCATGAACGCCAGCGGCGTGGTCCAGGCCGTGATGCTGTTGCTGCTGATCGGCTCGCTGCTGTCCTGGGTGGTGATCTTCCAGCGTAGCTTCGTGATGCGCCGTGCGCGCAAGGCGCATCGTGAATTCGAGGACCGCTTCTGGTCCGGAGTCGACCTCAACGAACTGTATCGGGAAACGCCGGTGGAGCAAGAAACCCTGGGAACCGAACACATCTTCCGGGCCGGTTTTCGCGAGTTCAATCGACTGCTGCCCAAGACCCGGAGCCCCCAGGCGATTCTCGATGGTGTCCAGCGCAGCATGCGCGTGGCCTGGTCGCGAGAAGAGGATCGGCTCAATCTGCACCTGGTCTTTCTGGCCACCGTGGCCTCGTCCAGTCCCTATATCGGCCTGTTCGGCACCGTATGGGGCATCATGGGCTCCTTCCAGTCACTGTCCATGGCCCAGCAGGCTACGCTGACCACGGTCGCGCCCTGGATCGCCGAGGCGTTGATCGCCACCGCCATGGGGCTGTTCGCGGCCATCCCGGCGGTGATCTTCTACAATCGCCTGTCCGCCGAGTCATCTCGTCTGCTGGGCAAGTACGAGGATTTCGCCGAGGAATTCCATTCCATCCTGCACCGCAACCTGCAGGGTCGCGGCGAAACGACCGAAGGCTGAGGGAGAGACGTCATGCACGGACCCTTCAACCGCATGGATCGGCGCCGGCCGATGAACGAGATCAACGTGGTGCCGTTCATCGATGTCATGCTGGTGCTGCTGGTGATCTTCATGATCACCGCGCCGATGCTGACTCAGGGCGTCGACGTGGATTTGCCCCAGACGGTATCGGAGCCCATCGAGGACACCGAGGACCGCGATCCGATCATCGTCTCGGTGGACCGAGAAGGCCAGTATTTCGTCAGCCTGGGCGGAGACGAGACCCAGGTGAGCCTCGACGAACTCAGCGAAAGGGTGATCGTCCTGATGGAGCGCCACCCGGATACCAGGGTACTGGTACGTGGTGACCGCAATGTGTCCTACGGGCAGGTGGTGACCCTGATGGGTACCCTGCAGACCGCCGGCGTGGCCAATGTCGGGTTAATTTCCGAGCCACCGCCCGGGGAGTCCTGAGGAACCATCATGGCCAGACAGCATCGACGCGTGGGCTATGGCCTGCCGACCCTGCTCGCCATCGCCCTGCACCTGGGCATTCTGGTGGTCAGCGTGATTCGCTTCCCTTCGGCGGAGAGCGAGCCGCCGAGCCAATCCATCGTGCAGGCCACGCTGGTCAGTACCGAAACGACCACCGATCAAGCCCAGCGGGCCACCGAGCCTCAGGCGTCGTCACAGGCTGACGAGACCTCGGAAGATGAGGCTTCCCGCGAGGCCGAGGAAGCGGAAGCGCAACGTCAACGCGAGGCTGAAGAGCAGCGTCAACGCGAAGCCGAACGCCAGCGCCAGGCCGAGCAGGAACGTGCCGAGGCTCTCGAAGCGGCCCAGGCCGCCGCCGAGGAAGCCGAGCGCCGAGCGGAGGAGGCAAGGGCTCAGGCCGAACGTCGGGAACAGCAAGAAGCCGAACGTCAGCGCCAGGCGGAGGAAGAGGCACGTCGGCAGCGCGAGGCCGAAGAGCAGCGTCGACGTGAGGAAGAAGCCGAACGCCAGCGCCAGGCAGAGGAAGAGGCACGTCGGCAGCGTGAGGCCGAAGAGCAGCGTCGACGTGAGGAAGAAGCCGCGCAGCGTGCCGCCGAAGCGGCCCGGAACAGTCTCGATCGTGCCATCGCCGGTGAGGCCGAAGCGGCGGCCAATGCCGAGCAAGCCCAGCAAGCGGCCAACGGCTTCATCAATCTCGTTCGGCAGGCCGTCGAGCAGGCCTGGGTGATTCCACCCAACGTGCCCGACAATGCCAATGCCCTGGTCGCGATTCGTCTGGGGCCATCCGGTGAAGTCTTCTCTGCCAGCATCGCGCGCAGCAGCGGCAACAGCGCGTTTGATCGCGCGGCGATCCAGGCGGTGGAGTCTGCTGCACCATTTTCCGAGTTGCGTGAATTGCCCGCATCGGTCCAGCGGGACTATCGTGAGTTCAATCTCAACTTCCGTCCGGGGGACATTCGCTGATGAGAGCCTTGATGACCACTTGGCTGACGGCACTGCTGCTGTTGTGCGCGCCGCTTGCCCAAGCCGAACTGACCATCGATATTACCCGTGGCAATGAACAGGCCACGCCCATCGCGGTGGTGCCGTTCGCCAATGAAGGCGCCAGCCTGCCCGAAGACCTGGCCCAGATCGTCGCCGATGACCTCGAGCGCAGTGGCTATTTCGATCCCCTCGAGCGTGAGGCGATGTTCGAGCAGCCTTCCAGCAGCGACGAGGTGCGCTACGGTGACTGGAAGGCCCTGGATACCCGCTACATGGTGGTGGGGCGTGTCTCCCGCGAAGGAGAGGGAGTGCGCGTGCGCTACGAGCTGATGGACGTCAGCGGTGAATCCCGCATGCTGGGCGAGACCGTGACTGCCAATCCCGATCAGCTGCGGGCAGCCGCACACCGCATCAGCGACCAGGTGTTCGAAGCGATCACCGGTATTCGTGGCGCCTTTTCCACGCGCATCGCCTATGTCACCTCCGAGGGTGTCGGCGATGACATGTCGTTCAAGCTGTTCGTTGCCGACGCCGACGGCCACAACAGCCAGCAGGCGCTGAGCTCCGATGAGCCGATCATGTCACCAGCCTGGTCGCCGGACGGCCGCAAGCTGGCCTATGTGTCGTTCGAGGGTGAACGCCCGGCGATCTACGTCCAGGAAGTCAGCAGCGGTCGGCGCGTGAAGTTGACGTCCTTCGAGGGGTTGAACAGTGCACCGAGTTGGTCGCCGGACGGCCGCAAGCTGGCCATGGCGCTGTCCCGCGACGGGCAGCCGGAAATCTATACCATCGACATCGGTTCGCGTGACCTGCAGCGGATTACCAACAGCCCTAGCATCGAGACCGAGCCGTCCTGGTCGCCGGATGGCCGTAGCCTGATCTACACCTCGGATCGCAGCGGTGGCCCTCAGATCTATCGTCAGGCGCTAGGTGGCGGAGACCCCGAACGCCTGACCTACACCGGCAACTACAATGCCCGGGCAAGGTTTGCGCCGGACGGTGAGGCGATCTTCCTGATCCACAAGGGCAACAATGGCTATCAGGTCGCCCGGCAAGATCTGGACAGCGGCCGACTGGTCGAACTCAGCGATGCCCGGCAAGCCGAGTCGCCCAGTGTCGCACCGAATGGCACCATGGTAATCTTCGCCACCCAGCAGGGAAGTCGTGGTGTGCTGGGGGCCGTATCCGCGGATGGACGCGCCTCGTTCCGTCTGCCCGCGGCCCAGGGTGATGTGCGCGAACCCGCGTGGTCACCGTTTCTGAACTGATCGATCCAGTAGCGCAAGGAGTCCTACGATGCAACTCAAGCCCTATGCCCGGTCCTTGGCCGTCGCTTTCTCCCTGGCTTTCGTGGCCGGGTGCTCCAGCACCGGTGGCACTCAGGACGGCTCCATGTCCGGTAGTGGAAGTGGTAGCGGTAGTGGTGCCGGCACCAGTGGCACCGGCACCGGCCAGGTCAGCGGTAGCGGCCTGAGCGACGGTTCCGGTCAGATGGCCGACTCCCGCATTCCCGAGGTGCGGACCATCTACTTCGCCTTCGACAGCGATGCTATCCGTCCCGAGTTCCAGTCGGTACTGAATGCGCACGCCCGTTTCCTGCGCAACAACCCCGATGCCAACGTGGTCCTTCAAGGACACACCGACGAACGCGGCACCCGTGAATACAACCTCGCCCTCGGCGAGCGTCGTGCCGGTGCCGTCGAAGAGTTCCTGAGCGTGGAAGGCGTGTCCCCGTCGCAAGTGGAAGTCGTGAGCTATGGCGAGGAACGTCCCGCCGCGCGTGGCAGCAACGAGGAAGCCTACGCCCAGAATCGTCGGGTCGTCTTCGCCTACTGAGCCGACGCCGAAAAGATGCGGTGTGAAGCGCGCAAGCGCTTCCCCGCACGGCCCCGACGACATCCGCGACGAGGGGATACGCGATGAGACAAGGTCTCAAACGACTGTGCACGCTGGGCATCTTCGGACTGCCGTTGGCCGTGAGTTTGCCAGCCGTGGCCCAGCAACCGGTGGTCAGGGATCTGTCCGCCGGTAACAGCAATTTCTACGACCAGGCCGCTACTCGCGAGGAGGCCGGCGGCAGCCTGGTGCTGTTCAACCGGGTGCAACGCAATCAGGAAGAGCTGCGCCGTCTGCGAGGCCAGGTCGAGGAGCTGCGTTATCAACTGGAGCAACTGCGCAAGCAGACCCGCCAGCAATACATGGACATCGAGGATCGTCTGACGAGTGCTGAAGCCGGTGCTTCATCCTCTGCAAGCAGCGAGCCCTCGCCTGATGCATCGAGCGCACGGGATGCAGCGGCCGCCTCCTCATCATCGTCGGGTGCCAGTGCCGGCAATGATGCCGCCGGTCGCGAAGCCTATCAGGCCGCCTTTGCCAAGGTTCAGGACCGGGATTTCGGTGCTGCCAGGCAGGCCTTCGAGGACTTCATCGAGCAGTATCCTGACAGTGATCTGACCGCCAACGCCCATTACTGGCTCGGTGAGCTCCACTCCGCGGAATCCGAGCTGGATGCCGCAGCAGAGGCCTTCCGTCGTGTCATCGAGGACTTTCCCGATAGCAACAAGGTGCCGGATGCTCTCTACAAGCTGGGGCTGCTCAAGGCGCGTCAGGGCGATCCTGAGGGCAGTCGTGAGCTGCTCGACCGGGTGCAGGAAGAGTTCCCGGACAGCAGTGCCGCCAGTCTTGCCGACGATTTCCTCAGGCAATCGGGCAACTGACCCCAGCGAGGTGAGCCATGATGCCCTGCAAGATCGATTATGCGCCGGCCGATGATCTGCTCGCCGATCGTGTCATTCTCGTGACCGGCGCCGGTGATGGCATCGGACGAGCGGCTGCCCTGAGCTATGCCCGCCATGGTGCCACCGTGATCCTGCTTGGCCGAACCATTGCCAAGCTGGAGAGCGTCTACGACGAGATCGAGGCAGCGGGAGGGCCGCAGCCAGCGATCTTCCCGCTCAACTTCGAGGGGGCGACGCTCAAGGACTTCCACGACATGGCCGAGACGCTTGATGGTGAGTTCGGTCGTTTGGATGGCATCCTGCACAACGCCGGCCTGCTGGGACGCATCACGCCCTTCGAGCAGTACGACCCGGCCCTGTGGGAGCAGGTCATGCAGGTCAACGTCAACGGTCCCTTGTGGATGACCCAGGCGCTGTTGCCCCTGCTGCGTGCTTCCCGGGACGCCTCGGTGATTTTCACCTCGTCGAGTGTCGGGCGACGTGGGCGTGCCTACTGGGGAGCCTACTCGGTCTCGAAGTTCGCTACCGAGGGCTTCGTGGAGGTGCTGGCCGAGGAGGTCGAGCATCTTGGCAGCCTGCGCGTCAATAGTCTCAACCCCGGTGCGACCCGCACCGCCATGCGCAAGGCCGCCTACCCGGGCGAAGATCCCATGACCCTGCGGACTCCCGAGGACATCATGCCCACCTACCTGTGGCTGATGGGGCCGGACAGTCGCGGTCACAACGGCGAGAAATTCGACGCCCAACCGCCACGCACCTGACGATGCATCGGGTCGGAGTGGCAGGCGGCGTTCGGCTTGCCACTATTCGGTTTGCCACTATGGGTCGAGGTCGACATGACGCAGCAGATACCCGGTCAACTCCTCGGCGGTATCGACGCATAGATCCGCCGACCAGTCACGGTGATCGTTTTCCACTTCCATGTAGCCGTATCCCACCGCCACGGCGGTCATGCCGGCGGCGTGCGCGGCCTCGATGTCACGCCGATGGTCGCCGACATACCAGCAGCGTTCAGGCTCTACGCCGAGACGACGTGCCGCTTCGTGAAGTGGCGCCGGATCGGGTTTTTTTACCGGTAGATCGTCGGCACACAACAGGACGTCAGGGCGCAGGCCGAGTTCGGCCACCAAGGGAGCAGCGTAGGCTCGGGGCTTGTTGGTGACGATGCCCCAGGGGCGTCCGGCCTGTATCCAGGTGTCGAGCAAGTGCTCCAGGGGTGGAAAAACGTGGCTTTCCATGGCCACGGCCTCGCCATACCGGGCCAGCAGGAAATCCCGTGCGGCTGCGTGATCCGGGTGATCTTTCTCGAAGCCAAGCGCCAGGGTTACCAGGGCACTGCCGCCATTGGACACTTGGGAGCGGATCGCTGGATAGGGCAGGGCCGACATCCCGTGATGGGCTCTCAAGGCGTTGGTGGCCCGAGCCAGGTCCGGGGCGGTATCCACCAAGGTGCCGTCCAGGTCGAAGAGCAGGGCCTCGGGCGTCGGCAGGGACGGCATCACGACGCCTCCCGCCGACAATGCATGAGATAGTTGACCGAGACGTCGTTGGCCGACAGCCGATAGCGACGCGTCAGCGGCTGGTAGGTGAGGCCAGTCTGTTCACGGACCTCGAGTCCGGCCTCCCGGGCCCAGGCGGCAAGTTCAGACGGGCGGATGAATCTGGCGTAATCGTGGGTTCCTCGGGGGAGCATCCGCAACAGGTACTCGGCACCGATCACTGCCAGCGCATAGGCCTTGGGGTGGCGATTGATGGTCGAGAAGAAGAGGTGTCCACCCGGCTTGACCAGCTTGGCACAGGCCCGCACGACAGACGCCGGGTCGGGAACGTGTTCGAGCATTTCCAGGCAGGTGACGATATCGAACTCACCTGGGTGCTGTTCGGCCATGGCTTCGACACTGACGCATCGATAGTCGACCTCGACGCCCGATTGTTCGGCGTGGCGGCGAGCCACGGCAAGCGGCGCCTCGCCCAGATCGATGCCAGTCACACTGCCGCCTCGATGCGCCATGGCCTCGGCCAGGATGCCGCCACCGCAACCCACATCGATCACTTGTCGTCCGGCCAGCCCTGCCCGGGCGTCGATGAAATCGAGGCGTAGCGGATTGATGTCGTGCAGCGGCTTGAATTCGCCGGTGGGATCCCACCAGCGATCGGCCAGGGCCTCGAACTTGGCGATCTCCGCCGCGTCGACGTTATCCGTGCGGGACTGGCTTGCCGTCATTGTCCTCTCCATTTGGGTTTTGCCAGCTCGCCCCGGTGGCGAACTCGGTCTCATTCGGTATCATGGCGCATGATACTCGTTCCAGGGAGCGCATTCCCATGGCGCTTTTTGATTTCATTCGCCAGCGACATGACAGGGACTGATCCATGATCCGCAAGGCCGTTCTACCCGTTGCCGGTTTTGGCACCCGCTGCTTGCCCGCCTCCAAGGCGATTCCCAAGGAAATGATCACCATCGTCGACCGCCCGGTGATCCAGTACGTGGTTCAGGAAGCGGTGGACGCGGGCATTCGTGACATCGTGCTGGTCACCCACGGCAGTAAGAGCGCCATCGAGAACCACTTCGACAAGCACTTCGAACTCGAGGCGAGTCTCGAGGCCAAGGGCAAGTGGGAGCTGCTGGAAGAGCTGCGTTCCATTGTTCCCTCCGACGTCAACATCATCAGCGTGCGCCAGTCCGAGCCCCTCGGCCTGGGTCACGCGGTGCTCTGCGCCCGCCCGGTGATCGGCGATGACGCCCCCTTTGCCGTGCTGCTGCCGGATGTTCTGGTGGATGCTAACGAATTGAGCGGCGTCAACGACCTGGCCGGCATGGTGGCCTCCTTCGAGGAGCGTGGGCGCAGTCAGTTGATGGTCGAGGAAGTGCCCCACGACATGGTGCACAAGTATGGCATCGTGGCCCCCGAAGGAGAGGCGCCGGAAGCTGGAGCGGCCTGTTCACTGGCGGGGGTTGTCGAAAAGCCCAGCCGGGACGAGGCGCCCTCCGACCTGGCCGTGATCGGCCGCTATGTCCTGCCGGGACGGATCTTCCCGCTGCTGGCCGAGACGCCGCCCGGCGCCGGTGACGAGATCCAGCTCACCGATGCCATCGAGACACTGCGCCGGGAAGAGGGCGTGGATGCCTGGCGGATGCGTGGCCGCACCTACGACTGCGGCCATCAGCTCGGCTACCTGGAAGCCATCCTGGCCTACGGGCGCCGCCATGCCAGTTACGGCGCCGGCTTCCGCGAGCTGCTCACCCGTTACGCTGGCGAGGAGTGACGGATGCGTGTCGTCGTCATCGGCAGTGAATTGGCGGCCGCCACGGCGGCGGCCGCACTTTCCTGGGTGGGGCATGACGTGGTATGGCGTCCTCACATCTCGTCGGACTGGGAAACGCTTTCCACCAGTGCCTGGCTGGCCAGCGAGCCCCATCTTCGCGCCCACCTGGAAGAGGGGCGGTATCAGGGCAAGCTGAGCATTCTCCAGCCCGATGAGCCGATTCCACACTCGGCACCCTGGGACGTGCTGTGGCTGGCCCTGTCACCGGAGCAGCGTAGCGAAGCCGGAGAGCTGGTCGCCGGTGCTGCGCCTTGCCTGTCGGAATCGGCGGTGCTGGTCAATAACTCCACCTTTCCCGTTGGCGAAACCGAAGCGCTCGAGGCGCAGCTCGGCGGCAGCGGGCGGCGGAATGCTGTCGCGCTGGCTGATCTGCTCGAGGAGGGGCGTGCCTGGGAAGCCTTCACACGCCCCTCGCGCTGGTTGTTCGGTTGTGACGACGACCGTGCCGAGCATCAGGTGCGGGAACTCTTGCGCGCCTTCAATCGTCGGCGCGAGGTCTTCCAGCGCATGCCCCGTCGAGCCGCCGAGTTGAGCAAGCTCGCCATCAACGGAATGCTGGCCACCCGGATCAGTTACATGAACGAGATTGCCGGTCTGGCCGACAGCCTGGGTGTCGATGTGGAACACGTTCGCCTGGGCATGGGGGCCGATACCCGCATCGGCTACGAGTATCTCTATCCCGGATGTGGCTTTGGTGGCCCCAACTTCTCCCGCGACCTGATGCGGCTGGCCGACGTGCAATCGGCCAGTGGTCGACATTCGGCACTGCTCGACCAGGTGCTCGACATCAACGAGCACAAGAAGGAAACCCTGTTCCGCAAGCTGTGGGCCCACTACCACGGTTGCCTGGAAGGCAGGACCGTGGCCATCTGGGGAGCGGCCTTCAAACCGGGGACGGCGCGTATCGATCACGCCCCGGTATTGACACTGTTGCGCGCCCTCTGGGCTCAGGGCGTGCATGTTCGCCTGCATGATCCGGCGGCCCTCGGGGCCTTGCGCGACGCGGTCGGCGAGCATCCCCTGTTGACCTGTTTCGATAAAGATCCCTTCGAGGCGACTGAGGGCGCTGATGCCTTGATGCTGGTCACCGAATGGAAAGCGTACTGGAATCCGGACTGGCAGCGCCTGGCCTCCCAGCTTACCGGCCGCCTGTTGCTGGATGGCCGCAACATCTATGATCCCCGCTATGTGGCTTCCATGGGGCTGCATTATCGGGGAATCGGTCGCCGTGCCGACCCCTGAGTCACGCCGTGCCTGCCACGCGAGGCAGCACCGAGGTGATACGAGGCAATCGCAAGGCAAGGCCCCGCCAATGGGCGGGGCCTCGAACAGGCGTCGCCACACCTGAAGGTGCACGTATTCGGCGATGTTCGGGATGCAAGTTCCAGGTGACGAGGTCCTGAATGCCAAGCCAAGGTTCTAGGCAGCGAAGTTCTGGGCCACGAAGTCCCAGTTCATGATCTTCCAGATGTTCTCGAGATACTTGCGGCGCGCATGCCGGTAGTCGATGTAGTAAGCATGTTCCCAGACATCGACGATCAGCAGGGGAGTGTGGTCATGCGCGACAGGGCAGTCGGCATCGTCGCCGTTGATGATCGTCAGGCTGTTGTCGCCGTTTGTGGCCAGCCAGGTCCACCCGGAACCGAAGTTGTCCATGGCCATCGCGTTGAAGGCTTCCTTGAATCCTTCGAAGGAGCCGTAATCGGCGTCGATGGCCTCGGCCAGTGCGCCACTCGGCCTGCCACCCCCCTTGGGGGACAGGCAATGCCAGTAGAACGCATGGTTCCAGACCTGTGCGGCCTCGTTGAACAGCCGGCCGGAGGATGACGTGATGATCTCGCCCAGCGACTTGTCGGCATCCTCGGTGCCCTCGACCAGTTGGTTGAGACGCGTCACATAGGCCTGATGGTGCTTGCCGTAGTGATACTCGAGGGTTTCAGCCGAGAGGTAGGGTTCCAGTGCATTCTTCTCGTACGGCAGGGCGGGCAACTCGAATGCCATCGTCGGGGGCTCCTCGTCGTCACGATGATCGGGGGAAGTCGGACGGCCGACGTGTTGCGGGGCAGAGGAGTGCGGTATATCACCGCTCATTGATATTTCCCCGTTCGCTCCGCCGACAAAAAACTTTACACTATTCAGCGTGCTGTGCCTGTCCGGTCGGCGGCATCATATCACCCGCTTTCGGGTGGCCCAATTCCGGCGACCGACAACGGGGGCACCGGGCAATGCCCGTCACAGCCGTACTCGTTCGTCTCACCGCCCAAGGAGATCGTCATGGCAGAGCGCCCGGAAGACAACCGGTTCAGCCGACCGATCGTTCCGGACCCGGATGCCAGCCTGGCCGGCCATCGCACGCATGCTGTCGCCAGGGTTCGCCTGTGGCCTCTGTGGTGCCTGATCCTGTTGTTGATGCTAGTGCTGGCCGGCCTGGCCGTCGGAGGTTGGCAGCTTCATCAGGATGTCCAGCAGCGGCTGACCCGTCTCGGCGGTGAGCTTTCCAATGTTCATGCGCGCTTCGATGCCGAGGAAGGCCGCGGCGAGGCGCTGTCGTCGCTGCAACAGCGGCTGGACACGCTCGAGTCTCGCCAGCAGGCAGCCGACGAGCATATCGACGCACGTCTGGCCCAATGGGAAGAAGACGTCCTGTCTCCGCTCGAAGAGCGCCTGGAGTCTCTGTCGGAGGAAGCCGAGGTTCGCGACAAAACCCTGACCGCGGTCCGGAATTCCCTCGACGCGCTTGAGCGCGCCGGCGAGGAAGGGCGTGGCGGTCTCGGGGATCAGCTCGCCACGCTGGAAGAGGCGCTTGAAGAAGACGAATCGCGCCTCGGCGAGGTATCGGAAGGGATCGACGAGCGCTTCTCGACCCTGAAGGCCGATCTGACAACACTGGATGAGCGGATGTCCGGACTCGAGGACGAGATTGAAGCCCTCACCGGTTCGCGAGAAGATGCGCGTAACCAGGCCTCGACGCTCTCGTCGCGCCTGGAGGAAATGCAGACGGAGCTGCGTGATCTGCGCCAGACGCAACTGGCGTTGAGTGCCCAGCTGGAAGCCCTGCGGTAGTCACGAGACGTCAGCCAGGAAGCCTTCGATATTATGGATAATCGCGTGTTCACACGCCTCGGGGCCGGGGCCTTGTGTCTCGGCGTGGCAGCGCCGACCCTCGCGCTGGACGCCTCGATCGAGGGCGTCGACGACAAGCTGGCCAGTAACATCGAGATCTATCTCGATGACCTGGAGGCGTCTCAATACCACCCGGAGCGCCTGGAAGCCGAGGTGCGTCGCCTGGCTGCCGAGGCACTGCGTCCCTTCGGTTACTACGAGCCCAGCCTGACAGTACGTTTCGACGATCCCGAAGCTCCGTCCCATGTCGAGCTCGAGGTCGACAAGGGCGAGCCGGTGCGTATCGACCGCCTGAACTTCGTGCTGCAAGGTGCCGCGGCCGACGATGCGCCTTTCACCGAGGCCATCGAGGCCTATCCCCAGAAGGAAGGGGAGGTGTTGCGCCACGCGCCCTTTGACGCGTTGCGCAGCCGCCTCTCGAGTCTGGCGCTGCAGCGTGGTTATTTCGATTGGCGTTTCACCCAGCGTCGTCTCGAGGTGCGCCCCTGGGACCACAGTGCACGCTTGTCACTGGGACTGGACAGCGGTCAGCGTTACCGTTTCGGCAACGTCTATTTCCAGGGCGAGCATATCGAACCCGAGCGGCTCCAGAATCTAGTGCCCTTCGAGGAGGGTGCGCCCTATCTTGCCGGCGAGGTCGCGCGTTTCAACCAGAATCTGGGCCAGACCGAATGGTTCGGCTCGGTGAGCGTGCGCCCACGTCTCGATCAGGGAACACAGAGCCTGGCGCTGCCGGCTCGGGAGATCGGCTGGTGGCATTCCCTGGATGTCGCAGGCATTCCGGAGGCGTCATCGCCTCCTCCTCGTATCAGCTCACAAGCCCTGGGGGCCGCCGCCAAGCTGCAGGCGCCCGAGACGCCACGGGTGCCGATCGATGTGCTGGTCACCCCGGCCGACCGCCATCAGTTCGAAACCGGCATCGGCTACGCCACCGATGTGGGACCGCGAGCACGCCTCACCTGGGATCAGCCCTGGGTCAATCGCTACGGCCACAGCTGGGACCACGACCTTTATGTTTCCGGTCCCGAGCAGAAATTCAGCGGCACCTATACCATGCCGCTCGAGGATCCTCTGCGCGACAATTATGAACTGCAGTACGGGATTCGCCACAAGGACAACGATGACACCGAGTCTCTCGAAGCCAGCGTCGAATTCGGGCGCCGCTGGAAGTTCGACAACGGCTGGGAACAGTACCTCTACGTGCGCAGTACCTATGAAGACTTCACCCAGGCAGGAGAGTCCAACCAGGTTCTGCTTTTGTATCCCGGCGTGCGCTGGTCACGGACCCGGACACGCAACCCGACCTTCCCGACCTGGGGCGATCGTCAGCAGCTCACCGTCCAGTATTCCAACGAGGCCTGGGGATCGGACGCCGAGTTCCTGAGGGTCAACGGCGATACCCAGTGGATTCGCATGCTCGGTGACGACAATCGCTTCGTCGGCCGCCTCGGGGTTGGCAGTGTGAGTACCGACGATTTCGGTAATGTGCCGCCTTCGCTGCGTTTCTTCACCGGTGGCGACAACAGCGTGCGTGGCTATTCCTACGAAAGCCTTTCCCCGGAAGACGACGAGGGTCGCCTGATCGGCGGCGAGCAACGCTTCGTGGCCAGCATCGAGGCGCAACGCCGGGTGGCCGACAAATGGTGGCTTGCCTCCTTCGTGGACACCGGCGACGCCTTTACCGATTGGTGGCCGGAGGACCTCAAGACGGGCGCAGGACTGGGGGTTCGATGGATCTCGCCGGTAGGGCCGATCCGCTTCGATGTTGCCCACCCCTTCGATGACGAGGATGCCTACCGTATTCACTTTTCCATCGGACCGGAATTCTGAGAGGCCACCACGTGAGAGTACGTCGTCTGACCTGGGCCCTGGCCCGTCTGTTGATCCTGCTGCCGCTCTGGCTCATTGGCCTGCTGTCGCTGGTACTGGGCATTGCGCTTTCTCCCTGGGGCACCGGCCTGCTGATCGATCAGGGCAAGCGCATGGGCTTCTATGACGTTTCCCGTGTCGAAGGCGCCCCGCTGGATACCTTGATACTCGAGGATCTGCGTCTCGATGCCGGGCCGGCCAGCGTGGCCATCCAACGGCTGGAGCTGGCCTGGGCCGAGGACTGTCTGCTCGACGGTCGCCTTTGCCTGGATCGCTTCGATGTACAGGGCGCCCGAATACGACTTGCATCGAGCGATGCACCGCCTCCCGCAGAGGACGAGCAGGCAGAGGGCGGGGGACTGCCGGGGCCGATCGAGCTGCCGTTCCCCATCGAGCTGCGCGAATTGGCCTTGCGCGACGTGGAGGTACGCCTTGCCGACGGCACACGACTGCACTGGAAAGAGTTCACGACCGGGGCGGTGGCCGAAACGAATACCCTGCGACTGCTGCCGACTCGGCTGGAAGACACCCGTCTCACCCTGCCGCTCTCGGTGGGCCACCAGTTGGCACTCAGCGAAAGCGAGCATGAAGGAGAGATCCTGACGGCGGCCGCCATCGACGCCTCCATCTCGGCACATTCTCCCTTGCCCGCCAGCACCGCCCCCGAGGCTGCCGGCATGGCCAGTCAGTCACTCGACGAGAAGCCTCGCATTGAGCTGCCGGAAATCCATCTGCCGCTGGCCGTCGACGTTCCGGAGCTGAGGGTGGTGGATGCGGCCGTGGAAGGTGCCGTTGCCTATCAGCTCGACGAACTGGCGTTGAGTGTCACGGCACGCGACCAGGAGATCAGCATCGAGCCGTTGTCGGTGGCCAGCCCGGAGGCTGATGCCCGGTTGCAGGCACGCGTGATGCTGAGTGGCAACTACCCGCTGGATGCACAACTGAATACTGAACTCTATCTGCCCGACCGCATGCCGGCCCTGAAGGGCGAACGCATCGAACTCGGCGTCAGCGGGGACCTCGCGGATCTCCAGGTGGACCTGACGACGACAGGATCGGTGGAGACACGCTTGTCTGCCACGCTCGACGCCCTGGCGCCGACATTACCCTTCACTGCCAGCTTCCAGAGTCCTGCCCTGCAATGGCCACTGCCCGGCGCCGACAACGACACCGGCGAGGCGGCCAGCGCCGACGATGCCCAGAAGGCCGAAGGCCAGGAGACACCACCGGTCCCCTGGCGGGCCGAGAACCTGTCGCTTGAGGCCGAGGGCGACCTGACGGACTATCGCACCCGACTTTCCCTGGTCGCCGAGGGACCGCAACTGCCGCGCACCCGACTCGACCTGAGCGGACACGGCGATCTCGCCCATTTCGTCTGGGAGCCCCTGGCGCTGGCAATGGATGAGGCAAGCGTGACCACCGAGGGGCGTGTCGATTGGGCCGATGGTCTGGCCGTCGAGGCGCGCCTCGCGCTGAACGACGTGAACCCCGAACCCTTCGTCGAGGGGCTGGCGGGCCGGCTTGACGGGGATGCCGAGATTTCCTTCAACCAGGACGCCGACGGCTGGCGACTCGAGGTGCCGGCGCTGAACGTGAATGGCACCCTTGCCGATTATCCGTTGACTCTGGATGCGACGCTCGCCGGCGACAGCCGCATGAACTGGGACATCCAGACCCTCGAATTCCGCCAGGGCGACAATCGCCTCAGCGCCAGCGGTCAGGTGACGCCCGATCAACTTGGAGTGAACGCCGAGCTGGACATGCCGGCCCTGAAGAGCCTCTACCCGTCGTTGGCCGGCGCCCTGGCGGGCCACATCGAGGCATCGGGCAGCCTGGAGGCACCTCAGCTCGATCTGGACCTCACCGGCAATGGCCTGGCCTTCGCCGAGAATCGCGTGGAAGCCCTGAACCTGGCAGGCGAGGTCGCCGGTCTCGAGGACCCGAGCCTCGATCTGGCCCTGAGCGCCGAGGGTGTCGCCGCCGCCGGCCAGGTTCTCGATACCGTCGCGCTGAACCTCGATGGGCACCTTTCGGAACACCGGCTGACGCTGGACGTCGATGGTCCGGCAAAAGGGCAGTTGTCGTCGCTGAACCTGGCCCTGGAGGGCGCCATGGATCGCGAACGTCAACGCTACAGCGGTCGCCTGACACCGCTCGAGGCCGAGACCGAATACGGCCGCCTGGCCCTCGACGATGCCCTGGTTTTCGATGCCGATCTCGCCTCGAGCGCGGTGGACGTACAGCCGTTCTGCCTGCGTCGCGACGAAGGCGGTGGTCTGTGTCTCGAAGAGGCGCTGTCGGCATCACCCGAGGCCGGCCGGGCCGTGCTCGCCATCCGCGAGTTGCCCATGGACCTGATCAATGACTCGATGCCGGCCGGCTGGCATGTCGAGGGTGCCACCGAGGGCGGCTTAACGGCCGAATGGTCGCGCGGGGGTGCCGCCTGGCAAGCCGATGCACGACTCGACAGCGACGTCGAGATCGCCGGGCAAGATGCCTACGGCAAGCCCTGGTCAGTGCCCGGCACGGGCCTCGCGCTCGATCTACAGGCCGACCAGTCGCGCGCCGATGTCGACCTGGCATTGACCCTGGGCGACAGCGGGGCGGTGCGGTTGAATCTCGGCATCGACGATCCCATGGGTGTCGGTCGTCTGGATGGCAGGCTCAGCGTCGATGACATGCGCCTGAATCCCTATCGTCCCTTGGTGGCCGACGTGAAGACCCTGGAAGGCAACTTCGGGGGAAATGTCGACATCACCGGCAACCGTGATCAGCCACGACTCGACGGCCGCCTCGAACTCGCCGGCCTGCAGGCTGCCGGGCTGGGATTGCCGCTGACGGTGAAGGATGGGCGTGTGACGGTGAACCTGGCCGGCGACCGGGCCGATCTCGATGGCTTCCTGGCGAGCGAGCAGGGGCGACTGGAGATCGACGGCGATGCGGCCTGGCCTTCTGTCGATGCCTGGCAGGTTGCCCTGGACGTGCAGGGCACGGACGAACCGATACAGGCCTCGTTGCCTGGCTTCGGACAGCTTCGCCTGGCGCCGGACCTGGCGATACGGGCGAATCCCGATCGCCTGCGGGTACGTGGCGATGTCCGTATTCCCTGGGCACGGCTCGAGGTCGGGCAGGTGCCGGCATCAGCCCAGTCGGTGAGCCCGGATGAAGTGATCGTCACCCGGGAGGAAGCCGAGGCGCAGGAAGCGGCCCAGGCGGCCGGGGAATCCACTGCCGAGGCCATGTCCGAGGCCGGCATGGCCATGGACGTGCGCATCACCCTGGCCCTAGGGCCCGACATGCGCCTGTCGGCCTATGGCTTGGAGACCGGCCTGGCCGGCAATCTGGAGGTGCGCCAGGAAGGCGGGCCGGTCCAGATCTTCGGCGACGTCAATCTCGAGGACGGCCGTTTCCGTGCCTTCGCCCAGGACCTGATCATCCGCGAAGGGATTCTCTATTTCAGTGGCCCGCCCGGAGAGCCCTTGCTGGATTTCGAGGCCATTCGCAATCCCGACAGCACCGAAGATGACGTCATCGCCGGCATTCAGGTATCCGGCCCGGCCTCGAGCCCGAGCCTGGAGATCTTCTCCGAACCGGCCATGGATGAATCCCGTGCGCTGTCCTATGTACTGCGTGGCCGTGCACCGGACGCCAGCGGCGGCGCCGATGGAGCGCTGACCTCGGCGCTGATCGGCCTGAGCCTGGGACAGGCCGGCGGTACGGTGGGGGCGCTGGGCGAGGCCTTCGGCATCCAGGATCTGCGCCTGGACTCGGCCGGCAGTGGCGATGACAGCCAGGTGGTGGTGACCGGCAACCTGACCGATCGCCTGAGTGTCGGATACGGTGTGGGCGTCTTCTCGCCCATCGCCGAATTGACCCTGCGCTACAAACTGTGGCGCAACCTCTATCTGGAAGCCGTCTCCGGCGCCTCTCAGGCCGTGGACCTGATCTATACCTTCAGTCTGCCGGGCGATCCGCCCACGCTCGAATGAGCGCCGGCAACGAAGCAACAGGCAACCGACGAGGAAACGACATGAGCGCACAATCCGCAGACGCACCGGTAGGACGCGACACACCGATGGCGATTTCTGCCCTGCATACGGTCAATGGACGTCGCATGACGCCACCTTGGCCTGAAGGCCTGCAGGAGATCGTGTTGGGGCTGGGGTGCTTCTGGGGCGCCGAGCGCCTGTTCTGGCAACTGCCTGGCGTGTTTGTGACGGCCGTGGGGTATGCAGGCGGTGTCACGCCGAACCCGACCTACCAGGAAACCTGTACCGGCCGCACCGGCCATGCCGAGGTGGTCAGGGTGGTCTTCGACCCGACGGAGATCACCCTCGATACCCTGTTACGCCACTTCTGGGAGGCACACGACCCGACCCAGGGAAACCGCCAGGGCAACGACATCGGCCCCCAGTATCGCTCGATCATCCTCACGCTCGACGATGAACAACGCGCGGTGGCCGAGCGTAGCCGCGCTGCCTATGCCGAGGCGCTGGCGGCTCAGGGCAGGGGGGCGGTCACCACCGAGATCGCACCGATCGAGGTGTTCTACTACGCCGAGGAATATCACCAGCAGTATCTCGACAAGAACCCTGGCGGCTACTGCGGCCTCAAGGGGACCGGCGTCAGTTGCCCGATTGGCTGAAGGCGGGTAGCGAGACGGTAGCACGCTCTGACCATTCATCGAGCTGTCGCTCGACCCGCCGGGCGAGCCAGCTGGTGGGGTGGCCGTTTCGCCACTCCACATAGCCGACATGGCCGCCATGACGAGCGATTTCCAGGCGAATGCCGGGACCGAGTGTCAGGCCGTCATACAGCCCCGGCGGCATGAAAGGGTCGTCTTCGGCGTGCAGGATCAGCGTCGGCAGGTGAATGTCACCGAGCAGGGGCGCGGCGGCGGCGCGCTGGTAATAGTCCGCCGCATCATTGAAGCCATGAAGCGGTGCTGTGATCGCATCATCGTAGGCGCGCAGCGTGGTGCAACGCCCCAGGTCGCCGTGGCTCAGCGCCAGCGGAAGTTCGCGACGGACCAGGCGCGGGGCTACCTTGGCCTTGAGGGCACCGAGCAGGTGACGCTGATAGAGCCGTGCCGTGCCGCGTTCCAGCGTATCGGCACAGGCCGCCAGGTTCACCGGTGGTGCCACGGCAATGGCACCGGTCAGTCCCAGTGCATTGTCGGCATCCTCGGCGACCAGCTTGAGCAGCATGTTGGCACCCAGCGAAACGCCCAACGCGACCCTGGGCGCCGATGGATAGTGCCGGGCGAGACGTTCCAGTAGCCGGCGGGCATCGGCCGTGTCGCCGCTATGGTAGGCACGAGGCAGGCGGTTGGGCCATTTGCCGCAACCGCGAAAGTGCATCAGCACCGCTCGCCAGCCACGACGCTCGGCGGCCCTCAGCAGATGGCGCGCATAAGGTGAGTCCACGGACCCTTCCAGGCCATGGAACAACACCAGCACGGGGGCTTCGGCGGACAAAGTGGGCGCATCGAGCCAGGTGAGTTCGACGAAATCGCCATCGGGCAACTCAAGGATTTCGTCGACGAGAGACAACGCTGGCCGAGGCAGGATACGCGGCAGCAGGGTCTGCAGGTGTCGATTGGCGAACCCCGGCAGTGGCTGAAAGTCGGCCGGGTGGCGTCCGGCGATCATCGGTGGTCTCCCGGGGTGCCGGGGCCATCGTCGAGTGATTGCCAGATTGCGTCCACGGCCTGATGCGAGTGATGGCGACGCCGATACAGCCGAATCTCCAGCGGCACTTCCCAGCGTTCGCTCCCTGCGGGCACCAGTTTCCCGCCGGCAAGGGCTCGTGTCACGCTACGCTGCGGCAGCCAGCCCAAGCCATACCCGAGCCCGACGAGCTCGCGAATATTGCCGCTCTGGATACTCTCGTTGAGTACGCTGAACGTCGGTACATCGGGCTGTGACTCGAGATGGCGGCTAATGGCCGCATCGATCAGGCCCCGAGGATGATAGGCGATCAAGGGCAGCGAGCGGCGGCCGTTTCCCTCCAGGTCGAAGCGAGGGCGTCCCTCGGGGTCCGGCAGGGAGACAGGGACGAGGCGTTCATGCCCGAGCAGATGATACTCGAACGCCTCGGTCTCCAGCTCCAGCGGACAGTCGCCGACAGGCCAGTAACACAGTACCAGATCGCATTCATCTCTCCCCAGCGCCCGGAAGTAGTCGTTCGCCAGCCAGGCGGTGGCACGCAGGTAGGGCTTGATCGGCGGTGGGGTCGCCCAACCGTCAAGCCATTCCGGCAGGAAATTGGCCAGCAGGCTCTGGGGTGCCGCCAGGCGAACCATGCCGGCCTGACTCTCGGCGAGATGCCCAAGGCGTTGCCGAGTATTGGCCACGCGGCGCGTCACGTCCTGACACAGCGTCAGGAATTCTTCGCCTTCGGGTGTCAATGACAGGGGCAGTGTCTGCCGGTTGATCAGGGTCGCGCCCATCTCCTCCTCGAGGAGCTTGATGCGCCGCGAAAAGGTCGGCTGGGTGACGTTCTGCTCCTCGGCCGCCCGGGAGAAGTGCCGGGTACGCGCCAGGGCGATGAAATCTTCCAACCAGCGTATTTCCATATCAGCCCTCTTGCCGACGACCGGGTGAGAGGATCGCCCCCAACCAGTCATGGCTTTCACGTTTCAGATAGCGTCACGCCGCACCAGGAGAGCCCGGATCGGCGGGCTCTCGACTGGATTCGAACGCTCGTATTATGCCAGAAACGCCACGGGCTCAGCCGATACGTCCCTCTTCCACGGCATGGCAGGCCACCTGGCCACCATCGTCGGTCTCGATCAACGCAGGCACTTCCTCGCGGCAGCGAGCCTTGGCGTGGGGACAACGACCATGGAAGACGCATCCCGAAGGCAGGTGCACGGGCGTCGGCACCTCGCCCTCCAGACGAATGTGCTGTGGACGGTCGTCCTCGAGTCGTGGAATGGCCGACATCAGGGCCTGGGTATAAGGATGGCGCGGGCGCGCGAAGAGAGTAGCGGTCGGTGCCACCTCACAGACTCTTCCCAGATACATCACCGCCACCCGGGTGCCGAAATGCTCGACGACGGCGAGGTCATGCGTGATGAACAGGTAAGTGAGATTGTGACGCTGCTGAGCTTCCATCAGCAGATTGAGCACCTGGGCCTGGATGGACACATCCAGTGCCGAGATCGGCTCGTCGGCCACGATGAACTCGGGGTCGACCGCCAGGGCACGGGCAATGGCGATGCGCTGGCGTTGGCCGCCCGAGAATTCGTGGCCGTAGCGCGCTCCCCAGTCCGGGTCGATGCCGACCGACTGCATGACCTCGCCGACCTTGTCCTTGACCTGCTGGGCCGTCCAGTCGGGATGATGGAGCCGGATCGGCTCCTCCAGGGTCTGCTGAATCGTCATGCGCGGGTTCAGCGAGGCATACGGATTCTGGAAGATCATCTGCATGCGTCGGCGATAGGGCAGCAACTGCCTGGTGGAAAGGTCATCGATGCGCTGGCCGGCGTAGTGAATTTCACCGGCGGTCGGTGTGATCAAGCCCATCACGGTGCGCGCCACGGTGGATTTGCCGCAGCCTGACTCGCCTACCACACACAATGCCTCGCCGCGCTGGATTTCCAGATCGACGCCGTTGATGGCATGCACGTGCTCCTGGTGACGAACCAGCTTGCCGCCCTTGAATTGCAGCTGTTCGAGAAAGTCGCCGCAGAGAGAGAAACGCTTTTCCAGGCCACGCAACGCCAGCAAGGGTTGCGTCGTTTCCGGAACGGGGGATGTGGCGGTCGAATTCATCGGTCTTGCTCCTCGGCCGGAATGCGTTCGCTTTCGATCATTTCGGCGACCATGTGGCAGGCAGCCTGGCAGTTGCCGGACGTCACGAACTCGGGCACCTGGTCATGGCAGGCTTGGCGACGGCTGCCATCGGCACGCTCGACGAAGGCGCAGCGTGGATGGAAGGCACAGCCGCTCGGCAGGTTGGACAGCGATGGCATGCTGCCGGGGATCTGGTTGAGCCGCGAGCCGGGAGTGGCCATTTGCGGCAGGGCATTGATCAAGCCTTGGGTATAGGGATGCTGTGGATCGTTGATGATCTCGCGGGTCGGGCCCTGTTCGATGACGCGACCGGCGTACATGACCAGCATGCGCTGAGTGACCTGGCTGACCACGCCGAGATCGTGCGTGATCAGAATCAGGCCGACGTTGTGTTTCTCGCACAGTTCCAGCAGCAACGCCATGATCTCCGCTTGAATGGTGACATCCAGTGCTGTGGTCGGCTCGTCGGCAATGATGACGTCAGGATCGAGCAGCAGGGCGATGGCGATGATCACACGCTGCCGCATGCCACCGGAAAGTTCGTGGGGATACTGATCCAGTCGGGCCTCGGGCGAGGGAATCTGGACCTGCTGCAGCTTGTTCAGCGAGATGCTGCGCGCTTCCCGAGTGCTGATCCGGCGGTGCGCCTTGAGGCATTCCACCATCTGTTCACCGATGGTCAGCACCGGATTGAGGGTCATCATCGGGTCCTGGAAGATCATCGACATGCGATGACCACGCACCTTGCGAAGCTTGCGATCGCTCAGCCCGATCAGTTCCTGACCGTCGAAGCAGATGCTGCCGCCGGCGATGTAGCCTGGCTTGGCGATCAGGTTGAGCAGGCTGAAGGCGGCTACCGACTTGCCGGCGCCGGATTCGCCCACAATGCCCAACCGCTCGCCGCGATCCAGGCTGAAACAGACGTCGCGCAGTGCCCGGACATCGCCGCCACGCAGCGCGAAGCGCACGTCGAGGTGGTTAACGTCGAGTAGAGACATGAGATTCAGCCCTTGTAGAGTCGCGGATTGAGCACATCGCGCAGCCAGTCGCCGAGCAGATTGATCACCAGCACCAGCACCACCAGCACCACGCCGGGGATCAGGGTGATCCACCAGGAGCCGGACTGGAGGTAGTCGAAGCCGGACTTGATCAGCGAGCCCAGCGACGGCTGGGTCTCGGGCATGCCGAGGCCGAGGAAGGACAGTGCCGCCTCCGAGATGATGGCGTTGGCCACCTGTACGGTGGAGATGACGAAGATCGGCGACAGCGTGTTGGGCAGGATATGCCGGAACATGATGCGTCGGCTCGACAGGCCCATTACCCGTGCGGCGTCGACGTATTCCTTGCCTTTCTCGGCAAGGACCGAGGCGCGCACGGTTCGTGCGTACTGCGGCCATTCGGCCAGGCCGATGATCAGTACCAGCAAGGGGACGGCGTAGTCACTGAAGGTGCCGCCACCGAAGATCGCCTTGAACAGGGCGCCGACCACGATGGCCACCATCAGGGTGGAAAAGGACAACTGGATGTCGGCCAGTCGCATCAGGAAGGCATCGACACGACCGCCCAGGTAGCCGGCCAGCAGGCCGAAGCATACTCCCAGGGTTGCCTGCATGAGTACGGCACCGAAACCGATGATCAGTGATACGCGCGCACCGTACAGGATGGTCGACAACAGATCGCGCCCCTGGGCATCGGTTCCCATGAGGTAGGCCGGATCGCTGCCATCCACCCAGAAGGGAGGCAATTCCGAGGCAAGGATGTCGATCTGTGAAAGGTCATAGGGATTCATCGGCGCCAGCCAGGGCGCGAGAACCGCAACGGCGACCAGAGCGATGAACACCAGCAGGCTGATCTGGGCGATCAGATCGCGCTTGAAACTATAGAGCAGATAGGAATCGCAAAAGCGTTCCCAACGACTCTTGGGGCGAGACGTCAGCGTGGTCATGCGGGTTTTCCTGTCAGCTTGACGGTGGGGTTGATCAGGCCATAGATGAGATCGACCAGGGTGTTGGTGATCACGAAGATCAGCCCCACGATCATCAGGTAGGTGACGATCAGCGGTATGTCGGAACGTTCGATGGCATCGAGGAACATCAGGCCCATGCCGGGCCACTGGAACACCGTCTCGGTCAGGATGGTGTAGGCCACCAGGGTCCCGATCTGTACACCGCCCACGGTGATCACCGGCAGCATGGTGTTCTTCAGTGCATGCAGGAAGTAGATGCGACGCGGCGAGATGCCCTTGGCACGGGCGAACTTCACGTAGTCGGACTGCAGCACCTCGAGCATCTCGGCGCGGATCAGGCGGATGAACAGCGGCAGCATGATCGAAGCCAGGGAGATGGCCGGCAGAACCAGGTAGGACAGCCCCTCCAGGGAGGCGAAGTTGGTTTCCCAAGTACCGAAGACGGGCACCGGATCCCCTCGACCATAGGCCGGCATGCCGCCCTCGGTGGTGATCAGGTCATTGAGCCAGGCGCCCCAGCCGGTGTCAGCAGGGAAGGGCGTCCAGCTGACGCCGATGGCGAACAGCTGGATCAGCACGATGGCGGTGAGAAAGACCGGAATCGAGATGCCGACGATCGAGACGCCCATGAAGAAACGCGACAGCCAGGCACGTGGCTTGATGGCGCTATAGACGCCGATGGGCACGGACAGCACGATGATCAGGAAAGTGGCGGCGGCCACCAGTTCCAGGGTTGCCGGTAGATGGCGCAGCACGACGTCAGTGGTCGGCTGGTTGAAGACGTAGGAGTAGCCGAAGTCGAAATGCGCGGCATTGACGGCGAAACGCAGGTACTGGACCAGGAAGGGATCGTTGAGGCCGAGCTCTTCACGCAGTGCCTCGCGTTCGCTCTCCGGCACGGATTGGCCGACCATCTGTTGGATGGGGTCGCCCAGATTGTCTTGTATGGCGAAGGCGATCACGCTGATGACGAACATCACCAGCAGCGCATGAAAGAGGCGCTTGATCAGAAAAGCGATCATGAGTGGCGTTCCATTATCGAGAAAGGCCCGAGCACGCGGTGACACGCCCCCTGCGGGGAGCGTGTCTCGGAGCGGGGTGTCGAATCGCCGTCTCTCGCCTGACCGTGGGCGAGAGACGGCGGAAGGGTATTACTCTTCTTCTTCGACGACGAGATCCCCGAGGTAGGGGAAGTTCATCACGTTGACGATCGGCTCGAGATCGACGTTGGTATCGGCGGCCCAGGCAAGGTTCTGCCAATGTAGAGGGATGAAGGCGGCCTCGTCGTACAGCGTCTGCTCCATCTGCTGCAACATCTCGGCACGCTTCGCCTGGTCGAGCTCAAGATTGGCCTCGGAGACCAGCTTGTCGACCTCGGGGTTGCAGTAGTTGCCGGCGTTGTACTGGCCGGCGCCGGAATCGGCGTCCGGGCAGGCCGTGAGGTATTCGTGGAAGTTGGCCGAGTCTTCGGTGTCGGCATGCCAGCCGATCATCATCATGTCGGCAACCCGATCATCGTACTCGCCCCAGTATTGAGCCTTGGGCAGGGTCTTGAGATCCACCTTCACGTTGATGCGTGCCAGCATGGCCGCAACCGCCTGAGCGATCTTGGCATCGTTCACGTAGCGGTTGTTGGGCGCCATCATGGTGATCTCGAAGCCATCCTCATAACCGGCCTCGGCCATCAGCTGCTTGGCCTTCTCCAGGTCGTAGCGCGGCTCCAGTTCATCGTTGTGCCCCGCATAGCCTTCAGGCGAGAGCTGGGCCGCCGGTGTGGCGAAGCCCTTCATCAGTCGGTCGGCGATGCCTTCCTGATTGATGGCATAGGCGAAGGCCTGACGAACCCGCTTATCCTTGAAAGCCTCGACGCGTTCCTGATTCATGTGAAAGAGGATGATGCGGGTGCCGGACATGGTGACCAGCTTGGCGTCGTCGTCCTGACGGACGCGTTCCAGATCGTTGGGCGGCACCGGCGCGATGAAGTCGACATCGCCGGAGAGCAGGGCGGCCACTCGCGTGGCGTTCTCGCTGATCGGTGTCAGTTCGATCTTGTCGACGTTGCCCGGGGACTGCTCGTCCCAGTAGTCATCGTTGCGCTCGAAGACGACGCGCACGCCTTGCTGCCGTTCGGTGACCTCATAAGGACCGGTACCGGACTGATGTCGCGAGGCGTAGGAGTTGCCGTTCTTGACGATCTCGTCCTTGGGATCCCCGTCACTGTCTTCACCGGAGTAGAACTGGCTGTCCATCGGGAAGATGTAGGTCGCCAGGTTGAGCAGCAGCGGGTAGGGCTTCTTGGTCTTGATCTCGAGGGTATGCGCGTCGACCGCCGTGGCACCCTCGATGGGCGCGAAGATCGCCTTGAAATCGGGGCTGCGCTTGAGTCGATCGATGGTCCAGACCACGTCCTCGGCGGTAAAGGCATTGCCGCTGTGGAATTCGACGCCTTCACGCAGTGTCATACGTAGGGTGGTGTCGTCGACCCGTTCCCAGTCGGTGGCCAACCGCGGCTCGATCTCGAGATCCTTGGTCCAGCGCACCAGCGGGTCGAAGGTCATGTGCGAAAGCTGCAGGATCCCGCCGGACAGTTGCTCGTGGATATCCAGCGATACTGGATCGGCATCATAGGCCATGCGCAGGGTGGTGTTGGCCTGGGCGGCCGGGGCGAGGGCAGCGGAGGTCATGGCGGCGCCGATGACGCTAGCCAGCAGAGTCTTCTTGATTGTCATGTGTCGTTCCATGCCGGATGGATTGTTATCGGTATCACGGCCGACGGTCGTGATGACCATTATGCTCCATTCACCAACATAGAGAGGTTAGGGGGAAGCGCACAATCGAAATTGTGACACACCCCATGCGCCCGGCGAATAACGATGCCGGGCGCGAGGAGGGCGCTCAGTCTTCGCTGGCGGGCGTGACGCGGTCGATACGGTACAGTTGGGCGACCTGATCGAGTCCGTGGACACTGCATTCCAGGTCGGTGACGCGCCCATCGCTCAGGCCATAGACCCAGCCATGGACGGAGAGCTCCTGGCCACGTTGCCAGGCACGTTGAATGATCTTGGTACGGCACAGGTTCTTGACCTGGGCCTCGACATTGAGTTCGCACATGCGGTCGACCTGCTCATCCTGCGACAGCGAGGACAGCGAGGCACGATGCTGGCTGTAGAGGTCGCGTACCGAATGCAGCCAGTAATCGACGATACCGCACTCGCCACCGGTGACCGCCGCACGAATGCCGCCGCAACCATAGTGGCCGACGATCATGATGTGCTTGACCTTGAGCACATCCACGGCGAACTGCACCACCGAAAGGGCGTTCATGTCGTTGTGGTGGAGCAGGTTGGCGACGTTGCGATGGACGAACACCTCCCCGGGCGGCAGGTCGATGATCTGGTTGGCCGGCACGCGGCTGTCGGAACAGCCGATCCACAGGTATTCAGGCGTCTGCTGCCGTGCCAGGCGAGCGAAGAAATCGGGATCGTCGCGACACATCTGCTCCGCCCAGGCACGGTTGTTTTCCAGCAGGGTATCGATGTCATTGCTCATGGTCGGGCTCCGGCAAGGATGGGACGAAAGACGAAGGAGCCTTCTTTTACCGTCAGCGGGGATGCGGGTCAACCGCTCTCCCGGGGTGCCACCTTGGCTGGTATGATCGCGCCATTGCCCACAGGGCCTGAATGGGGCCCGACCGTTTACAGGAGAATCGCGTGTCAGATTTCGACTATGACCTGTTCGTCATCGGAGCGGGGTCCGGCGGTGTGCGTGCCGCCCGCACTGCCGCCGCCACCGGAGCTCGGGTTGCCGTCGCCGAGGACCGTTATCTCGGTGGCACCTGCGTCAATGTCGGCTGCGTGCCGAAGAAGCTGTATTCCTATGCGGCCCACTTCCATGAAGCCTTCGAGGATTCCGGTGGGTTCGGCTGGCAATTGGCCGAGGAACCGTCATTCGACTGGGCGACCCTGCGTGACAACAAGATCGGCGAGATCAAGCGCCTCAATGGCATCTATGGTCGCCTGCTGGATAATGCCGGCGTGCGCCTGATCAATGGTCGCGCCAGTGTGGTCGACGCACACCACGTCGAGGTCGGTGGTGAGACGATCAGTGCCGAGAAGATCCTGGTCGCCGTGGGCGGCTGGCCCTGGGTGCCGGATTTCCCGGGCAACGAGTTGACCCTGAACTCCAACCAGATCTTCGATCTCGACGACTTCCCGCAGCGCTTCCTGGTGCTCGGCGGCGGCTACATTGCCGTGGAGTTCGCCAGCATCTTCAATGGATTGGGCAGCGAGTCCCATCTCGTCTATCGCGGCGAGCTGTTCCTGCGCGGGTTCGACAACGAGGTGCGTGAATTCACCCGCGACGAGATGGCCAAGAAGGGCGTCAATCTGCATTTCAACACCAACATCGAAGCCATCGAAAAGGTGGCGGGCGGCCTCAAGGTTACCCTCACCGACGGTCGCGTGCTGGAAGTCGATGCCGTGCTCGCCGCCACCGGGCGTCGGCCGCATCTGGCGGGGCTTGGCCTCGACCGCCTCGATGTCGCGACCAACGACGATGGCTCCCTCAAGGTCAACGAGCGTTTCGAGACCTCGGTGCCTTCGATCCTCGCACTCGGTGATGTCACAGGTGGCCCCGAACTGACGCCGGTGGCGCTGGAAGAGGCCATGAAGCTGGTCGAGCACCACTTTGGCGACTCCACCCCCGAGTCGCTGGATTACGAACGTGTGGCGACTGCCGTGTTCTGCCATCCCAACATCGGTACCGTTGGTCTCTCGGAAGAGGCGGCCCGTGAGCGTTTCGAGGCAATTCGCGTCTACAGTGCCGACTTCCGTCCCATGAAGCACACGCTCTCCGGCAGCAGCGAGCGCAGCCTGATGAAGTTGATCGTCGACGACGCCAGCGACGTGGTGGTCGGTGCTCACATGGTGGGCGAGGAGGCCGGCGAGATCATCCAGGGCATCGCCATCGCCGTGCGCGCCGGGCTGACCAAGGCGCAGTTCGACCAGACGGTGGGCATCCATCCCACCGGCGCCGAGGAATTCGTGACCATGCGAAGCCCGACACGCCGCTGACGCTCTTCGGGCCAGCTTGTCATGGCGATGTCATTCGGACGGGCCACCCTCAAGGGTGGCCCGTCGCGTTTTGCGCATGGTCAGAACGAATGTGGGCTAAGCTACATGAATGGAAAACGGAAGGAACCGCCACAGACGCGGCCTGAGGAGTAGATCATAATTTTGTATTATGGATTTTAGCGAGCAAGATAACCTGGTTTTTGAAATGGCCATAAGTGGCTGTTATGATGCCGATCAAATTCGCTACAGCGAACCATGACAATGAACGCAACCACAGAGCCCTTTACGCCCTCCGCCGACTTGGCCAAGCCCAGCGTGGCCGATGCCGTGGTCGGCCACGAGGCCTCGCCGCTCTTCATTCGCAAGCCCAGCCCCGACGACGGCTGGGGCATCTATGAACTGGTCAAGTCCTGCCCTCCTCTCGACGTCAACTCTGCCTACGCCTATCTGTTGCTGGCCACGCAGTTTCGCGACAGTTGTGCCGTGGCCACCAACGAGGAAGGGGAGATCGTCGGTTTCGTTTCCGGCTACGTGAAGAGCAATGCGCCTGACACCTATTTCCTCTGGCAGGTCGCCGTAGGCGAGAAGGCACGCGGCACCGGCCTGGCCCGCCGCCTGGTGGAGGCCGTGATGACGCGCCCGGAAATGGCCGAGGTGCACCACCTCGAAACCACGATAACGCCTGACAACCAAGCCTCCTGGGGCCTGTTCCGTCGTCTTGCCGACCGCTGGCAGGCGCCGTTGAACAGCCGCGAATACTTCTCCACCGATCAACTCGGCGGTGAGCATGACCCGGAAAATCTCGTTCGCATCGGCCCGTTCCAGACCGACCAGATCTGAGCCGGCACGCCGCCGCGCCGGCCCGGTACGGGCCGGCTGCCCGTCTTCTCGATTCATCACTTTCATCCCACAGGAGGTCGCAATGCAGACCCAGACCCTCGAACGCATGGAGTCCGACGTCCGGACCTACTCTCGCTCCTTTCCGGTGGTCTTCACCAAGGCACGCAATGCTCGTCTGACCGACGAGGATGGTCGCGAGTACATCGACTTCCTGGCAGGCGCCGGCACCCTGAACTATGGCCACAACAACCCGCATCTCAAGCAGGCCCTGCTCGACTATCTCGACAGCGACGGCATCGTTCACGGGCTGGACTTCTGGACGGCCGCCAAGCGCGACTACCTCGAAACCCTGGAAGAGGTGATCCTCAAGCCGCGTGGTCTCGAGTACAAGGTCCACCTGCCCGGGCCGACGGGGACCAATGCCGTCGAGGCGGCCATTCGCCTGGCGCGCGTCGCCAAGGGCCGTCACAACATCGTCTCCTTCACCAACGGTTTCCACGGCGTCACCATGGGGGCGCTGGCGACGACCGGCAATCGCAAGTTCCGCGAGGCCACCGGCGGCGTGCCGACCCAGGCGGCGTCCTTCATGCCGTTCGATGGTTACCTCGGCAGCAGTGCCGATACCCTCGACTATTTCGAGAAGCTGCTTGGCGACAAGTCTGGTGGTCTGGACGTGCCGGCGGCAGTGATCGTCGAGACGGTGCAGGGCGAGGGCGGCATCAACGTCGCCGGTCTGGAGTGGCTCAAGCGGCTCGAGAGCATCTGCCGCGCCCATGACATCCTGCTGATCATCGACGACATCCAGGCGGGTTGCGGCCGGACCGGCAAGTTCTTCAGCTTCGAGCATGCCGGGATCACGCCGGACATCGTGACCAACTCCAAGTCGCTGTCCGGTTACGGCCTGCCGTTCGCTCACGTGCTGATGCGCCCCGAACTCGACAAGTGGAAGCCCGGTCAGTACAACGGCACCTTCCGTGGCTTCAACCTGGCCTTTGCCACCGCCGCTGCCGCCATGCGCAAGTACTGGAGCGACGACACCTTCGAGCGCGATGTGCAGCGCAAGGCACGTGTTGTCGAGGAGCGCTTCGGCAAGATTGCCGCCTGGCTGAACGAGCAGGGCATCGAGGCCTCCGAGCGTGGCCGTGGCCTGATGCGCGGCATCGACGTGGGTTCCGGCGATATCGCCGACAAGATCACCCATCAGGCGTTCGAGAACGGCTTGATCATCGAAACCAGCGGTCAGGATGGCGAAGTGGTCAAGTGCCTGTGCCCGCTGACCATTCCCGACGAAGACCTGGTCGAGGGGCTGGACATTCTCGAAGCCAGCACCAAGCAGGCCTTCGGCTGATCGCCTGAGGTTCGCCATGGGGCCAGCCCATGGCATCACTGTATCGGCCGGCCAGTGTGTGGCCGGCCAGTCACTGATTCACCGGAGAATCGACATGATCGTTCGCAATCTCGAAGAAGCGCGCCAGACCGACCGTCTGGTCACCGCCGAAAACGGCAACTGGGACAGCACCCGTCTGTCGCTGGCCGAGGATGGCGGCAATTGCTCCTTCCATATCACCCGCATCTTCGAGGGCACCGAGACCCACATCCACTATAAGCACCACTTCGAAGCGGTCTACTGCATCGAGGGGGAAGGTGAAGTGGAAACCCTGGCCGATGGCAAGATCTGGCCCATCAAGCCGGGTGACATCTATATTCTCGACCAGCACGACGAGCACCTGCTGCGTGCCAGCAAGACCATGCACCTGGCCTGCGTGTTCACACCGGGCCTGACCGGCAACGAAGTGCACCGTGAAGACGGTTCCTACGCACCTGCCGATGAAGCCGACGACCAGAAGCCGCTGTAAACCGGCATCGCCGTCTGCCATCTCGCACGAAGCGCCCCCGGTCATTGATCGGGGGCGCTTCGTTGGTCGCTTCGATCTCACCGGTGCGGATCGCCAGAGGCTGGACATGCCGGATTCTTCATGCCTATGATCGCGCCATGATTGACTCATCGTCCAGCTGTCGTCACTCCAGCGATGATCGGGGCGTGCCCAATGACCTGGTCAGCGAGCTTCTTCGCGGCATGCGTCTGAGCGGCATCCAATACCGCCGCATTCAAGCCGCTCCCCCCTTCGGTATCGAAGGGTTTGGCACCATCGCTGGATGGGCCCACTTTCACTTCATTGCCCGAGGACCGGTGTATCTGCGCAGCCCCGGCGGTGCCATGCATCGCCTCGAGGCCGGCAATGCGGTGCTCCTGCCGCGTGGCGGCTCTCACGCGCTGCTTTCGTCGCCGGATCAATCCGCCAGTCGTGATATCTCCAGCTGCGAGGCCGCTCCTCTCTGCAAGGCCGTCAGTGCGGTGCGCAACGGTTCTCCCGAAGCCTGTCAGGAAAACGGGGTCGTCATCTTCAGCGGTTGCATGGAGTTCGATCTCGGCGGCATGCATCCGCTCGTCGGCTTGATGCCTGAGGTGATGCGCGTCGATACGCTCCTGGAGCGCCATCCCGAGATGCTGCCGATTCTCCAGGCCATGGAACGCGAAGCCAAGGCCGAGCGGGCAGGCTTCGCGAGCATTCTGTCGCGTCTTGCCGATGTCGTCTCGGCCTTCATCGTGCGTGGTTGGGTCGAGTGTGGCTGTGGTGATGCCTCCGGTTGGGTCGAGGCCCTGCGCGATCCCAGACTAGGGCGCGTTATCGCCGCCATGCATCGCGAGCCCGGGCGTCAATGGACGGTCGCCGAGCTGGCAAAGCAGATGGGCAGCTCGCGATCGGTCTTCGCCGAGCGCTTCTTGACCGTCACCGGGCTGACTCCTCATCGCTACATGACCGAGTTGCGCATGCACCTGGCCACTCAGTGGATCGGTCGGGACGCCCAGCCCATCGACGTCGTCGCCCAACGCCTCGGCTATGGCTCTCAGGCAGCCTTCAGCCGCGCCTACAAGCGAGTGACGGGCCGCTCGCCCGGTGCAGTACGTGCTGAGGCAAGGCACGACAGGCTTCGGGCTTGAGGCAGGCGCCGCACCGGACGTGCTCGCTCAATCGGGACGTCGGCCAAGCGCTTCGGCCAGCAACCTCGCGGCGGGGCCGAATGGCGCATCGACGCGCCGGGCGAGATAGGCGTCGGAGCGGCGTCGACGACCGTGCCTGCCTCGCACTGCCAGCTCTGCCAGCCGACCTGCACGAAGATCCCGCTCGACCTGCCATACAGGGAGGTACCCCCAACCGACGCCGGCGAGGATGAGCGCGTGCTTGGTGTCCTGGGTATTCACGCGACAGGTGCGTGTCGAGATGACACCGAAGTCGCGTCCCCTGGAAGGGGGCGATGGGTCAGATTGCACGATCTGGAGGTGATCGGCGAGATGCAGGCTGTCGAGAGGTTCGTCATGGCGCGCCAATGGATGCTCCGACGCCACGACGGCGACGAGCTCCACCGGCGAGAGCGCCTCGAGTTCGACACGTGGGTCACGAAAGTGATCGCCCACCATGATGGCCAGTGCACAACGCTCGTCGAGCAATGCCTGCAGGGGACCTGCCAGGGGTTCGACGTCGACCCTGAAGGCGACGGAGGGGTAGTGGGCCAGGGTTTCGGTCATGGCCTTGCCCACTTGATGGATGGGAAACAGGGTATCGACGACTAGGGGCAACGCCAGCTCGACACCTTCGCCCAGCCCGTGGGCCCGTGCTCGCATCGCGTCGACACGCAATAATATATCCCGTGCGTTCTCCAGCAGGGCGCGTCCTTCCGGCGTCAATATCGGGCGATGGCCCGAGCGATCGAACAGCGAGACCTCCAATTGTGCCTCGAGATTGGCGATCGCCACGCTGACACCGGATTGAACGCGGGCTAGACGTGCCGCACCGGCGCGAAAACTGCCGCTGTCGGCCACAGCGACGAAGGTGCGCAGTTGGTCGAAGGTGAGGGCATCCAGCATGATCATCTCCCATGATCAATTTGATAAAAATTTTATCACTCCCCAGCATAAGGCAACGACACTATCCTGCCCCTCGATGGACGTTTCGCTTCTCCTTGATCGAGGTGTTGCATGGATACTTCCCTGACTCCCAGAACCGCATCGATCTCCACCGATTGGCATGCCGTCATGCTGATCATCGGTTCCGGCATCGCCGCCTCTTTGCAGGTCGGCAAGGTGGCGATCGCCACTCCCTTGATTCAACAGGACATGAGTGTCGGGCTGGCAGCGGCCGGCTGGCTGATGGGCATCTTTTCGTTCCTCGGCCTGCTGGGCGGCATGCCGGTCGGTACAGTGGTCGCTGCTTTCGGCCACAAGCGCATGCTGCTGGCAGGGCTGGGTTGCCTAGTGTTGGGTGCCATATTGGGCGCACTGGCACCAGGTTTCACGTTGCTGCTGGTGTCACGCGTGGTCGAAGGAGCGGGGTTTTTGATCATCATCGTGGCGGCGCCCGCGATACTTCCGTACGTCGTCGACACTCGCCATCAGGCGCTCGCGTTCGCCATGTGGAGCTGCTTCATGCCGGGAGGCATGGCGCTGGCCATGCTTGTCGGCCCCTGGTTCGAGGCCTGGCGCATCCTATGGTGGGGCAGTGCCGTGATTGCGGCGATCATGGCCTTGGGCGTCATGCTCGCGGTACCCGCTGCAGCGAGGGAAGACATTGCATGGCATGGAAAGCTCCGGGACATGCTCGACACCCTGCGCACGCCGGCTCCCCTGGTGCTCGCCGGAGTCTTCGCTTTCTATAACCTGATGTTCTTTGCGCTGTTCAGCTTTTTGCCGATCCTGCTGATGGAACGCATGGCGGTCAGCCACCAAGCCGCCGGTGCGTTGAGCGCTCTGGCCACCAGTGCCAATATCCTCGGCAACCTCGCCGCAGGAACCCTGCTTGCACGCGGAGTGGGGCGAGTTTTCTTGCTGGCGGCGGCCTCGCTGATCATGGGCGTGACCGGATTGGGAATCTTCCTGTCAATGTTACCGGCGTTGCCGACGTTCTTGCTGTGCATGCTGTTTCTGGCGGTCGGTGGCTTGATACCCGCCACCTTGCTGGCCAGTGCCCCAATCTTTGCACCAAGGACTGTCTTGACGCCTCTGGTCGTCGGACTCTTGATGCAGGGAAGCAACCTTGGGCAGGTCATCGGTCCCGTGGCCATCGGCGACGCCATCGAGTGGCATGGGTGGACGGCAGCCGGCCTCATCGTCGCTGCCGTGGCGATCCTGACCGCCATGCTGGCTCAGGCGCTGTGTCGCCCACACATGGCATGACACATGGACTGAGCCGGCTGAGGAGGGCGGCAAGCTGTTAGACTGCAAGATGCCTCGACATCAGGAGGCGGCCGGGCCGCCCGCACATCCGATTGCCAAGGACCAACGATGACTGCACAGCAACGCCTCAGCCTGGGGCTCCCCGATGCCCGGCGCCTGCTGGCCCGCCATCATGGCCGACAGGGGTCGCTGGCGACGGTGATCCAGCGGCTGGGCACCATTCAGTTCGACCCGCTTGCACCGCTCGGCACCAATCCCGATCTGGTGCTGCAATCACGCGTGCCGGGTTATCGGCAGGGCGACTGGCAAGATGCTGCCTATCGTCGCCGACTGCTGGTCGACGGGTGGGACAAGCAGGCCAGCCTGATTCCTCCCGATCAGTGGTGGGCTCAAGCTCCTTTCCATCACTGGTTCGCGCGGCGTTGGCAACAGCGCGGCGTGGACATCGACTCGCCGGAAGCCCGAAACCTTCTCGATCAGGTAACACAGCAAGGCCCCTCGACCAGCCTTGAATTGGGCGATCAACGATCCGATCCGGCCTTGCGCGGCAGCTGGTATGGCCCCAAGCGCTCACGCCATCTGCTCAAGGCACTGTGGGATTCCGGACGCTTGATGACGCATCATCGCGTCGGTGGTCGGCACGCTTATGATCTGCCCGAGCGCGTGCTGCCGAATGGTGCCTGCACGGTGGAGCGCGACGAAGATGACGCCCTGGAGCACTTGATCGTGCGTCGCGTTCAGGCTGCCGGGCTATTGCGTCCGGCGGCCGATGCCGCTGTCTGGTTGCTCCCTTGTCAACGCACCGAACGCGACCGTATCGCGTCCCGAGCGCTCGACCAGGGAAAATTGGTCGCCTTGGATGTGGCAGGCGAGTGTCACTGGGCCACTCCCGAGGCCGTTTCATGCCTGGATGATGCCGGCTCGTTCAACGACTCGGATCAAGGCATGCGTTTTCTCGCGCCACTCGATCCGCTGATGTGGGATCGACGCGGCATTTGCCGAGTCTTCGGCTTCGATTACGTCTGGGAGGTCTACAAGCCCCGGAAACAACGGCGTTGGGGTTATTACGTACTGCCGGTGCTGTGGCAGGATCGGTTCGTCGCGCGATTCGATGCCCAATGCCGAGAGGGCACCCTGACCATTCTTGCCTGGCATTGGGAAGACGATATCGTCTCGTCCCGGCTTCCCGACGGCATGGCCGAGGCGCTGCAGCAAGCCGCCCGTCGCTTTCTCGACTATCTAGGCGCCGACCGGGTCGTGTTGCCCAGAGGCCTGGGCCGCCAGGCGCGATACGCATGGCAAAGCGCGCTCAAATGACATATCGTCCGTTATTCATGCTTTCGTATGACTCCATGACAGGATACATGACCATGAAACGGACCTTTCGCAGCATCATTCCCGCGATGATTCTCGCCATGCCCATTGCCTTCGGGCAACAGGCCCTTGCCGACGAGGTGGATTCACTCTGTCAGTACAAGGTGGAAGCCATCCAGAAGCAGCTTCGTATCGCCGAGGAGTACGGCAATGAGCATCGTGTGCGAGGCCTGAAGAAGGGACTGGAAAATGTGCAGCGCCACTGCACCAATGACAGCGTCATCAAAGACGCTGAAGAAGACGTCAGCGAGAGCATGACCGAGGTTCGAGAGCGTCAGGACGAATTGTCCGAGGCCCAGCGCGAAGGCGACGAGGACGATATTCGCAAGCACAGCGAGAAACTCGAAGAAGCTGTCCAGGAGCTTCGCGAGCACCAGGACGAGCTGGAAGCCCTCCAAAGCAAGCGATAAGGAAAAGACAGCCGTCGGGAAATCGCGGTGGCCATGCCTGGCAGTGGAGCGTTCAGTTGGATTCCACACGAAGCATGGCCATGTCTTGGCATATCTAATTTAACATAATATGCATTCTGCGAAGTACTGGTTAGCTGCCAAGAATCGGATCAATGATCAAATATTCGGGAGTCTCTGGTATATACCGTCCGGCGACGGTCGCTCTATCCTGCCCAGCCAACGAGTCACTTCGGCAAGGATAGGAGTCTGCGATGAATGATGTCTCACAACGGACCCCGCCGGCATGGAGCGCGGTCTTCTCGATGACATTGGGCGTTTTCGGCTTGGTAACGGCAGAGTTCCTGCCGGTGAGCCTGTTAACCCCCATGGCTGCGGACCTGGCGATCACCGAAGGCATGGCCGGACAAGCCGTGACCGCGACCGCTGCGGTCGCACTGGTGACCAGCCTGTTGATCACGGCCGCCACTCGGCGAATCGATCGACGCTACGTGCTGTTGGCATTTTCAGGGCTTCTGGTCATTTCCAATCTGCTGGTGGCGTACGCACCGAACATGCCATCACTGCTGCTCGGCCGGGTTCTGCTGGGCGTCGCGCTGGGCGGTTTCTGGACCATGTCGGCGGCCACGGTGATGCGGTTGGTGCCCGAGGACAGCGTGCCACGAGCGCTCTCGATGATCTTCAGCGGTGTTTCGGTGGCCACCATCGTCGCCGCGCCCATGGGCAGCTTCTTCGGCGAGATCATCGGTTGGCGCAATGTCTTCTTGATTGCCGCGCTGTTCGGGGCACTGGCCTTTCTCGTGCAACTGGCCACCTTGCCACGCATGGCGACAAACGCTCGAACACGCCTGAAAACCCTGTTCGAGGTTCTACAACGCCCGATGGTCGGTCTCGGCATGCTGGCCGCCGCCATGATCTTCGCGGGACATTTCGCGTTCTTCACGTATATTCGTCCCTTCCTCGAGACCGTCACCCGCGTCGATGTGAACGGCATGTCCAGCATCCTGCTGGGCTTTGGGCTGGCCAATTTCCTGGGCACCTTCCTGGGGGGCTTCATGCTCGAACGCAACATGCGCCTCACGCAAATCGTGATGCCGGCGACGATGGGCATCCTTGGCCTGGGGCTGGCGGGCGTCGGTGGCGTCCCGCTGCTCGATGCCATGATGATTGCGCTCTGGGGCATGACATTTGGCACCGTGCCGGTGGCATGGTCCACCTGGCTGACCCGCACGGTCCCCGATGAAGCCGAAAGCGCAGGCGGTCTACTGGTAGCAGCGATTCAGTTCGCGATTGCCAGCGGTGCGGCCGTCGGAGGGCTGATCTTCGATGCCGGTGGCGCCATCGGCGTCTTTATGGTGAGTGGCTCGGTGCTACTGTTGGCGGCGCTGCTCATTCTCTTCGGCATCAAGGCTCAAACGGCCGCCGCGACCTGATGGATACCATGAGGGCGCCAACATGGCGCCCTTCCTTCGTTCATATTCTGCTAATCTCCCACGGTGATCACCCCGCGTCCGTCGGGATCACGCCCGGGCGATAATTCCCGTATCATGGCGCCCCCGGACCGTCATCGTGGACACCGGAGGGCCGGCTCCTTATCATCCCTGCAGTTCACTATCCCGTTCACGTCAGTGTAAAGGACACCCACGATATGCCGAATCGCCCAACATTGATGTTATCGCTCTTCGGCTCAATGGCATTACTCGGAGGGTGCGCCCTGCCGTCTTCGCAGCAGCAGGAACCCCCGCCGCCCGTGACGGCGACACAGTTCGAGGAAGGCATCCAGCGCCTGGAAAGCAATCTTGCCGCCCGCTGCGAGAACCAGTCGCATCTGCTGTCGTTGCAGAGGATGGAACAGAGGACACTGACGGCCGATGTGCGTGAGGTCGGCAGTCTATTGCGGGGCATGCGGGGCGACATTGCCGCCCTGGACGACAGCAAGGGCAAGGAGACGACCAAGATCGTCACCGAGTGCCAGGCAACCGATGACAGGTTGGCCAACAAGGAGCTACTCGGGCGCAGCGAGTGGATCGGCCTGCCGAACGTCGGCACCTACCTGCAGGCTCGAGTGGATTCCGGGGCTGACACCTCTTCGCTCAGTGCCAATGACATCACTAGCTTCGAACGGGATGGCGAAGACTGGGTGCGCTTCAAGCTCGGTCTCGACGACGAGGACAGCGTGGTCGAGAGCGTGAGGGACAGCTGGCTCGAAGCACCGGTAGAGCGTCGTGTACGAATTACGCAGGCATCGGGCGAGGAATCTCGGCCGGTCATCGAGTTGCTGATGACCCTCGGGCCGATCCGCGAGACGGTCGAATTTACCCTGACCGATCGTCGTCAACTCGATTATCCGGTCCTGCTCGGGCGTCGCTTCCTGATGGACATTGCCATCATCGATGTCGCCGAGGACTTCCTTCATGAGCGTCCCGAGTTCCCGCGGTCATCCGAACGTGTGGATGACGCCGGCAAGGCGGAAGACGAAACATCCTGATATACGGATATATTTTTACCTGATTCGCCAAGGAAGTTGAGATGTCCCGACTGCCCTTCTATGTCATCGTTGCCCTGTTGCTGGTTGCCGGCATCGGCTTGAGCATTCACCGCCATGTCCAGTTCGAGGTACCCTGGACGCCGGGCGAACAGCGACAAGTCTGGGAGATCGAGGCTCAGGTCAACTTCCTGGCCGATGGCGGACCCGCCAAGGTGGAGATGGCACTCCCCTCCACCCAGCAAGGATTCCGGGTCCTGACCGAGCATACGGCATCACCAGGCTACGGGCTTTCCTTCCTCGAGGAAAACGGTAGTCGTCGGGCCCTCTGGACGATACGCGATGCCACCGGCAGCCAGCAGCTCTATTACAGCAGCCGCATCCAGGTAGCCCCTCAGGCGCGCGCCTCCGAAGTCCCGCCTCCTGCTCCGACGTCAGATGTCGTCTGGGAACGCCCCTACGACACGGCGGCCTCCCAGGTCATCGACCGTGCCTGGTCACGCAGCGCTGACCCTTTCACCTTCACACGCGAGCTGATTCGTGAGTTCAGCGAAGAGCGTCAGGGGGAAAACGCCCGCCTGCTGCTGACACAGTTCGATCGCGTGCCGCTGCTGGTTCGCCTGCTCAACCAGGCCGGCATCTCGGCACGCGAGGTCAGCGGCTTGATGCTGGAAGACGGCCGTCGCCGGCAGAGCCTGACGCCCTGGATCCAGGTCTACGACGGAGAAGAGCAATCGCTCTTCGACCCGTCTACCGGCAAACAGGGACGCCCCGACAATCTTCTTCTCTGGGAGAACGCTGGACAATCGGTGCTCGAGGTCCAGGGCGGCACCAACTCCCAGGTCTATTTTTCCATGCTGTCGCGCAACCAGCCGGCCGGGGCTGCCATCCGCAGCCGCATGGCCGAGACATCCGACACCATCCTCAACTTCTCGATCCACAGCCTGCCCCTCGAGGAACAGGCACTGTTCCAGACGATCCTGCTGATTCCCATCGGAGCCCTCGTCGTCGTCCTGCTACGCGTGCTGGTCGGCATCAAGACGTCAGGCACCTTCATGCCGGTGTTGATCGCCCTGGCCTTTATCCAGACGACCCTGGCGACCGGCCTGATAGGCTTCTTGCTGGTGGTGGCCGTGGGCCTGGTGATCCGGAATTACCTTTCCTATCTCAATCTGCTATTGGTGGCGAGGGTCACGGCAGTCATCATCACGGTGATCGCCATCATTTCCCTGTTCTCGGTGCTGTCCTACCGCATCGGACTGAACGCCGGCCTGACGATCACCTTCTTCCCGATGATCATCCTCTCCTGGACCATAGAGCGCATGTCGATCCTCTGGGAAGAGGAAGGCCCCAAGGAGGTTCTGATCCAGGGGGGTGGCAGCCTGCTGACAGCAGTACTGGCTTACCTGGCCATGAATAACCCCTGGATTCGCCATATCACCTTCAACTTCCTCGGCGTGCAGCTGATCCTGATGGCACTGATCCTGATGCTCGGCAATTACACCGGCTATCGCCTGCTGGAGCTGCGTCGCTTCAAGCCGGTCACGGAGGACTGAGCCGATGTGGACGACCCCCGGCAAGCTTCGTGCCAAGGGCATCATCGGCATGAATCGGCGCAATATCCGTTATATCGGCCGCTACAACGACCGGCGGCTCTATCCGCTGGTCGACGATAAGCTGCAGACCAAGCTGCTCGCCCAGCGCTACAACATCACCACCCCCGCTCTGATCGGCACGGTGTCGACCCAGTTTGGCGTCAAGCACATCCGCGACATGCTCGACGGCCACACGGGCTTCGTTATCAAACCGGCCAAGGGCAGCGGCGGCAAGGGCATCCTGGTCGTCGAGCGGGTCGAGGGGCAGCATTACATCAAGCCCAGCGGCGCTCACTTGACGCTCAAGGATGTGGAGCGTCATGTGTCCAACATCCTCTCGGGTCTCTATTCCCTGGGGGGATCGCCGGACGTGGCGATCATCGAGGATCTGATCAACTTCGATGCCACCTTCAGCGAGTACACCTACGAAGGCGTGCCGGACATTCGTGTCATCGTCTTCAAGGGCTACCCGGTGATGGCAATGATGCGGCTCTCCACCGCCGCCTCGGACGGCAAGGCCAACCTTCACCAGGGGGCGGTGGGTGTCGGTATCGACATCGCTTCCGGTCAGGCGATACGCGGTGTGCAATTCGATCGTTCACGCCACGACCATCCGGATACCGGCCACGAACTGGCCAGCCTGCGGATCAGCGACTGGGGCACGCTGCTGCGATTGGCGGCGGGCTGCTACGAGATGACCGCACTGGGCTATCTCGGCACCGACATGGTACTGGATCGCGACCATGGCCCCATGCTGCTGGAGCTCAACGCGCGTCCCGGCCTGGCCATCCAGATGGCCAACGGCGAGGGACTCCGCAACCGGCTGGATCTCATCGAGCGTCAACCCGATGGTCTCGAGGTCGAGCAACGCGTGGCATTTGCCCAGCACCACTTCGCCCGTCGCAGCGAGCTGGACACGCTCCAGGAGGCGACGGCATGAAACGACGCGGGTCGTTGCCTGGCGATGGTCGTGTGCGGCGCGTAGAATGGGTCATCCACCCCGAGACCACATGGCCAGCATGACCGATTCCCGCGCCTTGATGGACCAGGCCGAACGACAGTGTCGTTATCGTGGCGTCCGCTTTACGCCGATTCGCCGACGTGTGCTGCAGATGATTGCCGACACGCGCGGCGGGTTGAAGGCTTATGACCTGCTCGATCGTCTCACCACCGAGCACGCCTCTGCCCGACCACCGACGGTATATCGTGCCCTGGAATTTCTCATCGATCAGGGGCTGGTGCATCGCATCGAGTCGCTCAATGCCTATGTGGCCTGCCCCTGTCCCGAGCATGCCCACGGCTTTCAACTCTTGATCTGTCGCGATTGCGGCCGGGTCGAGGAGCTGCACCTCGACGATATCAACGAACAGTTGGGGCAACGTGCCCGGGAACTGGGGTTCACGGTACAGCGTCAGACCATCGAGCTGCTCGGCCGTTGCGACGCCTGCCAGAGCGTTTCCCAGACTCCCTGATAGCCGGAGAGACCATGTCCGATGCCCTCAAGGCGCTGGAAGGCGCCGCCCTCGATACTCGCCGCCCGCTCGACGAGATCCTCGATGCCGCCCGCTTCAACGACGCCGGCCTGATGCCCGCTATCGCCCAGCAGCATGATTCCGGCGAAGTGCTGATGATGGCCTGGATGAACCGCCAGACCCTGGAAGAAACCCTGCGGACGGGGCGCGTCTGCTATTGGTCGCGCTCACGGGGCAAGCCCTGGCGCAAGGGAGAATCATCCGGACAACAGCAGCACCTTCGCGCCGCCAGCCTCGACTGCGATGGCGACACCTTGCTGCTTCAGGTCGACCAGGACGGGCCGGCTTGTCACAGCGGGCGCCGCAGCTGCTTCTACGTGGCACTGGAGAGTGACCAGGCACGCGTCACCAGCGAGCCGATGGTCGACCCTGCGGCGCTCTACGGCGACAAGTCGCCCCACTGAGACGCGCCATGCACGCCCTCGCCCGAAGCCTGCGCGCCGGGCTCGCCTTCATCATGATCGGCCTGGTGCGTCTCTACCAATGGCTGATCAGCCCTCTGCTCGGCCCACGTTGCCGCTACTGGCCCAGCTGTTCCGATTACACCGCCGAGGCCCTGCGCGTGCATGGTCCCTTGCGCGGTGGCTGGCTGGCGGCTCGACGCCTTCTGCGTTGCCATCCCGGTGCCTCGGGGGGCATCGACCCAGTGCCCGGCGGCCCCAGTGAACGGCTGTGCCAGGCAGATCCTGACCTGGATGACGACTTTCGCTGTCGATAGCTCCACCGAGGGCCTCAGGTTAGTCGGCCCGCCGGCTTCACCGACAAGATGCCCGGTCGGCACCAAGAGGCCGACCGTGCGCAAGGCGTGACGACGGCATCATGCCGCTTCCTGCTCGGCGACCCGATAGATTCGATCGAGCATGGCATGCAGGCCGTTGCTGCGAGTCGGCGACAAATGCTTGTCGAGACCGAGATCTTTCAGAAAATGCGGGCTGGTCGCCCGGATATCCGATGGATGCCGGTCGTTGTAGATGCGCATCAGCACCGCGATCAGTCCCGAGACAATGGCGGCATCCGATACGGCATCGAAATGCAGCGCCTCGCCGTCACGGCGATGATGCATCCAGACATTGGACTGGCAGCCCTGGATCTTGAGCTCCTCGACCTTCCACTCGTCGGGGAAAGCCGGTAGCTGCTTGCCCATGTCGATGATGTACTGGTAGCGGTCCATCCAGTTGTCGAACATCTCGAACTCTTCCAGCAGCGCCTGCTGGGCTTGTTCGGCGGTGGTCTCTGCGTTCATGAGGGCTCCTGACTGGCTTCTGGGCATATTATACCGGTTGCTCCCCTGGTACGTCCGCCCCTCCTGTGCCCTGGGGCGTCAGGCCGTGCCGAGCCTGCTGTCGATGCCACTCCTCGGCCTCGGTATGCAGGTAGCGGGCCGTGGTGTCGAGCCGGGAGTGGCGCGCCGTCTCGGCGAGGTAGCGAAGCTCGACACCGGCCTGGGCTTGATGCGTCAGCGCCGTATGGCGCAACCAGTGCGGCGTGGCACGTCTCAGTTGCGCCACTTCGCGTTCCGCATCGGCACCGAGCTGGTGTTTCAGGGCAATGGCCGCTTCCTCGAAGATTGCCCGAATCAATCGATACAAATGATTGTCCCCCACGCCGCGACGGCCATCGAGTCCCCGTAACAAGGGCGTCGGCTCGTCGGCCGACGGCTCCGGCGAAAGATTCAGGCAGACGCGCCAATCGGCGAGCAAGCGCATCATGTCCGGCGGCACGGGAATACGAGCCGTCTTGCCGCCCTTCCCCGTCACCCGCCACCACCAGCGCCCCTCGCGCCGGATGAAGTCATCCATGCGGGCACCGGTCATCTCGCCGATGCGTGGCGCCAATAGATAGGCGAAGCCGAATACCAGACGCCGCCGCATCCAGACGAAGCGCGCTCGGCGGGAGGCCGATGACGCCGGCGGCCGGTCCAGCCATTGCCAGAGCCACTCCCACAGCGGCCGCTCCAGATAGCGCTCGATCGCGCCCCGACGATTGTCCATTCGTCGGCGCTTGTCACGCATCAACCGGAAAGGATTGTGGTCGAGCCACCCTGCTTCGACCAACCAAGCGCACAGGCCCTGCAGGATAATCAAGCTCTGCCGTCGGCTCGAGGGCGACAAAGGGCCCCGAAACGGCCGCCAGCGCGGATCCTGGCGGGCGCGGGTCGGGCCGACCCAGCGCTCGCGTGGCGTGGGATCGCCAAGAAAGGCCTCGAAGGCATCGAGATGGTCGCGACGTAACTCGGCCAGCGACATGCCCTGCTCGCCCAGCCACAGCAGCAAGCGCTCGGCCTCACGGCGGTAAGCCCGCTGAGTGTTCGGACTGGCGCGGTACTCCTCCAGCCAGAGCGCGACGGCCTGGACGTCGTTGGTGGCCGCGATGCGTCCCGCCCCGGCTGGCGAGAGGCCGCTTGGAAGCCAGCCGTCGGTGCCATAGAGCACCGCCCCAATCTCCGAAGCCACCGGATAGGCTGCCTGCGGCACACCTGCCCCGCCCAAGGCCTTTCCTTCGGGCCATTCGTCCGGCACTTGCCCTCCTGTTTCTGTCTGCACATGGCGTACCGAGGCCTATAGTGTCACGCCGTAAGGCAAAATAATCAAGATAAGCCGCGTAATCTTGATTATAAAGCATAAAAAATAAATAAAATTACATTACACATAATACGTAATAAGCTTTATCTTCGCCTTGGAAAGCGCTATCCTTCGCCCATCAATCGGGCTGCTGCCCCGATAAACCGCGACGAGGAGACCCCCATGGCACGCACCGGTGTGCGATACGAGGATGTACAGCGCGCCATCGACACTCTGATGGCCAAGGGCGATGCCCCCAGCGTGCACAAGATTCGCGAGACGCTCGGTACGGGTAGCTTCACGACCATCAGTGAGCATCTGCGCGAGTGGCGCCGCCTGCGCGAGGAAAACCGTGACGTGCCACCGCCCCAGGGAATGCCCGTCGAGCTCCAGGAGCTGGCCGAGACGCTCTGGACTCAAGCCCAGGAAGCGGCCAATCAGGCACTGGCACACTATCGCCAAGAAGCCGACTCCCGCGTCGACGATGCCCGTCAGCAGGCTGCCGATGCCGAACGTCGCGCCGAAGATGCCGAGCAGCGCGAGACCGCCCTGTCGGCCCACCTGACCCAGATCGACCAGCGCCTCGAGCAGCGCACCTCGGAACTGGCTCAGTTGCGCACCGAGCACGAGGCCCTTCAGAAAGAGGAAGCTCGCTCGAAGGAGCGTCTCGATGAGCTGGTGCGGCGCCTGGAAGCGGCCGAGGCGGAAGTGAAACGCCGTGAGCAGGCCCACCAGCAGGCCTTGGAGGAACAGGCCGAGACGCACCGCGAGCGTCTGGCACAGGAAGAAGAACGCAATGAAACCGCCGAGGCGCGCCTGATGGGACTGCTCGATCAGGAGCGCCAGGAACGCCAGGCGGCCGAAAAGGCCCATGCCGGCCGGGAACAGCGCCTGACACGTCGACTCGAAACCCTCCAGGAACAGCAGAGCGCCCTGCAGACAGATCTCGCTGCGGCTCGCCAGGCACAGCACGACGCCGAACAAGCCCGGGACAATGCCGAGCAACGCGAGGCCGCCTTGCGCGACCAGCATGAACAACTCAAGGCACGTCTCGAGGAACAGGAACGACGTATAGCGGAGCAGACGGAACAGTGGCGCGAACGCGAACGTCAGTTCGAACAGCGGCTATGGGCCTCGCTCGAAGCCATGCGCGAAGAGTGGCGAAGCGAAAGGACTGCCTCACCCGAGAACGGAAACGACACCCCAGACACAACGAACCCCGCTTGAGCGGGGTTCGAGGAGAAGAAGGTTAGAAGTACTACTTTCAGCGCCCCTAGCCCCGGATAGCACCAGGGCATGGGGTGCGCCGTGTTACACAGACTTAAAGGAGCGCTGATTTATGTCGCGAGCGATGACAGATTTGGCTGCCGCCGGAGCACAGGAACCGGAGGTTTACGCGGTGTCAAATGAGGATTTCGAGCACCGCCGACAGCCAAGGCTAGGCCCGTTCCCGACGGGCCTTCGCACTTCCCGCATCCATGCGGGTCGTCGAGCGCAGCAATAAATCAACGCCTCCTTAGCGATAATAGGCGTTGGTGGTATCGGTGTGGTCGGTCACGTCGCGAATCCCGGAGAGCTCCGGAATGCGCTCCATCAGCGTCTTCTCGACACCATCCTTGAGAGTGATGTCAACTGCCGCGCACCCCTGGCAGCCACCGCCGAATGACAGGACAGCGACCTGTTCCTCGGTCAACTGCACCAGGCGGACTTCCCCGCCATGAGCTGCCAGACCGGGATTGATCTCGCTATACAGCACATAGTTGACCTGGTCCTCGATGGGGCTGTCGGCATTGACCTTGGGCATCTTGGCGTTGGGCGCCTTGATGGTGAGCTGCCCGCCCATGCGGTCGGCATTGAAGTCGACCACGGCCTCCTCGAGGAACGGCACGCTGTTCTTGTCCAGGTAGACGGCGATCTTCTCGAGCTCGAGACGCTCGTCGCTGGGCTCTTCCTCACCGGGGCGGCAGTAGGCCAGACAGGTCTCGGCGTAGGGCGTCCCCGGCTGAGTGATGAAGATACGCACGGCGATCCCCTCGACGTTCTGCTTGGCCAGCAGTTCGGCGAGGTAATCCTGGGCACTATCGGTGATCTGGATGCTGTCGCTCATGATGCTCTCACTGGTCTGGCCCGACCGGGGATGAGGATAACGGACGTGGCCGGGACTAATCGGTGTTTTCCCTAATGGTAAGCGAGCAATGGCGCCGAGACAATCCCGAGTGATTTGCTGGGTCTTTGATGCCCTGCCGCCGGGCGTCACCATTTGCTACCATAGGGCGCCTATCCGGCGCGCCACGCCGAACAAGGAAAAACACTGCACCATGTTGCGCGTGCAGATCGCAGCTTGCGCGGCGATCCGCTCAGCGTTTCCACGACCGATGCTTTCACGCTGGAGATCACCCCGACCCATGGCCGACGTTCCCGTATCCTCGCTTGCGACACTCACCGACAGTCTCGCCAGACGCATCCTGATGCTGGATGGCGGCATGGGGACCATGCTGCAGAATGCCGGCCTCTCCGAAGACGAGTTCCGAGGCGAACGATTCGCGGACTGGCCGACGGATCTCAAGGGCAACAACGACCTGCTGGCGCTGACCTGCCCTGACCTGGTGACGCGCATTCACCGCGACTACCTCGAGGCCGGTGCCGACATCGTCGAGACCAATACCTTCAACAGCACGCGGTTGTCCCAGTCCGACTACGGCATGGAGGACCTGGTACCAGAGTTGAATCGCGAATCCGCGCGCCTGGCCCGTACCATCTGCGATGCCGTGGCACAGGAAACCGGCGTGCCGCGCTACGTGGCGGGCGTGCTGGGGCCGACCTCTCGCACGGCCTCGCTGTCCCCGGACGTCAATGACCCGGCCATGCGCAACGTCACTTTCGACGAATTGCGCGACAACTATCGCGAAGCCGCCGAAGCCCTCGTCGAAGGTGGCAGCGACCTGATCCTGATCGAGACGATCTTTGACACCTTGAACGCCAAGGCCGCCATCTACGCGCTCGAAGAGCTGTTCGAGGCGCGCGGCGAGCGCCTGCCGGTGATGATCTCGGGGACCATCACCGATGCCTCAGGTCGCACCCTGTCGGGCCAGACCACCGAGGCCTTCTGGAACTCGGTACGCCATGCCCGGCCGCTGTCGGTGGGCCTCAACTGTGCACTGGGGGCCGAAGAGCTGCGTCCCTACGTCGAGGAGCTCTCCCACAAGGCCGATGTCTTCGTCTCCGCGCACCCCAACGCCGGGCTGCCCAACGAATTCGGCGAGTACGACCAGACGCCCGAGGAAATGGCAGCCATCGTCGCCGAGTTCGCCGAAAGCGGGCTGGTCAATATCATCGGTGGCTGCTGCGGCTCGACGCCCGAGCACATCGCCGCCATTCACCGGGCGATCCGTGACACCGCACCACGCCAGCTTCCCGAACGCCCCCTGGCCTGCCGGCTTTCCGGGCTCGAGCCGTTCAACATCGAGCACGACTCGCTGTTCGTCAACGTCGGGGAGCGCACCAACGTCACCGGATCGGCGCGCTTCAAGCGACTGATCAAGGAAGAAGATTACACCACCGCCCTGGAGGTGGCCCTCGAGCAGGTCGAGAACGGCGCCCAGGTCATCGACATCAACATGGACGAGGGCATGCTGGAATCCGAGGAGGCGATGGTACGCTTCCTCAATCTGATCGCCGGCGAACCGGATATCGCTCGGGTGCCGATCATGGTCGATTCTTCCAAGTGGGAGATCATCGAGGCCGGCCTGAAGTGCATTCAGGGCAAGGCGGTGGTCAATTCCATCTCGCTGAAGGAAGGCGAGAACGCCTTCCGCGAGCAGGCCACCAAGTGTCGCCGCTACGGCGCCGCGATCGTGGTCATGGCCTTCGACGAACAGGGCCAGGCCGATACCTTCGCGCGCAAAGCCGAGATCTGCCAGCGCGCCTATCGTCTGCTGGTCGACGACATCGATTTTCCGGCCGAAGACATCATCTTCGACCCGAACATCTTCGCCATCGCCACCGGCATCGAGGAACACAACAATTACGCCGTGGACTTCATCGAGGCGACTCGCTGGATCCGCGAGCACCTGCCCCACGCCATGGTGTCCGGCGGCGTGTCCAACGTTTCCTTCTCCTTCCGTGGCAACAACGCGGTACGCGAGGCGATCCACTCGGTCTTTCTCTACCATGCCATCCGTGCCGGCATGACTATGGGGATCGTCAACGCCGGCCAGCTGGCGGTCTATGATGATCTGCCCGAGGAGTTGCGCGAAGGTGTCGAGGACGTGGTGCTCAACCGCCGCGACGACGCCACCGAACGGCTACTCGACCTGGCCGACAAGTACAAGGACGACGGCAGCGGCGCTTCCCGCCAGGAAGACCTGGAGTGGCGTGGCTGGGAGGTCGAAAAGCGCATCGAGCACGCCCTGGTCAAGGGCATCACGGCCTATATCGAGGAAGACACCGAGCTGGCCCGGCAGCGTGCCACACGCCCCATCGAGGTCATCGAAGGCCCCTTGATGGACGGCATGAACGTAGTTGGCGACCTGTTCGGCGCCGGCAAGATGTTCCTGCCCCAGGTGGTCAAGTCGGCCCGCGTGATGAAACAGGCCGTGGCCTACCTGATTCCCTACATCGAGGCCGAGAAGAGCGAAGATGCCCAGGCCAAGGGCAAGATCGTCATGGCCACGGTCAAGGGCGACGTTCACGACATCGGCAAGAACATCGTCGGCGTCGTGTTGCAATGCAACAACTACGAGGTCATCGACCTCGGCGTGATGGTACCGGCAGAGAAGATCCTGCAGACCGCCCGCGAAGAGAACGCCGACATCATCGGCCTCTCCGGGCTGATCACGCCCTCTCTCGACGAGATGGTTCACGTCGCCAAGGAGATGCAGCGTCAGAACTTCGATATTCCGCTGCTCATCGGCGGGGCCACCACCTCCAAGGCGCACACCGCGGTCAAGATCGAACCCGGCTATGACCACCCGGTGATCTACGTCACCGATGCGTCCCGCGCCGTGGGCGTGGCCGGCAAGCTGCTCTCGCCCGGGCTCAAGGAAGCCTATGTCGCCGAAATCCGCGAGGACTACGAGAAGGTTCGCGAGCGCAATGCCAAGCGACGTCCAAAGGCCGCCGAGATCAGTTACGCCGAGGCCCGCCGACACAAGCCGGCCATCGACTGGCAGGACTATACGCCACCTCGCCCGGCGCTTTCCGGTCTCGAGGTCTTCGACAACCATGACCTGGCGCCCCTGATCGAGCGCATCGACTGGACGCCCTTTTTCATGAGCTGGCAACTGGCTGGCAAGTATCCGCGCATCCTCGATGACGAGAAGGTCGGCGAAGCGGCGCGCAACCTGTTCGATGACGCCCAGGCGATGCTCAAGCGGCTGGTCGACGACGGCCTGATCCAGGCTCGAGGCGTGATTGGCATGTGGCCGGCCAACACCGTCGACGATGACGTCATCGAAGTCTATGCCGATGAGTCGCGCACCGAGGTCGTCGAGCGGCTTCATCATATTCGCCAGCAGACCACCAAGAACCGCGAAGGCGTGTGTTATAGCCTGGCCGACTTCATTGCCCCCAAGGAAAGCGGCAAGCCGGACTGGATCGGCGGTTTCGCGGTGACCGCCGGGCATGGCGTCGAAGCACTCACCGAGCGCTACAAGGCAGCCGGCGATGATTACAACGCCATCATGGTCCAGGCCCTGGCCGACCGCCTCGCTGAGGCCTTCGCCGAGTACATGCACGAACGGGTGCGCAAGCAGTACTGGGGCTATGCGCCCGACGAGGCACTGGACAACGAGGCGCTGATCGCCGAGAAGTATCGCGGCATCCGGCCGGCCCCGGGCTATCCGGCCTGCCCCGACCATACCGAGAAGGCCACGCTGTTCCGCTTGCTCGACGCCGAGACGCATAGCGGCCTCTCGCTGACCGAGAGCTTCGCCATGTGGCCGGCGGCCGCGGTGGCCGGCTGGTACTTCGCTCACCCGCAGTCGAAGTATTTCTCCACCGGCAAGATCACCCGTGACCAGGTCGAGACACTGGCCGAACGCAAGGCGATGTCGCTGGCCGAGCTGGAGCGCTGGCTCATGCCGGTGCTGTCCTACGACCCCAGCTGACATGTCTGACCGCGTTACCCCTCATGCGCGTTCGGCTGCCGCGACGACTTCGTTGCTGCCCGGCGGCAACAGGCATCGCGTCATCCTGCGCCTCGCCCTGCCGATCATCGGCGGCATGCTCAGCCAGAGCCTGCTGAACCTGATCGACGCGGCCATGGTGGGCGCCTTGGGTGAGATTCCGCTGGCCGGCGTCGGCATAGGTGGCTATGCCATCTTCTTGATCACCGCCGTGATGTTCGGGCTGTCGTCCGGAGTACAGGCCCAGACCGCGAGGCGCCACGGCGAGCAGGCTTGGGGGCGGCGAGCCCAGGCCCTGAATGCAGGGCTCGCCATCGCCCTGGTCGTCGCCGTACCCTTGACCCTGCTCTGTCTGTGGCAGGCGCCACGGCTGATGACCTGGATCAATCAGGATCCAGCGGTGAATGCCGAGGCGGTGACCTATTTCCGCTGGCGCGTGGTATCGCTGATCCCGGTGGCCATGATCTTCTGCTTTCGCGGCTACTGGAACGGCATTCAGCGTACAGGCCTCTACCTGCGCATCATGCTGGCGATGCACCTGGTCAACGGCCTGGCCAGCGCCGGGCTGATCTTCGGTCTCGCGGGATTGCCCGCCATGGGTGCCGCTGGCGCCGGTGCCGGCACCACGCTGTCGCTGTACGTGGGGCTGGCGATCTGGGCCACCTACAGCCTGCGTCACGCCATGGCCAGTGGTTTTCTCGCCGCACGCCCTCATCTCGAGACGTTGCTGACGACCCTGCGGCTGGCCATTCCCCACTCCTTCCAGCAGATATGGTTCGCCGCCGGCTACGCGATGCTGTTCTGGATCCTCGGCCATATCGATACCGCCAGCGTGGCGGTGGGTCACGTGCTGGTGAACCTCTCGCTGCTGCTGATACTGCCCGGCGTCGGTCTGGGTATGGCGGCCATGAGCCTGGTGGGGCAATCGTTGGGTCGGCAGGACCATCGCGACGCACATCGCTGGGGCTGGGACGTGGTGCGCGTCGCCCTGCCTTGCCTGCTGCTTCTGGCCCTGCCGTTGCTGGCCTTTCCCGAGGCGGTTCTGGGGACCTTTTTGCACGATGCCGATCTCATCGCGCTCGGACGGTTCCCCTTGCAGCTCACCGCCATGATGATCGTGCTGGATGCCGCCGCCCTGGTGTTTGCCCAGGCCCTGCTTGGCGCCGGCGCCAATCGCACCGTGATGACCACAACCCTGGCCCTGCAATGGCTGGTCTTCCTGCCGCTTGCCTGGTGGGTCGGCGTCCACCAGGGCTTTGGCCTGGTCGGCATCTGGTGGGTACAACTCGGCTACCGATGCCTGAATTCCACCTGGTTCGCCGTCATCTGGCAGCGAGGCCGCTGGGCGTCACTGAGCATGTGACGAGAGGTGGGGCCGAGAGGACATGACCCGACATGCCTGTCCTTTTTCTCTATCCCTCATTCCATTTCGAATATAAACTATGCACATTTATTCTTTTCTCGTATAAAGATCACCCGGTAAGCTAGTCGCAACCGTGCCACTTCCCTATCGAAGGAAGGCGTCGAATGTATCGCTACGACAATCATGACCAAACCCTGGTGGACGAGCGCGTCGCCCAGTTCCGTGACCAGATGCGCCGTTATCTCGAGGGCAAGATCAGTGATGAGGAATTCCTGCCGCTGCGTGTGCAGAACGGTCTCTACATCCAGCGTTACGCCCCCATGCTGCGTATCGCCATCCCCTACGGGATGCTGGCCTCCTACCAGCTGCGCAAGCTCGGCGAGATTGCCGCGCGTTACGACCGAGGGTACGGTCACTTCACCACGCGCACCAATTTGCAGCTGAACTGGCCGAAGCTCGAGGACGTGCCGGACATCCTGGCCGATCTGGCCAGCGTGCAGATGCATGCCATCCAGACCAGCGGCAACGATATCCGCAACACCACCACCGACCAGTTCTCCGGCATCGCGGCCGACGAGGATGTCGACCCGCGCCCCTGGTGCGAACTGATCCGTCAGTGGTCGACCTTCCATCCGGAGTTCGCCTATCTGCCGCGCAAGTTCAAGATCGCCGTGACCGGTGCCGAAGAGGACCGTGCGGCCATCCAGGTTCACGATGTGGGCCTGCGCTTCTGGCGCGACTACGCCGGCGAAGTTCGCGTCAAGGTACTCGCCGGCGGCGGCCTGGGCCGCACACCGATGATCGGTGCCGTGATGTGCGAGGACCTGCCGTGGCGGCACCTGCTCACCTATCTGGAAGCCCTGGTGCGGGTGTACAACCAGTTCGGCCGCCGAGACAACAAGTTCAAGGCGCGCATCAAGATTCTGGTCAAGGCATTGGGCATCGACGAGTTCCGGCGCCGTGTCGAGGAAGAATGGGCCCATCTCAAGGACGGCCCCCAGACCTTGACCGAGGAAGCCGTCTCCGCCGTGGCCGCTCACTTCGTCGATCCGCCCCGCCGTGAGGTCACCCAGGACGCCATCGAGGCCTACGAGCGCCTGCGCGGGGAAAACCGTGCCTTTGCCCGCTTCGTGACCAACAACGTCACCGACCACAAGGTGGCCGGCTACAAGGCCGTGACCCTTTCGCTCAAGCGCTCCGGCCATTCACCTGGCGACGTGACCTCCGAGGACATGGCCGCAGTGGCGGATCTGGCCGACGAGTTCAGCTATGGCGAACTGCGCGTCACCCACGAGCAGAACCTGGTGCTGACCGATGTGCCCGTGGATCGCATGGAGGAGCTCTGGCAGCGTCTCGATGAACTCGGCATGGCCAACCCCACCGTGGGCACCCTGGCGGATCTGATCTGCTGCCCGGGCGGCGATTACTGCTCTCTGGCCAACGCCAAGTCGATTCCGGTCGCCCAGGCGATCCAGGAACGCTTCGAGAACCTGGACTTCCTCTACGACCTGGGGCCCCTGGAACTCAACATCTCGGGCTGCATGAACGCCTGTGGCCACCATCACGTGGGCCATATCGGTATTCTCGGCGTCGACAAGAAGGGCGAGGAGTATTATCAGATCTCGCTTGGCGGCAGCCAGGGCAACGAGTCCTCCCTGGGCAAGATTCTCGGGCCTTCCTTCTATCGCGAGGATGTGACGGACGTGATCGACAAGCTGTTGCAGGTCTACATCGGCGAGCGCACTCCCGACGAGACCTTCCTCGATACTTATCGCCGCATTGGCCTGAAACCCTTCAAGGAGCATGTCTATGCCTGAACAGCGTACCCTGATTGCCGATCGCCGCGTCCAGCAAGACGACTGGGTGCTCCTCGAGGAAGGCGCTGAGCGTCCCGCGGACGCCGGTGTCATCGTCCCTGTGGCGGAGTGGCTGGAGGCCCCGGGCAAGGATGTCGCCCCACTGCTGAGCAGCGACACCGAGCTCACCCCCGAACTCGCCGGGCAACTGCTTGATGCGCCATTGATTGCCATCGACTTTCCCAAGTTCACCGATGGCCGCGGTTACAGCATCGCACGCCTGCTGCGGGAGCGTTACGGTTACGCTGGCCAGATTCGCGCCGTGGGGGATGTGTTGATCGATCAGCTGTTCTACATGTCGCGGTGCGGCTTCAATGCCTTCCTGCTGCGCGAGGACCAGATCGTCGAAGATGCCCTGAATGCCCTGGACACCTTCAGCCTGAGCTACCAGCCCGGCACCGACACCGAGGAGCCGCTGTTCCGGCGTAGGATGCGCGAGGCCCGCCGCGAGCAGGCTGTCGCCTGACGCTGCCCTCCGCAGGTGAATCCTGTCGCCATCACGCTCGTGACGACACCTGAAGCCTGAAAAAGCCGGCCATCATTGGCCGGCTTTTGCGTTCCTTGCTCCTTCCTTTCTTAACTGTTCTCAGCCACGACGCTTCTGTTGTCGCTCGCGATTGGCGGCGCGGGCACGCTCGCTCTTGCGCAACATGACCCAGGTGGCCCCGATACCGCCATCACGCTGCCCCGCCGAGGCAAACGCCTGTACCTCGTCCAGGGTGGCGAGCCACTTGGCAAGATAGGAACGCAGCACGTTGGGCGAGCTGTCGATCTCGCGACCGCGGCCATGCACGATCAACACCGAGCGCAGGTCATGTTCGCGAGCTTCGCGAAGGAACTCGGGCAAGGCACGGCGACATTCTTCCAGTGGACGGCGCAACAGATGCAGGCTGGCCTGGGCCGGATAGCCGCCATGACGCAAGCGCTCCACCACACCCTTTTGAATGCCGTCACGACGAAATTCGAGCGGATCAAAGGGCGGCACAAGGTCAACGAAATCATCCGACAATCCCGGCGCTGCCCCGTCTTCGGCGATGGCACTTTGCCGTCGTGCCAGTTGAGCTTCGCTGGGACCGCGCCGCGAACGGCCGGGATCGGCACGGTCTGCCCCGCCACGCACGGGGCGGACCTCACCCACCAGTGCCCGGAAATCCATCTCATCATGTCGGGACTGTGTCATGGGCACCTCCTGCTCGAATGGGGAGCCTTCATCCTAGCGTCGCATGTCGGACCAGCAAAGATACGCTGATCCTCGGCCGGCCGAGGATGGCGGTGAACGTCCAACTCGCATGGGGCGAGAAATTTCACCAACCCGATGTTATCGTCGGCGCCGAGCGCTCGCCCCCCACAGGATGTGATTTGCATGGAACGAGACCAATCATGATGACGCTGCGCCGCCTGGGGCTATTGAGCCTCTGCCTTGCGCCTTTCGCCATCGCCGCCTGGTTCTGGCTGACCTGGCTCAGTCCCTGGACCTACGAACGTCCCGATTCGCTCCCGGCAATCGCCCATGGCGAACACCATCTCTTCGTCTACGGCACCCTGCGCTATGCGCCGGTTCGCTGGCTCGTCTACGGTCGGAGCGGTGATCCGCAGCCCGTGGAACTGAATGGCTACCAACGCCAGGGACTCGATCTGGTGCCATCCGAAGAGGACAGCGTCGAGGGCCTCATGCTGACGGTCGATGAAGAAGAGCTGGCACGCCTCGACCGTTACGAACGACTGGGGATTCGCTACTATCGAGAGGAAATCACGCTCTCCAATGGGCAACGAGCCTGGGTGTATCGACGCTTGCCGTCATCGGATTGAGCTGAAATTTTTCGGATTCAAGAGGTGAATATAACGGTATAAATTTCATGTTTCTTTCTCAAACCTCCGTGAGTAGACCACCCTCTATAGAGAAAAGAGCGCGCGACGTCTCGCCACGCGACATGACAAGAGGGTGACCATGGACGCTGAACTGACATTGCTGGAAATGTTCACTCGCCTATCGACAGCCGCAGGGCTGGCACTGGTACTCGGCATCGAACGAGAGTTTCGCGGCAAGCCCGCCGGATTACGCTCTCATATGCTGGTCGCCCTGGGGGCCGCCGCTTTTCTGTTGGTCGGGCTGGAAATTCTGTTTTCCTCCACCGGGAATGACCCGACAGCGCGCATCGACCCGACCCGCATTGTCGAAGGCGTGATCGGTGGCATCGGCTTCCTTGGCGCCGGCAGCATCATCCGCAGCGGTACCAGCGTACAAGGCATCACGACCGGCGCTTCCATCTGGCTGGCCGGCGCCATCGGCATCGCCGCGGGGTTCGGTGACCTGGCGCTAGCGGCCATGGTCACGGTGCTCGCGCTGATCATCATGACGGTGCTGGGCGCCATCGAGCGGGCCCTGCCCTGGCACAAGCGCGATGACTGAGTCGAACCCGCCCGATGTTGTGGGGCTCATCGGCGACAGCCTACAATGATCGAGCTATTAGATCCGACTCGACATGAGGCCTCGCATGCTGACCCTGCTGCACAATCCGCGTTGCTCGAAATCCCGTCAGGCCCTGGCGCTGCTCGAGGAGCGCGGCGCCGACATCCGGATACGCCGCTACCTGGACGACCCGCTCGACGAGAAGGAGCTTCGCGCCCTGATGTCACGCCTCGATGCCGATGGCAGCGCCCTCGTGCGCACCAATGAGGCGGAATGGAAGGCGTTGAATGCCGATATCGAGGATCCCGATCAGGTCGTGCGCGCCATCCTCGACCACCCGAAGATCCTGCAACGTCCGATCGCCGATGATGGACAGCGCGCCGTTATCGGGCGCCCGCCGGAGGACGTGCTCGGCCTGCTCGACTGACCCGCTCCCCCTTTCCTTTCGCCCCAGGAAGCCGCATGTCATCCCAACCTTACATTCTGATTCTCTACTATTCGCGTCAAGGCGCCACTCGCGCCATGGCCGAGCGCCTCGCCGCTGGCGTCGAGTCGGTTCGTGGCATCGAGGCCCGCTTGCGTACCGTCCCGCCGGTCTCCCCGACCTGCGAGGCCGTGGACCCGGAGATCCCCGCCGAAGGCGCGATCTATGCCGATCTCGATGACCTCCGCCATTGCGCCGGCCTGGCTCTCGGCAGCCCGACTCGCTTTGGCAACATGGCCGCTCCCCTGAAGTACTTCATCGACACCACCAGCGAGCTCTGGCTAGGGGGCGCCCTGATCGATCGGCCCGCCACGGCCTTCACTTCCACCTCCAGCCTGCATGGCGGCCAGGAGACGACCCTGATCTCCATGCTGCTGCCACTGCTGCACCACGGAATGGTCTATGCAGGGCTGCCCTACAGCGAAGTCGAGTTGATGGAGACGCAGGCCGGCGGCACGCCCTATGGCACCAGCCATCTGGCCGGCAAGCGCAGCGATCGCCCGCTCGATGAGCACGAACGCCGCCTGGCCTTTGCCCAGGGCAAGCGCCTGGCAAGGTTGGCACTGGCACTGGACCGCCATGACGAGGAGAACGCATGAAGCGCTGGCTGGACAATCTCGAGGCTCGCGTAGGAGTGAATGCTCTGGTGACCCGCTGCCGCCGCCTGGTCATCGGCAGTTATGCGATACTGATCCTGATGATGATCTATCGGGGCGTGGCCGTGGAAAGCGATGCCAGCCGCATCGGGCCCATGGTGGCCTTCGTGCTGCCCCTGGTGCTCTTCCTGCCCTCCATCCTGGCCAAACGCGCGAGGGGGCATGCATGGCTCGCCTTCGTCAGCCTGCTCTACTTCGCTCAGGGCGTCATGGTTGCCAGCCTGCCCGGACAGCTGGCACGAGGCAGCCTGGAGGCGCTGGTCTCGCTGGCCCTGTTCGCCGGTTGCGCGGGATATGCGCGCTTTCGCAGCCGCCAGGTCAAGACGGGCACATGAGCCGGGATCGGCCTCTTCACATGCCTGGCCGGCTCGACCCCAACATCCCTTGAGCTTGATACGCCAAGCGGCGACCATGATCGAACATTCTAGGAGAACGCCATGACACGAGATATTGCCGATATACGGCGCGACTACGAAGGCGGTCGGCTCGAGGAAGATCAGGTGCCGGACGATCCCCTGGCCCTGTTCGACGAGTGGCTGGCACTGGCACTGGAGACCGAAGGCGACGACGGCAACGTCATGACGCTGGCCACCGCCGACAGCCAAGGCATGCCTCATGCCCGGGTGGTACTGCTCAAGGACGTCAGCGAGCAAGGGCTCGTCTTCTATACCAACTACCAGAGCCACAAGGGCAGCGAGCTGGCCAATGTCCCTCATGCGGCCCTGGTCTTCTGGTGGCCCTCACTGGGTCGTCAGGTGCGCGTCGAAGGCCCCGTCGAGCAAGTCAGCGACGCGGAGTCCGACGCCTACTTCGCCAGTCGTCCCCGCGCCAGCCAGCTGGGTGCCTGGGTGGCGACCCAGAGCGTGGTCATCCCCGGCCGAAACTGGCTCGAAGAACGTGAACAGCGCTTCCAGCGAGCCTACGAAGGCCAGGAAATCGAGCGCCCTGGCCACTGGGGCGGCTATCGCGTGGTGCCGGAAATGATCGAGTTCTGGCAAGGCCAGCCCAGCCGCCTGCACGACCGCATCCGCTACGAGTGCCGAGCCAACGCCTGGCACCGATTCCGGCTCGCCCCCTGAAGCAACAAGCGGCGCATGGCCGCGCTCAGGCGCTGTCGCCTGGAACGGAGACGTTCAGTCCGTCAGCGCCTCGAGCCGATGCCGTTGCCATTCGCTGCGCGGCTCGTTGAGACGCAGCACGGCGTCCACGACCTGCTCTTCCATGTTGTAGCGCTGGCGAAACCCGAGCTGTTTCATCAGCGCTCGCATGGGATGGTTGTCGGCCATGATCTGGCCGACCATTTCCAGCGTCCCGACCCCTTTGCTGTAGCGGATCATCCTCTCCATCAACAGTTTGCCGATGCCCAGGCCTTGCAGGTCGTCGCGGATGATGATCGAGAACTCGGTGCGAATGTTGTCGGGGTCGTTCCAGACCCGCACGACCCCCAGCATTTCCTTGCTGCCATCCTCGAGCGGATGTTCGGCGATGAAGGCCATCTGGCGGTCATAGTTGATATGCGAGAGCATCGACAGGTCGCGCTGTGACAGATCGGCCTTGTTGTGAAAATACCGAAAACGAATGCTCTGCTCGGAGAGCTGAGTGTGGAAACGGGTGATCAGCGGTGCGTCCTCGGCGCGTATCGGCCGGACCTCGACATCCCAGCCATTGCCGAGCGTCACCCATTCCCGCAGTTCTTCTGGATACGGCATGATCGCAAAGCGCGCCGGCTCGCCCAGGTCCATGGCAAAATCCACGGCCACTATGCCATCGCGATTGAGCAGGACAGGGTTGAGCTCCAGTCCCTTCAAGGTCGGCAGGTCAGTGGCCATCTGCGAGAGCTTGACCAGCAGCTCGCAAATGCGCTCGATATCGCGTTCCGGATCGCTCGAATGTTCACGAATCATGCGTGCCGCATGGGTACGGCCGACCACATCCGCCGCCAAGGTCATGTTCAATGGTGGAAGAGCCACCTGGCGATCGGCCAGAATGTTCACCTTGTAGCCACCGATGCCGAACACGATCAACGGACCGAACACCGGATCCCGCGTGATGCCCGCGCACAACTGCATGGAATGCTTGCCGCGCTGCATCGCCTGAAGGCAATACTCGCGGATGGTGAAATCGGGAAACTTTTCGCGCACCTTGTCGCCCAGACGCGTCACGCCCTCGGCCACCTCCTCGGGGGTGGCCAGATCCTGCAACAATCCCGCCGAGAGCTTGTGTGGATGCCGCCGATAGCGGAAAGGCCGGCAGTTGCCATCATGGACGACCTTGAGCGCCATGGGGCCATCGAAACCTTGCGCTGCATCGTCGGCCTCCTCGGGCGTCATCAGGTAACGGCTGGGCGCCGAGGGAATACCATAGGTCTCGAGGACCCGTGACACTTCCGAGTGATCGAGACTCTCTCGCCCCTGCTCCCTGGAGCTTTCGATCAGTTCGCGACAGTGAGCCCGGATCGCCGGTGTCGTGGCGAAAGGCAAGCTCGGGGGTGTTTCCTGGAGCAGCGATTGCACTCGCTGGTAATCGACCATGTGCATGAAGGCCTTGACGGCCTTCTCCGGCGAGATATAGGTAGGAATACCGGCCTGGTTGCACTCGTGTCGAGCCGACAGCGCCTCCTCCAGGCCCATCCAACTGGTCAGCAGGTTGCGCTTGAAGCGCTTACGGGCATCGATGATGGCCCGCGCCGTCTCCAGCGATGGCGCCAGGCGGGTTGGCGCATGTACCACCAGCACGGCATCGACACCAGGGTCGGCGGCGACCCGTTCCAGGGTCTCGACGAACTGCGCCGGCGTCGCGAGACCGCCCAGATCGACGGGGTTCTCGCCAGGCTTGCTGCGATCGCGCTGCTCCTGTCGCAGGTGCTGTTGCGTCGCGGCCTCGAAGGTGGCCAGGCGGCCGCCGGCACTGATCAGCTTGTCGATGGCCAGCATCGCCGGCCCCAGGCCATTGGACACCACCGCCAGGCGGTCACCGCGCAGGGGCTTCATGCGCGAGAGGGTCTCCAGTGCGTCGAACAACGCATCGGAGTCGTCGACGCGCACCACCCCGGCACGCGCGAAAGCCGCATCGAAAACCTGATCCCGGTTGGCGATGCCCGGTGTTGCCGGCAGGTTGGAAATATCCGATTCGGCAGTGCGCCCGCTCTTGATGGCCAGCACCAACCGATGACGCGAGGCATCGCGCATCGCGGTCATGAAATGCTGGGCATCGAGGATACGCTCCAGGTGCAGCAGGATGGCCTGGGTCGGCGCATATTGATTGATGTAGTCGATCAGGTCGGGCAGCATCACATCGACGCTGTCGCCGAGGGTCAGCAAGTGCGAGAAGCCGATGCCTCGCCCCGCTGCCCAGTCGATCATGGCGTTGCCCAGCATGCCGGATTGTCCCAGATAGGCCACGCGCCCACGCTTGACCGGCTGACTGGCGTAGGAGGCATTGAGTTTGCGCCCCGGCACGATCAACCCCATGCACTCGGGCCCGAGAACGCGTATGCCGGATGTTCGCGCTGCGCTCAGCATGCGTGAGCGTATCGATTCCGTTTCGCCTCGCACCTCATCAAGATGCGCGCCTCCCGACAACACCAACGCTGCCCGCACCCCGAAGCGCCCCAGCCGATCGATCAACGCCGGCACCGTTTCCACCGGCGAGCAGATCACCGCCAGGTCCGGCACGTGCGGCAACCGGGAGACACGACTCACGCAGGGCACGCCGAACACCTGGTCATAGCCCTTGGGATTGAGTGCCCAGACTTCGCCGCCGAATCCGCCTTCGCGCAGGTTGCGCAGGACCAGTCCACCCATGGAATGGGGCTTCTCGGACGCACCGACCACCACGATGCTGCGCGGCTCGAAGAAGTGGGACAGGAAGCGGGTGCTCATCGAATACTCCGTCGGAGGACAGAAAGACCACAGGCTTGTTTCTGTGTACGACTTATTGCCAGTGTCATGCAAGGACTTCCCACCCCTATCGTAGGCGCAACCCAGCGGAGGGTACGCATGATCACGGCCTACATCACACATCCCGATCAGCCCCGGCACTACATGGGCCCCGAGCATCCCGAATCGCCCCAGCGCCTCGAGGCCATCCGGGCTCGTCTGCTGCGCTCGGGCACTCTCCAGCAGACCATGCAGTCCGAGGCCGTCGAGGCAAGCGAGGCGCAACTGCGGCGCGTCCATTCCGAGGCACACTTGCGCACTCTCGAGCGCTGCGCCCCCGAGCACGGCATCATACCGCTCGATGGCGATACCCTTATGACGCCCGACAGCCTGCGCATCGCCAGGCTAGCCGCCGGCGCGGCCATCAAGGGCGTCGACCGGGTCTACCGACATCAGGCCGACAACGCTTTCTGCGCCATGCGCCCGCCCGGCCATCATGCCGAGGCCGCCACCGCCATGGGCTTCTGCTTCTACAATAATATTGCGGTGGCCGCTGCCCACGCCCGCAGCGAACATGGCGCACGCCGGGTGGCCATCCTCGATTTCGATGTCCACCAATGCAACGGCACCATCGATATTTTCCAGAACGATCCGGGCGTATTGATCTGCACCAGCTTCCAGTATCCCTTCTACCCTTGGCGCTATCTTGACTGCCGGGCCCCCAACGTCGTCAATACGCCGTTGCCGGCCGGCACCGAGGGCCCCGCCTTCCGTCGCGCCATCGAGGCGAGCTGGCTGCCGGCCCTGCACGACTTCCAGCCCGATCTGGTACTGGTCTCGGCCGGCTTCGACGCCCATCGCGAGGATCCCCTGGCCGAGTTATGCCTGGGTGACGAAGACTTCTACTGGGTGAGCCGCCTGGCCATCGACATCGCCGAGCGCTATGCCGAGCGCCGCCTGGTGTCAGTTCTCGAAGGTGGTTACACCGGCGATGCCCTGGGACGCAGTACAGAGGCGCATCTCAAGGCACTGCTGGGCCTGCCCTTCGATTGACGAGGCGTTTCCCGGTGTCAGGAAATCTCGTCGATGGCGACGTGACGCACCCTAGATGTCGTCATCGGCCAGATACGGGTCGCCGAGACTATCTGACAGCCCTGATGGTTATGGTAATCTGGTGAAAACTCCGTTTCCGATAGTGAACTCCGATGACCGCCAGCAACGATCAGGACGCTGCCCTGCGCATTGCCTCCGGGCGCAAGCCGTTCGTCGAGCCCCTGCGGCTCGGTGAACGGCTCAAGGAGATCCGCCTGGCCAACGAATGGACGCTGGGCGACGTCAGCGAGCGTACCGGGCTGGCACGCTCCACCCTTTCCAAGATCGAGAACGACCAGATATCGCCGACCTTCACCGCGGTTCAGAAGCTGATCGGCGGCCTCGGCATTGATCTGCCCCAACTGCTCACCCAACCGCGCACCAAGCCGCGCACCATGGGACGCCGCGACCTGACACGCCGTGGCGAGGGGCAACTGCACCCGACCCCGACCTACGAGCACGAGCTGCTCAGCTGCGAACTGGCCCAGAAGCGCATGATTCCCTTCAAGACCATTGTGCGTGCACGCCGCTTCGAGGAATTCAGCGAGTGGGTCCGTCACGACGGCGAGGAATTCCTGATGATCCTCGAAGGGGCAATCCAGCTGTTCTCCGAATTCTACGAGCCACTTCACCTGGCCAAGGGCGACAGCATCTACTTCGACAGCGACATGGGCCATGCCCTGGTGTCGGTCAGCGAAGAAGACGCCGTGGTGCTTTCGGTGTGCACACCGCGGGACGGCCACTGACGAGCCGCCTTGCTCAGCGGCACGCTATCGAATCTCTAGCCAATGGAGCGACACCATGCAGGATTTCGACGATACCACCCGTACCGAACTCGAAGCCGCCGCCTTTCGACGGTTGCTGCGCCATCTGGACGAGAACAAGGACGTGCAGAACATCGATCTGATGATACTGGCCGACTTCTGCCGCAACTGCCTGTCCAAGTGGCTGGTGGCCGAGGCCGAAGCCCGCGGCGAGTCGCTGGACTATGAAGCAGCCCGGGAATACGTCTACGGCATGCCCTACAGCGAGTGGAAAGCGCACTATCAGACCGAGGCGACCCCGGAGCAGTTGGCGGCCCTCGAGGCACGCCAGGCCGCGAAGCGTGAGCGGAGCGACGACGAATGAGCGAGGCGATGATCCCCCTTTCCGTGGCGGTGCTCACCGTCTCCGACTCGCGCACCGAGGAGACCGACCGCAGCGGCCAGGCCCTGGTGGAACGCCTGGAGGGCGCCGGCCACCGGTTGCATGACAAGCGAATCGTCGTCGACGACGTCTACCGGATTCGCGCTCAAGTCGCCGCCTGGATCGCCGAGGCCGAGGTCCAAGTCATCCTGACCACCGGCGGTACCGGCTTCACCGGGCGCGACTCAACGCCGGAAGCCGTCTCGGTGCTGCTCGACAAGCGCATCGAAGGATTCGGCGAACTCTTTCGGCATCTCTCCTGGCAGGAGATCGGCAGCTCTACCGTTCAAAGCCGCTGCCTTGGCGGTCTGGCCAACAATACCGTCGTGTTCTGCCTTCCCGGCTCGACCGGCGCCTGTCTCACGGCCTGGGACGGCATCCTTGCCGAGCAACTCGACAGTCGCCATCAGCCCTGCAATTTCGCCAACCTGGTGATTCCCGAACGAGGCCAGCATGCCTGAGACAGCTTCCCTCCAGCCCGTGGAAGCGGGCCTCGATGCCCTGCTCGAAGATGTCCCGGTGATGCCCGCGGAGAATCTTCCTTGCAGCCAGGCGGCACGTCGCGTGCTCGCCGGCGATGTCATGGCCCGCCTCGATGCTCCCCCCTTCGACAACAGTGCCATGGACGGCTACGCCCTGCGCCACGAAGACGCCGGGCGTACCCTGCCGGTCTCCCAACGCATCGCTGCTGGAGCGAGGGTCACCCCCTTGGCGCCGAACAGCTGCGCCCGGATATTCACCGGCGGCGCCTTGCCTGAAGGCGCCGACTGCGTCGTCATGCAGGAACGCGTCGAGATCACCGACGACGGCATCCGCTTCCCCGACAACATCCCTTTCCACGACAATGTACGTCTTCAGGGCAGCGACGTGAGCGCTGGCCGCCCGTTGCTCGATGCCGGCACTCGCCTCGATGCAGCGGCCCTCGGCCATCTCGCCGGACAGGGCATCACCGAGGTCGCGGTGCGCCGTCGGCCGCGTGTCGCCCTGCTCTCCACCGGAGACGAGCTCATCGAGCCCGGCCAGCCCCTGGCATTCGGTCAGATCTACAACGGCAATCGCCCCATGCTGACACACCTTCTCGAGACCTTCGGGGCTGACGTCACGCATCTGGCGACAGTACCGGACGATGTCGAGGGAACCCGGGAGATGCTGCGCAACGCGGCGCAGCAAACTGATGTGGTCGTCACCACCGGCGGTGTCAGCGTCGGCGAGGAAGACCACGTCAAGGCTGCTCTCGAGTCCCTGGGACGTCTCGACCTCTGGCGGCTGGCCCTTCGCCCTGGCAAACCCCTTGCCCTGGGCCGACTGCCCGACGGCCATGGCGGCGAGACTCGCTTCGTCGGTCTGCCCGGCAATCCGGTCTCTTGTTTCGTGGGCGCCTGGCTCTTTCTGCGCCCCCTCATGGGCGCTCTGCTTCATTGCCCCGAGCTGGCCCAGCTTCCCCGGCTCTCCGCCCACGCCGACTTCTCGACCCGTACTGGTCCGCGCCGCCACTATATGCGCGTGAAGCTGGCGTTCACCCGGGAGGGAATCGTGGCTCACGCCTATCCCGATCAGAAGTCCGGCGTGCTGTCATCCTGCGTCGGTGCCGATGCCCTGGCGGTCATCGAGCCCGATGCCGATATCGCCAAGGGGGATGTCGTCGACTGCCTGTGGTTGCGTGGCGACTAACCCCTCAGGGGGCCACGCTCAATTCCCCCTCGAGATCGTCCCATAAGGCCTCGAAATCCTTCGCCAGCCGGACATAATCGCGCTCCATCCAGGGCACCAGGCGTGCGAGATGATTGGGGCCGGTGATCCGGCGCCCCACGCCGGCCACCGCTCGGCAGGTGAAGGAAAAGTCCGCATAGCCCCTCAGCCAATCCTGGCGTATCAGGGCCGGCATCATGGCCTCCAGGCGAGCCGGTGCGACACGCCCTTCCAGAACGCGATAGCAGCGCATCACCAGGACATCGCGTTCAGGCGTCATCAATTGCCGAGCGAGGAAATGATCCCACAGCAGGTCGAGGGCGATCCCCGCATAGCGACGCTGAGGCGATGGCGCCCTGGCCCTGGCCTCGCGCACGACAGGATGTGCATCGACATAGGCATCCACCCGGCGGTGGTGACGAATACCTCCGGCGACCTCCTCTCCCCAGGCGTCGAGCTCAACCCCCTTGACGCCATCGGCGATGAGATTGCCGTACAGGAAATCATCCGAACCACCTCTCGCCAGCCAGCCGTGCGCCAGAAAGTTCATGTCACAGGCAATGGCTGGGTTTGGGCAGCCCCGCCAGGCGAGCCGCCACCTTGGCAGGGCTGCCGGGAAACAGGCGCATCAGATGGATGGAACGCCCCTTGTCAGGCCCCAGGCTGCGTCCCACCGCCTTGACCAGAGGACGCATGGCAGGTGCCATCTCGTAACGCGCATAGAAGTCGCGCAACACCTCGATCACCTCCCAATGCGCCTCGTCCAGCGAAATGCCTTCTTCGCCTGCCAGCGCCCTGGCAACGTCGGGGGTCCATTGCGTGAGGTCGACGAGATATCCTTCGGGATCGAGGCCCACCTCTGTTGTCTCATCGACCGTTAGATAACGGTATATTTCCGTGGTTGCCATCAGTACCAACTCAAGGTTCGTTCGGCCTGCTCGGTCAAGGTCACGAAGCCCTCGACATCCACTACCTCGACCCGTTCGTCATGGCGATTCATGAGCCCTCGGGCTTCGAGGTCTTCGTGCAGTGCGTAGAGTCGCCCCTCGATACTCGCAAACTCATCAACCAAAGACGGCAATGCCCCTTGCACGCCATCTTCGATGAGCAACAATCGATCCTCGGCCGCCATGGCCGAGAGCGCCTGTTCAACCGCTCGCCCGGCATCCGGAGCACGGTTCACGATATGCAGTTTCATCACTTCCTCATAGGCAGCACGCAGCTCGCTAGAACGTCAGTATCAGGGCATGGCGCTCCACCAGCTCGGCAATGACCGTATCCTCCAGGGCGACAGGGGCCAGCAGCAAATCCTGTTGTGCGATGCCATATCGCGCCATGGCCGGCCCTTCGACGTAGAGAGTTTCGATATCATACATCTCGAGCATCTCGAGCGTCGGGCTCGTGCCCTTCTGTCCGAGCGCTCCTGCCCCCTGACCATCCAGCAGCGCCAGGACACCCTCGCCCATGAACAACAACGCCACCCGCCGGCCGAAGGCGGCTCCCACAAGGGCAGCATCGAGGCCTTCCCGCAACCAGCTCGTGCCGTGAGGGCCGTGGCGCAGGATCACCAGTAGATCGCCATCGGGCATTTCAGCATTACTCATCATCATTCCTTGCGCGAAACATCCGGACCGCTGCCCAATCAATCGCTAAGGGCCGAAGGTCACCAGCCGATCGCAACTCAGCCCAACATCGACGAGCTGGCCGAGCCCCGTCAACTCGAAGGGAGCTTCCACACTGTGGCCAGACTTGCCATGTCGACTCGCTTCTCGCTCGTCCAGCAAGCCGCGTCGCAATGCCGCCGCGATACAGACCTGCAGCGTGACGCCATGTTCGGCATGCAATGCCGCCCATCCATCCACCAGGTGAGGCTCATCCTGGGGAGGCGCCGCCAGCCGGGCGGCGTTGTACACGCCATCATGGTAGAAGAACACAGTCTCCAGCCGATGCCCACGAGCCAGCAAGGCCCGGGCGAAGCGAAGTGCCGAATGACTGGCCTGATCACTGTAGGGGGCACCCATCAACAGGATCGCATAGCGCATGATACATCTCTCTGAACGCGCTGGCCCCGCCGTAGCGGGGCCAGCTTGGAGGTAGACGTCCGAGCTCGGTTCAGTCCTGACTCATGATACCCAGAATGGAAAGCAGGCTGATGAACAGGTTGTAGATGGAAACGTACAGAGTGATGGTGGCGAGGATATAGTTAGTCTCGCCGGCACGGTGCACGATCTCGCTGGTTTGATAAAGGATGGCCGCGGCGGAGAAGAGCACGAAGCCGGCGGAGACCATCAGGGAGAGGCCAGGAATCTGCAGAAAGATGCTGGCCAGCATGGCAAGCACCAGCACGATGGCCCCGGCAAGCAGGAAGTTGCTCAGGAAGCTGAAGTCCTTGCGGGTCACCAGCGCCACGGCGGAAAGCCCCAGGAACGTGAGGCCGGTCATGCCCAGTGCGGTCATGATCAGCTGCGCCCCATTGGGCAGGGTCAGGTAAGCACTCAGGATGGGCCCGAGCGTGAAGCCCATGAAACCGGTAAAGGCGAAGGTCGCCAGAAGGCCGAGGGCAGAGTTGGCGGTCTTGTGGACCAGGAACATCAGCCCATAGGCACCGATGAAGAATACCAGAATGTTCATCTGCTGGACGCCAAGCGCCATGGCGGCGCCGGCCGTCACGGCCGAGAACAGCAGCGTCATCGCCAACAGCCCATACGTGTTGCGCAGCGTCTTGTTGGCACTGACGCCTCGTGACTGCTGATGTGTCACGTGCGTGTCTTGGTAAGCCATTGATCCAGAGCTCCCTGTTTTATGATGATCCAGGCAATCGACACAGAATGCCCCCTGAAGGTTCCCGACGCAAGCGCCCATCCGGACGGCCCCGCCGCTCTTCTCCAAGGGCCGGCGCCTCGTTGTCTGGCAGACGATGCCAGAGACGCGCCTGTACAGTATACGCCACGGGCTCCGTTGCATGGATAACATCTTGATCGGCCTGGGCTCTTGACTCAACGCAAAATATTGGTAGGATACACCGCCGTGAGCCGGAGGGATGGCAGAGCGGTTGAATGCACCGGTCTTGAAAACCGGCGAAGGCGCGAGTCTTCCCAGGGTTCGAATCCCTGTCCCTCCGCCACCTTCTTCAAGGGAATCAGCTACTTAGCTGGTTCCCTTTTTCATTCCCGATAGTCAAAAACTGCCCAAGCGTGCAACGGCGCAGCGCTACCCATTGCCGGGCTTTCCTGCCGCAGGCCGCCCCGTCAAGGTCGTCGACGCAATCTGATATGAGCAAGCCTCGTCACGGACTTGCGCAAAACACCCCATGTTCCACGAAACAACCTGGCAAACAACGCGGCACGTGACCGGGCGTTGAGTCGCTCTATCGCCTGCATTTTTGGGTCCGGGTTGTGAAAGGCCATAAGCGCTCCTCCCTTCTCATCCCCACAGGCTACCACAGAGGCTATCGATCACAGCGGCTATCGAGGTTCGTCGCCTGCCAACGACTAACGACTGGACACGACAATCGCCACAAGAGATCTTCATAACAATCGCGCATCGACTTCGGTTCTTTTCAGAATGTCAGCGGTCCCGCACCATTACGACGTCATTCCTGTCAGGCAAGGAGCGCCCAACATGATCGACTGGATCAGTCAGCACAGCAGTTTTCTGCAGGTCCTCACGAGCGTCGCGACACTCGTGATCTGGATTGTCTACGCCCAGATGTTGCTGGCGGGATTCATCCGGCAACGCCGTCCCAAGGTCGTCATCAACCAGGTCATGGGGTTGTCGACCAGGGGGCGCTGCCTGATCAGCAACATGAGTGCAGAACACATCCATATCGAGTCGGCACATGTCCGACTGCATAGTCACGAGGGGGTCAGACGCTGCACCGTATCCGAGATACAGCGGGAAGAAGACGCCACGACGCCGACTTCGATCCAGGGTGGCACCCTGCAAGGTCCGTTGTCATCGGGGAGTTACATTGATGCCGGAGAGATTCAGCATCTGGTCAGTCGGGCACGCCAGGCCCCCATCGAGGACAAGTCGACACTGTGCCGCGACGAGAATGCCCAGTACGTGCTCGAGCTGCTCGTGCTCTACATCTACAGCTCAGCGCCCGGCATCATGGGCGCAAGCCGCCAGTTCGTGTTCGATGACGATGGGCAGGCCACACCGGCCCATCTGGAGACGCGCCAGCACCGCAACCGGCGCGAACGCAAACGCATGTCGAGACTCTATCGCACTTATCTGGACAGTTAGACGGGACCGATACCTGACATTTCCCGGTCTCATTTCCATCATAAGCTCTGGCATAATGAAGACGCCGGACATCGAAGCCTGGCGTCGTGATCCATTCACGAGCAATCTCAGTCATCATTACCGAGGGATAGAAATGGACATCATCCGTATCATTCTCGCCATCATCTTGCCGCCGGTCGGCGTCTTCCTTCAGGTTGGCCTTGGCCTGCACTTCTGGGTGAACATCCTGCTGACGATCCTGGGATACATTCCAGGTATCGTGCATGCCATCTGGATCATCGCGCGACGCTAGCAAAGAGGACACGCGGCTCCTTCACCGGGGCCGCGGCCTTTCATCACTCGGGCATCAGTCTCGATCGCTCGGTTCAGAGCGTCGCCAACGGCCCCAGCAACGCCTCCGGCAACGGTGCCCCCAGGCGCCGCAGGCCGGCCCACAAGGTCACCTGATTGGCCGTCAGGACCTCACGCCCCACCTCTCGGCACAACGCCGGACGCAAAGCCAGACTATTGATCGCGGTATCGGGTACCATCAGCAGTCGTGCCGACGGATGTGCCTCGCTGAAGCGACGCACCTCCCCCAGGATATCCGCCGTGTTGGAATCGGCGGCATAGGGGCAGTCGAGGGCATGGCTGTGCACTACTTCGATACCGCTCTCGCGCAGGAAGGAGACCAGGCGCAGGGTGACATCATCGGGATAGGGGCTCAGCAGGTCGAGAGACCGGCAGCCCAGCGCCTCGAAGGCTTCACCGAATGCCAGGGCAGTGCTGATGACCGGCACGCCGAGCGTCTCTTCCAGCTCATGGACCTGCCGCCACGCCCACGACAGCCCACCGATGAAGCTGCCGCTGGTGCAGGCCCAGACCAAGGCGCCAATGTCATGTCGACGCACCAGCGCCTCGCCGGCCGGCTGCAGCCGCTCGGTGGCTCCCAGAGCCAGCAGCGCGGTGGTGGTGTGATGACCATCGCTGGGAATTCCGCCTACCGCGATATGCGGCAGACGACTGCCACCCTCGAGGCATTCCGGTGCGTACCATTCATAGTCGTCGGGTCCGTCATCGGGCAACAGGATGCCCAGAGTCGACACGGACGCTTTCGTCATTTCCGCCTCCCCGCGCCATCACGACGACGTTTCGGCCGAATCCTCTTTATTGGGGTGACGACGCCGCAGGTTCTTAGTCCATCGCTGCCTGGCGTACTTGCGCAGGTTGGCGACATTGTCGGTCTCATCGACGATGTCCTGCCCCAGGATCGTCTCGATCACATCTTCCAGCGTGATCAGCCCCAACCAGGTACCCAGGTCATCATAGACGACACAGAGGTGCTGCTTGTCGGCCACCATCATGCTGAATACGCGCTCGACGCTCTCTTCGGCGGCCACCGATTTGACCGGATGCATCAGCGACTTCAGCGTTTCCCCATCGTCAGCGTGGTACGTATCTGCCTTATGGACATAGCCCATCGCCTGCTCGCCACCATCCATGACAGGAAAACGCGTGAAGGCAGCATTGCCCAGGGCCTCGTCGAACTCCGCCACAGTCATCTGGGGCTTGACGGCCATGCATACCGTACGGGGCGTCATCACGCTTCTCACGTCGATCTCATGGAGATTGAGAATGTTGGTGATCACTCGTGCCTCGTCGGCATCCAGAGCGTCCTCTTCGAGCCCGATCTTGGCCAGCGCCTTGATTTCACCGCGCATGTCGGTGTCATCGCCTTCACGACCTATCCGACGAGTGATCCGCTCGGAGAGCCAGACGAAGGGCTTGAGCAACCAGACCATGGCTTCCAGCATCGGGGCGATGAAGCCCGTCAGCGGACGCCAGTAGGTGGCACCGATGGTCTTGGGAATGATCTCTGAGGCAATCAGGATGAGTAGCGTCATCACTACCGAGGCCGCTCCCAGCCAGGCCTCGCCGAACACGACCGTGACCTGGGCACCGACGCCGGTGGCACCGACGGTGTGCGCCACGGTATTGAGCGTCAGAATCGCCGACAATGGCTGGTCGATGTTCTGCTTCAGGCGTGCCAGCCGACGATGCAACGCTGGCTTGGTATCCCGCAGCTGCGCGACATAGCTCGGTGTCATGGAGAGCAACGCCGCTTCTAGCAGCGAACAGAGAAAGGAAATACCGATGGCAACAAGGGCAAAGGTAATCAGCAGTATCATGGGGCCTCGAAAGGATCGCCTAGGAAAGCCACCCAAAGGGTAGCTTCTCAATCATCGCTGATCGCCTGCCACCGGGCAAGCAAGCACCGGCCGGCTGTGACATTCGTTAACGACTGGGATGCCACATCGGCGTGGACAGCACCGCACTGGTCGACCAGACTAATGATCGCCTATCACTTATATGGCAAGACGACGACAACGGATCAGGAGGATCGCATGGGCATCATTTCTTGGATCATTTTCGGCCTCATCGCAGGCATCGCCGCCAAGTTCATCATGCCTGGCAAGGATGGCGGGGGCATCATCATGACCTGCATCCTGGGCATCATCGGCGCCGTGGTGGGGGGCTGGATCAGCACCCTGCTGGGCATGGGTCAGGTGGACGGCTTCAATATCGGCAGTTTCGTGATCGCCATCATCGGCGCACTGGTCGTGCTCTTCATCTACAACAAGGTCGTGAAATGAAACATCTGGGCCGGTCATCATGGCCGGCCCGCTTCTCCTCTCTCTTCCCTCTTTCTCTTCCGTCCTTTCTCTCGCGTCGCATCAGGGTGCCCACGCTCAGCTCAGTAGAGCCGTAGGCCCACCTGGGTTACGCGGTTGCCCTCCATCTTGCTCACGACCCAGTGGATACCGTGCCAATCGACGTCATCGCCCACCACAGGATGACCGCCGACGCGTAGCGACAGGAATTCTTCCAGCGTCATCTCGTGCTCTCCGGGACTCAGCGTCAGCCCGTACGCTTCCGCCAGATCCCCCATGCGCACGTCGCCGGAGAAAGTGAAGGTGCCGAAAAACGCCTTCTCGCGCTTGAGCGTGGCATCACCATTGAACAGCTTGTTGAGCGCCGGCAGATCATCGGTGCGGCCAATCACGCAAAGCACGTCGCCACGACACAGACGCGTCGACCCCTTGGGATGCAGCATCACGCCATCACGGAACAAGGAGGCAATCAAGGCGCCCGAGGGAAAACGCAGCAAACGGATCGGCACGTCCTCCAGATCGCTATTCTCCACCACGTAGACAAACATCTCGAAGTCATTTTCGGCCTGGATACCGAGCGGCCCCCGTCGGTTGGGCGTGACCATGGGGGGCAGCATCACCTTCATGCGGCGTGCCATCCACGGCAGAGAGCCCCCCTGGATGAGCAGTGAAAGCAGCACCACCGCAAAGGCGACATTGAAATACAATGAGGCGTTCTCGACGCCCCCGATAACCGGGAAGATCGCCAGCACGATCGGGACGGCGCCTCGCAGCCCCACCCAGGCGATGAAAACGACCTCGCGCCAGCGAAAACGAAAGAATGGCTTGATGGCCACCAGCACGGCCAAAGGGCGCGCCACGAAGATCAACCCCAACGCCACCAGGGCAGCCGGCAAGGCATACTCGAGCATCTCGCTGGGCGTGACCAGCAGGCCCAGCACCAGGAACAGGCCGATCTGGCTCAGCCAGGCCAGACCATCATGCACCGGAAGAATGAAGTTGAGATGACGCCCCGGCCGGTTGCCGATCATCAGGCCCGTCAGATAGATCGCCAGGAAGCCACTTCCTCCCAGGGCGGCGCTGACGCCGAAGACACAGAAACCAAGGGCCAATGCCAGCAAGGAGTAGAGGCCCGGCGCGAGATCCAGCCAGCTCAGCAGGCGCGCACTCACCCAGCCACCGCCGATACCGATGACGATCCCCAGGCCAAACTGCTGGAGGAAGAACAGCCCGGTCTCCCAGGGACCACCGATATCGCCGACCAGCAGTTCGACCAGCATCAAGGTCAGAAAGATGGCCATCGGGTCGTTGGTACCGGACTCGATCTCCAGCGTCGCCCCGACCCTTTCATTGAGGTTGATACCGCGGCCCCCCAGCATCGAGAAGACCGCCGCGGCATCAGTGGAGCCGACAATGGCCCCGACCAGCAGGCCCTGTACCAGCGTCAGATCGAAGACCAGCATAGCGATGCCACCCACCAGACCGCTGGTCAGGAAGACCCCCAGCGTCGCCAGGCTCAAGGCCGGCTTGAAGCCGACACGGAATGTCTTCAGCCGGGTACGGAGCCCGCCATCCAGCAGGATCATCGCCAGGGCGAGATGGCCGATCAGAAAGGCCAGTGCATAGTCATCGAACTGGATCCCCAGTACACCTTCCTCGCCGGCCAGCATGCCGAGCCCGAGGAAGATCAGCAGCAGTGGCACGCCAACCAGGGTCGAAAGCCGGCTGGCGAGAACACTCAAGGCGATGAGAAAGCCACTGAGCAGAAAAAGGGTATTGATCGAATCCATGCGCCCTACCCCTGGAGATGAAGTTTGATTGTCTCATGACACAGCGAGCATCGCGATGGCCTCATACTGGCCAGGCACCGGCCTGCGCCGATAGACTAGCCGGAATCGCTCGCACCGCAGAAAGTCGCCCGTGAAGGCCCGCGGCTGCCATCATGGGCGGATCGATTCGGGCTGCCGCCCGCCCCATTGCCGGCCCCAACGATCATTGCGGGACAACCGAGCCGGACGTCACCGCTGGAGTCACTGCCATGTTCTCATTTCGCCGGTCGTTACTGGCGCTGGGTATCCTGCTGCTTGTCGGCAGCCTGTTTCCCTCCTTGCATGCCATCGGGATGGAGGAAGGCAACGCCACCGAGCAACGTTATCCGCCATTGAACACCGTCGTCATGGTCCCCGACCTGCCAGCGGTGGCATCGACTGATCCCCTGGAGGCTTACCGTGGCTTGCCCAGCGGCCCGGCGGTGGACACACCTTCCCATCCCATCGCACCGGCGATCGCCCTAGGGCCGCCAGGCCCCATTGCCCCACCGCCGGTCGACCGGCTCACGGTCTCGCTGGACTGGTACCCAAGCCCGCGGCACGCTGCCCTGTACGTTGCCAAGGCGCTCGACATGTTCGAGCACCGAGGGCTGGACATCCGGCTGTCGACCCCCGCCGACCCGGAGGTGCCAACCAAGCTCCTTGCCGACTCGAGAATCGACCTGGCACTGACTCGCCAACCGCTCCTTCATCGGCAAGTCGATCAAGGCATGCCACTGGTCCGTGTCGCCACGCTGGTGGGAGTTCCGCTGACCGCTCTGGTCGTGAGGCGCGATAGCGGCATCGCCTCTCCCGCCGAACTGGCAGGTGCCCGCATCGGCCATGCCGATCAAGACGCGGAAGCGATACTCCTGCCCGCCATGATCGCCGGCCACGACGTTTCCATGGACAGCATCGACACCCCGAACGTTCACTATCGCCTCGAACAGGCCATGCTCGAGGGGCGGGTGGACGCCGTGATCGGCGGCATGCGGCACCTGTTGCCCCGCGCCCTGGCCAACGACGGCCTGGCAACGCGCAGCTTTGCGGTGGAAGACCATGGCATGCCCCGCCACGACGGCCTGATTCTGGTGGCCAATCGCAACAACCTGGCACAGCAGCGTTCAGCCATCCGGCGCTTCGTGTCGGCCCTCGAGGAAGCCACGGCATGGATCCTCAAGCACCCTGACGAAAGCTGGCCCTTGCTCATTGCTACCGAACCGACGCTGGATACGCCCGTCAACCGCGACGCTTGGCCGGAGATACGAGCGCGCCTGACCCAGACACCCGGTGCCTTGAGCCATGGGCGCTACCAGGATGTCGAATCGTTTCTCTTCGAAACCGGGCTGATCAAAGAGCGCCAACCCGTGTCGCGTCTCGCCGTGGATATCAGCTCGCCTTGAGAATCAGCGGCGTCAACTCACCTCGTCGAGAAAGCGATTGACCGCCGCCTGAAACGCCTCGGGCTGCTCGGCATGCAACCAATGTCCGGCCTCCAGGGTCACCAGCTCGGCCTCCGGCAATACCTCGCGCAGGGCCGGCAGCATCTCGTCGGTCACGTATCGCGAGCGCGAACCGCGCACCACCAACGTCGGCCCCGTGAAAGCCCCTTCCCCGGCCGGCTCGGCCATGATGGCATCGTAATCGCCCTCGATCTCGTCGAGTCCGATGCGCAGGCGAAGCCCCCCGGCCTGCTCGTCGCGCTCCAGGTTGGTCGCCAGAAATAGCCGGGTGGGCCGCTCATCGACATGCTCGGCGAGCAAGGCATCCGCCTCCCCACGCGTGGTCGGCGCCCCGCGCTCGAGGCGCCGCAATCCGGCGAAGATACTGTCGTGATCGTGGCCATAGGCTCGTGGCGCGATATCGGCGACGATCAGGGACGCCACGCGTGATGGTGCGAGCCGCGCTACGCTGATTACCACCTTGCCTCCCATGGAATGCCCCAGCAGGTGGGCCTTTTGCACGTCCAGGCGGTCAAGCAGCGCCAGCAGATCTTCGGCCATCGCCTCGTACCCCATGCCCTCGACATGGGGTGACCGGCCATGATTGCGCAGATCCACGGCAATCACCCGGCGTGACTCGCGCCACTTCTTGATGTGCGAGCGCCAATTGTCGGCACTGCCCAGCAGGCCGTGAACCACCACCAGCGGCACGCCCTCGCCACCGGTATCGATATGGTTGAGTGCGACGGGCATCGAAGTCTCTCCTTGTACGGTTGAATTCAAGAACGAGCGCGGGCCTGTTCGGGTGTCACATCCTCGCCGCCGGTCATGGCCACCAGACGACGCGTCAACCAGCCGAGCAGAACACCGTACAACGGCAGGAACAGCGCCAGGCTGATGCCAAGCTTGATGGCATAGTCCACCCAAGCGATTTCGGGCCAGTGGGCCGCCATGAAAGGATCAGGGCTGCGGTGGAAGGCAACCGAGAAGAAGGCGAAGGTATCGGCCAGATTGCCGAACAGTGTCGACATCGCCGGCGCCACCCACCAGGTCCGCAACTGGCGCAGTCGATCGAATACCGTGACATCCAGCAACTGGCCAACCACATAGGCCATGAAGCTGGCGAGCGCGATGCGTGCCACGAACAGATCCCACTGGGCCAGCGCCTCGAACCCGGCGAACCCGCCCCGGGGAAAGACCACCGAGACGACATAGGACACCAGCAACGCCGGGAACATGACCCGAAAGATGATGGCCCGGGCCGGCTCCTTGCCGAACAGCCGCACCGTGAGGTCGGTGGCAAGAAAGATGAAGGGAAAGCTGAAGGCACCCCAGGTGGTATGCAGGCCAAAAAGGCTGAACGGCAACTGAACGAGATAGTTACTGGCCGCAATGACCAGAATATGAAAGGCAACCAGCAGGACCAGGCAGCGGCGGGTCTGGGCGGCGGACAACACGAACATCAAGACAACCTTTTTGGCGGGAGGGGTGAGGGAACCCTCATGGTGATGGGCAAGCCGGGACAGCGGCGCGACGCACGCATTATACGCACCTGCCGGCACCCGGCCAAATGCCGTGCCCAGTGCCGTTCATTCCATGCGAGCCTGCCCCGAGGCACCGACATCGTGTTGCCGCATGGCGTCGTGGACCGACTCAAGGCTCGCCGGATCATCGATGGTCGAGGGAACGCCGTACGCTTGGCCATCGGCGATGTTGCGCAACAGCTTGCGCAGGATCTTACCGGATCGCGTCTTCGGCAGCCGATCGACCACCAGCACCTGACGAAAGCAGGCGATCGGCCCGATCCATTGCCGTACTCGCTCAATCAGCTCAACCTCGAGCGAGGCCTCGTCGCCGGTGAAGCCATCCTTGAGAATGACCAGGCCTACCGGCACTTGCCCCTTGAGTGCATCCTGGATACCGATCACCGCACACTCGGCCACTGCGGGATGCGCGCCGACCACCTCCTCCATCTCGCCGGTAGACAAGCGGTGCCCTGCCACATTGATCACGTCATCGGTGCGCCCCATGATGAATACATAGCCCTCTTCATCGACATAACCGCCATCGCCGGTCAGGTAATAGCCAGGGAAGGCAGCCATGTAGGCCGAATGGAAGCGTTCGGTGTCCCGCCATATGCCACTCAGGCAACCGGGCGGCATGGGCTCCTTGATCACCACGGCACCCTGTTCCTGAGCCACGGCACGACGCCCTTCGCGATCCAGCACCTGGACATCGAATCCCGGCACGGGGACTGTCGCCGAGCCAGCCTTGATCGGCATCGGCTCCAGCCCGAGGAGATTCGCGGCCACCGGCCAGCCGGTCTCGGTCTGCCACCAGTGATCGATGACCGGCACATCGAGTCTCTCCTGCAGCCAATGGAACGTCGGCGGGTCCAGACGCTCCCCGGCAAGGAACAATGACGCCAGGCATGACAGATCATATCGGGAGAGCCATTCGCCCTCCGGGTCCTCCTTCTTGATGGCCCGGAAAGCGGTCGGCGCGGTAAAGAAACTCTTCACCCGATAGTCGGCGATCAGTCGCCAGAAGGCTCCCGCATCCGGCGTGCGAACCGGCTTGCCTTCGTACACCACAGTGGTGCAGCCCCTCAGCAAAGGGGCATAGACGATGTAGGAATGGCCAACCACCCAGCCGACATCCGACGCCGAGAAGAAGACCTCTCCCGGCGCCATGTCATAGATCTTCTCCATCGAATAATGCAACGCCACACCATAGCCGCCGGTATCGCGCACCACGCCCTTGGGTCGGCCCGTAGTGCCGGAGGTATAGAGGATATAAAGGGGATCGGTAGCCTTGACCGGCACGCACGGCGCCGGTTCGGCCGCCGCCTCGAGGGTTGCCCAGTCGTGATCCCCTGCACCGAGTTCAGCTTCATGCCGCTCGCGTTGCAGCACCACACAGGCGGCCGGCTGATGCGCGCTGCGCGCCAGCGCCTCATCGACGATGGGCTTGTAGGGAACGACCCGGTCGATCTCCACACCGCAGGAAGCCGTCACGACGACCCGTGGCTCGGCATCCTCGATCCGAACCGCCAGCTCATGGGGTGCAAAACCCCCGAAGACCACCGAATGCACGGCACCGAGACGAGCGCAGGCCATCATGGCAACCAAGGCTTCGGGCACCATCGGCATGTAGATCACTACTCGGTCGCCATATTTCACGCCCAGCTCGCGCAATGCACCGGCGAAGCGCGCCACGCGATCCAGCAGCTGGCCATAACTCAGGGTTCGCTTCTGCCCGGTGACCGGCGAATCCCAATGAATGGCGGCCAGCTCGCCTCGCCCCTGCTCGACATGGTGGTCCAGAGCGGCGTGGCAGAGATTGAGTTCACCGTCCTCGTACCAGCGCGCATGCCCCTGGTCATCGTAACGCAGAATGGTTTGCGGAGGCGTGAACCAGGGCAGACGCCCGGCCTGCTCGGCCCAGAAGAGCTCGGGGGACTCAATGGAACGCAGAAACTCGTCTTGATAGCGGGACATTCGACATCACCTCGCATCGGAGCGGTTCGCTTCGGGACCCTTCATATCGAACAGTGCTGTTCGCGTTGTTCACATGATTGTTGACACCCTAGACCACCCCTGGGCCGAAAAACCTCCGACCATTGGCTAGACTTCGACAAAAGAACGAAACCCGTTCGAAGCATTGTCGACAAGCAGGAGAACCCCGGACTCGTACACGCTGATTCAGCCATTGAGTCAGCGTTGAATCGCGGGTGGTCAGCCCGGTGGGCTATAGTGATGAAAGATTGTTGAGTAATGCCTGAATCAGAGAACCGAGGTGACAATGGCATCCGGTGGAGGGCTGCCGAAGGACCCATCAAGACCCGGTGACCGGCGAGGGAAAGTGCGGCATTGGGCTCGCTAGCTCAAGGGGGCACATCATGACCAACGCTCAGCGCCAGGCCAAGCGCCTGCTGGATGGAGGCGACACGGTCGTCGACCAGGCAAGCGCGCTACTCAAGGCGATGGCCAACGACAATCGCCTGCGGATCCTCTGCTTGCTGGCCGGGGCGGAACTTTCCGTGACCGAGCTCAACCAGCGACTCGCCCTCAGTCAGTCCGCCCTGTCTCAACACCTCGCCATACTTCGCCGGGAGGAACTGGTCGCGACCCGGCGCGCCTCCCAGACGATCTACTATTCCCTGCAGGGCGAGCGCGCCAATACGCTCATCGAGGCACTCGGCAAGCTGAAGCTGTGACGCTGGCGCGATCTCAACGCTTCTGCCAACGGCTGGCATCGAGCGCTTCCAAACCACGCTCGACACTGCGCTCGATGCCGTGCGATACCGAAAGCCCCAGACGCTCGGCGAGTCCGCGTCGCTGCTGAATGCTAAGGGCAATGACCTTGGCATCCTTCATGCGCTCGGCAAGATACGCCTCGCTGGTGCCAATCTCGTCGACCAGCCCCCTGGACAGTGCCTCCGTGCCATGCCAGGCCTCGCCGGTGGCCACTGCCTCGATATCCAGGTCAGGACGGCGCTCGGCGACATAACGCTTGAACAGGTCATGCACCGTATTCAGCTCGGCCAGGAATTTCTCCCGACCTTCCTCGGTATTTTCACCGAACACTGTCAAGGTCCGCTTGTACTGCCCCGCGGTGAGAACATCCACATCGATGTCATGGCGTTTGAGCAGGCGATGAACATTCGGCAGCTGAGCCACCACGCCAATCGAGCCCAGCACGGCAAAGGGCGCCGCGCGCAATCGATCGGCACAGCAGGCCATCAGATAGCCTCCGCTGGCCGCCACCTTGTCGACACATACCGTGGTGGAGAGACCCGCCTGACGTAGCCGATCCATCTCGGCGGCGGCATGACCATAGGCGTGGACCAGCCCGCCCGGCGACTCCAGGCGCACCACCACTTCGTCGCCTTCGCTCGAGGCATCCAGCACGGCCGTGATTTCCTCGGCCAGCTTGCCGGTACCACTGGCCTTGAGATCGCCATGAAAGTCCAGTACCCAGACCGTCGACCGAGCCGATTCATCGGCATCGCCTTTCTTGCCCCGCGTCTTGTCGTCTCGACGGAATGCCTTGGTCATTCGCTTGCGTGCCGCCGGCTCGCTGGCGGCCAGACGCAGGCGTCGCAACCGACGTCGACGCCTGGCATTGAGCTCCTCCAGCTTGATCTGGCTGCGCTCACCGCCTCCGGAGCGCGACCTCGCCACGACCACCATCACCAAGGCAATGAGCACCACCACCACCAGCAACTGAGCCAGGAACATGCCGAGCTCACCAAACCATTCGTTCACGATACGACTCCTCTGCGCGTTTCGACTCACATGCTGACGTCAGTGTACCGATGGAACAAGCTAGCTTGATTAAAACAGTCGTTTTAAATACGCTTGACCCACCTTCCACCACAATGCGACACGGGAACCTTGCCATGTCCACTTTCGACAAGCTCCATGCCCGTTTCGATGCCCAAGCTGCCCAGGGCATGAACGACATCTTCCAGTTTCACTTCAGCGATGCCGAGGATCACTATCTCAAGATCCAGAATGGTGAGCTGGAGATCTGCGCCGGCGAACACGACGACCCGTCGGTCAGCCTGAGCCTGAGTACCGAGACCCTGAAAGGCATCATGTCCGGAGAGATCAATGGCATGACCGCCTTCATGACCGGCAAGTTGAAGGCCGCCGGCAACGTCATGCTGGCCACCAAGCTGACCAGCCTGTTTCCCGCCGATTGAAAACGAAGCCGATCACTGGCTTCCGGCGCTATTGGCCCCTGGCCCCTACCTCGGCGAGGTGCGTGTCGATCAAGGCGCGAGAGATGGAATATACCGGCGGCAGCTTGGGCAATTGCCTGGGCGTGAACCAGGCGGCATCGCTGATTTCCACGCCATCGATACGGATTCGCCGACTGGCGGCCTCGGCAAAGTAACCAAGCATCAGGGAGTGCGGGAAGGGCCAAGCCTGGCTCTGGAAATAGCGCAGCCGGCCCAGCGCCACGCCGACCTCTTCCTCGACTTCGCGACGCACCGCCTCCTCGGCGGACTCACCGGGCTCGATAAAGCCCGCCAGGGTCGAATAGCGACCGGCAGGAAAACGTGGACTACGCGCCAGCAACATCGATTCCCCATGGGTCACCAGGGTAATGATGCACGGCGAGATACGCGGATAATTGCGCTGGCCGCACTGTGCACACTGCATGGCGAACTCGCTGTCGAGCCGCGTGGCCGGCGCGCCGCAGCGGCCGCAAAACCGATGGTTGCGCAGCCAGGCCCCCACCTGAAGCGCCGTGGAGACCAGCGGAAACCAGTCGCCCGGCAGGCTCGCCAGCCAATCCCTTCCGTCAAGCCAGTCGCAGCCGGCCTGTTCTTCCAACGACAGGCCCACCGGTTCGCCACCCCACCAGCACAGCGGCTGCACGCCGGCCTGCCAGCGACTCGGCGCCTGCAGGGGCCCGCCATCCTCACCAGGCGCGATGCGTCCCTCGGCGAGCCGAATCAGACGCCCCGCCGTTGCATCATGGGGCAGCTCGCGCTTCAGCATCAGCTTCCCTCCCGGGAAGCGCCCGGCCATCCTTCCAGGCCGTCCCATCGACACTGCCCCGAGGCTTCTCGAATGCTGGCCAGCTTGTCACGATGCGCCTGCCATTCGGCCTCGTCCGGCTGCCGGACACTCAACTGACCCGGCGCCAACGAGAGGCGTCGAATCATCAGGCCGCCACTGTTGTCGGTCTGCCCCGTGTCATCACTGGCGGAGGCATCCAGTGACAACGCCGTCTGCCCGCCGGTCATCGCCAGGTAGACATCAGCAAGAATCTCGGCGTCCAGCAAGGCGCCGTGAAGCACGCGATGGCTGTTCTGGATATCGTAGCGCTTGCAGAGCGCGTCCAGGTTGTTGCGCTGCCCGGGATGCTTGTCGCGAGCCAGTTGCAACGTATCCAGGATACGGCAGTGCTCGGCCACCGGCCCCAACACCGGCTCGCCACGTGCCTTGTTGAGCATGGCAAGCTCGTGATCGATGAAACCGACATCGAAGGGAGCGTTATGGATGACCAGCTCGGCGCCCTCGATGAAGGCCCAGAAGGCATCCGCCACGTCGGCGAAGACTGGCTCGTCGGCAACCTTCTCATTGGTGATGCCGTGGACTTCCACGGCCTCGGCCTCGATGTCGCGCTCCGGGTTGATGTACTGATGATAGGTGTTACCGGTCAATCGTCGATTGACCATCTCCACCGCACCGATCTCGATCAGTCGATGTCCCTCGCGTGGATCGATGCCGGTGGTCTCGGTATCCAGAATGATCTGACGCATGTGGTGTCTCGTGCTCGGCTTTCAGGGAAAGATCGACATTCAGGCGTTGGCCTGCATCTCATCGATGGCCTCGTTGGCCAGGGCATCGGCACGCTCGTTGCCGGGATGACCGCTATGCCCCTTGACCCAATGCCATTCGATGCGGTGCCGCCGGGTTTGCTCGTGCAGGTCTCGCCACAACTCGGCGTTCTTGACGGGCTTGCGCGAGGCGGTCTTCCAATCGCGCTTGATCCAGCCATGTATCCATTCGGTGATGCCACGGCGCAGATACTCCGAATCGGTCCACAGCGCGACTCGGCAAGGGCGTTTCAGGGCGCGCAGTGCCATGATGGCGGCCATCAACTCCATGCGGTTGTTGGTCGTCCTGGCCTCGGCTCCCTTGAGGGCCTTTTCATGCTCGCCGCTGAGCAGCAAGGCCCCCCAGCCACCTGGTCCCGGATTTCCCCGACATGCCCCATCGGTATAGATCGTCACATCGCTCAATGCCTCTTGGGGCGTTTCGTCATTCACCCTCTGTCACCCTTTCCGGTTGTGGCCCGAGCCGCGTGGCGCCCCCCACGGCGGAGCCGGGCAGCGACGGCGCAAAGGACATCCGCCCGCGCCGGGGCTGGGCCAGTTGGGAGCGGCGTCGGGCATGAATCATGTAGCAGTCGCTCAGCGGCAGATTATGCCGCCGTCCAACGGCCTCCAGCACGGCATTTCGCGCCAGCCCGCCGGGCAGACGAAAGCCGCAGTAGTCTACCCGGTGCGTCTCGAAGTCGACAAACGTCAACCAGTCGCGCAGCCGAGCCGGGCTGCGCCAGCGCCCCCGACCGGGAAAGTGGCGTCGCTGTTCGGGCCACAACCGGGCCCATCCCGCGATACCGAACGGTAACCAGCCAAACAGCACCAGATGGCCCTCGTCGGCGGTGACTCTCACGGCTTCCTGCAATACATGGTGAGGGTTCGGCAACACCTCCAGCAGATGATGCACGACCACCAGGTTCAGGCATCCATCGGGCAATGGCAGGGCATCGGGCGGGCAGACCAGGGTCGACGGCGTTTCGGCGAACGCCTCCGTCGGCGCCCAGCGCAAGGAATGATGCACCGGGCACATGTCCGTCAGTGCGGGGCCGAAGCCGAGCTCCAGGGCATGGGGACCAAACCAGCGTTCGCACAGCGGTCCGATGCAAGCCCGTTCGGCTCGCCAGATCGCCTGTCCCGGCGTACTGGCCCAGTAACGCCGTCCTTCCTCGGCCAATCGCGCCAGGGCTATCGCTTCCCGCGAATTTGACATGATCCGCTCTTCTCTCCACAGTCTACACTTTTTGCGATTTGCCCCGAGTCAGGTACCCTCGGCACCGCCGAGTCCGGCCGAGCCGCGAGGATAACGAGTCCATGTTGAGCGTGACACCGATTCCAGCCTTCAGCGACAACTATATCTGGCTATTGCGTCAGGATACGAGCGACAGCGTCTGTGTAGTCGACCCCGGCGATGCCTCTCCTGTCATCGAATGGCTGGAACGCGAGGGACTGACGCTCGGCACGATTTTGATCACTCACCATCACCCCGATCATACCGGAGGGGTGTCGGAGTTGATCCAACGTTATTCGCCTCGTGTCATCGGGCCTCACAACCCCTCGATCACGGGCATCGACGAACCTGTCGGCGATGGCGATGAAATCCGGGTGATGGGCCGCTTGTTCGATGTGCTCGAACTGCCCGGCCATACCCTCGACCATATCGCCTTCTTCACCGCCGGCATACCGCCCCTGCTGTTCAGTGGCGACGTGCTGTTCAGCGCCGGCTGCGGCCGGCTGTTCGAAGGCTCTCCCGAGCAGATGCATCAGTCGCTTTCACGACTCGACAACCTGCCCGAAGAAACGCTGGTATTCGCCGCCCATGAATACACCCTGGCCAACCTGCGATTCGCCAAAGCCGTCGAACCGGACAATAGGGACCTGGTCGAGGCCGAGCACGAATGCCTGCGCGCCAGAGAACTCGAACGTCCCACGCTACCCAGCACCCTGGGCCGTGAACGTCGCATCAATCCTTTCCTGCGCTGTGACAAGGAAGGGGTGCGCCGGAGCGCATCGGAGCACGGCAGCACCGACACCGAGCTGGCAACCTTCACCACCCTGCGCGCCTGGAAAGATTCCTTCTGACACCCTCTTTGGAAACGCCCTTTGAAAAGGGCCGCTGGACGACCGGCTCGGCGCTCTGTGTGCCAAGCCCCGGCGCCCCGGAGACCCTTGCATGACCTATCACACAATGCGTCGACGCCTGTTCGGCTTCGCCAGTTCCCTGAGCTTGCTCGGCGCCCTGTTGGCGACCGCCCCCTACAGTCTCGAAAGTCAAGCCGCCACCATGCCTGCCGATCGCGCGACACTCGGTGCCACCTCGCAGGATACGGCTACCCTGGCTCGTTCCCGTTCACAGTCGATGGCCACTTTCTGGGGTGCTCTCGACCTTCAACCCAAGGATGCCTGGGAGCGCCTGCGCGCCAGCTTCGAATGGCGTGACCAGTGGCGTGCCGACGCCGGCCATGCCAGGGTCCAGCACTGGATCGACGAATATCGCTCGAGCCCGGAAAATATCGCCAAGATCACCGAGCGAGCCCGTCCCTGGTTGACCTGGATTGTCCAGCAGGTCGAAGCTCGCGGGCTGCCCGGTGAAATCGCCTTGGTCCCCTTCATCGAGAGCTCCTTCGATCCCGAGGCTCGCAGTCACTTCGGCGCAGCTGGCCTGTGGCAGATCATGCCGCGTACCGGGGAAGCCCTCGGTCTGCGTCGCAACAATGCCTGGGATGGCCGTCTCGACGTCGTGCGTTCCACGGAAGCGGCACTGGATTACATCGAGATGCAGGCCGACCAGTGGTACGAGGGCGATATCGAACTCTCCCTGGCCGCCTACAATGCCGGCGCCGGGACCGTGAACCAGGCCGTTCGCCTCGCCCAGTCGCAGGGCCATGCCGGCGAATACTGGGACCTGAGCCTGCCGGCGGAGACCATGGACTATGTCCCCAAGTTGCTGGCCATCGCCGCGATCATCTCCGAACCCCAGCGCTATGGCGTCAATCTTCCCGATATCGAGGGTGGCCCGGCATTCGCCCAGGTGCCGGTGACACGCCGCGTGACCCTGGACGAAGCCGCCCGCCTGGCAGGCGTTCCCGAACAGCGCCTGGCCGAGCTCAATCCCGGGCTTCGCGCCGGAGTCGCTCATCCCCACCAGGTCGACAATCTCCTGGTACCGATGGGGCACGCCCAACGCCTCGTGGCCGCCCTCGGATCACCGATGAACGATGCCGACGACGGCGCGGTCCATGTCGTCCAGCGAGGCGACACCCTGTCTTCCATCGCCTCCCAGCATGCCGTGGCGGCCGCGGACCTCGTTCGCTGGAACGGCCTCGACCGACCCGACGCTTTACAACCCGGGCAGCAGCTGACACTTTCCGGTGGATGATACTGAGGCGCGTCCTGGCACGCGCCGTCTTGTTGACGCAGGGAAAGGATCCTCTCCGATGATGCGACTGCTCCTGCCGCTGATGGCGGTCATGGCCAACGCCTCCGCCATGGCCGCCGACCCCGCCGATGTTCCCACCCGACACGCACTTGCCCTTTACGGCGAGCCGGCACTGCACGAGGATTTCTCCCACTTTCCCCACACCAATCCGGACGCGCCGGTCGGGGGAACCCTGACCCGTGCCGCAACGGGCAGCAGTTTCGACTCGACCAACCCGTATATCGTCCAGGGAACCCCGGCCGCCGGACTCGGCAACACCTACGACACCCTGCTCACCCGGAACCCGAACGAGCCCTTCACCATGTATGGGCTGCTGGCCTCCGGCATTCGCCTCGACCCGCAGCGGCACTGGGTCGAGTTCGACCTCGACCCCCGGGCGCGCTTTCACGACGGCACGCCGGTCACGGCCGAAGACGTGCTCTTCAGCTTCAAGACACTTACCGAGAAGGGGCAACCCTTATACGGAGCCTACTATGCCGGTGTGGCCGATGTGCGCGCCGTGGACGAGGACACCGTGCATTTCGACCTGGCCGGCAGCGAGTCCCGCGAGCTTCCCTTGATCCTTGGCCAGATGCCGGTACTACCCGCCCACTACTGGCAGGATCGCGACTTCACCCAACCCACTCGTGATGCCCTGCTCGGTTCGGGCCCCTACCGGATTGCCGAGGTCGACCCGGGCCGCCGCATCGTCTACGAGCGCGTCGACGACTACTGGGGCCGGGACCTTCCGGTCAACCGTGGTCGCCATAATATCGACCGGCTTATCTTCGACTATTACCGCGATGCTTCCGTGGCCATGGAAGCCTTCAAGGCCGGCAACCTGGACTTTCGCATCGGCTCCACGGCCCGCAACTGGGCGACCGGCTATGACTTCCCTGCCGCCAATGACGGCTTCGTCAAGCGCCTTGAGATCCCCGACGGCCAGCCCGCGGGCATGCAGGCCTATGTCATGAACCTCCGGCGCGACAAATTCCAGGACGTGCGCCTGCGCGAAGCCCTGAACCTTGCCTTCGACTTCGAGTGGCTGAACAAGAACCTCTTCTACGGCGCCTATCAGCGTACCCACAGTTACTTCGCCAATTCTGAAATGGCCGCTGAGGGACTCCCCAGTGACGCGGAGCTGGCACTGCTCGAGCCTCATCGCGACGCCCTGCCCGAGCGCGTCTTCGACTCGCCCCTGCCCATCGACATGCCCGAGGAACCCCGCGCCCGCCTCCGACGTGCCCATGAACTGCTGACCGAAGCCGGCTACACCTATCGTGACGGCCAGTTGATCACGCCCGACGGTGAGCCCTTGCGACTCGAGGTACTCCTGCACGACACTCGCTTCGAACGTATCGTGCATCCGCTGTTGCGCAACCTGAAACGGCTGGGCATTCAGGGCAAGATCCGTGTCGTGGACGTCAACCAGTACCTCAATCGCCGGGGCAACTTTGACTTCGATATCATCGTCGGCAGCTTCCCGCAATCGGCCAGCCCCGGAAACGAACAACGTGAATTCTGGGGCAGCAAGTATGCCCACGCTCCCCAGAGCAGCAACCTCATCGGGCTGGAAAACCCGGTCATCGACGATCTGGTGGAGCGCTTGATCGCCGCCGATACGCGCGCCGAGCTGGATACTGCGGCCCAGGCCCTCGATCGCGTGCTGCGCTGGGGATTCTACGTGATTCCCCAGTGGCACCTGCCAGGCACCCGACTGGCCTTCTGGGACAAGTTCGGCTGGAAGGAACCCTTCCCGGAATACGGCCTGGACCTGGACGCCTGGTGGGTCGATCCGCAACGCGCCACCCAAGTCGAAGCCCGCCAGAATGGCAACTAGTTCTCCATCACCTGCTTGAGGAGTTGTCGTGGCCGCCTATACCCTGCGCCGCCTGCTGCTGATGATTCCCACCTTGCTGGGAATCCTGCTGCTCAACTTCATCATCGTCCAGGCCGCTCCCGGCGGCCCCATCGACCAGATGCTGGCTCGTTTCGAGGGACTATCCGCACAATCCAGCACCCGCCTCGAGGGTGGCGGCGGAGAGGTGGTCTCGGGCGATGATTCCCGTGGCAGTCGTGGCATGCCGCCGCAACTCATCGAACGACTGGAAGCCCAGTTCGGCTTTGACAAGCCGGCGCCGGAGCGTTTCCTCGACATGCTCGTCGACTACACGACCTTCGATCTCGGCGAGAGTTTCTTCCACGGCACCGCGGTCACGTCCCTGATCCTCGAACGCCTGCCGGTCTCGATATCCCTGGGCCTGTGGACCACCCTGCTGGTCTATCTGATCTCGATACCGCTGGGCATCCGCAAGGCACTCAAGCACGGAACGCGCTTCGACATCTGGACCTCGGGGGTGGTCATCGTCGGCTATGCCATTCCCGGCTTCCTGTTCGCCATCCTGCTGATCGTGCTGTTCGCCGGCGGCAGCTACTGGGACATCTTCCCGTTGCGCGGCCTGACCTCGCCAGACTTTCCCGAGCTCTCGGTCTGGGGCAAGGTAAAGGACTATTTCTGGCATATCAGCCTACCGGTCGCCGCCTCGGCCATCGGCAGTTTCGCCACCCTGACCATGCTGACCAAGAACAGCTTTCTCGACGAGATTCACAAACAGTACGTGCTCACCGCTCGAGCAAAGGGAGCCAGTGATCGTCGCGTGCTCTATGGGCACGTCTTCCGCAATGCCATGTTGATCATCATCGCCGGCCTGCCTTCGGCACTGATCGGCATCTTCTTCACCGGCGCACTGCTGATCGAAGTGATCTTCTCTCTCAACGGCCTCGGCCTGCTGGGCTTCGAGGCCGTCATGCAGCGCGATTACCCGGTGATCTTCGGCACCCTTTATCTCTATACGCTGATTGGTCTGATCCTGAAGCTGATATCGGATCTGACCTATGTGTGGGTCGATCCCCGTATCGATTTCGAAACGCGGGAGTCTTGATCATGCTCGATGCCGCGACATCTCGCTTGTCTCCCATTACGCGCCGCCGGCTTGATGTCTTCCGACGCAACCGACGCGCCCGGATATCACTATGGATATTCATGGCACTGTTCGTGTTCAGCCTCGGTGCCGAACTGGTGGCCAACGACAAGCCACTGTTGATGCAATACCAGGGGGACTGGTATGTCCCGCTGCTCGTGGACTATCCCGACACCGAGTTCGGCGGTTTTCTTCCTACACCGGCGGACTATCGCGATCGCTACACCCGAGAGACCATCGAGGCGGATGGCTGGATGCTCTGGCCGCCCATTCCCTATTCCTACGATACCCTGGACATGGCACTGCGCCACCCGGCGCCCTCGCCTCCGGACGGCGAGCACTGGCTGGGCACCGACGATCAGGGCCGCGACGTCCTGGCTCGGGTGATCTACGGCTTTCGCCTGTCGGTGGTCTTCGCGCTGGTACTCACCGCCGGCTCCCTCGTGCTCGGTGTCGTGATCGGCGGTGTTCAGGGCTATTTCGGCGGCAAGGTCGACCTAATCGGCCAGCGCCTCACCGAGATCTGGTCGGGCCTGCCGGTGCTGTTCCTGCTGATCGTCCTGGCCAGCCTGGTGGAACCCAACCTGTGGTGGCTGCTCGGCATCATGCTGCTGTTTTCCTGGCTGGGGCTGGTCGATGTGGTCCGCGCCGAGTTCCTGCGCGCCCGCAACCTCGAGTACGTCCGTGCCGCCCGCGCCATGGGGCTGCCCTCGCGGCTAATCATGTGGCGCCATGTGCTGCCCAACGCCATGGTGGCCACTCTGACCTTCATCCCCTTCCTGTTCACCGGTGGCATCACCACCCTGACCGCCCTGGACTTCCTCGGCTTCGGCCTGCCCCCTGGCTCGCCTTCGCTGGGCGAACTGGTCGCCCAGGGCAAGAACAATCTCCAGGCCCCCTGGCTAGGCATCACAGCCTTCATGACACTGTCGATCATGCTCTCGCTGCTGGTATTCATCGGCGAAGGCTTGCGGGATGCCTTCGACCCCCGTCATATCCAGCACGCCGGCACGAGCACCACCGACGCGAGGGCCCTGCGCGATGCCTGACCAGCCTCTGTTCCAGCTCGATGACCTGACCATCGCCTTCGACGGCACGCCAGTGGTCGAATCGCTGTCCCTGGAAGTGCAACGCGGCGAGACCCTGGCCCTGGTCGGCGAATCCGGTTCCGGCAAGTCTGTCTCGGCACTCGGCGCACTCGGCCTGCTGCCTTCCAGCGCTTCACTGAGCGGTGGCCGACGGCTCGAAGGCCTCGACCTGGCAAGCCTTTCGCACCGGGAGTGGCAAGCCGTGCGCGGTGGCCGGGTCGGTTTCGTCTTCCAGGAGCCCATGACCTCCCTCAACCCTCTGCATACTGTCGGCAAGCAGATCGGCGAAGTATTGCGCTTGCACCAGGGGATGACGGGCAAGGCCGCACGCCGGCGCTGCCATGAGCTGCTAGAACGCGTTCGCCTGCCGCGCGCCGCAGAGCTTCTCGATGCCTGGCCCCACCAGCTTTCCGGTGGCCAGCGCCAGCGGGTGATGATCGCCATGGCCATTGCCAACGCTCCGCGACTGCTGGTCGCCGATGAGCCGACCACGGCACTGGACGTCACGGTGCAACGCGAGATTCTGGCCCTGCTGGCCGAGCTGCGCGATGAGCAGGACATGGGGATGCTGTTCATCACTCACGACCTCAACCTGGTGCGCCACCACGCTGATCGAGTGTGCGTCATGCACAAGGGACAGGCCCAGGAAACGGGCGTCGTCGATGACGTCTTCAGCTCACCGCAAAGTTCCCATACACGCGCCCTGCTGGATGCCGAACCAAGTGGACGTCCCGCCCCCCTCGCCGCCGCCAGGACGCCTCTGCTCGATGCCCAAGGCATCGCCGTGAGCTTCCAGCGCCCCAAACGTCTCTTCCAGCGGCGCCCCGCTCCCTTCGAGGCGGTCAAACCCCTGGCTCTGCAGATAGCACCCGGCGAAACGCTTGGCATCGTCGGCGAATCCGGCTCCGGCAAGAGTACGCTCGCCCAGGCGTTGCTGCGCCTTGTGCCCTGTCGCGGCACCCTCGATTTCGACGGCACGCGACTGGACCGCCTGAGCGGTGGTGACTTGCGCCGTCAACGCCGTCGCTTCCAGGTCGTCTTTCAGGATCCCTTTGGCTCCCTCTCGCCTCGCATGCCGGTATCGGACATCATCAGCGAAGGATTGCGCTTCCACCACCCTGAACTTGGCGCCGACGAGGTGGAACGTCATGTCCATGGCACCCTGAAGGAAGTCGGTCTGCCCGAGGGCTGCGCCTCGCGATATCCTCACGAATTTTCCGGCGGCCAGCGCCAGCGCATTGCCATCGCTCGCGCGATCATCATGGCCCCTGAACTGGTGGTGCTCGACGAGCCGACCTCGGCGCTGGATCGCAGTGTCCAGGCGCAACTCGTCAGCCTGCTGCGTGAACTGCAACGTCGCCGAGGCATCAGCTATTTGTTCATCAGCCACGACCTGGCAGTGGTGCGCGCCATGGCACATCGGATCCTGGTACTGAAGGATGGTGAAATGGTGGAAAGCGGCGACTGTCTTGCGGTGCTGGAACATCCCGCCACGGACTACACGAAGGCCCTGGTGAAGGCCGCGGGGCTGCAGGAACGTCAGCCGGCCCTGCCGCAATGAACGACTCCCGGTGCTACGGCTTGCCGTTGCCTAGTACCAGAAGGCCAGCGACAGCGAGCCGAAGCTGTCGGATTCGGGCTGTTCCCGAAACTCCTTGGTCCGCCATGCGTGGGTGACGGAAAGCTGCCAGCGATCCCAGTTGAATGCCACGCCGACCAGCGCATCGCCGACCCATTCCTCGCGATCGACGGAATGACTGTCCTCGAAGGTATTGCCATCCAGCAGCAAGTTATGGGCCATGTAGCGCCCTTTCAGGGCCGCAAAGGCATACCAGCCAAATCCCTGATCGGGAAGAAAGAAGGAGCGTCCACCCTGGGCTGGCGCAATCGACGGGATACCGAAGCTACGGCTCAGGTTCTCGCCAAGTCGCACCCCGCCGCCGACCGACCCATAGGTATAGAGATTGCCCAACGCGAACCCCAGGTTCGGCCCGTACTCCACCTCCAATCCATTCAGGTGCTCCCTACCGATCCAGGCCGTCTCGTAGGACAAGTTGAGGATCGGCTCGTTATGCAACTGATACTGCCAGCCTCGGGGCTTTTCGGAGTCGAGCACGTGGTGCAGCTCGCGCTGGATGGTCTCGCCACCAGCGGCCGGCCCGACGATACCGGCATCGAGATTCAGGGTGCGCAGGCGACGCCAGTCATCATGGGGAGTACTGTCGAACAGTGACACGCCCCCCAGCAACACCCCGGCATAGGGACGATCCGATACGTCCAGAGCTTCCTCGCCGATATCGAGAGGCGTATAGATCTGGTGCGAAAGTCGATAGGCCCCGCCATCCAGTTCACCACTGGACCAACCCGGCAACCTATCGGCCAGGTCGTTCAGCCAGTGTTCGGGCGACGTCTGGAAGGACCAGGTGGCTTCAAGGCCATTGGTATAGTGGCCATCCGAGCCACCCGAATAGATGTCGTTCTCGCTCTTGAGCGTGAAGAGCCCGTCGGCATCGGCGGGACTCGCGACCACCACGAGCAGCGCCGACAGCCAAGGGAGTGCGCAATGACGAGAAAAGGCAGGCAAGCGTGACATGCATGGGCTCCGACGGGCTATACATACAACAATGAATGTTAAAAGTTAGAATGTTAACGAATTTCGTCGGGTCGGTCCATGCCTCTCGATGTGAGTTGGGCGGCCAACCGCCAAGATAACGGTATAATGATAGAGAGAAACGCCTGATGGCGAGCGTGGACGCCACATTGCCACCACAGACGCCACCGTTTCAGAACAACGCCACCTCCTCCGGCTCGAGTTCACGCCACTCTCCGGGAGCCAGTGCGTCATCGAGGAGCAGCGGCCCGATGGATTCGCGATGCAGCGCCTCGACATGGTTGCCGATGGCAGCGAACATGCGCCGAACCTGATGATAACGGCCCTCATCGATGACCAGCCTCGCGCGATGGGCATCCAGTATCGTCAACTCGGCAGGCCGGGTCGGTGCCTCGTCCCCCTCCAGCACGATGCCCTCGGCAAAGGCGTCCACCGCCTGCCTGGCCGCATCACCCTCGAGGGGACGCGCCAGTTGGGCCATGTACCCCTTGGCACAACGCCGACGCGGCGAGGTGATACGGTGTGACCACTGGCCATCATCGGTCAGCAGCAAAAGGCCCGTCGTCTCGACATCGAGACGACCGACCGGCTTCAAGCGCTCGGCCTTGGGGACATCGAGCAGATCCACCGCGCGGGGATAGAGGCCACGCCGGGCCGTGCATTCCACGCCTTCGGGCTTGTGCAGCATGATATAGCGCACCCCCACCAAGGAGAGGGACTCTCCCAGCCAGACGACCCGATCGGCCTCTTCCACATGGCGGGCCGCCTTCTTCTCCAGTTCACCATTGACGCTGACTTCACCACGTATCAGAGCACGCTTGGCCAGACTTCGCGTCAGGTCGGTGCTTTCCGCCAGAAAACGATCCAGTCGCATCACTCGCCAACTCCGTCCGACAGGGTGAAATGATCGGCATCGCGCCAGGCGGGAAACTTCTCGCGGAAGGCTTGCAGGTCGTCCAGCGACAAGGTGCCGGTCTTCACGAAGGGCACATCCCTGGGTTCATCGATCAACGCCTCGCCCTTGGCATCGATCAGCATGGAGTCGCCGGCGTAGCCGAGCCCCTTCGCATCCTCGCCGACGCGATTGACGCCGATCACCGGGCACAGGTTCTCCACCGCACGGGCCTGCAGCAGCACGCGCCAGGGATGCCGACGCGGCGCCGGCCAGTTAGCGACGCACAGCAAGGCATCGTATTCGAAGTGTTCGCCGGGGGCCGGCTGCTGGCGCAGCCACACGGGGAAGCGCAGGTCATAACAGACGCTGAGCAGAATCCGGAACCCCTTGAGTTCGACGATCACCCGTTCGTGCCCCATGGCATAACGTTCGTGCTCGCCGGCCATGCGGAACAGGTGACGCTTGTCGTAATTGACCAGGCTACCGTCCGGTCGTGCCCAGAGCAGGCGATTGAAGCACTCTTCCCCCTCGACCACCGCCACACTGCCGGTGATCACGCAGCCACGGCGCACGGCCTGGTCGCGCAACCAGGCAACAGTCGCGCTCTCATCCATGGGCTCGGCCATTTCTCTCGAGTTCATGGTGAACCCGGTGGCAAACATCTCCGGCAGCACGATCAAGTCGGTCTGATCGGCACCGAGATCACCCAGCGTCTCCTCGAGCATTCGGCAGTTGGCATCGGGATCCTCCCAGCGCAGGTCGCACTGCACCAGGGTCGTTCGCAGCTCGGTCATACAGGGACTCCATCGTCGAACGGGACAGTCTTCAGCCTAATCGAGACACCGGCATCGCGCAGCCATGGCATCGAAACGATACCGGCCCTATGATAGGTCGGACATTCTTAGGAAGCTTAACATGCCAAGGACTCAAACCGTTTCCCCCGACGCCGGCAAGGGGGTCGGATTCGGCCTCACCGCCTACCTGATGTGGGGGTGCTTCCCGCTCTTCTTCGCCTTGTTCGAGGGGATCCCCGCCTACGAGGTACTCATTCACCGGGTCCTGTGGTCCTGCGTGTTCCTGGTGGGGCTGGTCACCCTGCTGCGCCGCTGGTCACCAGTCGCCGAGGCCTTGCGCCATCCACGTCGGCTCGGGCGTGTTCTCGCCTGCGCGATATTGATCGGACTCAACTGGGGGCTCTACATCTATGCCGTGGAGAGCCGCCAGGTGCTCCAGGCCAGCCTCGGCTACTTCCTGACCCCGCTGGTCAACGTGACGCTCGGCCTGCTGGTACTGCGTGAACGCATGCGGCCTCTACAGGGAGTCGCCGTGGCCCTGGCGGGCATCGCCATCATCATTCAACTGGTGATGCTCGGCGAGGTGCCCTGGATCAGCCTGGCCCTGGCACTGACCTTCGGAACCTATGGTCTGCTGCGCAAGCAGGTGCCGCTGGACGGCCTCTCCGGCCTGTTCGTCGAAACCCTGCTGCTGATGCCGCTCGGGCTGCTGGCACTGGCCTGGCTCAGTGAAGCCGGCCTGTCCCACTTCCTGGCCAACTACCGCAGCACCTTTCTGCTGATCGCCAGCGGCGTGATCACCGCACTGCCCCTGCTGGCCTTTGCCGGTGCCGCTCGCCGCCTGCGTCTGGCCACCCTGGGCTTTCTGATGTATCTCAACCCGAGCATCCAGTTCCTGATCGCCCTGCTGGTGTTCAACGAGCCCCTGGCGCCAACGCAACTGGCAACCTTCATCCTGATCTGGTTCAGCCTGGCCCTCTACTCCTGGACAGCCTGGCAAGATCGCCCCAGGGAAGCCAACGAAGCCTGACATGGCGAGCTCATGACACGCCGCACCCTACTGCTGATCGGAGCAGGCCATGCCCACCTGCACCTGCTGCGTCATCGTCATCGTCTGCCGGTCGAGCGTCTCGTGCTGGTCGATCCGGGCGGCTTCTGGTATTCGGGCCTGGCCACCGGCATGCTGGGCGGTCGCTGCTCACCCGAGGCCGACCGCATTGATCCTGCCGCCCTGGCCCGTCGCCAGGGGGCCGACGCCTGTCGCGCACGTCTGGTCGGGCTCGATGCCCGGCAGCGCCAGGCGCATCTCGACGATGGCCGGACATTGGACTATACCCTGCTGTCACTCAACATCGGGTCCAGCGTTCGATATCCGACGCCTCTCCCCGATGGCCTCGAATGCTGGCCGGTCAAGCCAATTCCCTGCCTGCTCGCCCTGCGACTGCGCCTTGCGCGCGACTTCTCTCTCGGCAAGACGCTCCGACTGGTGGTGCTGGGTGGCGGCGCCGGCGGCGTAGAAGTGGCCTGCAACCTGCGTGCCCTGGCCAGGTGGCATGGCGCCACCGCGGAGATCATTCTGCTGACCGGGCATAGCGGCCTGCTGAGCCAGGCACCTCCCGGCGCCGTCGCCTGGCTGAGACAACGTCTCGAGGTGCTGGACATCCAGGTAAGACCTCATGCCCAGGCAGCGCCAGCCGATGCCGATCACCTGATCATTGCCACCGGCCTGATCGCCCCGGCCGTCATCGAACGACTGGGACTTCCGGCGCGAGCGGAACGCGGCCTGGTCGTGACCGAAACCCTCCAGAGCCCCGCCACCCCCGAGGTCTTTGCCGCCGGCGACTGTGCAGCCCTGGACGGGTACCGCCTTCCCCGGCTAGGGGTTCATGGCGTCCGCCAGGCACCTGTCCTGCTCGCCAACCTCGTCGCCAGCCTGACGGGCAAGGCACCATCGGCTCGCTATCTTCCTCGGCGATATGCCTTGTCGATTCTCGACCTGGGCGACGGCCAGGGGCTCGCCCTTCGAGGACGCCACTGGTGGGGTGGCCGGCTGGCCCTGCTCGCCAAGCGGTATCTGGATACGCGTTTTCTGGCACGTTATCGCTGACCGACACCCGCGGATCGTTTAGGCTGTCGGAGAATTTGCCCTTCGATTCATTCACCTGCGACTGGCCTGGATGCTCAAGAAATATCTTCCGATACTGACCTGGCTTCCCCACTACACCCGTCGTCTGTTCGGTGCCGACCTGCTGGCGGGCGTGATCGTCACCGTCATGGTGATTCCCCAATCACTGGCCTATGCCATCCTCGCCGGCCTCCCGGCAGTCGTCGGCTTGTACGCCAGCATCCTGCCGCTGCTGGCCTATGCGCTGCTCGGCACCAGTCGCACCCTGGCTGTCGGGCCGGTAGCCATCATAGCGCTGATGACCGGTGCGGCCCTTTCGGGCGTGGCACCGCCAGGCTCGCCGGCCTATCTGGATGCCGCTCTCACCTTATCGTTGCTGTCCGGGGCCATGCTGCTGGTGATGGGCCTGCTACGCCTTGGCTTTTTCGCCAACTTCCTCAGCCACCCCGTGATCGGCGGTTTCCTGTCCGCCTCGGGACTATTGATCGCCATCAGCCAGCTCACTCACCTGTCCGGCATCGACACGGCGGGTTACACGGCCCTGTCACTGCTCACAGGACTGGCCACGCACCTCGATACCCTGCATTGGCCGACGCTCGTCCTGGGGACCGGTTGCCTGGCGTTCCTGTTCCTCCTGCGTCGCTACGGCAAGATGACCTTGACGGCAATCGGCATGCCCAAGGGCCTGGCAACCCTCTGTACCCGAGCCGGTCCGGTCTTCGCCGTTATCATCACGACCCTGCTCAGTTGGTGGCTGGACCTGGAAGCGCGGGGCGTGGCGGTAGTCGGTGATATACCGAAAGGCCTGCCCCCTCTGACCTTCCCGACCCTCGATCTGCCCCTGTGGCAGGAGCTGCTCGTGCCGGCCCTGCTGATCAGCGTGGTCGGATTCGTCGAATCGATCTCCATGGCGCAGATGCTGGCCGCCAAGCGCCGCGAACGCATCTCGCCCAACCAGGAACTGCTCGGCCTGGGAGGCGCCAACATCGCCGCCGCCTTGTCTGCCGGCATGCCCGTCACCGGCGGCCTGTCACGTACCGTCATCAACTTCGAATCCGGCGCCAGAACTCCCATGGCCGGCGCCTTCGCCGCTGTCGGTATCGCCCTGGTCACCCTTGCCTTGACGCCGCTGCTTCGTCACCTGCCCATCGCCACCCTCGCCGCCACCATCATCGTGGCCGTGCTGACCTTGGTGGACATCCCTTTGATTCGACAGACTTGGCGCTATTCACGCAGCGATTTCTCGGCCATGGCGCTGACCATCCTGCTGACGCTCGCCGAGGGTGTCGAAGCCGGTATCATCAGCGGGGTCGCGCTGTCCATCGGCCTCTTCCTGTATCGCACGAGCCGCCCCCACAGCGCCCTGGTCGGCCGCATTCCGGGCACCGAGCATTTCCGTAGCGTCACACGCCACAGTGCCGAAACCTTCAGCCACCTGGCACTGTTGCGCATCGACGAAAGCCTCTATTTCGCCAATGCCCGCTACCTGGAGGATACCGTCTACACCTTGGTAGCCAGCCGCCCGGAACTGGAACACGTGGTGCTGATCTGCTCGGCAGTAAACCTGATCGACGCCTCGGCGCTGGAAAGCCTCGACGCCATCAACGCTCGGCTCAAGGATTCCCGCGTCACCCTGCACCTGGCTGAGGTCAAGGGGCCCGTGATGGATCGCCTCAAGAAGAGCCATTTCCTCGACGACTTGTCAGGCCGCGTCTTTCTCAGCACTTATGCGGCCTGGAGTGAACTGAAACGACAGGAGGCTTGACCCTGCCGGCATCGCCCCCGCCTCCCTGGTCCAAAGGGGCGACATAGCGTCGCGCCCCATGCAAGGCCAAGCCTAGGGTGGATCGGTTATCATCGGGGTCCGTCTCGATCGCGGAGCGTCCATGCAAGCCCCTTTGCCATTACCGCTGTCCACTCCGAACCGTAACCTGGTACGTCTGACCATCGTTCGAGGCATCACCTGGACCGGTTTTCTGATCGGCGTCATCATCGGCATCGCCGGACTCGGCTTCGTGCTGGATATTCCTGCGGTGATCGCCGTGATGGCGGCGATGAGCCTGATCAACATCGGCACCTGGTGGCGCCTCGGGCGCCCCTGGGCGGTGACGCACGGTGAGTACCTCGCCCACCTGCTCGCCGATATCGCGGGTCTTACCCTGCTGTTCTATCTCATTGGCGGCTCCACCAACCCTTTCATCGGTTACTACCTGGTGCCGGTGACCATCGCCGCGGCGACGTTGCCCTGGCGCCACGCTTGGGCGGTCGCCGTCGCCGGCATGGCCGGTTACAGCTTTCTGATGTTCTTCTATCATCCCGTCCCTCAGCTCGGCATGCCCCATGCCCAGAGCTGGGTCAATCTGCACACCCTGGGCATGTGGCTCAACTTCGGGCTTTCGGCGGGGCTGGTGACCTTCTTCATCTACAAAATGGCCCGCGCGCTGCGCAATCGTGAACAGTCGCTGTCCCGTACCCGAGAGTCGGCACTGCGCAACGAGCAGGTGCTCGCGGTGGCGACGCAAGCCGCCGGTACCGCCCATGAGCTGGGCACCCCCTTGTCCACCATGGCGGTACTGCTGAGCGAGATGCGCGAAGATGTCGCCGGCGATGCCCGGCTGGAGAAGGACATCGACCTGCTCCGCGAACAGGTCGATACCTGCAAGGCGCGCCTGCGCCACCTGGTCGACAATGCGGATCGTCGCCGCATGGCCAATCCCGAGGTGCGCGATGCCAAGGAATGGCTGAACAGCGTGGTGCAACGCTGGCTGGTGCTGCGCCCCGATGTCGATCATCACCTCGAGATCGCCGACAAGCGCGGCCAGCCCAAGCTGGCGGTGGACGCCACCCTGGACCAGGCACTGACCAACCTGCTCAACAACGCCGCCGACGCCAACCCCAACGACATTGCCATTCACATGGACTGGAACATCGAGGAAGTGGTCATCGACATTCGCGACCACGGCCCGGGTGTCGCCCTGTCGATCGCCGACCAGCTCGGCGACACCTTCGTCTCCACCAAGAGCAAGGGACTCGGCATCGGCCTGTTTCTGACCCACGCCACCATCAACCGCTTTGGCGGGGGCGTGAGCCTGTACAATCATCCGCAAGGCGGCACCCTGACAGAGGTCAGCCTGCCTCGTAGCGATACCTCGGCCTGAACCGACGCCTGAACGAGGATACAAGGAACATGCAAGAGACACCCCAACGCCTGCTGATCGTCGATGATGACGAAATGTTCCGCCATGTGCTTCATCGCGCGATGACGCGACGCAACTTCGAGGTCCTGGTCGCCCACGACGGCAGCGAGGCCCTTGAGCTGGCACGCCTCCACCAGCCGGAATTCGCGACCCTGGACCTCAAGCTGGAACATGAGTCCGGACTCAAGCTGTTGCCGGAGCTGCTGGAACTGGTGCCAGACTGCCGCATAGTGGTATTGACGGGCTATTCGAGCATCGCCACCGCCGTCGAAGCCATCAAGCTCGGCGCCGTCAACTACCTGTGCAAGCCGGTCGACGCCGACGAGGTACTGACCGCGCTGTCCCGGGAGGAAGGCGACCCGGAGGCCGAAGTGGCGGAAACGCCTCCCTCGATCAATCGACTGACCTGGGAGCACATCCAGAAAGTGCTGCAGGAGCACGACGGCAACATTTCCGCTACCGCCCGAGCGCTTGGCATGCACCGCCGCACCTTGCAACGCAAGCTGCAGAAGCGTCCCGTCCGGCGGTAGTCATCACCGTCCCGTGACAACGCCCGGCGGCTCGAGGTCAAGCCCGGCCACAGCGGAACGGAACGACAACGACAGGGTAACGTCGGCCCCGATGACGAGGCCGACGCCCGACACGCGTTACATCCCCTTCGGTGCGAAGATGCCTGGCGCGTTGCGCCAGTATCCCTTGTAGTCCATGCCATAGCCGAACACATAGCGATCGGCGACCTCGAGACCGCAATAGTCGGCCTTGAGACCCGGCACCGCCTTGCGATCATGCCGCTTGTCCACGAGCACCGCCGTGGCAATGCTCGCCGCACCGGCCTCCCGGCAATAATCGAGAATGGCCGCCAGGGTCGCGCCTTCATCAAGGATGTCGTCGACGATAACCACGTGTCGGCCGGCCATGGGGATCTCCGGCGACACGCGCCAGAACAGTTCGCCACCGCGAGTGCCGCCACGATAGCGAGTGGCATGCAGATAATCGACTTCGAGAGGGAAGCCCAGGCGGGTCAACAAGTGGCCAGTGGTGATCAAGCCCCCGTTCATCACGCAATAGAAAACCGGCAGGCTGTCACCGAGGTCACGGGTCAGTTCGTCGGCCATGCGGTCCAGGGCACGCTCGACTTCCTCCTGGGAAATCAGGCAGTCGGCACTCTCCATGACCTCACGCATGTCGGCCAGGGACGGAAGGGCATCGGCATCGAGTTTAGGCATCGAAGGCTCGTTGTTGCAGTGTCAAGGGAACGTCAGTCGGCGGCCATGGCCTCGAGGCGGGCATGCACGCGACGCCAGCGCGCCAATGCGCTCATGGCATCGAGATCGGGGCGGGCACGAGCGTAACGCAGTCTGCCGCCACGCTTGGACGTCTGCCCCTGGCAGGCTTCCAGCACTTCAAGGGCAGCGGCCCGGTCATTGCAGACCAGCAGGATGTCACACCCGGCCTCCAGGGCCAGCCGAGCCCGCTCGGCCGGTGTGCCGGCGGTGCAGGCCCCGCCCATGCTCAGGTCATCCGAGAAGATCGTGCCCTTGAAGCCCAGGGTCTCACGCAGCATGCCGAGCCAGGCCGGAGAAAATCCCGCCGGTCGATGATCGAAATCGGGATAGACCACATGCGCCGGCATCATGCCATCTAGATGTGTAGCCAGCGCGCGAAACGGCACCAGGTCATGCGCCATCAGAGACGGCAGTGGGCGCTCGTCCACGGGCAATTCATGATGCGAATCGGCAGCGACACCGCCATGGCCGGGGAAATGCTTGCCCACTGCCGCCATGCCGGCTTCATGGAGCCCTTCGACAAAGGCACCCGCCAGCTCGCTGACGACTTCCGGGGAACCGCCAAAGCTGCGATCGCCGATGACCGAGGAAAGGCCGCTGTCGACATCGAGCACGGGAGCGAAGCTCAAATCCAGGCCACACCCCGCCATTTCCATGCCGAGCAACCAACCGGCATCCTGGCAGAGGCGCTGGGCCACCTCCGGGGCGACCTCGTACTCGCGCCCCAGGCGTGACATGGATGGCAGCCGCGTCACCCCCTGGCGCAGGCGCTGAACGCGGCCTCCCTCCTGATCGATGGTCAGCAGCAAGTCGGGGCGAATCCGTCGAATCGACTGGCACAGTTCGCGTACCTGGAGAGCGTCCTCGACATTGCGGCCGAACAGGATAACGCCTCCCACCGAGGGATGCCGGAGCAGTTCCTGTTCCTCGCGGCGCAGCCGTGGGCCCTCAAGGTCCAGCATCACCGGTCCGAGCGTCTGGGTCATGGTCGCGTTCCTGACGAGATGAGGGAGCAGATTCTAGACCATCCCGCCGCGACGCGACAGCCCGTTTCGGCCCGGCGAGGCGGACAACACCACGGCATGACCCGTACAATGGTCGACAGGGACACCACGGAAGGAGATTCCCATGCCCGGCACCCTCCCCTCGCTTCTGCTCTGGCCGCTCGCCGCGCTGCTGGGATTGAGTCTCGGCAGTTTCCTGAATGTGGTCATCACCCGTCTGCCGGTGATGCTGATGCGCCGCTGGCGCGCCGAGGCCCGGGCTGCTCTGTCACTCGACGCCGAGCCATCGCCTCGCTTCGATCTGCTCAGCCCGTCATCGATATGTCCTCGCTGCGAAACGCCCATCGCCTGGCGACACAAACTCCCATTGATCAGCTGGCTCGGACTGCGTGGCCGCTGTGCCTATTGCCGACAGCCGATCAGCGCCCAGTACCCGCTGGTGGAACTCGCCGGAGGCCTCTTCGCTGTCACGATCCTGGCGCTTCAGGGGCCTACGCTTGAAGCCGCCTTCCTCCTCGGCGCCTGTCTGACCCTGCTCGCCCTGGCGGTGATCGACCTGCGGCTGCAGCTTTTGCCGGACATCCTGACCCTGCCGCTGCTCTGGGCCGGCCTGCTCTATCACTGGCTCTTCCAGCCCCTCGGCTTGCCGGATGCCGTACTTGGCGCCATGCTCGGTTATGTGTCGCTGTGGGGCTTTCATGCCCTGTTCCAGCGCGTGACCGGCAAGCAGGGCATGGGCCATGGCGACTTCAAGCTGATGGCCGCCATGGGCGCCTGGCTCGGCTGGCCATATCTGCCCCTGCTGTTGATCCTGGCGGCAGCGGGAGGCGCCCTGTTCGGCCTGACGAGCCAAGCCCTCGACCCCGCGAAGCGTGGCCAGCCCATGCCCTTTGGCCCCTGGCTCGCCCTCGCCGGCTGGATAATGCTGCTGGCCGGTGAGCCCCTGATGGCGTTGTATCTTCAATGGTTCTCATGACATGACCTCAAGACTTCCGATCATCGGTATCACCGGCGGCATCGCCTCGGGCAAGTCGACGGTGGCACGCGCCTTCGCCCGACTCGGTATCCCCTGGGTGGATGCCGACGATATCGCCCGGGAAATCGTTGCACCAGGCGAGCCGGCACTCGACGAGATCCATCGTCGCCACGGCTCCCGAATTCTGCTCGAGGACGGCCAGCTCGATCGCCGGGCCCTGCGGGACATCGTCTTCGCCGACGAAGCCGAGCGTCACTGGCTGGAATCCGTGACCCACCCTCGCATTCGAGCCAGGCTCAACGAACGACTGGACGACTTTCGGCAACGCGAGGTTCCCTACGCCCTGCTGGTCTCGCCGTTGCTGTTCGAGTCCGGACAATCCGAGCTGGTCGACCGCTGCCTGGTCATCGATGTTCCCGAATCCCTGCAGATCGCCCGCACGGCGCGCCGCGACGGTGTTGACGAGTCCCAGGCCCGCGCCATCGTGGCAGCTCAGATGTCTCGCGAAGAGCGCCTCTCCCGAGCCGACGACATCCTGCTCAACGAAGGTGACGAGCAAGACCTGGCCGACCGGGTCGCCGAACTCGATCGCAAGTATCGCGCGTTAGCCGGATTGCCCCCGGCACGCTGATTCGTCATCCTTGTCACAAATCCCTCACCGCAACCCGCGACGAGCCCCCCATGTCCGAGTCCCATACAGACCGCCCCCTCGAAATCGCCTGTCCCCAATGTCGGAAAAAGGTTCTCTGGACATCGGAGAACCCCTACCGCCCCTTTTGCAGCAAGCGATGCCGATTGCTGGACCTGGGTGCCTGGGCGGATGAATCCCATCGTATTGCCGGCGAGACCGCCATGGATGAAACCGATATCGACGCCATGCTGGCCCGAGCCGACCGCGACGACCCGATGACGTGACGATGACCACACAAGCGCCGGAGTACCGGTTACTGGCGAAACTGGAAGCAGCGTTCGACCGCCTGGTGGAGCGCGCAGAAGCCCTGGTCGACACCTGGCGTCTTTCCAACGCCGAAAGCTGGACCTTCGAAACGGCTCCAGCGGATGCCGCCTGGTTGCACCGTGCCTTGCTCGATTTCTGGTATCAGGATGGGCAGGACGGTCGCAGCACTCGCAGCTACATTGGCTTGTTCGCCGCGAACGAGGCGGTCATGGAGAAGCTCGGGGCAGTCAATGCCGCCAAGAAGGCCTTCGCCGAGCAGCTTGCCGAGATACGCCGCGAGGTACCCGGCCTGATCCCGGAGATCAAGGCCGTGCTGCCCTTTCGCCACCCGGCCCTGCATGCACACTTGCACGGTGTCGGCCTGGCGCGGCTCCATCTCAAGCAGTGCTGGCGAGCCATCCCGGCAGCCCCCGCAGAGGTATCCCGCATCCGGCTGGCCTGGTATACCAGCGGACGCTCCATCAAGCGCCTGAGCGTCCGCGACGCTGAACGCATGCTGCTGGCGCTCGATAGCGATGCGGCTCACGTCCGCATCCAGTTACGCACCCTCGCCGGGCTTCCCGACAGCGAGCCCCTGGCCCAGGTCCAACCCCAAGCCCCCTTGATGCGTGCCAACCTGTTCTTTCGCGAACCGCTCGACAACGGCCACTCACGACAGGCAATGAACGTCGCCCTGCCCCTGTTCGTGCCGACGGCCAATGGCCAGCTTCCAGATATCAACCAGCCACCACGACACCCCCCCGAGAAGCGCACCCGAGCGAAACGCAGCGATGCTCGCCTCGAGGACACGCCGCTTTTGCCCAGTCTGCGCATCTATCGATATCGAGACAGGTAGACTCAGGCGATCTTGCCCAACGCCTTCAAGGTTTCCAGGAGGTGGCTGACGCTTTCCGCCGGCTGGGCATAGTCCTGCATCAACGTCTTGAGACGATGCTCGAACATCGCTTCCCGCTCTTTTTGGCGCTCTTCCTCGTCTAATGCCGCCAAGGAGCGGACCGGGGGACCGGTGGGAATATCCAGGGTGTTATCGGGCTGTTCGAGCTCACGCAACGCTTGGGCGAAGGCGTCATCAAGCTCCCGGAACTTGCGCAACTTTTCGCGCTCATCCATGGGTTTTCGTGAATTCTGATATTTCATTCGCTACCGATCGGTTCCAAGTAAAACCGCGACGGGAAGACGACTCCGACCGTTGCCGGCCTGGTGAGGCATGAGTCTTCCAGTGTACTCGCTTGAAAAGCGACTATCATCCGTTGCTGTCAGCCAGCACGAAGCGCGAGAGCACCCGCCCACGACAACGCAAAGGGCACGGCTTCTCTGCTCCGAGAAGGCATCTGTCCCGGCCTTGACAGCACAAGGGACAGTTCAAATAGACACTGAACAAACTATGGCGTTCCCTGCTGACGACCAGGTTCACTTTGCAGGAACACCAGGGAGACATCTCTCAATCGTAAACGAAACAACACTGTCCCCAATGGGCGACAGTGTTGTTCGAAAATCGAGACGCTGTCGCCTTGCCCTGTATTATAACCAGGCAACGGCGATCAAGGCATGATCATTCTTCCACACGAACCAACCAGGACTCGACAGTATCGGCACCGAACTCATCCTTCCATCTCTTGAGCGTCTTCTGGTTGCCACCACGAGTCTCGACGACTTCGCCAGTATTGGGGTTCTTGTAGATCTTCAGCTTGCGCTTGCGACGGCCGCCGCCGCTGGCAGCAGCACTCTTGGAGGCAGTGCCGCCACTGGCCGTCTTGGGACTGAGCAGCTCAATCACATCTGTCGCACTCTTGTCGAACTCACTCATGAGTGCCTGCAGCTTGTTCTTGAACTCCAGCTCCGCCTTGAGACGCTCGTCGTTCTCGAGCTTTTCCAGCTCGGCCTGCAGCTGCTTGAGCTGCTCTTCCTTCTGCATGTAGTTGCTAAGCAGTGAAGACATCTAAATATTCCTTGATTTACGGGATGGGAATTTTCGGGACACTTGTTATTATCGCGTTTAATAACACGATGAGCAACTCTTGCTCTCATGTCGATGGCAAGTCATGGATAGACTTTGCGCTTCGCATCCAGCTTGCGCATAGGATATAAGCATATGGCACAAATAAAAAAGACCGAATGCCCAAGCACAACGTCAATTTTAATGTCCTTTGTCGCCCATATAAGACACCTCAATCTGAAAGCATAAAAAAACACCGCCCCGAAGGGGCGGTGTCGAGATGGGACTCGTCGAAGACGTCTGGCGTCGACGAATCAGTCCTGACCCATCTGCTGCTTGATCAGGTCACCGATGGTAGTCGGGCCATCGCCCTCGGCATCCTGCTCGCGCAGCTTGGTCATGTTGCGACGCGTATCGTCTTGATCCTTGGCCTTGACGGACAAGTTGATCTGACGATTCTTGCGGTCCACACCGACGATGCGAGCCTCGACGCTATCGCCCTCGTTCAGCACGTTGCGTGCATCCTCAACGCGATCAGCGCTGATCTCGGAGGCCTTCAGCACGGCGATGACGTCGGTGGCGAGCTCGACGTGAGCCTCCTTGGCATCAACCTCGACCACACGACCCGTGACGATGGAGCCCTTGTCGTTGACGGCCAGGAACTCGGCAACCGGATCGGTATCGAGCTGCTTGATACCCAGCGAGATGCGCTCGCGCTCGGGATCGATGGACAGGATGACAGCTTCCGCCTCATCGCCCTTCTTGAAGTTGCGTACCGCTTCCTCGCCGCTTTCGGTCCAGGAAATGTCGGACAGGTGAACCAGACCGTCGATGCCGCCTTCCAGGCCGATGAAGATACCGAAGTCGGTGATCGACTTGATGGTACCGGAGACACGGTCGCCCTTGTTGTACTGGGCGTTGAAGGTCTCCCAGGGGTTCGCGGTGCACTGCTTGATGCCCAGCGAGATACGACGACGCTCCTCGTCGATATCCAGCACCATGACATCCACGTCGTCGCCGACCTGAACGACCTTGGACGGGTGGATGTTCTTGTTGGTCCAGTCCATTTCGGAGACGTGGACCAGGCCCTCGACACCCTCTTCCAGCTCGGCGAAGCAGCCGTAGTCGGTGAGGTTGGTGACGGTGGCATGCACCTTGGTGCCTTCCGGGTAACGATCCTTGATGTTGACCCACGGATCTTCGCCCAGCTGCTTCAAGCCCAGAGACACGCGATTGCGCTCGCGGTCGAACTTGAGGACCTTGACGTTGACTTCGTCACCGACAGCCACGATCTCGCTGGGATGCTTGATGCGCTTCCAGGCCATGTCGGTGATGTGCAGCAGGCCATCGACGCCACCCAGATCGACGAAGGCACCATAGTCGGTGAGGTTCTTGACGATACCGATGATCTGCTGGCCTTCCTGCAGCGTGGCGAGCAGAGCTTCACGCTCGGCGCTGTTCTCGGCCTCGAGCACGGCGCGGCGGGAAACCACCACGTTGTTGCGCTTCGGATCGAGCTTGATGACCTTGAAATCGAGTTCCTTGTTCTCGAGATGCGTGGTGTCGCGCACCGGACGCACATCGACCAGGGAGCCCGGCAGGAAGGCGCGGATGGAATCCACGTCGACGGTGAAGCCACCCTTGACCTTGCCGTTGATCACGCCCTTGACGATCTCTTCCTTCTCGAAGGCAGCTTCCAGAACCTTCCATGCCTCGGCGCGCTTGGCCTTTTCGCGAGACAGACGGGTCTCGCCGAAACCGTCTTCAACGGCTTCCAGAGCGACGTGCACTTCGTCGCCGACGGCGATGGTCAGCTCGCCGTTGTCGTCGCGGAACTGGGCCGCGGGAATCTGACCTTCGGACTTCAGGCCGGCATTGACGGTGACCCAGTCACCTTCGATGTCGACGACGGTAGCCGCGACGATGGCGCCCGGCTCCATGTTGATGTCTTGGAGAGACTGTTCAAACAGTTCAGCAAAGCTTTCGCTCATGATGTTCCTACGTGATCAACGTGAGTGCGACCGAAGCCGCTTTCCTCCGCACCACCAGCAAGTGCGGGCCATTTCAGACTACCCTCGGGGATGTTGGCGCTGGTTCGACCTGGACGGGCTCACGGAAATCAAATGCCCATCCACGTCATCACATCTTGCCGAAGGCGCCGCAAGGGAGCTCAGGCATCCGGTATCAGACCCTCTCGGGCCAGCAATGCCGTCAGCCGATCCACCACTTCCGGTATCGTCAGGCTCGTGGTATCCAGTGTGACGGCATCATCGGCCGGCACCAGGGGCGCCACGCTGCGCTGCATATCCCGTGCATCGCGTGCCTGAATCTCCTTTAGAAGACTCGATAGACTAGCATCCACCCCCGCCTCTCGCAACTGCAGGTGTCGTCGCCTGGCGCGCTCTTCCGCCGACGCGGTGAGAAAGATCTTGAGCGGCGCATCCCGGAAGACCACCGTTCCCATGTCACGCCCGTCGGCCACCAGGCCGGGCGCCTGGCGGAAATCCCGCTGACGCTGCAGCAAGGCGGTGCGAACGTCGGACAGCGAGGCGACCCGGGAGGCGGCATCGCCGACCTGCTCGGTCCGGATCTCGCCACTCACATCTCGCCTCTCGAGCAACACCCGACCCTCCCCGCCCTCGGCGAGGAAGACCACGTCGAGCCCTGCCGCAACCTGCGCCAAGGCGGGTTCGTCGTCCAGTGCCACTTCATGGCGAAGGGCTGCCAGGGCGGTGAGCCGATAGAGTGCGCCACTGTCGAGCAGATGCCATCCCAGGCGCTCGGCGACAAGCCGGCTGATCGTTCCCTTGCCGGCGCCTCCGGGGCCATCGATGGTCAGGACCGCGACCTGTTCACTCATGCATCCTCCTGTTGCGCCTCGATGGTCAGCCCCACGCGCCGCGCCAGCTCGATGAAGCCGGGAAAGGACGTGGCCACATTGGCGCAGTCATCGATCGTGATCGACTCACTGGCCCGCAACGCTGCCACCGCGAAGGACATGGCAATACGGTGGTCGCCCAGGCTATCGACGCGGCCACCACCGTAGCTCGGCCCTTCGCCGCCATGACCGATGATGTCGATGCCATCATCGTAAAGCCGGTGCTCGATGCCCAGTACCGCAAAGCCATCGGCCATTGCCTGGAGCCGATCGGACTCCTTGACCCTCAGCTCGGCGGCATCACGCAGCCGGGTCACTCCCTCGGCATTGGCCGCGGCGACGAACAGCGCCGGGAACTCGTCGATGGCCAACGGCACCTGGTCGACGGGAATGTCGATACCCTTGAGCGGCGCATGGCGGATATGAAGATCGGCCACCGGCTCGCCGCCCACCTCGCGCGCGTTCTCCAGGCGCAAGTCGGCCCCCATCAGGCGCAGGATGTTGATCACGCCGATGCGCGTCGGATTGACACCGACATGCTCGAGCACCAGATCGGCACCCGGCGTGATCGCCGCGGCGACCAGGAAGAAGGTTGCCGAGGAAATATCGGACGGCACATCGATGGGCGACGCGGTAAGCTTGCCACCGCCCTCGAGCCAGCAGGTGTCGCCCTCACGTTCCACCCGGTAACCGAAGCCGCCCAGCATGCGTTCGGTATGATCGCGTGTCGGCGCCGGCTCACGCACTCGCGTCTCGCCCTCGGCATAAAGGCCGGCGAGCAACAGGCAGGACTTCACCTGGGCACTGGCCATCGGCATGTCGTAGGTGATGCCCTTGAGCGCCTGCCCCCCCCGCAGCTTGAGCGGCGGACGCCCCCCCTCGGCCGTCTCGATCACCGCGCCCATCTCGCGCAGCGGGTCAGCAACCCGGCCCATGGGCCGCTTGGTCAGCGAAACGTCGCCGGTCAGCTCGGTATCGAATGCCTGACCGGCCAGCAAGCCGGCGAAGAGGCGCATGGCGGTCCCGGCGTTGCCGACATAGAGCGGCCCCGACGGCGCCTGCAGGCCATGCAACCCGACCCCGTGAATCGTCACGCGCCCCTGGTGCGGCCCCTCAATGGCAACACCCATCTCGCGGAATGCCTGCAGGGTAGCCAGACTGTCTTCACCTTCGAGAAAGCCCGACACTTCCGTGACACCTTCCGCCAGGGCGCCCAGCATGATGGCACGGTGGGAGATCGACTTGTCGCCGGGCACGCGAATGCGCCCCCGCACGTCACCGCCGGGGCCGGCCCGGTAGCACAACGTCGTTTGTTCTTGCATTTGATACTCCGCCTGGTAACTGCTCTGGTTCAATAGAGAATCGAAGTAGTGTCGGGCATGACTGGCGCGATCGAAGGTCGACAGCATGGCATCGGCATCACCGTCGCTGACGGCTTGCCGCAGGCGAGCGAGCCCCGCTTCGAAATCATCGAGGGCAGCCAGCACCGCTTGGCGATTGGCGGTGAAGATATCGCGCCACATGACAGGGTCGCTGCCGGCGATGCGTGTGAAGTCGCGAAAGCCGCCGGCGGCGTAACGAAATATCTCGAGCCGCTCATCCTGACGCGCCAGGGTATCCACCAGCGAAAAGGCCAGCAGATGCGGCAGATGGCTGGTGCGCGCCAGGACCTGGTCGTGGCGCTCCACTTCCATCTCCAGCACCTCGGCACCGGTCGCCTGCCACAGGGACCTTACCCGGGCCACGGCGCGCCGGTTGGTAGTCGCCATCGGTGTCAGGATCACCTTATGCTGTGCATAGAGGTGTGGGTCGGACGCCGCCACTCCGCTCTTCTCGGAGCCCGCGATGGGATGACCGAGCACCAGGTTGACCGGCAGGCGACCGAACGCCGCTTCCGCCGCCTCGCGAATGACGCCCTTGGTACTGCCTACATCGGTGATCACCACGGACGGATCATCGGCCACGCCTTGCTCCGCCAAGGTTTCGAGCACCTCGCGCATGGCCAGCACCGGCACCGCCAGCACGATCATGCTGACCCCATCGAGCAGCATTGCCAGGTGCGTGTCTCCCCGTTCGATCAAGCCCATCTCGACGCCCCGAGCGATCTCGTCGGCATCCGGATCGCAGGCCAGCACTTCCCCTTCGAAGCCAGCGTCACGCAAGGCAGCCGCCAGAGAGCCGCCGATCAAGCCGAGCCCCACGATCAGCAGTCGGGACTCACGAACCTCATGCGCCATGCCTAGAGCACGCCCATCGGGAAGGAACCGAGCACCTTGAGCTCGGCGGCCCGTACCTGGACTTCCTCGAGCACCGCAGCGACACGCGGTTCGTCGCGATGCCCCTTGAAGTCGATGAAGAAGACATAATTCCAGACACCGCTGCGCGACGGCCGGGTTTCCAGGCGTGTCAGATCGATCTGGTGGCGGTGAAAGGGCTCGAGCAGGTCATGCAGCGCCCCCGGCTGATTGCGCATGGCCACCACGATCGAAGTCTTGTCGTCGCCGGACATCGGCACGTCCTGATTGCCGATGATCAGAAAGCGCGTGGAGTTGTCGGGCCGATCCTCGATCTTCTCGGCGACACGCGTCAGGCCATAAAGCTTGGCGGCCATGTCACCGGCGATGGCAGCACTGTGCCACTCGGTCTTGACCAGCCTGGCCGCCTCGGCATTGGACGACACTGGCACGCGCTCGGCCTGCGGATAATGGGCGTCCAGCCACTTGCGGCACTGCGCGAAGGACTGGGGATGCGAATAGATCCGCGACACCTTGTCACGACGCGTATTGTCGGACACCAGCAGGTGATGGTGAATGCGCAGCACGACTTCACCGCAGATGCGCATGCTCGAATCCATGAAGGAATCCAGGGTGTGATTGATCACCCCCTCGGTGGAATTTTCCACCGGCACCACACCGTAATTGACGGCACCGGCCTCCACTTCGCGGAAGACCTCGTCGATGGCCGCCATCGGCAGGCTGATCGCGCTTTCGCCGAAATGCTTGAGCGAGGCCTGCTGGGTGAAGGTGCCCTCCGGGCCCAGATAGGCCACCTTGATCGGCTGCTCCAGCGCCAGGCAGGCGGACATGATCTCACGAAACAGCCGCGCCATTTCCTCGCTGTCCAGCGGGCCGTCGTTGAGTTCCATGATGCGACGCAGCACCTGGGCCTCACGCTCGGGACGATAGAACACCGCCTGGGGATCGTCCTTCGTCTTGGTCTCGGCCACGCTACGGGCACATTCGGCGCGCTCGCTGATCAAGCGCATGATATCGGAATCGAGCTGGTCGATGCGCTGACGCAGCCCTTCGAGGTCCTTGGGGGTGTCGCTCATCGGTTTCCCCTGATTATCAAATTCTTGCCTATACCAGCCGTAAGCCGTAAGCCGTAAGCCGTAAGCCGTAAGCCGGCCAGAAAATACCCCCGAAACTTCCGGGACAAGGTTTTTTGTTTTTCTTACAGCTTAAAGCTTATGACTTACAGCTCCCGGCGCAGCCGGGTCAGGTTTCAGCCCCTGCGCTTCTCGAAATCGGCCATGAAGTCCACCAGAGCCTCCACCGCTGCTTCCGGCACCGCATTGTAGAGGCTCGCCCGCATGCCACCGACACTGCGATGGCCCTTGAGATTGAGCAGTCCGGCTTCCTCGCTTTCGGCCAGGAAGGCGTCTTCCAGCCGTGAATCGGCCAGCACGAACGGCACGTTCATGCGTGAGCGATTGCGAGGCGCGATCGGGTTCGAGTAGAACTCGCTGGCATCGATGGCCGCGTAGAGCCTGGCCGCCTTGCGATCGTTGATGGCACTCATGGCGGCCAGGCCACCGATATCGTCCTTCAACCACTGGAAGACCAGCCCCGCCAGATACCAGCTGTAGGTCGCCGGCGTATTGATCATCGACCCCGCCTCGGCCAGGGCCCGATAGCTGAACAGACTGGGCATGTCGGCGCGCCCCTGGTCCAGCAGATCGTCGCGCACGATGGCCACCACCAGCCCGGCCGGGCCGATGTTCTTCTGGGCGCCGGCATAGATGACCCCGAAGCGGGACACGTCCAGCGGACCGGACAGGATGCTGGACGACATGTCACAGGCCAGCGGCACTTCGCGACCGTCGGGGCGACGCAGCTCTCCTGCGTCGTTGCCGGGAATGTAGTCGAACTCCAGCCCGCCGATAGTCTCGTTCGCGGTGTAATGCAGGTAGGCCGCATCCGACGACAGCACGATGTCCTCTGGGCGCGGCACGGCCGTATGGCCATTGGCTTCGCTGGAAGCCGCCACCGCCGCGTCACCGAACAGGTGACGCGCTTCCTTGATGGCCTTGCTGCCCCAGATACCGGTCTGCACGAAATTGGCGGTCCCGCCGGCACCCAGCAGGTTATAGGGCAAGGCGGCGAACTGCTGGGTCGCCCCGCCCTGAGTGAACAGCACCCGATAGTTGTCGGGGATCGCCAGCAGGTCGCGCAGGTCGCGTTCGGCCTGTTCGGCAATGGCCACATAGTCGCCGGAACGATGGCTCATCTCCATGACCGAGAGGCCACGCCCCCCGTAATCCAGCATTTCCTCGCGAGCTCGCGCCAGAACCGCTTCCGGCAGCGCAGCTGGCCCAGCGCAGAAATTGTAATGACGTGTCATCAGCGTTGTCTGTCCTTCTTCACTCGTCCGAGGGTTCTGTCGTGTCGTTCTCGCCGTCCGTCCCGGCCGGCGCCTCTTCATCGAGCTCGCCTTCCACGGCATCCGTTGCCTCCGGCTCGTCGATACGGACCGTCTTGACCAGCGACTCGCTTTCGCCCAGACGAATCAGCATGACGCCCTGGGTGTTGCGCGACGAAATGGAGACCTCATCGACCCGCGTGCGCACCAGAGTGCCCTTGTCGGTGATCAGCATCATCTCGTCGGAGGCGTAGACCTGCATGGCGGCAACCAGAGAACCGTTGCGCTCGCTCGTCTGCATGGCGATCACCCCCTGGCCACCGCGACCGCGCAAGGGGAATTCCTCGAGGCGAGTGCGCTTGCCGTAGCCGTTCTCCGAGGCGGTGAGGATATAGATCTGCCCTGTGTCGAGGGTCTCGTCGTGGCCTGCTTCCTCGCGGTTCTGATCCTCGGCATCGATATGCTGACTGCGCGGAATGATCAGGCTGATCACCTCGGCGCCATCGAGCAGGCGCATGCCGCGCACGCCGCGTGCGGTCCGCCCCATGGCGCGGACATCGGATTCCTCGAAACGAATCGCCTTGCCGTTGGACGAGAGCAGCATGGCATGGTCGGAGCCGCTGGTGATGGCCGCCCCCACCAGGCGATCGCCCTCTTCCAGGTCGATGGCGATCAGGCCCACGCTGCGCGGCCGCGAGAACTGCGCCAGGCTGGTGCGCTTGACCGTGCCCCTGGCAGTAGCGAAGAAGATATAGCAATCCGGATCGTAATCGTGCACCGGCAGGATGGCGTTGATCGACTCATCCTCTTCCAGCGGCAGCAGGTTGACCAGGGGCTTGCCTCGGGACCCCCGGCTCGCCGCCGGCATCTCGTAGACCTTCAACCAGTAGACCTTGCCGCGGTTGGAGAACAGCAGCACGGTGTCGTGGGTCGAGGCCACCTGCAGGTGCTCGATGACGTCCTCGTCCTTCATGGCCGTGGCCGACTTGCCACGCCCACCGCGACGCTGGGCCTGGTAGTCGGAAAGCGGCTGGGTCTTGGCGTAACCCGAGCGAGACACCGTGACCACCATGTCTTCCTCGGCGATCAGATCCTCGATGGACAGATCCAGGTGACTGGCCTGGATCTCGGTGCGGCGCGTCTCGCCGAACTGGTCGCGTACGGCCACCAGTTCCTCGCGGATCACTTCCAGAAGGCGATCGGCGGACGCCAGAATAGCGGTGAGCTCGGCGATCTTCTCCAGAATGCCCAGGTACTCGTCGAGCAGCTTCTCGGTTTCCAGGCCGGTCAGGCGATGCAGGCGCAGCTCGAGGATCGCCTGGGCCTGGGCCGGCGAGAGGCGGTATTGCGTGCCTGCCGTATCCAGCCCGAAGCCTTCCTCCAGGTCCTCGGGCTTGCAGGAGGTAGCACCGGCGCGCTCCAGCATCCCGGTCACCTGGCCGGGGGCCCAGGTCCTGTCGAGCAGCTTCTCCTTGGCCTCACTGGCCGACGGCGAGCCCTTGATCAGCTCGATCACCTCGTCGATATTGGAGATCGCGACCGTCAGGCCCTCGAGAATATGGCCACGTTCCCGGGCCTTCTTGAGCTCGAACAGGGTCCGGCGGGTCACCACCTCGCGGCGGTGACGAATGAATGCCTCGAGCACCTCCTTGAGGTTGAGCGTGCGAGGCTCACCGCCATCCAGGGCCACCATGTTGATGCCGAAGACGTTTTGAAGCTGCGTCTGAGCAAAGAGGTTGTTGACCACGACCTCGCCGGACTCGCCGCGCTTGATTTCGATGACGACCCGGAGCCCTTCCTTGTCGGACTCGTCGCGCAGCTCGGCAATGCCATCGATGCGCTTTTCCTTGACCAGCTCGGCGATCTTCTCGATCAACCGAGCCTTGTTCACCTGATACGGCAGTTCGGTGATGATGATATGGTCGCGGCCGGTCTTCTCGTCATGCTCGATGGTGTGGCGAGCACGGACATAGATGCGGCCACGGCCGGTACGATAGGCCTCGAGAATCCCGGCCCGGCCGTTGATGATGCCCCCGGTGGGGAAATCCGGCCCGGGGATGTACTCCATGAGGTCATCGACAGACAGGGTGTAATCGTCGATCAAGGCCAGGCAGCCATCGATCACCTCCACCATGTTGTGTGGCGGAATATTGGTCGCCATGCCCACGGCGATACCCGAGGAGCCATTGACCAGCAGGTTGGGCAGCTTGGTCGGCAGCACCTCCGGGATGCGCTCGGTACCATCGTAGTTGTCGACCCAGTCGACGGTATCCTTCTCCAGATCCGCCAGCAGCTCGTGCGCCAGGCGCGCCATGCGCACCTCGGTGTAACGCATGGCGGCTGCATTGTCGCCATCGATGGAACCGAAGTTGCCCTGGCCATCGACCAGCACGTGACGCATCGAGAAGTCCTGCGCCATGCGCACGATGGTGTCGTAGACGGCGCTGTCACCGTGAGGGTGATACTTACCGATCACATCGCCGACGACACGCGCCGACTTCTTGTAGGCCTTGTTCCAGTCATTGCCGAGCTCGTGCATCGCGTACAGCACGCGCCGATGCACGGGCTTGAGGCCATCGCGCACGTCGGGCAGCGCACGGCCAATGATCACGCTCATCGCGTAATCGAGGTACGATTGCTTGAGCTCGTCCTCGATGTTGACTGGCAGAATCTCTCTGGCGATGTCACCCATGGGTCGTCGAATCCTTTGCACTGCGACAGGTAAGCGCGTCACGAGGCCGTGACACAGGGAGCGCCACCGTCAAACGACGACATGGGCAAGGCAAGGCACCTGGCGGCAAGCCCTTCGGCCCCCGCCTGACGGCACGTCATGCGCCTCACCCTTCCGTCAAGTCTCCGGCGACTCCCTGGCGCGTCATATCAGCGCCACATCATACCATTCCGGGCGAGGCAAAGCAGCGTGCTATTGCGCGATTACCAGCGGCGCCATGACATCACGCAATTCTCCCTCGATGGCAACGGCCTTGTTGCTCTTCACATCGAGCAGCACGAAGGTGAGATCGGCGCTGGCCACCAGCTTGTCATCCCTGTCGCGGCGCACCTCCTGATGCATCCGAGCGCTGCGGGTTCCGAGCTCGGCAAGAGCGGTGATCACCGTCAGATCATCGCCGGCCAGGGCCGCGCGCCGATAGTCGATATTCAGATTGACGGCCACGAAGGCCACATCGCCACGCTGGATGACACCCGCCAGGTCGGTTCGCTCGTCGAAATAGGCCCAGCGCCCCTCTTCAAGGAATTCCAGATAACGGGCATTGTTGACGTGTCCGTAGCCATCCAGGTGATATCCCCGGACACGCAATCCTACGGTGGAGAAACGGGAATCCATGCGTGACACCTCTTGTCGAGAAAGCCTTGATTCTAGTCACCCCCTCGCCACCCTTTCAAACTCTCGTTTGAATGGACTTTCCCGCGTACGCCGCTGGCACCGCCGCCTCCCTTTCGCCATAATGTGCGTCCTTTGCATGCAGGAAAGGCTCCATGTGGTTCAAGCACTTGCACCTCTATCGCCTGCACGGCGCCCCCGAACTCGACCCGGCCGATCTGGAAGCGGCACTGGACGCGCAAGCCTTCCGTCCGCTGGGAGGTAGTGAAGCGCGTCGCCTTGGTTGGTGCGCTCCCGCCGGACGCGCCGGCACTCAGCGACTGCACGAGCTGCAGGGCCAGCGGCTGCTGACCGCCCTGCGCCAGGAACGGCTCCTGCCGGCCGCCGTGGTACGCGAAGAGCTCGAGGAGCGCGTGGATGCGCTCGAGACCGCTGAAGGTCGCAAGCTGAGGCGCCAGGAAAAGCTCACCCTCAAAGAACAGATCTACGAGGAACTGCTGCCTCGCGCCTTTGTGCGCAGCCAGAAAGTCGATCTCTGGTGGGACACGCAACGAGCCTTGATCGCGGTCAACACGAGCAGCCGCAAGCGAGCCGAAGAAGTGCTCGACCTGCTGCGCGAGACCCTGGGCAGTCTCCGCGTCACGCCTCTGGCGAGTCAGACGCTGCCCATGCGCGCCATGACGACCTGGCTGGGCGACCCGGCCTCACGGCCCACCGACCTCCAGCTCGGCGATCAGGTGGAACTCAAGGCCAAGGGCGATGACGGGGTGCTCCGCGCCCGCCAGGTGGATCTGGACAGCGATGAAATCCAGCAGTTGCTCGAAGGCGGCCGGCAGGCCAGCAGACTGGCCTTGGCCATCGAAGGCCGGCTGAGCTTCGTGCTGCATGACGACCTGGCCGTAAAGAACCTGAATTTCGACGATGCCCTGCTCGACGAAGCTTCCCAGTCGGATGATGGCGACGACGCCCTGGTGCGACTGGAGACCGACTTCCTGCTGATGACCCAGGCACTGGCCGAGAGCATCGAGCGACTGCTCGTCTGGCTGGGCGGGGAAGCCAACTCGACCCATGACGCCCCATCCGCATGACCGACACCGACCACGGCCGCATCCAATGAACAACACGCAAGCGACACTCTCCGACGATCCATGGGCCGAGATTCGCCCCTACCAGGACGAGGAGGTGGCCGATGTCCTCGCACGGCTGGCCAGGGATCCGGAGCTGCTGGATGCCCTCACCCGCTTCCGGCTGCCACGCCTGGCCCGGCTGATGCCCCGCCTGTCCCGCACCATTGCCAGCGTCGCCATCCGCCGCGAGGTGCGTGGCGTCAGCGACATCAGGGCCTTTCAGGACCGCATCGCCGGCTACATGCAGCGCATGATCCGCAACTCGACCACAGACTTTCGCGCCGATGGCCTGGAGCAGCTGGACCCGCGAACCGCCTACCTGTTCATCGGCAACCACCGCGACATCTCGCTCGATCCGGCCTTCGTCAACTACGCCCTCTATCTCGCGGAACGCGACACGGTGCGCATCGCCATCGGCGACAATCTCCTCCAGAAGCCATACGTCAATGACCTGATGCGCCTCAACAAGAGCTTCATCGTGCCACGCAGTGCTCGCGGCAAACGGGCCATGCTGGCCGCCTACCAGAAGCTTTCCGCCTACATTCGCCACTCCATCATCGAAGACAACCATTCGATCTGGATGGCCCAGCGCGAAGGCCGCGCCAAGGACGGCATCGACCAGACCGACCCGGCGATCATCAAGATGCTGACCATGGCAAGGCGAGGCGCCGAACGCCAGGCAAGCACCGGTGACGCCATCGCCGAACTGCGCCTGGTGCCGGTATCGATCAGCTACGAATACGATCCCTGCGATATCCAGAAAGCCCGGGAACTGCACGCCGTCAACGCCAGCGGCAACTACGAGAAGAGCGAATTCGAGGACATTCGCTCCATCGTCGCCGGCATCACCGGCCAGAAAGGCCGCGTGCACCTGCGTTTCGGCACCCCGCTGAACGCCGACTTCGACACTCCCGAAGCCGTGGCTGAGGAGATCGACCGCCAGGTACTCGCGGGCTATCATCTGTTTCCCAGCCACTTTCTGGCACTCGAGGCCCTGGGCGATGCCCCGCACCTGCTCGACATGAGCGAGGTCACCGATGCCGACCGCGCCCGCTTCCAGGCTCGCCTGGCCGACGTTCCCGAGGAACTGCGCGACTGGTGGCTGGCTCAGTACGCCAATCCGGTACGCAACCGCGCCGCCAGGGAGTGACGCCCCATGACCGCCATCCAGGAGCGTTCGACACAGGCCCGCGAAGCCCACAAGGTCACACTGATCGGCGCCGCTATCGACCTGGTGGTGGGCCTGGCCAAGCTGGTCGCCGGCTGGCTGGTCGGCTCGGCGGCCCTGATCGCCGACGGCATTCATTCCTTTTCCGATATCGTCACCGACCTCTTCGTGATCGCAGCCACTCACTTCGGCCGCCAGGCGCCGGACGACGACCACCCCTATGGCCACGGGCGCATCGAGACCCTGGCCACCCTGTGGCTCGGCGGCATGCTGATCTTCATCGCCGGCGGCATCGCCTGGGCCAGCCTGACCCGCTTGCTGTCCGGCGATGTCTCCACGGCGCCCGGCTTCTGGGCCATCGGCGTCGCCCTCGTCGCCCTGCTGGCCAAGGAGTGGATCTTTCGCTATACCCTGCGCATCGCCAGGCACATCGACTCACGGCTGCTCGAGGCGAATGCCTGGCATTCCCGCTCCGACGCTCTCTCGACACTGGTCGTGCTGATCGGCCTGCTGGCCTCTCAGGTCGGGATCGGCTGGATGGATGCCGCCGCGGCCATCGTGGTCGGCGTGATGGTCGGCCAGGTAGGCGGCCGCCTGCTGTGGGAGTCCGGCCAGGAGCTGGTCGACACCGCCCTGCCCGAGGATGACCAGCGCACCCTCCACGACACCGCCATGCAGGTCCCCGGCGTCGAAGGCGTGCACGATCTCCGTACGCGCCGGATCGGGGGCGAAGTGCTGCTCGACCTGCACATCGTGGTGCCCCCCAGAGTGACGGTCTCCGAGGCCCACGAGATCGGCAACGCCGTCAGCCGCCGATTGCGCGATGTCTTCCCCAACCTGTTCGATGTCACCTTCCATATCGACCCCCAGGACGATGCCGGCGAGACCGAACACAGCTTGCGCCCCGGCCTGCCCTTGCGTGCCGATATCGAAGGCATTCTGGATGAGGCCTGGCATGGCATCGCGGCCTGGCACGATCGCGTGGCGCTGGACCTGCACTACATCGATGATCATGTCGATGTCTCGATCTACCTCCACGCCCTGCCCGAGGGCCAGAGTCTCGACGATGCCGCCCAGGCGCTTCGCGACGCCTCACATTCGCTGACCTGGGTGGGCCGCCTGCGGGTCTGGCAAGGACCGGGCAAGGGCTGAACGCAGGCCCATGGTTGGCCATGGGGCCGGCCCGGCGCCAGAAGATACTTGCACTCGAGAGATGCCATCCCGGGTGCCAATCATGATATCGTGCCGCAAGGTAATGACCGTCGCGTACAAGGAGAACGCCATGTCCTCATCGGAGATTCAGAAAACCCGTGTCATCAATGAGCTACGCGGCTTCATCAAGAAACTGCTGCAGGACCCCCGAATCACCGAGCAATCCCTGGAGATCGCGCGTCGGGAGCTCAGCGAAGGCGAGCAGTCGGATGTCATGGCCCGTATCGCCAATCGGATCTCGGAGACCACCAGCGTGCACATCCCGGACGATCCCGCCGACCACTCCGAAGCCGACAAGCTGTTCCTCGAGTTGCTCAAGGAAGTCGTGAGCGAGGAACAGGCCCTCTACTAAGCACCCCAAGCCAAGCGCGCAACACCAGCGGAACGGCCCTCGCTCAGCAGAGGGCCTGCGCAACCACGCCTCGACTGGTAGAATGCCGCGACATTTACTGCTCGCATCGCCGCATGACCTACCTGATCAAGCTCTACCCCGAGATCACCATCAAGTCTCGCTCAGTGCGCCAGCAGATGACGCGCTGCCTGACGTCCAATATCCGCAACACGCTGAAGCGCCATGACGAGGGCGTGCGCGTCCGTGGGCGCTGGGATGCCATTCAGGTACGGCTGTCGCCCGGGCTGGCCCCCGCCCGAGCAAGGGATGCTGAAAGCGCCCTGACGCGGATCTCCGGTATCCACGAGATCCTGGCCGCCGAGGAACTCCAGGTCGACGACCTGGCCTCGATTGCCGAACACGTCGTGCCGCTCTGGGGCCCATCGATTGCCGGACGCCGTTTTCGCGTCAAGGCCAAGCGACGCGGCCAGCACGCTTTCACCTCGATGGATATCGAACGCTACCTGGGTGGCCGCCTGCTCGAGGCAGCACCGGACGCCCAGGTGGACCTCACCACCCCCGAGGTTGTCGTGCCGGTCGAGATCACCCATGACCGCCTGCAGCTGATCCGCGACAAGTGGCCGGGACTCGGCGGTTTTCCCATGGGCATCCAGGGCCAGGTCCTGAGCCTGATCTCCGGCGGTTTCGACTCCCCGGTGGCAGCCTGGCGCATGATGCGACGCGGCGTCAAGTCGCACTTCGTCTTCTTCAACCTGGGCGGCCCCGCCCACGAGGCCGGTGTTCGCGAGGTGGCGCATCACCTCTGGCAGCGCTACAGCGCCTCGCACAATGTCCATTTCATCTCGGTGCCTTTCGAGGGCGTGGTGGGCGAGATCCTGAAAACCATTCCCGACGGCCTGATGGGCGTGGTGCTCAAGCGCATGATGGTGCGTGCCGCCAGCCGGATCGCCGAGCGCGCCGGCATCCCGGCCCTGGTGACCGGCGACGCCATTGCCCAGGTTTCCAGCCAGACGCTGGCCAACCTGGCGCTGATCGACGCGGCCAGCCCGATGCCGATACTTCGCCCGCTGCTCACCGAAGACAAGCAAGCGATCATCGACCAGGCACGCCAGATCGATACCGCCCGCCATGCCGAGGTCATGCCGGAATACTGCGGCGTGATCTCCAAGCGCCCCCACGTCAAGGCCGATCCGGCCAAGGTGGCCGAGGCCGAGACAGACTTCGATTTCAGCGTTCTGGACGCCGCCATCGAGCAGGCCGTCACCACCCGCAGCAATCGCCTGATGGAGCGCCCGGCCCCGGTCACCGACGACGCGCTGCTGATCATCGACTCGCCGGCATCGCTCGACAACGTCGACGCCCCTTGCGTGATCGACATCCGCGCCCCCCAGGAGCGCGAGGAAGCGCCACTGCAACTCGACCGGGTGCCGCAACTGCAGATTCCGTTCTACGAGCTCCAGGAGCGCGCTCCGAGCCTGGATACGAACCACCATTATCTGCTGTTCTGCGATCAGGGCGTGATGAGCCGCATGCAGGCACTGCACCTTCAGGACCGCGGCCTGCGCCACTTTGGCGTCTATCGCCACCCCTGAGCACCGGGCGAGTGCAGCCAGCACGGAAGATGCTACAATCGAGGCCCTGATTTCACGGACATTTCTCGTGGCGACTCCGGCTCCGGAAGACGTCGAGTCGCCACGTCACGCTTCACGGGAAACCCAACGTCGCCATGTCGAATACCGCTCAGCGCAAGATCCTGGTCACCAGCGCCCTGCCCTACGCCAACGGCGCCATTCACCTGGGCCATCTCCTGGAATACATCCAGACCGACATCTGGGTGCGCTTCCAGAAGAGCCGTGGCCACGACTGCCACTATGTCTGCGCCGACGATGCCCATGGCACCGCCATCATGCTGCGCGCCGAACAGGAAGGCATCACCTCGGAGGCGCTGATCGACCGGGTCTCCCGCGATCACCAGGCGGATTTCGCCCGCTTCGGGGTGGGCTTCGACAACTATCATTCGACCCACTCCGAGGAAAACCGCTACTTCAGCGAGTTGATCTACACCCGGCTGCGTGACAAGGGACATATCGCCACCCGCGACATCGAGCAGATGTACGACCCGGCGAAGGGGCTCTTCCTGGCCGACCGCTTCATCAAGGGCACCTGCCCGAAGTGCCGGACCGAGGACCAGTACGGCGATAACTGCGAGGCCTGTGGCGCCACCTACACCCCGGCGGAGTTGATCGATCCCGTCTCGGCGATCTCCGGGGCCACGCCCGAAGTGCGCAGCTCGACCCACTACTTCTTCAAGCTGCCCGACTTCGCCGACTTCCTGCATGAGTGGATCAACGACGGCCATGTACAGCCGCAGATCCGCAACAAGCTGCTGGAATGGTTCGAATCCGGCTTCAACGAATGGGACATCTCCCGTGACGCTCCCTACTTCGGCTTCGAGATTCCCGACGCTCCCGGCAAGTACTTCTATGTCTGGCTCGACGCGCCGATCGGCTACCTGGCAAGCTTCAAGAACCTCTGCGATCGCGAAGGCATCGATTTCGACGCCTACTGGAACAGCGATTCCGAGGCCGAGGTCTACCACTTCATCGGCAAGGACATCGTCTACTTCCACGCCCTGTTCTGGCCGGCCATGCTGCACGGCGCCGAGCTGCGCACGCCCACCGCAGTGAACTGTCACGGCTTCGTGACCGTCAACGGCGCCAAGATGTCCAAGTCCCGCGGCACTTTCATCAAGGCCGCCACCTACGCCGAGCACCTGAATCCGGAATACCTGCGCTACTACTTCGCCGCCAAGCTCACCGCCGGCGTCGACGACCTGGACCTGAACCTTGAGGACTTCGCCCAGCGCGTCAATTCGGACCTGGTCGGCAAGGTCGTCAACATCGCCAGCCGTTGCGCCGGCTTCATCAAGAAGCTCGGCGGCGGCAAGCTCTCCGCCCATTGTGCCGAGCCCCAGCGCCTGGCACGCTTCATCGCCGCCGGCGACGAGATCGCCGAGCACTACGAGACGCGGGAATTCGGCCGCGCCATGCGCCGTATCATGGAACTCGCCGACGAGGCCAACACCTACATCGCCGATGCCGAGCCCTGGGTGCTGGCCAAGCAGGACGGTCGCGAGCAGGAGGTGCTCGACATCTGCTCGGTGGGCATCAACCTGTTCCGTCAGCTGATGGTCTACCTGGCGCCCGTGGTACCGGCCATGGCCGAAGACGCCCGGCGCTTCATGCAGCTCGACAGCCTGTCCTGGGAAAGCCGCCATACGTTGCTGCTGGATCACGCGATCGCCAAGTTCAAGCCTTTGATGACACGTGTCGAGACCGACCGCATCGACGCCATGATCGAGGCGTCGAAGGAGGACCTGGTGGAAGAACAGAAACTCAAGTCAACGCCCAAGGGCCCCTTGGCCGACGACCCGATCGCCGACGAGATTGCCTTCGATGACTTCGCCAAGGTCGACCTGCGGATCGCGCGGATCGCCAAGGCCGAGTATGTCGAGGGGGCCGACAAGCTGCTGCGCCTGACGCTGGATATCGGCGGCGAGACCCGCAACGTCTTCGCCGGCATCCGCTCCGCCTACGCCCCTGAGGCGCTGGAAGGCCGACTGACGGTGATGGTCGCCAACCTGGCGCCTCGCAAGATGCGCTTCGGGGTTTCCGAGGGTATGGTGCTGGCGGCCGGCGACGACGACGGCATCTACCTGCTCGAACCGCATTCCGGCGCGCAGCCCGGCCAACGGGTAAGGTAAGCCTGCGCGGTGACGGAACAGCCGACCCTGATCGAGGCCATCGACGCCACGCTGCCGCAGACCCAATGCGGCAAGTGTGGCCATGATGGCTGTCGTCCCTACGCCGAGGCCATCGCCGAAGGCGAGCCGATCAATCGCTGCCCGCCCGGCGGCGACGAGACCGTCGTGCGCCTCGCGGAGCTGACCGGCCGCTCCGCATTGCCGCTCGAGCAGCCCGCCCAGTCACCGCTGGTCGCGCGAATTCGCGAGGACGAGTGCATCGGCTGCACCAAGTGCATCCAGGCCTGTCCGGTGGACGCCATCCTCGGCGCCGCCAAGCAGATGCATACCGTGATCGAGAGCGAGTGCACCGGATGCGAACTGTGCGTAGCGCCCTGCCCGGTCGACTGCATCGACCTGCTGCCCCACCCCGAGTGGCAAGCCGCCGAAGACGCGCAACAGCGACGTGATTACCTGGCGAAACGCGCGACACTCGGCCGTCAGCGCCACGAAGCGCGCAACCGGCGGCTGGCCCGCCAGGCCGAAGAAAAGCGACGCCGCCGCGCCGAGCGTCAGGCAATACGCCGTACATCCCCGGACGCAGGCGCCGGCGGCACACCAGCCAGTGCCTCGAACAATCTGCGCACGACCAGGGTCAGCCTGCTTGCCAGCCTCAAGCGCCTCGACCGCCAGCGGCAAAGCGATGAACTCAGTGCCGAAGAACGCCAGTCGCTCGAGCAGCGCGCCCATGATCTGCGCTCACGTCTCGCCGATATCGACCGTCAGCTGGAAGGCACCAAAGGCGCTACCCCGACGACATCGGCCGAGCGCCAGCGGCGTTTCGCGGCCAATGCCGCCGAGCAAGCTCGGCGTCGTGCCCGCCAGCAGTTGGCGCACGCTCAGCGTCAGGGCGACGACGACGCCATCGACGCCGCCCGCCATCAGCTCGAACGCGCCGAGCGCATGCTCGAGCAGGCTCGCGACGCTCTCTCCCGCCCGTCCTGATCATCCCGGAACCGATCTGTCATGAACGCTCAGAAACGCCACGAGATCTTCGTCAGATTGCGCGAGCACAATCCCGAGCCGACCACCGAGCTCAACTGGAGCACGCCCTTCGAACTGCTCGCCGCCGTCCTGCTGTCCGCGCAGGCGACCGACGTGGGCGTCAACAAGGCCACCGCACGGCTGTTTCCGGTCGCCAACACGCCCGCGGCCATCCTCGAGCTGGGCCTGGATGGCTTGAAGGAACACATCAAGACCATCGGCCTTTACAACACCAAGGCCGAGAACCTGATGAAGACCTGCCGCCTCCTGGAAGACAAGCACGGCGGCGAGGTGCCCCGTTCACGCGCCGCCCTAGAGGCCCTGCCGGGCGTCGGCCGCAAGACGGCCAACGTGATCCTCAACACCGCCTTCGGCGAACCCACCATTGCCGTGGACACCCACATTTTCCGGGTTTCCAACCGCACCGGCCTGGCCAAGGGCAAGAACGTCAACGAGGTGGAACAGAAGCTGCTGCGCTACGTGCCGAAGGAATTTCGCAAGGATGCGCATCACTGGCTGATCCTGCACGGCCGCTACACCTGCGTGGCGCGCAAGCCCCGTTGCGGAAGCTGCGTGATTGAAGACCTGTGCGAATACCCGGACAAGGTCGATATCTAGGAAAGCGATTCAATGCCCGCGCAAGCAGGGCCAACTACTCGCGCGTCGACGGACAGGGCGCACCGCAGGGAGCACAGGCACTGGCGTCCCGCTGCATCAACGTGGTCTTGGCACGCCCATCGCCCATGTTGAAGGCAAAGGTGGGGCTGTTCAGGTGATCGACGAGGATCAGCACCAGAATGGCCAGCAGGATCCCGACGATACGGTGACGCTTATAGGCATCCGACATGGTCGTCTCTCCTCGTGATCAATTGGCCAGACGGAACCAGGGCCGCAGGCGAATACCCACCAGCGAACCGGCGAAAGCACAGGCAAACCACACCCAGGCGTGCACGCTGGCCGAGGCTAGCCCGGAGAACAGCGCACCGATATTGCAACCGAAGCCCAGGCGAGCGCCATAGCCGAGCAGCAGACCACCCACCACCGCGGCGAGAAAGGGGCGCCCCTGTGGCTTCTGTCGACTGGCCTCGTTGAAACGGCTCGCCATCCCGGCCGCCAGCATCGCCCCCAGCAGCAGGCCGAAGTTCATGACCGACGGAATATTGACAAGCACCGAGTCGGACAGCGCCTGGGCGGGATAGGCCCAGTTCCAGAACTCGAACTGGCCCATGTCGATACCGACCGCCTGCAGCGCCTTGGCCCCCCACAGGTTGAAGGCGAAGGTAATTCCCCAGGGCGAACCGCCGATAAGCAGCGTCAGGGCATTGCCGACGGCCAGCACCAGGGTCGCCCAGAGAAAGGGCCAGCGCCCCGTGAACAGGGCTCGCCACGCCCTTCCCTCGGCCGGGAGAAGACGCAGCTCGCCGTGCTCGATTTCGCCATGGGCGCGGCGTTCGATGCGGTTGACCCAGAGCGTCACCGCGCCCAGTCCCAGCCATTGAACGGCGATGGCGCCGGTCACGCCGACACTGTCGATGAGACTGATCGGGTCCACCGCCGGCAGGTCGAGCCACCAGGGCAAATGGATCGAACCAATCACCGCCCCGATGATGAAGAACAGCAGCGTGACCAGCATCCGCAGATTGCCGGCCCCCACCGTGAACAGGGTACCCGAGCCGCAACCACCACCGAGTTGCATGCCGATGCCGAACAGGAAGGAACCGACGACCAACGAGGTGCCCACCGGAGCCACGGCACCGATCATGTTTTCACGACCACTCCCCAGAAGGGGCACCATGATCAGAGCGGTCAGGGCGAACAGCAGTAGCTGAGCGCGCATGCCGGCCCCACGCTTCTTGGTCACCAGGTTGCGCCAGCCCGCGGTGAAACCGAAGGCACCATGGTAGAGCGCCACCCCCAGCAAACCGCCGATGGCGAACAGCGCCAGCAGAAAAGGCGCGGTCTCCAGGTAGATCAGGCCGCCCAGGACCACCATGCCGAGCAGCGCCAGGCCCACCACGAAACGATCCACGCCCGCCTCACGCACCGGCGGCGCGGCACTTGCCACTTGACTCATGCGCTTCTCACCTTGAAAGACTCCATTGCGATGACGCAGGCGAAAGGGATTGAAAGACTTCTCGCCATCGCTCAGCTACCCAGCCCGAAGATCTCGAGCACCTTGCCGAGGCCACGCTTGGCAACGGCCAGTGGACGCTCCTCGTCCTGCGTCCACTCGGCCATCGAGCCATCGTAGAGGGACACATCCTCGAACCCAGCGATCTCGCTCAGCACGAACCAGTCCGTCGCCGCCCAGTGCCCGGTATTGCAGAAGGATACCGTGGGCCTGTCGCCCTGAAGCCCGGCCTCGCGAATGCGCGATTGAATCACGCCCTGATCCAGGTACCAGGCTTGCTGGCTTTCCCCCAGCAGGGTCTGGTGCGGCAAGTTGCGCGAGCCTGGAATGGTGCCCGGCGCCGTGGCGGCCGGCGACTGGTTTTCACCACGGAAGTAATCGGCGGGCCGGGCATCCACCAATTGGGAGCCCCGTTCACGCGCCGACGTCACTTCATCGGCCGTGGCCAGCAAGTCCTCGCGCAGTTGTCCCTGAAAGTCAGCGAATGCCGGACGCTTGGAGGTGCCGCTCGCCACCTCGTGTCCCTGTGCCTGCCAGCCGGCGAAGCCGCCATCGAGAATGGCCACCTCATCATGGCTCAGCACCTTGAACGTCCAGTAGACACGCGCCGCGCTGCCGAAATCCGTCGGTCCGGTACCTGCCGGCACGATGACGACGGTATCGTCGTTGTCGATGCCCAGGCCGCCGATCAGCCGCTCCAGGCTGGAGATCGGCGGCAGGAGACCGGACACGCCATCCCGGGTCTCCCGCCAGCCATCGTCGGTATAACTGCTATAGAGACTGCCGGGGATATGGCCCGCCTCGAAACTGCCGCGATCGCCGCCATCATCGATACCGGACCGAACGTCCAGCACCACCAGGTTATCGTCGCCGAGCCTCTGAGCCAGCCAGTCGGCCGTCACCAGAGGCGGAACATCAGCCGCCAGGGCCGGTGATATGCCGAGCACCAGCAATGCCGTCGTCAACATGGACCGCCACATAATACTTGACTCCACTACTGGGGTTTAGAGGCATCCATTATCCGACTCATGATTTCGACTTCAATATGTTTCAAGAGAATAAATCGTCAGACTCTCGGAAGGCATCGGCATAAGGGAAAGGCAGGATACTCGCCGAGATCACAACCCCTCGTCTTCCAGATGGTCGGCCAGGGTCTCGAGTACCGGCAGTCCCTGCACATCCGAAGGCAGCCAGGGTAAATGCGGCCGCGGAAGGTGTGAGAAGTCCTCATCGATGCGCGCCAGATAGCTCGCCTCCTGCCGACGCCGCGCCGCCAGGAAATCGCCATCGGCGTTCTCCGGCAGCACGCGGTTGACTAGCGCCGCCGCGACCGGAATGCCCGCCTGCTCGAGCGAACTCACCGCACGTCCGGTCTCGAGGATCGGCAAGCGTTCCGGGGTCAGCACGAACAGGAAGGCATTGGCTTCGGCATCCTCGATCCGCCGTCGCGCCTGGTGAAAGAGACGGCGACGCGCCAGCAGCGTCTCGGCGATGTCCCGAGTGCGCGTATCCAGGCTGTCACGTTTGCCTTCGGCACCCTCGTCGAATGGCGAATCCAGGTCTCGGCCGGAGCCGGGCGTCAGATGATCGAACACCTTGCCCAGCTTTTCGGACTTGCGGTTGTGGGCCAGCAGGCCATCGGTCCAGGCGGCCATGGCTTCCGGCAAGCTCAGCAGGCGCAGGGTGTGCCCGGTGGGCGCGGTGTCGAAGATGATCAGATCATAGGGAGCCTCGTCATCGGTCATCAATCGCGACAGGCGTTCCAGCAAGGCTGCTTCCTGGGTGCCCGGCGACTGTCGCGACAACCGCATCTGGCGCTCCAGCTCGTCCATCATGCCCGGCGCGGCGTACCGGCGCATCTGCGCCGTCACCCGGGAGAGATGAGCCTCGACCTCGATATCCGGGTCGATCTCCATGGCATCCAGGCCCGGCTGAACGCGGCGGGGGCTATCACCCAACGACGTGTCGAAAACGTCACCAAGGCTGTGGGCGGGGTCCGTCGATGCCACCAGGACACGACGCCCTCGCCGTGCGGCCAGTACGCCAAGCGCGGCGGCGACCGAGGTCTTGCCGACGCCACCCTTGCCGCCAACCCAAAGCAGGCGGCGTTCGAGCAGTTCTCTCAACGATTCATCCGGCATGCTCGACACTCAGCAACAGCGAAAGTCGTCCAGCGGCGAGCGCTCCATGCCCATCCGCTGATGCCAGTCGTGGAAGCGCTCCATCAACAATGGTTGCAGCTCCAGGGTGTAGTAGCCGACCGGATTCGGCATGCCCATCAGCTCAGAGAAGACCAGCAGCATGAACAGGTCGTCCTCATCGCGACGCGCCCGGGCGATGGCGCCCCGGTAAGGGGCCGAATAGGCCTCTTCGGCCAGGTAGCGGGCCCGACCGAGCCAGCGCCGCCAGCGCCGGGCCAGAGCTTCATCCCGAGCATCGCGCATCCTTCCCTCCTGCCTTATTTCGCTGCCGCCTGGGCCTCGCCGCGCAGACGCTTGATCGCCGCGGTGCATTCCATGGCCACCAGGACGGAAGCGATCAGCACCACGATATCCAGCCCCAGCAGGAAGTAGTTGCCTGCCTCGTAGAAGCTTCTCAACTGGGCCAACAGCGCCAGCACCGTCACGATCACCAGGAAGACCAGAGGCACCAGGGTATACCAGACAGGACGCCCCTTGCGCACCAGCATCACCGAGACGACCAGCAGCGTCAGCCCCGCCAGTAGTTGATTGGTGGTACCGAACAGCGGCCAGATGATCAGCCCGCCGGAGCCATCGGCGCCAGCCCCGAAGGCCAGGACCAGGCAGCTCCCCACCGCCAGCAGTGTGGCGATCGCCGGCTTCTTCATCCAGGCCAGGTCATAGATCTCCCCCCATTCCTGGAAGATATAACGCTGCAGCCGTAGGCCAGTATCCATGGTGGTACCGGCGAACAGCGCCGCCATCACCGTCAGCAGCGTCGCCGCCGTGGCCTCCGGAATACCGATGCCATTATGGATGATGAAGGCACCGCCCTCGACGAAGGCATTCACGCCGCCCTGGCCGAAGGCATCGTACATTGCCTGCCAGTCACCGAGGCTGGCAAAGCCGGCGGTGGCCGCCAGGATCGCGCCCAGCGCCAGCATGCCTTCGCCGACGGCACCGAAGTAGCCGACGAAGCGCACATCCTTCTCGTTGTTGAGCTGCTTGGAGGTGGTGCCCGAAGCGACCAGACCATGGAACCCGGAAATGGCGCCGCAGGCGATGGTCACGAACAACAGCGGGAACAGCGAGGGCGTCCCGGCCGGCACATTGCTGTTGATGCCGGGCGCAACGATCTCGGGGTTGAGCACCGCAATCGCGCCGTAAAGGATGATCAGCCCGATGAACAGCTGCAGGCCGTTGATGTAGTCGCGAGGCTGCAAAAGCATCCAGACCGGCAGCAGGGAAGCGATGGCGGCATAGCCGAACAGGATCAGGATCCATATCGCATTGCCCGGCATGAACCCGACCTCGGCGGGCATATGCACGGGCACCGACGGCCCGATGCCGATCAGCGCATACAGCGCCAGCACACCCAGCAGCGACACCAGCCCGAGCCCGACGATCCGCCGATAGATCAACTGGCCGATGACCAGTGCCACCAGGATGGCCCCCCACACCGGCACCACGGCCGAGGGAAAGTCCATCATCAAGCCGGCGATCACCACCGCGAAGACCGCGTTGACCATCAGCAGCAGCAGGAAGATCACGATCATGAAGACGCTTCGCGCCCGTGCTCCGACCACCTCGCCGGTAAGCGCTCCCACCGAGCGCGCCCGATTGCGCACGCTGGCCCAGACCGCGCCGGCATCGTGTATCCCGGCGAAGAAGATGGTACCCAGCACGACCCAGAGAAAGGCCGGCAGCCAGCCCCAGATCACCGCAATGGCCGGCCCCACGATGGGCGCCGCCCCGGCGACCGAGGTGAAGTGGTGACCCCAGAGCACGTAGCGATTGGTGGGGACGAAATCGACACCATCCTCGAACTCATGGGCGGGCGTCTGGAAATCGGCGGTCAGGCGAAAGACCTTTTCGGCGATGAACTTCGAGTAGACGAGATACCCGAGTCCCATCGCGCCAAGGCCCAGGACCAGAAGCAGCACGGCACTCATGCGCTGTTGTCTCCTTGGAACAGGGGGCGGGAATGTGAACGACTATTCATTAGCAAGCTTTGCATTATGCGACGAAACGCCGCGCGAATCCATTGCGCTCACACGTGGTACGAAGGTAAACCACTGATTTTCACGGGAGACAAGACCAAAGTCGTAGAGCGTGGCGATACCGCTTACACCACCGAGAACTCGCCTCCTCGCTCAACGGCCCGACGATATGCCTCACGTTCCCGGCAGCGCACCAGGAAGTTCGCCAGGTTCGGCAGCTTCGCGAGGCCACCGCGGCTTTCCAGCGCCAGGATCGGAAAGCTCATCTGGATATCGGCCGCCGAAAAATGCTCGCCGGCAAACCAGGGCGACTCGGCCAGGGCATCGTTCCAGAATCCCGCCAGCTCGCGCAGCCGTGGCCCCAGGAAACGCCGCTCGACACCCTTGGCGAACTGTCGCCCCAACGGGCGCATCAAGGCCGGCACCGGCGGTTTGTCCAGCCGCGAGAAGACCAGTCGCATCACCAACGGCGGCATCGCCGAGCCCTCGGCATGATGCAACCAGAAACGATAATCCTCGCGCGCGTCACTGCCGGCCGGCGGAACCAGCTTCCCCGCCTCGTCGAAGCGCTCCACCAGGTACTCGAGAATGGCGCCCGATTCGGCCACCGCCCGACCATCGCGACCTTCGTCGGTGATCACCGGCGCCTTGCCCAGCGGATGCACGTCCTTGAGCGACGCCGGCGCCAGCATCGTCTCGGGATCGCGCCGATAGGTCACGAGCTCATAGTCGACACCGAGTTCCTCGAGACACCAGAGCACTCGCTGTGAACGCGAGTTTTCCAGATGGTGAACATGAATCATGGAATCCCTCCCTGCTCGAATGCAGTCGCCAGTCTAGATGACACCGGCGGTGCCGACGACCCCGTGCCTGCCCCGGACGTGTTGGCCCAAGGTCGTCTTTGCCCCACCTGGCGAGGCCACTAGACTGCCCAGAAAGGCCTCGTCAATCACAATGAAGCAAGAGGAAGTGCGCATGGCCCGTGTGCTGGTGGTCGACGACGAACCCAATATCGTCCTGTCGCTGGAATTTCTGATGGAACAGGCCGGCTTCGAGGTCACCACCGCCGAGGATGGCGAGACCGCGCTGCGTTTCATCGCCGACGACGCGCCCGACCTGGTGTTGCTCGATATCAGCCTGCCCGGCATCGGGGGCTTCGAAGTCCTCGAGCGCCTGCGCGGCGATTCCGCTCACCGACATCTGCCGATCATCATGCTCACCGCTCACGGCCGTGAGGTGGAACGCGAGAAGGGCCTGGCCCTGGGCGCCGATGACTATATCACCAAACCTTTCTCGACCCGGACGCTGGTCGACAAGGTTCGAGCCCTGCTCGACAAGGACGCCTGATGGCCTGGCGCGTATCCGGTCTACCCCGCCGCCAGCGCCTGGTCGGCCTGTGGTTGTTGCTCAGCGGCGCCGGCCTGCTCGGCGGTGCACTCTTCGCCGCCTGGCTGGACAGTCTCTACCAGCCCCATGGCATGGCCCGCCTGGTCCTGTGGCTCGGCTGTTTCTCCGGCGGTGCCACCCTGCTCGCCTCGGGCTTCGTGCTCGAACGCAGGCTGTTCACGCCCTTGCGTCACCTGCAAGGCCAGCTTGCCCGCCTGGCCGCCCATCCCGATGCCCCCGAGGTGTCACCGCCGACAGGCTGGCTGCGCGACCTGGGGGCCGACCTGGCTCGCATCCATTCTGCCTGGCAGGAAGACCGCCGACGGCTGGACGATGCCCGCACCGAAGGGGCGCGGGATGCCACACGGGTCAGCCAGCGGCTCGAAGCCCTGCTGCAGACGCTGGACACTCCCTTGCTGCTCTGCGATCGCCACCACCGCCTGTTGCTCTACAACCAGGCCGCCGAGCGACTCTTCGCCGGTCACCCGGGCCTGGGGCTGGGCAAAGCCCTCGGTGACCTGTTGCCGACGAAGGGCCTCGCCGAGATCATGGCGACATTGTCCGAGCATGGTGGCTGTCGCGAAGTATTGATCCCGCATGACGAGCACTGGCTGCATGTCGATCTGCGGCGGCTCACCAGCGACGAGACCCTGCTGACGCTCACCGACGCCACCACCACCTGGGCGCGCGAATTCGGCCCCCAGGCCGACGTCGATCGCCTTCTGCCGGCGCTGCGCCGCCATGGCGCCGGCCTGATCAGCGCCGCCGATGCCCTCGCACACCTCCCACGCGACGACTCCCCCGAACTACGTCGGCGACTGGAAACCGTCATCGATGAGGAAGGCGACGCACTGGGCGCCAGCCTGGAACGCCTGGGTGAAGCCCATGACGCCCTGCGTCGCCAGGGCGAGCGTCTGGTGCCGCTCTGGTCCAACGACCTCTGGTCGGCCCTGGACGAACGGTTGACCACACCGACCATCACGCCCGTGGGCATGCCGGCCTGGCTCAAGGGCGATGCGCCGGTGCTGCTCGAGGCACTCGCCGGCTTGCTCGAGACGCTCGCCGAACATACGGGCCTTGCCGAATTCGACGGCGAGCTGTGTCTCGGCAACCACCGGGTCTACCTGGACATCTGCTGGCAAGGTGAGACACTGCCCCATCGCCGTCTGGAAGACTGGCGACATCGGCGCCTCGAACGCCTCCCTCATTCCCCCAGTGTCGAGGATGTACTGCGCCAGCATGCCAGTGATGTCTGGAGCCTTTCCGACGGTAACGGGGCAAGGTTGCGCCTGCCCTTGCCGGCGCTGCCCCGGACCGGAGCGCCTCGCCAGGCCATTCCACCGCGCCCGGAATTTCACGATTTCGATATCGCCAACCTGCCGGCCCCGGATATCGAACGCGCCCACCACGCCTTGCATGAACTCGAGATCGTTGCTTTCGACACCGAGACCACCGGCCTGGCCTTGCGCGAGGGAGACCGACTCATCAGTCTCGGCGCCTGCCGTATCGTCAATGGCCGGCTCCTGGCCGACGAGACCTTCGAGCAGCACGTCGATCCCTGCCGGCCGATTCCGCCGGCCAGCACCGCCATCCATGGCCTGAGCGACCGGGATGTCGCGGGAGCGCCGACGGCCGATCAGGTCCTGCCGCGCTTTCGCGACTATATCGGTAACGCTGTTCTGCTGGCCCATAACGCCGCCTTCGACATGCTGGCCATCCAGACCGGCGCCGCCGATTTCGACATGCCGATAATCGATACCCTCCTGCTTTCGCGCGCCCTCGACCCCGGCCTCGACGGCCACGACCTCGATACCCTGGCGGCGCGTTACGGCCTGCGCTTTGCCCCCGGCACCCGCCACACCGCCCTGGGCGATGCCAGGGTAACCGCCCGACTATGGCTGGCCTTGAGGCGTCGACTCGAGGCCCGTGGCATCGAGAGCCTGTCGGATGCGCTGGCCTTCCAGGCGACGGCCCTCGATCGGGAGGATGCCTGCACCCCATGAATGCCCCGCGCCGAAAGGAGCGTCTCGTCGCCCTGATCGCCCTGGCCACGACGCTGTTCACGCCGCCGCTGCTACTGATCGCCGATCGTCTGGAGGGCGGTCTACCGCTCTATCTGTTCCTGGCCTGGGGCATCGTCATCGCCATGATGGCCTGTTTGATGGAAGATCGGCGCGGGGAGTGAAGGTCCATGAGAGACGATGTCGTGGTCCTGGCGATCGCCTTCGGATATCTGGCGCTGCTCTTCGTCATCGCCGCCTGGGGGGATCGACGCGCCGAGCAAGGGCGCTCGGTCATCGGCTCCCCTACCGTCTATGCCTTGTCCATTGCCGTCTACTGTACCGCCTGGACCTTCTACGGCAGCGTCGGCCGAGCCGCCGAAGCCGGGCCGGGCTTTCTGCTGATCTACCTGGGGCCGACGCTGGCGATGTTCATGGGGCCACTGGTGATCCGCAAGATGGTGCGCATCGCCGCCACCCATCGCATCACCTCCATCGCCGACTTCATCAGCGCCCGCTACGGAAAGAGTACCGGCCTCGGTGCGCTGGTCGCTCTGATCGCCCTGATCGGTACCACGCCCTACATCGCCCTGCAGCTCAAGGCCATCACGCTGAGCCATGCGATGCTGGTCGACTACGCACCTGAAGGTTCCATGGCCACCGCCGAGACGAGTTTCTGGGCCGACCGCTCCTTCTGGGTGGCATTGGTGCTGGCCGTATTCATCATTCTCTTCGGGACTCGCCACCTGGACGCCAGCGAACGCCATGAGGGCATGGTCGCCGCCATCGCCTTCGAATCGCTGGTCAAGCTTGCCGCCTTTCTAGCAGTGGGCATCTTCACCGTTTTCGTGCTCTATCAGGGACCGGCCGACCTCTTCAGGCAAGTTGCCGCCACGCCGGCCCTCACCGAAGCCCTGAGTCTGTCGTCGGTTCCTGGCGGTGCGCTCGGCTGGGTGGGCATGCTGGTACTGGCCTTCCTGGCCTTTCTCGGTCTGCCACGTCAGTTCCAGGTGCTGGTGGTGGAGAATGTCGACGAACGGCACATCCAGCGTGCCGCCTGGTTGTTTCCCCTCTACCTGCTGGTCATCAATCTGTTCGTGATCCCCATCGCCATGGCCGGCCTGCTCGGAGGCGCCGGCGAGGATCCGGACAGCTTCGTGCTGACCCTGCCCATGGCGGCGGGCGTCGATGGCCTGCCGGTACTGGTCTTCATCGGCGGCCTCTCGGCGGCCACCGGCATGATGATCGTCGAGACCATTGCCTTGTCGACCATGGTCAGCAACCAACTGGTCATGCCCTTGCTGCTGCGTTCACGGCGCCTGCACCGCAGCCACTCGGGGTCCCTGGCCAACCGCGTGCTGGGCATTCGCCGCATTGCCATCCTCGGCATCCTACTGCTCGGCTACAGCTACCACGCCTTGATCGGCGATGCCTACAGCCTGGTCACCATCGGCCTAGTGTCCTTCGCCGCGGTCGCGCAGTTCACGCCCGCCCTGCTGATCGGTCTCTACTGGCGCGGCGCCAATCGACTCGGCGCGGGACTCGGCATGTCCGCCGGCATCCTGGTCTGGGCCTGGACCCTGCTGATCCCTGGCTTCGCCCAATCGGGCTGGCTGAATGCCGACTTTCTGGCCCAGGGCCCCTTCGGCATCGCCTGGTTGCGCCCTTATGCGCTATTCGGACTGGAAGGCTGGGACATCTACACCCATTCCCTGCTCTGGAGTCTTCTCGCCAACATCGGCCTGCTGGTCGGGGTCTCGCTGTTCAGCCGCGCCTCGCCGCTGGAACAGGCCCAGGCCGCCTTGTTCACCGAAGCGCTTCATCCACGGCTCGACCAGAGCTCGCTATGGCGCGGACATACCCTGCGAGGTGAGCTGCGCGCCTTGCTCGACCGCTACCTCGGCACCACTGCGGCCCAGCGCGTCTTCGCCGACCATGCGCCCGACGATGACGACCAGTCGGCCTCCACAGCCCTGGTCGCCCGGGCCGAACAGGCCCTGGCCGGCGCCCTGGGCAACGCCTCGGCCCGAGTGCTGATCGATTCGGTGGTTCGCGGCGAGGCACTGGATCTGGACTCGATCCTGCGCATCCTCGATACCACCTCCGAAACCCTGGAGATGAACCGCCGTCTCGAGCAGAAATCCCGGGAGCTTGCCCGCATCGGGCAGGAGCTGCGCGAGGCGAATGCCCGCCTGCGTGAGCTCGACCGCCTCAAGGACGAGTTCGTGGCCATGGTCAGTCATGAGCTGCGCACGCCCCTGACCTCGATCCGCGCCTTCGCCGAGATACTCCGCGACAATCACGAACTTCCCCAGCAGCGTCGCGAACATTTCCTGGATGTCGTGGTAAGGGAAAGCCAGCGACTGTCACGCCTGATCGAGGAGATCCTCGACCTGGCTCGCCTGGAAAGCGGCCGCCTACCCCTGGAGCCGCAGCGGCTGGATCTGGTGACCCTGACCCGCCAGGCCATGGAGGCGATACACCGCCCTCTGGAGAAACGCGGCATCGCGCTGACGTCCTGTTTCGAGGTCGACAGCGCCGAGGTGATCGGCGACCCGGATCGCCTGGAACAGGTGATCATCAACCTGATCGACAATGCCGGCAAGTTCGCCGATCCCCACGCTCCCCGGGTCTCGCTGCACCTGGCACAACACCGGCAGGGCTTCCGTCTCGCTGTCTCCGACAACGGCACGGGTATCGACGAAGCCGAGCGCGAACGGGTCTTCGAGAAATTCCACCAGCTTCCCCATGCCGACACCACGCGAAGCAGGCCGCGCGGCAGCGGACTTGGCCTGCCCATAAGCCGCGGGATCGTCGCCCATCTGGGCGGTCGGCTATGGATCGAGGACGCTTCCGACCTCAGTGGTGCTTGCCTGGTGATGGAACTGCCGGAGGCACCGCACGAGGTCGACGATCTGTCTGGCAGCAACGCCGATGACTAGTCATGTCGAGGGCTAGGCGTGTCGATGCCTCGCCCGACGGACATCATGACGGGCAGGAACGAAAAACGGCGCCACCAGGGCGCCGTTTCTCATCGCAGGACAATGCGAGCGTCAAGCTAGCGCGCGTCATCGAACAGGGCATCACCCAGCTCGTCGATCAAGCGCTCGGCCTTGCTGATCATCAAGGCATCGCAGGCTTCCCGACCGGGGACCACATCGGAGCGCTCGAAACGCTGCTCGCGTGGCTCGCCGCCCTCCGAGGCCGGCTTGCGAATCCAGCCGCTGACGCGGAACTGCCCGCCCACATCCTCGGGCTGGGACACGATCACATAGCCCTTGTACTCCACCGGCTCGCCCTCGACGGACGTCGATCCGGTGCGGGACTCCCTCGCTCCCCCGCCGAACAGGCCGGATAACAGTTTCTTCAGCATGACGCTCTCCCTCGACGTCGCTCAGTCCTGCTGTCGGCCCTTGCCCGCCGCAATCCGCAGCCGCAACGCATTGAGCTTGATGAAACCTTCGGCATCCTTCTGATCGTAGGCGCCGGCATCGTCCTCGAAGGTCGCGATGGACTCGTCGAACAACGAGGCATCGGAACGGCGGCCGGCCACAGTGGCATTGCCCTTGTAGAGCTTCATGCGCACCACGCCGGAGACGTGCTTCTGAGTCTCGTCGATGGCGGCCTGCAGGGCACGACGCTCCGGGCTCCACCAGTAACCGTTGTAGATCACCTCGGCGTACTTGGGCATCAGCTCGTCCTTGAGATGAGCCTCTTCGCGGTCGAGGGTGAGCGACTCGATGGCACGGTGGGCCCGCAGCATGATGGTGCCCCCGGGGGTCTCGTAGCAGCCGCGCGATTTCATGCCCACATAACGGTTCTCGACGATGTCGAGACGGCCGATGCCGTTGTCGCCACCCAGCTGGTTGAGCTTCGACAGCACCTCATGGGGCCGCATCGGCTCGCCGTCGATGGCCACGATGTCGCCCCGCTCGAAGGTCAGCTCCACATAGGTGGGCTTGTCCGGAGCGGCTTCCGGCGACACGCTCCAGCGCCACATGTCCTCCTCGGCCTCGACCCAAGGATCCTCGAGGTTGCCGCCCTCATAGGAAATGTGCAGCAGGTTGGCATCCATGGAGTACGGCGACTTCTTTTTCTGGCTGGAGAAGTCCACCGGGATATCATGCTGCTGGCAGTAGGCCATCAGCTTCTCGCGGGAATTGAGGTCCCACTCGCGCCACGGCGCGATCACCTTGACGCCGGGCTTGAGCGCATAGGCGCCCAGCTCGAAGCGCACCTGGTCGTTGCCTTTGCCGGTGGCCCCGTGGGAGATGGCATCGGCGCCGGTCTGATTGGCGATCTCGACCAGTCGCTTGGTGATCAGAGGGCGCGCGATGGAGGTACCCAACAGGTACTCGCCCTCATAGATGGTGTTGGCACGGAACATCGGATAGACATAGTCGCGCACGAACTCTTCGCGCAGATCCTCGATGTAGATCTCCTCGACGCCCAGCGCCTGGGCCTTGGCACGCGCGGGCTCGACTTCCTCGCCCTGGCCGATGTCGGCAGTGAAGGTCACCACCTCGCAGTCGTAGGTCTCTTGCAACCACTTGACGATGACGGATGTGTCCAGGCCGCCGGAATAGGCGAGCACGACCTTCTTGACATCGGACATGCTGAGAGCTCCTCTAGGTGAACGGTGAGCGTCGTGAAAGCCCGATTATAGCGCGCCATGCCGAGCGCGAATACCGGCGACGGGACGAGTCGGTCCCGAAATGCTAGACTCTCGCGTTTCGGGACTTTCGTGCCCAGCTTTTCGTGCCCAGGACAAGGAGAGGCGCATGACCGAGGCGGTCACCCGCGAACTCATGGCGCAGCGCTTTCGCAGCTTCCTGCCCGTGGTGGTGGACCTGGAAACCGGGGGTTTCAACGCACAGGGCGACGCGATACTCGAGATCGCCGCGGTCACCCTGACCATGGATCCCGAAGGCAACCTGATGCCTGACGCCACCTATGCTTACCATGTCACCCCCTTCGAGGGCGCCAACGTGGAGCAATCGGCGCTGGACTTCACCGGTATCCGCCTCGACGACCCGTTGCGTCGACAAGTCGCTGTCAGCGAGGCCGAGGCGCTGGGAGAAATCTTCCGGCCGGTCCGCAAGGCCATCAAGGCCCATGGATGCACTCGTGCCATCCTGGTCGGCCATAATGCGGCCTTCGACCACGGCTTCCTCAACGCCGCCGTGGAGCGTTGCGCCATCAAGCGCAACCCCTTCCATCCCTTCTCGAGCTTCGATACGGCCTCGCTGGCCGGCATGGTATACGGCCAGACCGTGCTTGCCCGTGCCTGCCGTGCCGCCGGCATCGAATTCGACAACAGCGCCGCCCACTCGGCCCGCTACGATACCGAGCGCACCGCCGAACTCTTCTGCGCCATGATCAATCGCTACAAGGACCTCGGTGGCTGGCGACTGGCGCAACGCGAACAAGGGGTCGAGGAGCCATAGGCCATCACCTTGAAGTTTGAAGAACGCCGCTTCGCGGCTGGAAGAGGAAAGCAGGAAAGAAAGAAGTAAAAAAAGAAAAGAAGTAGAGAAGCGGGAAGAAAACACCCCTGCAGCCATGCTACAGGGGTGTTCCTCTTCCGGCTTCGAGCTTACGCCCACGGGGCGGGCGATCTTCCGGACGCAGGCCGCTCAGCCTTCCGGCTGATCGTCCTGATGCTTGGCGGCGGTTTCCTTGATCAGCGTCTCCAGCTCGCCGTTCTGGTACATCTCCACGACGATGTCACAGCCGCCGACCAGCTCGCCTTCCACCCACAGTTGCGGGAACGTCGGCCAATTGGCGACCTTGGGCAACTCGGCACGAATATCCGGGTTGTCCAGCACATTGACGAAGGCGAAGCGCTCGCCGCAGGCCATCAGCGCCTGGACGGTCTGGGCGGAGAAACCGCACTGCGGTAGCTGGGGCGTGCCCTTCATGTAGATCAGGATCGGGTTCTCGCTGATCTGCCGCTGAATGTTCTCGACGGTGGTACTCATTGTGCTTTCCCTCTGAATCGCGTGTTGACCATCGCATCAGGCAATACCCGAGCACGCTGGTCGGCCTTATGATGAAGCCATTCTACTGATGCACGGCGCATTGCGCATCCCCCCGGGGGTGGCTAGGATGGTCGTTTTTTCCGTGGAGCGATGCCATGGCTACCCGCCATTTTCTGACCCTGCTCGACCTGAGTCCGGAGGAATCTCGTTACCTGATCCAGCGCGCCATTTCGATCAAGAACGGTCTGATGACCCAAGGCCCGACCTATACGCCGTTCGCCAATCGCACACTGGCCATGATCTTCGAGAAATCCTCGACCCGCACCCGGGTCTCCTTCGAGACGGCCATGGCACAGTTCGGGGGCCACGCGCTCTTCCTCTCCCCGCGTGACACCCAACTGGGCCGCGGCGAGCCCATCGGCGACACCGCCCGGGTACTCGCCGAAATGGTCGACATCGTGATGATTCGTACCTTTTCCCACCAGGGACTCGAGGAGTACGCCTCGGCAAGCAGGGTGCCGGTCATCAATGCCCTCACCGACGACTACCATCCCTGCCAACTGCTCGCCGACGTCATGACCTGGACCGAGCTGCGCGGCACTATCCGGGGCCGCACCGCCGTCTGGATCGGTGATGGCAACAACATGTGCCACTCCTGGATCAACGCCGCCCGCCAGTTCGACTTCCAACTACGCGTGGTCTGCCCCGAGGGCTACGAGCCCCGCCAGGACATCCTCGATGCCGCCGGCGACCGCGTGACCATCCATCGCGATCCCCAGACCGCCGTCGACGGCGCCGACCTGGTGACCACCGACGTCTGGGCCTCCATGGGCCAGGAAGAGGAACAGACCAAGCGCGAGTCCGACTTCGCCGGCTTCCAGGTCACCGAGTCCTTGCTCGATCGCGCCGCCGACGATGTGCTCTTCCTGCACTGCCTGCCGGCCCACCGCGGCGAGGAAATCAGCGAAACCCTGCTCGACGATCCTCGCGCCGTGGTCTGGCAGGAAGCCGGCAACCGCCTGCATGCCCAGAAGGCATTGATCGAGTTCTTGTTGCTGGGACGCGTCGAGGCCTGACCCGCATTGCCCCGGCACCTCGCCGGGGCAGCATACGTTCGTCGCCCACACGCCGTAGATTGGCGCATCATATCAAGTCGATGTCGTCTTGTGCTTATTCGACATCGTCATCTTCACGGACACTCCTCTCAGACTCACACAGGAGGTCCGACCATGAACCGCAACGTCATCCTGACCTGCGCCGTCACCGGCGCCGGCGACACCACCGGCAAGAACCCCAACGTGCCGGTGACTCCCAGGCAGATCGCTGACAACTGCATCGAAGCCGCACGCGCCGGTGCCAGCGTGGCTCACATCCATGTGCGCGATCCCGAGACCGGCGGCATCAGCCACTCCCTGGATCACTTCCGCGAAGTGATGGAGCGCGTCCGCGAATCCGACACCGATATCGTCATGAACATCACCGCCGGTGGTGGCGGCGACTGGATTCCCGATGCCACGGACCCGACCCGCGGCGGCCCGGGCACCGACATCCAGACCCCAGCCCAGCGTCACGAGCCGGTGGGTGAACTGCTGCCGGAACTCTGCACCCTGGACTGCGGCAGCCTGAACTTCGGCGACATGGTCTACATCAACACTGCCGACTGGCTGCGCGAACACGCCCGGTTGGTGCAGGCCGCCGGCGTCAAGCCCGAGCTCGAGTGCTTCGATCTCGGCCATGTGTGGTTCGCCCGCCAGCTTCAGCGGGAGGGGCTGATCGACGGCAACCCCTTGTATCAACTCTGCCTGGGCATCCCCTGGGGCGCCGAGGCCGATACCGAAACCATGCTGACCATGCGCAACAAGCTGCCGGAAAACGCCGACTGGGCGGCTTTCGGCATCGGCCGCCATCAGATGCCGATGGTCGCCCAGGCCGCGCTGCTCGGCGGTCATGCTCGGGTCGGCCTGGAAGACAACCTCATGCTGGAGAAAGGCGTACTGGCCACCAACGGCCAGCTCGTCGAAAAGGCCACCGGCATCATCGAACATCTCGGCGGCCGCGTCATGACACCGGCCGAGACCCGCTCGCATCTCAAGCTGCGCGATCCGGTAACCGGTCGCATCGCCGGAGGTGACGCATGAGCCGCCAACTGTCCGTCATCGGTACCGGCGTCATCGGCAACGGCTGGATCGCCCGGGCGCTGGCCCAGGGCTGGGACGTGGTGGCCTTCGACCCAGCACCCGAAGCCGCCGAACGCACCCGCGACTTCGTCGCCAATGCCTGGCCCTCGCTCGAGGCGCTCGGCCTGGCCGAGGGAGCGGCCCCCACCCGCCTGACCTTCGTCGACAGCCTCGAGGAAGCGGTGGCCGGCGCCGACCTGGTCCAGGAGAACGTGCCGGAACGCCTCGAGCTCAAGTGCGAGATTCTCGCCGCCATCGACGCTGCAGCGGCACCCGGCGTGATCGTCGGCTCCTCCACGTCCGGCTTCAAGCCCAGCGACCTGCAGCGCGACTGCGCCTGGGTGCCGGGCCGGGTGATCGTCGCTCACCCCTTCAACCCGGTCTACCTGCTGCCGCTGGTAGAGCTGGTTGGCGGCGAGGCCACCGAACCCCATCAGATCGAGCTGGCCCAGGCGCTCTATCAGGAACTGGCCATGCGCCCGCTGGTGGTGCGTCGCGAGATCGAGGGCCACATCGCCGACCGTCTGATGGAGGCGCTGTGGCGCGAAGCCCTGCACCTGGTCAACGACGGCGTGGCGACCACCGAGGAAGTCGATGCCGCCGTGGTCTACGGCTGCGGCCTGCGATGGGCGCTGATGGGCACCTTCCTGACCTTCCACCTGGCCGGTGGCGATCAGGGCATGCGTCATATGCTCGAGCAATTCGGTCCGGCACTGAAGCTGCCCTGGACCAAGCTGGAAGCCCCGGAGCTCACCGAGGAGCTGATCGACAAGGTCGTCGAGGGCTGCGAGTACCAGGCCGCGGGCCGCCCGGTGGCCGAACTCGATCGCCGCCGCGACGACTTCCTCGTCGAGGTGCTCGGCCTGGTGAAGAAGTACTGGCCCGAGGCGGAAGGCCTCGAAGGACGAATCTGATGGCGCTGCTCGAAACCCGCGTGGCCCCGGAATGGGTCGACTACAACGGCCACATGAACGATGCCGAGTACGCCCGAGCGTTTTCCCTGGCGGTGGAGGAACTGATGCACCGTCTCGGCCTCGACGAGAACGGCCGTCGCCACCATGGGTACACCCTCTACACCCTGGAAACCCATCTCTGCTATCGCCGCGAGGCCCATGAGGGCCAGATACTGCATCTCGAGGCAGCGCTGCTCGAGCGTGATGCCAAGCGCCTGCATGTCTTCTTCGAGATGCGGGACAACGAGGGCAACCTGCTGGCCACCAGCGAGCAGATGCTGATGGGTATCGACAGCCAGGCCGGCCGGCCAGCGCCCTTCCCCAGCGAAGTGAATGAAGCCGTCGCGGCACTGCCCCGAGTCGAGCCCGATGCCTGGCCGGAACTTGCCGGACGGCGCATCGGCCTGCCTCCGGCCAAGCGCTGAACGGCACCATCGACGAGATGCCGCCCGGTCATGAGCGGGCGGCAACGGGATCACCGGCCCGAGGTCCGGATCAAAGAGGATTTCGCTTATCGCTACTTCAACCCCTCCCACTCCGCCCGAGGCACCGCAGGGCGACACTGCCTCGAACCGCGCGACATCGACGGACTACATGGTGACCGAACTGTCCCAGCGGGGGTTCTTCCAGGGTATGCACAAGGGCATGACCCTGGCCTCCGCCGGTCTGGTGCTGGCCTTCGTGCTGTTCACCGGGCTCGGCTCCGACATGGCCGGCAGCGTCTTCGGCACGGCGCGCACCTGGATCGAAGGCACCTTCAGCGGCTACTACCTGATGACCGTCATGCTGCTGATGGCCGTCTGTGCCTTCATCGTGGTCAGCCGCTACGGCAGCATCCGCCTGGGCAACGACGATAGCCGCCCCGAATTCAGCAATTTCGCCTGGTTCTCGATGCTGTTCTCTGCCGGCATCGGCATCGGCATCCTCTTCTTCGGCGTCGCCGAACCGGTCTTCTACCTGGATGACAGCGGCGCCTTCGGTTACCCCAACAATCCCCACGCCGACATGGCCGGTGCCACCGCCATCGGCTACGAACGCGCCATCGACGCCCTGCGCGTCTCGGTCTTCCACTGGGGTCTGCACGGCTGGGCCATCTACGTCATCGTCGGGATGTCGCTGGCCTACTTCGCCTATCGGCGGGGCCTACCCCTCGCCTTGAGATCGGCCCTGTATCCCTTTATCGGCGACCGCATCTATGGACCCATCGGCCATCTGGTCGACATCCTCGGCGTACTGGGCTGCGTGTTCGGCGTCGCCACCTCGCTGGGGCTCGGCGTGAGCCAGATGGCCGTCGGCCTGCAGCGCCTGGTCGGCATCAGTGACGGCCTCGGCACTCAACTCATTCTGATCGCCGTGATCTCGGCCGTCTCTATCCTCTCGGTGGTATCCGGCGTGCAGAAGGGCATTAGGATCATTTCCGAACTCAACATCTGGGTCTCGGTTCTCGTGGTCGGCGCCTTCCTGCTCGGCGGTCCCACTCTATGGCTGATCCAGGCCTTCGGCGCGACTCTGCTCGACTACGCCGCCAACTTCATTCCCATGGGCCTGTGGTATGCCGACGAGCCGGCGTCCGCCGACTGGCAGCAGGCCTGGACCATCTTCTACTGGGGCTGGTGGCTGGCCTGGGCGCCCTTCGTCGGGTTGTTCATCGCGCGCATTTCTCGCGGACGCACTCTGCGCGAGTTCGTGCTCGGCGTGCTGCTGGTACCGACTCTGATCATCTTCGTCTGGCTGGTGATCTTCGGCGGCAATGCGCTCTATCAGGAGCTCCACGCCACGAGTGGTCCCGGCAATGCCGGCATCATCGAGCTGGTCAATGCCTGGAATCTGCCAGCCGCGCTGTTCGCCAGCGCCGACGGCATCGCCGGCACCGGCACGCTGGGCTGGACACTCTCGGCACTGATGGTGTTTCTGCTGATGAGCTGGTTCGTCACCTCGTCGGATTCCGGCACCCTGGTACTGACCACCATCCTGTCGCTCGGCAACGACGATCCGCCCCAACGTTTCCGGGTCTTCTGGGGCGTGGTGATCGGCCTGGTCGCCGCCGTACTGCTGGTGGCAGGCGGACTCAAGGCACTGCAGACCGCCTTGATTGCCGCTGCCCTGCCGTTGAGCGCGGTCATCCTAGTCATGACCGCCGGCGTGCTGGTCTCGTTGCTGCAGGAATCGCGCCGCGCGCGTCGCGCCGCCCAGTGATGCGCCACGAGACCTTTCAGCGACGCTTCGCGCACGCACTCGATGCTATCGCCGGGTTGCCCGTGGAGGCGGCTCGGCAGCGTTACGATGCGCTCTGTTCGGGCTTCGCGCCTGCCGATCCCGCCGGCATGACGGTGCTCGACGAACGCATCGCCGGCGTCAGCGTGCGTCGCTTCCAGCCGGCCAAGTTCAAGGCTGGCCCGATCCTCTATGCGCATGGCGGTGGATGGTATCTCGGCTCACCGCGCAGCCATCACGGCATCACGGCCGATCTCGCCGAGCGGCTGGGCCGCGAAGTGATCAGCGTCGACTATCGGCTGGCCCCGGAGGCCAGCTACGCCGAGGCTCTCGACGACTGTCGTCGAGTGGCCGAGGCCTGCGCCCCCGTGGCCATGGCCGGTGACAGCGCCGGCGGGCGGCTGGTCCTGGATGTCGCCCGGCAATCGCCGTGGCGCGGCCTACTGGGCCTGATCTACCCACCGGTGGGCCGCCTGTCCCCGACAACCCTGGGGCCGGACGCGCCGCTGCTCTCGCGGGACGATATCCTGACCTTGTGGCACGCCATCGCCAGGGATGTCCCGATGTCCGACGATGCCTCGCCACCGGCATGCTGTATCGAGATACTGTCGGTGGAGCGCGACCCCCTCACCCGTCCGCTCGAGATGGCAGTCGACGCCTGGCGCCACGCCGGTGCCGATATCGGCTATCGCCGAGCCCCAGGCATGCTGCACGGCGCCCTGCACGCCCATGCCAGGCTCGATGCCATGCAGACGGCTTGGCATGACGTCTGTCATGCCTTGGCAAACCGGTTGGCATGAGACCGTCGCTCGCCGCTTCAGCTACAAATTCAATTTATATCAGCGGATAGAAATGATCGATTGTGCCGCCATTCCCGCCTGTCTAGGCTTCAGCAGCACTGCCATGTCGCCTCGCACATGACATCCGGGTCATCACTCTCATCAAGGAGTTTCACACATGTCGTCCCGACTGCTTCCCCTCGCACTCGCTGTTGCCGCCGGTTCCGCCCAGGCGGCGGCTGGCCCCTGCCACGACACCACCATGGACCAGCAGGTCGAGACGCTGATGACCCGCCATGACATCCCAGGCGTCTCCGTGGCCATGGTGGATCATGGAAAAGTGTGCGTCAGTCATTATGGCGTAGCCTCCCGGGACACCGGCGCCACCGTGGACGATGCCACCCTGTTCGAGATCGGCTCGGTCAGCAAGACCTTCACCTCAGTGCTCGCCGCCTGGGCGCACCAACAGGGTGGATTCGAGTGGAACGACACTGTCGCCAGCATCGAGCCGGACTTCGATGGCAGCCCCATAGGCGAGGTCTCCATGATCGAACTGGCGACCTACACGGCCGGCGGCCTGCCGCTGCAATTTCCCGAAGGCGTGACGGCTCGAAACGCCCATGATTATTACGCGAGCTGGCAACCAGAATATCCGCCCGGCACCCAACGCCTCTACTCGAACCCCAGCATCGGTCTGTTCGGCGAGCTGGCGTCCCGGAGTCGCGACATTGCCTTCGAGGCGTTGATGCAACAGCGTGTCCTGCCGGCGCTGGGGCTGGAACACACCTGGCTCGAGGTACCCAAAGACCGGGCACGCCACTATGCCCAAGGCTACAATGGTGACGACGAGCCGGTGCGGGTCAATCCCGGCGCCATGGACGCCCAGGCCTACGGCATCAAGACCACGGCACTGGATCTGGTGCGGTTTGTCCAGGCCAACATCGACGCTCATCGACGTGACGACTCGATCTCTCGGGTCCTGCTGGAAACCCAGCACGGCTATGCTACCGTCGGCGACATGCAGCAGGGCCTGGGTTGGGAGAGCTATGCCCTGCCGGTCTCGCTCGACACACTCCAGGCCGGCACCACCTCAGAGATGGCTCTGTCGCCCCAGCCCGCCCGCCTGCTCGACACCGAGGGCGACCCGCAACCACAGCGCTGGTACCACAAGACCGGCTCGACCGGTGGGTTCGGTGCCTACGCCGCCTACATGCCTGCCCGCGAACAGGGCATCGTGATCCTTGCCAACAAGGGGTATCCCAATGAGGAACGTGTCGAAGCGGCCTGGCGCATTCTGACGTCGCCGGATCACTGATCGAGACGCGTCTTCGGCGCGACCCAGGATCGACTCGTGCAGCCGCTCCCGGACATCGCCGGACCGCACCTCATCCCTTTCGGATCTGTCGAGGGGAGCGGCCATAATGTCCGCGAAATGCCCGGGAGAAACTCGAACTCGAGCCGAAACCACAGGCCAGTCCCACGGCCAGGATATCCAGGTCGGTCTCTTCGAGCAGGTAACGGGCCCGCTCCAGCCTCAGGCCCAGATACCACTCCCGGGGCGACTGCCCGAGCTCGCGCTCGAAGAGGCGCTGCAGATGACGCAGCGAAATGCCGCTGCGTTGCGCCACCTCCGCCAGGCTCAACGGTGTCTCCAGATGCTGCTCCATCAGATCGACGGCTTCCACCAGGCGGCGGCGATGCGTTCCCAATCGACGCGCCAGGGTCATGCGTTGCTGGTCGCGGCGCGTGCGGATCCGCTCGTGCACCAACTGTTCCGAGACATCGATGGCCAGCTGGTGACCATGACGCCGGGCGATCACATCCAGGGCCATGTCCATGGCGGCCGCGCCTCCGGCACAAGAGAAGCGCCGGCGCCCGAGCTCGAACAACTCATCCGACGTCTCGATGGCCGGAAAGCGTTCCTGAAAGGCCGGCAGGCTCTCCCAATGCAGGGTGACCCGCTCGCCCTCCAGCAGGCCGGCAGCGGCAAGCAGGAAGCAGCCCGTATCGAGACCGCCCAGCACGCACCCAGCTTCGTCCATGCGGTGCAGCCAGCGCATCAGGGCACGGCTCAGGCAAGATTCTGGATCGAAACCGCTACAGACGGCGAGCGACGGGAGGTGATGCACCTCCTCGATAGACTGGTCGGCGAGCAGCGTCATGCCGTTGGAGGCCGTCACCGGCTCGCCGTCCTGGCTGAGCAGCGTCCAGTCGAACAGCGGTCGGCCACTGATTCGGTTGGCGATGCGCAGCGGCTCGACGGCCGAGAAGAAGGCCATCATCGAGAAGCGTGGCAGCAACAGAAAGCCGACGAGCTCCGGCGTGGGACCGCTGTAATCGAGGCGCATGACGGCAAGCCAAGGGGGAAAACGAGCCGGTCATGATGACCGGCCGGGGACTGTCGGGCAAGCTGGCTTCAATCGAAACGCGCCTTGACGGCCTCGATGGCGGGACGACCGTCGCGGGCTGCAACGCCCTCGAGCCAGGCCGCCACGGTGCCGTAGTGCGACGCGATCCATTCGCTGGCCACCTCGTCGGCGGGCCGCTCTTCGTAACTGTAGGCATGCACCCAGTCGTTCTGGTCGGCCGTGTCCACCACGTACTGCGTCATGAAACGATGGACATCGGCATCCCGCTCTTGCAAGTCATCCGGCACCACGGTCCAGACCGTGCTCTCGATCTGCGCCACGCCGGCGTCGTCAGCGTCCTCGAGATAGACGAGATCGAAGCTGACATTCATCCAGTGCGGCTCCCAACCGACGAAGGTCACCCACTCGCCGTCGCGCATCTTCTGCTCGGCCTGGGCGAGCATCGCCGCCGTGGAACTCTCGCGCAGCGTCCAGTCGCCGAGATCGGCCAGATCCTCGTCAATGGCCGCATTGAGGGCGGTATTGATGCCAGTGCCCGCCTCGATGCCCAGGATGGTAGCGTCGAAGCGCTCACGATGAGCCTCCAGGTCCGCCACCGACTCGATGCCGGCCTCATGGACATAGCGCGGCACCACCAGCCCCGAGACCGCGCCCTGGATGTTGGCGGCGGCCTTCTCTACCTTGCCGTCGGCCACCAGCGGCTCGACCATGTCGGTCTGTACCGGATACCAGCCGCCCAGGTAGGCGTCCAGATCGCCCTGGGCAACGCCATTGAGGATCACGCTCACCGCCAGGTCATTCTGGCGGGTTTCGTACCCCATGGCCTCCAGCAACTGGGCGGCGACCTCGGACTTGACGGTCACCCCCGGCCATGGCGGCACACCGAAACGAACTTGCTCGAGATCGGCCTGGGCCAGGGGCGCGGCCAGGGACGTCAGGGCCAGAGTGGTCCCCAGCAGGGGCCAACGACGTTGCAAACTCAGCATGGCGAACTCCTCTTGGAACGGCAATCCCACCAGTCTGACGCCTTTCCCCATGACGACTTGGCCTGACTCGACCTTGAATCGACATAAAGCGACATGACCACCGCTTTCCTGTCCCTATTCGCATGCCCATTGCAAAGAGCGGGATGCCCCCTACAATCGACGCAACAACGACCGTCCCCCACCGGCCAGGTCCTCCTTCATGCGTCTACAGCCCCGGGTCTGCGCACCGGAATCCATCGGCTTTTTGCTGCTGCCGCGTTTCGCCATGGTGGCCTTCTTCTCGGCCATCGAGCCGCTGCGCATCGCCAACCGCATCAGCCAACGTACGCTGTTCCACTGGGACGTCATCAGTCGTGACGGCAGCCCTGTCACCGCTTCCAACGGCATGCCCCTGGCCGCCAACTGGTCACTGCAGGACGCCCCCGAGACACCCAGCCTGGCGGTCTGCGCGAGCTTCGCCCCCGAACACGCCCTCGACACCGAACTGCTGGACTGGTTGCGCGCCAGGGCCTCGGCCGGCTGCGTGCTGGGTGGCATGGACACGGGGTGCTTCGCGCTGGCCGCCGCCGGCCTGCTCGACAACCAGACCGTGACCCTGCACTGGGAGTCGCTGCCAGAATTCCGCGCGCGATTCCCCGGCATCGAGGCGGTCGAATCGCTCTACGAAGTCTCGGCCGAAGGCTTCTCCTGCGCCGGCGGCAGCTCGGCCATCGACATGAGCCTGGACCTGATCGCCCGCCGACACGGCGACGAACTGGCCGGTCGAGTACGCGAGCAGCTCGTCCACGACCAGGGCCGCCTGCCTGCCAGCCGTCAACGCCATGCCGTTCGTTCGGCAGGCCGAGCCAATCCGCTGCTCGATCGGGCCATCGCCCTGATGGAAACGAATCTCGAAGCGCCACTCGGCATCCAGGCCCTGGCCGATGAGCTCGGGCTCTCCTGGCGAAGGCTCGAGCGCCTCTTCGAGCGTCACCTGGGCCAGACACCGCAGCATTTCTACTTGGAGCGCCGCCTGGCCCATGCCCACCAGCTTCTGATCGACACCCGCCACAGCATCATGGACATCGCTTTGGCCAGCGGCTTCGCCTCGGCCTCCAGCTTCACCCGGGCCTTCCGCCGCCGCTACGGCCTGACGCCGAGCCGACTGCGGCAACGTTGACCGGACGCCTCGACTGTCGAATCGTGCACACTCGTTGTCGAATCGGGTCGCATCGCACCACCTCTCGGCTGGCATCCTGAATTGCCTCATCACGTGATCCCTCTCAGGAGATGCCTCATGACCGAGACCGCCCTTCCGCTGACGCCGGATTACGATGCCTGGCCGATCGAAGCCCACATCCTGACTGTGGAAAGCTCGCCGCGCCAGGTTTCGGTGCGCTGGAGCGACGGCCGTGTCAGCCGCTATCACAGTATCTGGCTGCGCGAGAACGCCGCCGACGAGACCACCGTCAATCCGGCGACCCGCGAGCGCATTCTCGATCTCTCTACCCTACCCGCCTGGCCGGAAATCGGCAGTGTCGGGATCGACGACAGCGGTGCCTTGTGCATCGACTTCGTGCCCGAGGATCGTCGCCTGCGCTTTCACCCCGGCTGGCTGCGTGCCCACGATTACGACAACGCCACCGACGCCGAGGCAGCGCTGGTCCAGGTGACCACCTGGCTCGGCGGTCCCGACGAGCAGCCCGACAGCCTGGACGCCAGCGGCCTGCTCGACAGCGCTCCCGGCAGTGCAGCCGAAGAAGCGATCCTCGCCCCGGCTCTGGAGAGCGTGCTCGGCAAGGGGCTGGTGCGATTGCGCAACCTGCCTACCGAACCCGGCTCGCTGGAAGCCATCGCCCGGCGTATCGGTCCGGTTCGTCCCACCAACTTCGGTGAGTTGTTCAACGTGCGCGCCAAGCCAGACCCGGATTCCAACGCCTACACCGCGATCGCCCTGCCACCCCACGTGGATTTGCCGACCCGCGAGTATCACCCCGGGCTCCAGTGCCTGCACTGTCTCGAGAACAGCGTGGCCGGCGGCGAAGCGGTGATGCTCGACGGTTTCGCCGTGGCCGAAGCCTTGCGCGAACGCGACCCGCAGGCCTATGCCACCCTGACCCGCGTGCACTGGCGTTTCGCCAATACCGCCCGCACTACCGATTACGTCTGGCATGCACCGATGATCTGCCTGGACACTCGAGGCGAGCTGCTCGAAGTGCGCATTGCCGACTTCCTGCGCGGCCCCCTGCAGACCGCTTTCGAGGACGTCGAGCCAGCCTACGAAGCCTTGATGGCCCTGCAACGCCTGCTGCGCGAGCCTGGGTTCGCCATCCGCTTCACCTACCAGCCCGGCGACCTGGTGATCTTCGACAACCGGCGCCTGTTGCACGCTCGGGATGCCTTCGAGGGCGACAGCGGTCATCGCTGGCTGCAGGGGTGCTATCTGGAACGCGACGAGATCCGCTCGCGCTACCGCATGGTCCAGCGCGCCCGGCGTCAACGACGGATCGGCGCCGAGGGCCGCTGAGCTGATGTCTAGCGCCGCATGGTCGAACCTGGTCAGCTTTCAGAGGATACCTAGCCTCGATCGGCCGTCACACTGGGCGCCTCCCCGAAACGCGCCCGGTAGGCCCGCGAAAAGTGCGCCAGATGCACGAATCCGGTGGCCAACGCCGCCTCGGTGACCCGGCAGCGGCTGGCGGCGAGCAGGCGCTGGGCCTGGTCGAGCCGCATGCCCAGATAGCATTGCTTGGGCGTCTCGCCGAAATGGGCCATGAAGCGGCGCGTCAACTGACGCTGCGACTGGCCCACCAACCGGCAGATCTCGGGAATGGGCAGCGCCTGGGCCAGATTCGCCTCCATCACCGCCAGGGCCCGCAGCACACTGCGCGGCAGGTGCGCATAACGCTCGTCACGGCTCGATGAAGGATCATCGTCGCCACGCTGGTGAACCAGCTGGCGACCCACCGCATTGGCCAATGCAGGGCCATAGAGCCGCTCCATCCAGGCCAGCATCATGTCGATGCTCGCCGAACCGCCCGACCCGGTCAGCCGCGACGCATCCAGCTCGAAGCGTGCCTGGCTGATCCTGAGCTGCGGGAACTCGCGACGAAACGCTGGCACGCTTTCCCAGTGCATCGCCACCCGATGTCCTTCCAGCACGCCCGACCGCGCCAGGATGAAGGGCGCCGTGTCCAGTCCACCCAGCCAGCCGCCATGCGCCGCCACTCGGCGCAGCACGGCGAGATCCTGCCCCTGGATGGTGGCTTCCGCCTCATAGGAGGACACCACCATCAGATGCGCGTTATCGGCCACGGTATCGAGTTCGTCATCGACGTCGATACGCACGCCATTGCTGGCGATCACTCCCTCTCCATCGGCGGACAACAACCGCCAGGCGAACAGGTCCCGACCGAAACGGTTGGCCACACGCAATGGCTCCAGCAGGCAGAACAGGCTCAGCATCGAAAACTTGGGTACCAGCCAGACATCCAGGGTGTACTCGGCCTGCTCGGGCGCCAGCAAAGGCGGAGAATCCGGTCGTGGATAGGGCCAGGCGTCGGTAAGCTCGTTCATTATGGCCAAAAATATCAAATATAAGGCGAATTTATGCAAATGGTAGCGGCGCAGTGGCGTTAGGGTAAAGCCAGTCGCGCATCGGCGCCGGTGGCGACGCCTCGTCACGGTCCACGCAACACCCGGAGATAGATCGTCATGACCGCAAGCGACACGCTGTGGCTGTCCTCGGACGGACAGCGCCTGAACCTCGAGACCCAGGGCCAGACCCGCGAATTCGCCGCCCTCTGGCTGCGCGAGCGCGCGCCCGATCCCGACACCCTGGATCCGCGAACCGGCCAGCGCCTGATCGAAGCCGCCGAGCTGCCGCTCGACCTGGCCGTGGAAAGCGCCGAATTGACCGGCGAGCACGTGGCACTACGCTTCAGCGACGGTCACGCCACGGCCTTTCCACTCGCGGAACTGATCGAGGCCAGCACCGAGAACGACACCAGCGTGCCCGACCGCACTCTCTGGGATGCCAGCCTGTCCGAGCCGCCCAAGGCGGACTTCGCGGCCGCCCGACAGGACGATGCCGCCCTGCTCGACATGCTCGAGAACCTGCATCGCTTCGGCTTCGTGCTGGTGTCCGGCGTGCCCACCGAGGAAGACGGCATGCAGGCGCTGATCGATCGCATCGGCCCCTTGCGTCGCACCAACTGGGGCGGCATCGCCGACGTCAAGTCGGTGGCCAATGCCTATGACCTGACCATGACCCAGCGCGGACTCGAGCCGCACACCGACAACCCCTATCGCGACCCCATCCCCGGCTACATCTGGCTGCACTGCCTGACCAATGCCGCCGATGGCGGCGACAACACCCTGGTCGACGGCTACCAGGCCGCGCTGACGCTCAAGGCCCGCGCCCCCGAAGCATTCGACTGCCTGACCCGTATCGCCCCGGGTTTTCGCTACCACGACGACACCACTTGCCTGGAAGGCGAAGGGCCCTTGATCGAGCTCGACAGTCAAGGCCGCCTGTCGCGCGTGCGCTTCAATAACCGCACCGAGCGCGTCGGCGCCCTCTCCACCGATGAGCTCGAACGCTACTACGCTGCGCGACGGACCTTCTATCGCCTGATCACCTCGGACGAGCTGACCGTGCACCTAAAGCTCGACCCCGGCCAGATGCTGATCATGGACAACTACCGCCTGCTGCACGGACGGCGCGCCTACCAGCTCGCCGGCGGCGTGCGCCACCTGCGTCAGGGCTACGTCGATCGTGACAGTACCGCCAGCCGCCGCCTGGTGCTGCGTCGCCAGCTATCCAGCCAACCGTCCCAGGAGGTCAGCGCATGAATCAGGCCCGTTTCCGCCGTTTCGACGAAAGCCGGCTCGACGAATGGCAATTGATCGACGCGCGTTTCCGCGACTACCAGGCCGACGCTCCGCGTCGCGTGCTCGCGCATCTACACCGCCTGGCCGGCGACCATCACGGCTACCCGGTGGATCGCTTCGAGCACAGCCTGCAGACCGCGACCCGAGCCCTGCGCGACGGTGCCGACGAAGAAATGGTCGTGTGCGCCCTGCTGCATGACATCGGCGACGACCTGGCGCCGGCCAACCATGCCGAGATCGCCGCGGGGATCCTCGAGCCGTTCATCGATCCGCTGAATGCCTGGATGATTCGCCATCACGAACTCTTCCAGGGCTATCATTACCGTCACTTCTTCGGCCAGGACCGCCACGCCCGGGAGCAGTTCCGCGACCACCCGGCCTATGTCCGCACGGTGCGCTTCTGCGACCACTGGGATCAGGCGAGTTTCGATCCCGACTACGACACCCTGCCGCTCGAGCATTTCGTGCCCATGGTCGAGCGCGTTCTGGGCCGCCCGCCCTTCGGCGGCCTGCCCGACCCGATCGAGGAGAACGAGCCCCGATGACGTGTGCCCAGCGACTGATCCAGCTCCTCGAGGCCTACGGCGTCGATACCGCCTTCGGCATCCCCGGCGTGCATACCATCGAGCTGTACCGTGCGCTGGGCGAGAGCCGGCTGCGCCATGTGACGCCACGCCACGAACAGGGAGCCGGCTTTATGGCCGACGGCCATGCCCGGGCGAGCGGCAAGCCCGCCGCCTGCTTCATCATCACCGGCCCCGGCATGACCAACATCGCCACCGCCATGGGCCAGGCCCTGGCCGATTCGGTGCCCATGCTGGTGATCTCCAGCGTCAACCAGCGCGCCAGCCTGGGGCGCGGCCAGGGGCGCTTGCACGAGATGCCCCACCAGCGCGAGACACTGGCCGGCGTCAGCGTATTCAGCCACACCCTGCACGACCCCGAGGCACTGTCCGAGGTGCTGGCCCGCGCCTTTGCGATATTCGACAGCGCCCGCCCCGGCCCCGTGCATATCGAGATTCCCCTGGACGTGATGGGCGCTCCGGTCTCCGATGCTCCCGTCACGCCCACCCGTAGCTACCCGCCGGCACCGGCACCCGAGGCACTGAGGCAAGCCGCCGAATGGCTCGGCGCCGCGGTTCGGCCGCTGGTACTGCTCGGCGGCGGCACCGTCGATGCTCCGGGCGTCGCCCGCATCCTGGTCGAGCGGCTCGACGCCCCGGCGTTCACCACCATCAACGCCAAGGGCGTACTGGGGCTCGACCATCCGCTGGATCTGGGCGCCACCGCCAGCCTGCCCGCCGCCCGCCGGCTGGCCCGCGACGCCGACGTGGTGCTGGCCATCGGCACGGAGCTTGGCGAGACCGACTATGATCTGGTCTTCGACGGCGGCTTCGTCCTCGATGGCCGCCTGATCCGGGTCGATATCGACCCCCAGCAGCTCGGTCGCAACCAGGCCGCCGACCTGGCCCTGCTCGCCGAAGCCGGCCAGACCATGACGGCCCTGGTCGAACGACTGCCCGAATCAGCAGCACGCGACGGCACTGCTCGCGCCGAGGCCGTGCGCCGGGAACTCGCCCTGCTCGAAGAGCCCGAGATCGCGCCCTATGCCCCGCTCTTCGCCACCCTGCACGAGGCGCTGCCCGAGGCCATTGTCGTCGGCGATTCCACCGGCCCGGTCTATGCCGGAAATTTCCTGGCTTCGCTGCCGGCACCGCGCCGCTGGTTCAACGCCGCCACCGGCTTCGGCACCCTCGGCTACGGCCTGCCCGCCGCCCTCGGCGCGGCCTTGGCCTGTCCCGATCGTCCGGTGGTCGCCCTGGTCGGCGACGGCGGTCTGCAGTTCGTGCTCGGCGAGCTCGGCACCGCCCGCGACCTGGGCCGCCCCGTCGCGGTGGTGATCTGGAACAACGACGGCTATGACGAGATACGCCGCTACATGGCCGCAAGCGAAATACCCAAGCTCGGTGTCGACCTGGCCGCCCCCGATTTCCAGGCCCTGGCACAGGCCTTCGCCTGCCGCTACCGCCGTATCGCCGACCCGGCCACGCTGGGCGAGGCGTTGGCCAGCCTCAACGACACCACATCGCCACTGATCGTCGAGGTCGACGCCGCCGGCTGGGCCGCATCCCTGTAACACAGCAACTGTCAGCTTCATCGCCAGGCAGTAGACCAAGAGCCGGGGACAGGTCAGAGAGAAGGGTCTACAGCGCCTCCTCGTCGACCTGTCGACGGATCGACCAGAGGGCATAGACCACGGTTGTCCTGCAGAGACAGTCACGCTAATTGACAAATTCAAATCAGGAGACATCCGAGATATGACGACCAGGATCCCCATCACCCTGACTCTGCTCGCCGGCCTGACCCTGGCCGGCCCCACCACGGCCGCCGATCGCGACGACGAACTCCGCCTGGTCGTGCCACCCTGGCCCGGCGTGACCGTCAAGAGCGAGATCCTCGCACAGCTCATCGAGCCGCTGGGATACACCGCCAGCAAGCAGCAGCTCAGCTCCACGGTCGGCTACAACACCCTGCAGACCGGCGACAGCGACGCCTTTCTCGCCGGGTGGCTGCCTGCGCAGCAGGAAAGCTACGACGCCGCCATGCAGGCAGACGCCATCGTCGATCTGGGCAACAACGTCAACGGCGCCCGCATGGGCTTCACGGTGCCAAGCTACGTCTACGAGGCGGGCATCACCGGCGCCGAACAGCTCGCCGATCCCGAGGTGGCCGAACGCTTCGGCAAGACCGTCTACAGCATCGAGAGCGGCTCCACCGTCACCGACATGCTGAACAAGGCCATCGAGGCCGACACCTACAGCCTCGGTGACTGGGAAAGCATGTCCTCGTCCACGCCCGGCATGCTCAGCGAAGTCGAGGCGGCCGTGAACGAAGGTCGCTGGATCGTCTTCTACGGCTGGACACCCCACTGGATGGTGCCGGAGTACGACACCCGCATCCTCGACGACCCGGCAGGCGTCTACGGTGCCGACAACGGTCGCAGCGACGTAAGGACCATCGTCGCCAAGTCCTACGCCGAGGCCAATCCCAACCTGACGCGCCTGCTCGACCAGTTCGTGCTCAGCGCCGACGAACAGAGCGACTTCATCCGCGACTACAGCCTCGAGGAACGCGAACTGGACGTCGTGGCCCATGACTGGCTGGCCGCCCACCCCGAGCGAGTCGCCGAATTTCTCGAGGGCGTCGAGACTCGCGACGGCGGCGATGCGCTCGACGCCCTGAAGGCCAGCCTGTGATGCGTCTTGAAGCCTTCGACACCGCCGACACCACCACCAATCTGGCCACTCCCGAGCGGGCCACTCTGTGAGATTGCCATGCGTTATTCCCGACTGACCGACCGCATCGCCGGCGAAGGCGCCGCCGCCTGGAACATCCACTATCGCGCCCTGGCGCGCCGGGAAGCCGGCGAGGACATCACCGTGCTCTCGGTGGGCGATCCCGACTTCGACACCCCGGCGCCTATCGTCGAGAGTGCCGTAGCCAGCCTGCGTGCCGGCGCGACGCACTATGCCGACGTCCAGGGCAAGGACAGCCTGCGCGACGCCATCGCCGAGCGCTACCGCCGACGTGGCGTCGAAGCCGACCCCGAGCGCATCATCGTGATGGCCGGGGCCCAGTGCGGCCTCTATGCCGTTGCCCAGTGCCTGCTCGACCCCGGTGACGAAGTGATCGTGCCCGAGCCCTGTTACGTCACCTACGAAGCTGTGCTGCGCTCCACCGACGCGACCATGGTGCGCATCCCGCTGCGCAGCGATGCCGGCTTCCGCCTCGACGCCGCCGACATCGAGGCGGCGATCACTCCGCGCACCCGGGCGATCATGCTCAATAGCCCGCACAACCCCACCGGGCAGCTCATCGACGCCGATACCTGGCACGCCATCGCCGAGCTGTGCCGTCGCCACGACCTGTGGCTGGTCTCCGACGAGGTCTACGCCAACCTGGTCTTCGAGGGAGACCACCGGTGCGCCGCCGCCCTGCCCGGCCTGGAGGACCGCAGCGTGGTGATCGACAGCCTCTCCAAGTCCCACGCCATGACCGGCTGGCGACTGGGCTGGGTCCTCGGCCCCCGGGAATTGATTGCGCACCTCGGCAACCTGGCGCTGAGCATGCTCTACGGCTGCCCGGACTTCATCCAGGACGCCGCCCGGGATGCCCTGACCCGGGAGGTCCCGGAACTCCAGGCCATGCACGAAAGCTACCGGGCCCGGCGTGACGCCGTCTGCGCGGCCTTGGCGGATTGCCCGGCCGTGGAGGTCATTCCCCCGGCGGCCGGCATGTTCCTGATGGTCGACATACGCGCCACCGGCCTGTCGTCCCAGGCCTTCGCCGACCGGCTGCTCGACGAACACGGCGTCTCGGTGCTCTCCGGCGAGGCCTTCGGCCCCTCCGCCGCCGGCTTCGTTCGGCTGAGCCTGACTGTCGACGAAGCCCGTCTGACCGACGCCTGCCGACGCCTGGCCCGCTGTGCCGAAACGGCACGCGACACGGCCGGCCCTCTGTTCACCGTTCAATGAGTCGCCTATGACATCATCGCTCGACGATCACACTCCGACCGCCACCGCCGCCCCGGCGGTGCAGGCGCGCCACCTCGTCAAACGCTACGGCGACCTCGAGGTGCTGCGCGATGTCTCCCTCGAGGTCCCCGAGGGCAGCGTTACCTCCATCATCGGCGCCAGCGGGTCCGGCAAGAGTACCCTGCTGCGCTGCCTCAACCTGCTGGAACGCCCCGACCAGGGCGACCTGGCGATTGCGGATGAGGCAATCCGTTTCGACCGCAATCCCCAGGGCGACGTCGTCGGCCTGGACCGGCGCCAGCTGCAACGGCTGCGCGCCAAGGTCAGCATGGTCTTCCAGCAGTTCAACCTGTGGCCGCACTTCAGCGTGCTCGGCAATGTCACCGAGGCCCCGATGCGAGTCCAAGGGCTCTCGCGCCGACGTGCCACCGAGGTGGCCGAGCATTATCTGGCGCGCGTCGGCATGGCCGACAAGCGCGACGCCTACCCGGCCTTTCTGTCCGGCGGCCAGCAGCAGCGCGTGGCCATTGCCCGTGCGCTCGCCATGGAGCCACGCCTGCTGCTGTTCGATGAGCCGACCTCGGCCCTGGACCCGGAACGCGTCAATGAAGTGCTCGGCGTGATCCGCGGCCTGGCCGACGAAGGCCGCACCATGGTGCTGGTCACTCACGAGATGGCCTTCGCCCGGGAAGTCTCCGATCAGGTGGTGTTTCTCGACCGCGGCGTCATCGGCGTCGCCGGCACCCCCGAAGAGGTCTTCGACGATCCACGCTGCCAGCGCTTCGCCGCGCCGGCCGCCTGATCGCCTTCCCTTTCCAATAATGAGCAAGGAGAACACCATGCAACGCGCCCTCATCCCCGCCATCGCCCTTTCCATCGCCACTCTCGGCGGTGCTGCCCAGGCCGCCGAGCCGCTGCAGATCGGTATTTCCGCCGAACCCTACCCGCCCTTCACCTACACCTCGTCCGAAGGCGAATGGACCGGTTTCGAAGTGGAACTTGGACTGGCCATCTGCGAGGCCATGGAAGCCGAGTGCGAAATCCAGCCCACCGGCTGGAGCGGCATCATCCCCTCGCTCAAGGCCGGACGCATCGACATGATCATGAACTCCATGTCGATCACCGAAGCCCGCCAGAAGGTCATCGACTTCAGCGATCCCTACTACTTCACTCCCGGTGCCTATGTCGCCGCCGACGACCTGGAACTGAGCCTGCCCGAAGGGCTGGACGGCCTGGTGCTGGGCGTGCAGAGCGCCACCACCAACGCCACCTATGCCCGGCGCGCCCTGCGCGATACCGGCGTCGATATCCGTCTCTACGACCAGGCCGAGCAGGTCAACCGTGACCTGCTCTCCGGGCGCCTGGACGTGATCCTGGCCGACGAGATCGCCATGAACGAGCTGATCGAGCGCGACGAGGCCGAAGGCTTCGAGATCAAGGGCACCGCGCCGCATCACGAGGCCTACGGCGAAGGCGTCGGCATCGGCATTCGCCAGGGCGACAGCGAGCTGAAGGCCAACCTCAACGCGGCCATCGAACAGGTCCAGCAGGATGGCACCTGCAGTTCGCTCTCCGAGGAGTACTTCGGCACCGACATCTGCACCGGCTGAACACCCTCTACCAATCTCGTGACCCGGGCTGCCGAACGACAACCCCCGCCGGCGGCCCCACCATGTCAACGCAAGCGAGGCGCCGATCCCGCCAGCGTACGGAGAGCCACTGACCTGGCGTTCGGTCGGCACCTGGCAAGGTGCATTACGATCATGAACAACCTTTCGCAAGAAGGCTTGGCCGACTGGGCCGGCCCCATTCTCCAGGGCGCTCTGACGACCCTGGAGATCGCCGTGCTGGCCTATGCCATCGGTCTCGCGCTGGGCCTGGTCGGCGCCAGCGCACGTCTCAGTCCCTGGGCACCGATTCGCGGCCTGGCCACACTCTACTCCACGGCGGTGCGTGCCGTGCCCGAGCTGTTGCTGATCATCCTGCTCTACTATGCCGGTTCCCAGGCACTCACCGCCGTGACCAATGCCATGGGCTTTTCCGGCCAGGTGGCCATCAATGGCTTCGTGACCGCCGTAGGCGTGCTGGCCTTCGTTCAGGGGGCCTACATGACCGAGGTACTGCGCGGTGCCATCCTGGCCATTCCTCGAGGCCAGCTCGAGGCGGCCGATGCTTTCGGTTTTTCGGCCTGGGCACGCTTCCGACGCATCGTCGTGCCCGCCATGCTGCCCAATGCCCTGCCTGGCATGTCGAATCTCTGGCTGATCCTGATCAAGGACACCGCCCTGATCAGCGTCATCGGCTACAGCGAGCTGTTCTTCACCATCCAGCAGGCCGCCGCCAGCACTCGCGCCCACTTCCTGTTCTATGCCGCCGCCGGCGTCATCTACCTGGCGATGACACTGTCGTCCACGGCGCTGTTCGCGCGCCTGGAACGTTACCTGCGTCGCGGCCAGCCGACCACCGAGGAGACCTGACATGGACTTTTCCTGGCTTGGCGATCCGTTCTATCAGGAGTACCTGATCGAGGGCTTCATCAACACCCTGTGGTTGATCGCCGTATCCGCGATCGGTGGACTGGTGCTCGCCGTGGTCGTTGCCATCACGCGGCTCAAGGGGCCTCGCCCCCTGGCGCTGACCGCCCAGGGCTTCACCACGGTGATGCGAGGCACACCATTGCTGGTGCAGCTTTTCTTCTTCTACTACGGCGTGGGGCGCCTGCTCGAAGGCATCCCCGGCATCCAGGACAGTCTCATCTGGCCGCTGCTGCGCGATCCCTTCTTCTATGCTGCCCTGACCTTCACCCTCAGTGTCGGGGCCTATTCCGGCGAGGTCCTGCGCGGCGCCCTGTTGAGCGTGCCGCCGGGCGAACGAGAGGCCGGCCGCGCCTTCGGCCTGACGCCCCTGCAGGTCTTCATGCGTCTCTGGCTGCCCCGCGCCATCCAGCTATGCCTGCCGACCCTGACCGGCGAGATGATCCTGCTGCTCAAATCCGTGCCACTGGTCTCGACCATCGCCATGATGGACCTGCTGCAGGCCGCCAACCTCATCCGCGACGAGACCTTCCTGGTCTACGAGCCCCTGCTGTTGATCGGTGGCATCTACCTGGCCATGACGCTGGTGCTTACCCTGGCGCTGCGTCAGGTGGAACGTCACTTCCCCGGCATGCAGCCCGAACGCGGCCGAGGCTGGCTGCCACGCCGTCTTCCGCACAGTCAGAGAGAAGCCTCATGAGCACACTGACACACCACTTCATCGACAACGCCTGGGTGGCAAGCCGTGCCACGCGATGCCTGAATGTCATCGACCCCTATCGCGAGACGCCCATCGCCGAGGTCACCGCCGGCGACCCCGCGGACGTGGATGACGCCGTGGCTGCCGCCCGCCGCGCCTTGCCCGGCTGGCGCGAACTGTCGAGCAAGCGTCGTGGTGCCTTCATCGATGCCATCGCCGAGGCGCTCGAGGCGCGCCGTGCCGCGCTGGTCGAGCTTTCCAGCCGCAACAACGGCAAGCCGCGAGCCGAGGCCGATCAGGACCTGGTCGACGCCATCGCCTGCTATCGTTACTACGCTGGCCAGGCACGGGCACTGGACGCACGCCAAGGCGAGACGGTCGACACCGGCGAAGCAGGACTGGTATCGCGCCGCTACCAGGACCCGGTTGGCGTGGCCGGCTTGATCACGCCCTGGAACTTTCCGCTGGTCAGCAGTGCCTGGAAAATCGCCCCGGCACTCGCCGCCGGCTGCACGGTGGTCTTCAAGCCCTCCGAGGTCACCCCGCTGCCCGAGCAGGCACTGGCCGAGATCGCCCTCGAGATCGGACTGCCGTCCGGCGTTTTCAATCTGCTCCACGGCGACGGCCGAGGCGTGGGTGAGGCGCTGACCGCCCATCCAGGAGTCGACAAGCTGTCCTTCACCGGCAGCAACGCCGTGGGCGAGGCGGTGATGGCCGCTGCCGCCCGGGGAACCCGCAACGTTTCCCTGGAGCTCGGCGGCAAGTCGCCGATTCTGGTCACCGCAGATGCCGATCCGGAGCTGGCCGCCGAGCTGGTGCTGGCCGGTTTCTGCTACAACGCCGGCCAGATGTGCTCGGCCACCTCACGGCTGCTGGTCCACGAGTCGCTGGCCGATGACCTGCATGCCCGGCTGGATGCCGCCATCGCCGACCTTGTCCCGGGCGACCCGCTGGACGACGCCACCACGCTGGGACCGCTGGTCAACGCCGCTCAGCACCAGCGGGTGGAGGCCTACCTGGCAACGGCCGAAGCGGAAGGACTCGTGCCCACCGCAAGGTCCCGGATTGCCCTGCCCGAACACGGTCACTTCATTGCCCCCAGGATCTTCCGCGACGTGCCCACCACCAGCCGCCTGTGGCGGGAAGAGATCTTCGGCCCGGTGCTGTGCGCCCGTACCGTCAGGGACGACGACGAAGCGGTGACACTGGCCAACGACAGTTCCTTCGGTCTGGCCGCCACCGTGGTCGCCGGCGACAAGGGCCGCGCCGCCGATATCGCCGCACGGCTCCAGGCCGGTAATGTCTGGTGCAACGCTCACCAGGTGGCCCCGCCAGCGCTCGGCTGGGGCGGCATGAAGGCCAGCGGCATCGGGCGAGAGCTTGGCCGAGAGGGGCTCGAGGCCTATCTGGAGACACGCTACGTCACCCTGCCGAGTGCCGACTAGCCGACGCGCGGCGCCCGAGCCAGCCACTGCCGATCAGCGCGCCGCCGCAGATCAGCAACGCGGCGAGCAGCAGCGTCGGGCTGGCCGTGGCCAGTCCAGCACCGATCAACACCAGGGTCGAAAACAGCGGCGTGGCATACGAGAGCAGACCCAACAGGCGCACCTGGCCACGCTTCATGCCGATGTCCCAAGTGAAGAAAGCGCTGCCGACCGGCCCCAACCCCAAGGCCAGGATCGCCCAGAGATTCGCCCCCTCGGGCCAGCCCCACGGCTCCCAGGCCAGGTGGCAGAGCAGTGCCAGCATGGCGGCGCCCAGACAGTTCCAGGCCACCGCCGTGGTGGGGATGCGCGCCAGCAACCGCGAGGCCACCGAGTAACCGCTCCAGATGAAGGCGGCCAGCAACGCTGCCAGATAGCCCGGCGTGTATTCCCCCGCCCAGTCGAGGCCATCCGGCCCCACCAGCAGGGCCGCGCCGACGAACCCACAGGCTCCGCCCAGCAGATGGATGGCCTTGAGGCGTTCACCCGGCAGCACCAGCCCGGCCAGGATGACGATCAGCAAGGGCCAGAGGTAGCTGATCAGGCCGGCGTTGGCGGCCGGAGCGTTCTGCTGGGCAATGAAATAGAAGAGGTGATAGCCGAACAGGCCGCCGACGCCAAGCACCCAGCCCAGCGGCGGCTGCCCGAGAGCAGTCATCAGTGCGCGACGCTCACCCCGCCACAGGAACATCAGCACCGCCAGGCCGCCAGCCAAGCCGAAGCACAGCGCCGTCAGCAGGAAAGGCGGTACCGGACCGGCCCATTGAGTGAACAGTGCCAGCGTCGCCCAGTTGATCACGGTGGTGGCGCCCCACAGGGTCGCGCGGTGCGATGCAGCGGATTCGGTCGACATCTCTCGGCTCCTTGGCGGTTCGCCGGAAAGTGTTGCCGACCTGGCCGGTCAAGGCTTGTCGATTTCGGCCATCATGGCCGGCGACGAAAGTCACTCGGCGTCATGCCCCGCCAACGGCGGAAGTGGCGGCTGAACTGGGCCCCGTCGGCAAAGCCGCAGGCCAGGGCAATCTCGGTGATCGTGGCATCACCGGTTATCAGCAGACGCTCGGCCCGGGCCAGGCGCTGGCCCTGCAGCCACTGCCAGGGAGACTGGCTGGTCGCCTCGAAGATGCTGCGACGCAACTGGCGCTCCGAAAGTCTGGCGGCCTCGGCCAGGCGTGCCAGGCTCCAGGGCGCGGCCGGATCGTCCTGCACCAGCCGGGTCAGCCGCGCCATATTGAGCCGCGGCCCATACCAGGGCGGCGCGCCACCGAGCCGTGCCAGCAGGGCATCATCGTCCAGACCACGAGCCTCCTCCGGCGACAGGCACAGGAAGCGGATGCGCTCGAACAACGCATCAATGGCATCTTGGCCGACCGGCAAGTCCAGCACACGGCAACGGTTGTCGATACCCAGCCCCAGGTAGTAATGGGTCGCGGCGGCGGGAATCACGCAGACACCACCGGGTACCACGGCCGCACCACGCCCCTCCACTTCGACGTCCACACGGCCGTCAAGCCCCACCAGCAACTGATGGTGATCATGGTTATCGCTGAGGCAATCGGGCGGGTAGCATCGCTCGACGCTGCCAGCCCCATGGTGAAATTCGATGCTCATGACCTACAGGATGCCGGGGCCGCAACGTGGATGCCAGTGCCCGATGCTTGAACCGAGCGCGATCGGCAGATGACCGCAAGGCGTCTGGCTCCCTCGATCGCGCAAAAGATTACGATGGGATTCGACAACTCATGGGCAGGTATCGGCAGCGCCCATGAGGGCAAGACTTCCCCCTCCGGCCGATCTACAGACGCAGCCGCGGCGCGACGAAGTCCAGAAAAGCGCCGATCCGAGCCGACAGGGCCGTGTTGCGGTAGTAGACCGCCTGAACCAGCTCACGCGGATTGGGGCTGATGATACGATCGGCCATCAGGCTGACCAGTCTTCCCCGGGCCAGCTCGTCCTGGATCATGAAGCGCGACAGACAAGCGATGCCCTCGCCGGCCAGGCAAAGCTGAAGCATGACCTCGCCGCTGGACGTGCTCAACTGGGGCTGGATATTGGCTCCGTGCCGGGACAGGCCCTCCACGGGCCAGTGGTTGAGATTATCGACATTGAGAAACCCCAGCAGCCGATGATCGTGCAACGCGGCTGGGCTGACCGGAACACCGTGGCGCTCCAGATACTGCGGACTGGCCACCAGCTGCAACGGCGAACGCCCCAGTGGGCGGGCGTGCAGGGTGGAGTCCTCCAGGCCACCGATGCGGATCGCCACGTCGGTGCGCTGCTCGAGCAGGTTGATGATGTCGTCCGAGGCTGACAACTCCAACTCGATGCCCGGGTAGCAGTCCCGGAAGCCTCCGATCAGCGGCACCAACTGATGCAGCATGAAAGGCGTCGCCGCATCCACCCGCAGCGGCCCGCTGGGCCGCTTTCGACTGAGGCGCATGGCTTCCTCGGCCTCGGCGAGCCGCCCCAGCCCTTCGCGCACCTGCTCGACGAACACCCGGCCCTCGCTGGTCAGCGTCACGCTGCGGGTCGTGCGATTGAGCAGCGGTGTATCGAGTCGTCGCTCGAGTCGCTGCACGGCGCGCGACACCCGCGCCACCGGGATATCCAGCCGCCGGGCAGCGGCACTGAATCCGCCGCTGTCGACGACCGCCACGAGCAGCTCGAGGTCTTCCGTACGACTCTGCAAGTCTGATCCTCCTCGCCGGACACGACTTACTATTGCAATTTCCGTAAAAGTGTTTCCATTTTACCCACATTTATCATACGGAAAAGTCGGCACAGACTGCCCAACCGTCGAGGCTTCTGAACCACCCACGACCCGATCACCGCCCGTGATATTCGCGTGATGGCCTCGTCCCAAGCCACACCTTTGCGTCCATCGAGAAAGTGTTTTTCGCTGGACGAACATTGAAGGCCACCGCTTTCGCACGCATCTAGCGGGCACGCAACTCATTAGCCACTTAATGGATTTTATGAATATTCTGCTACTCAACGGTGCCAAGGCCTTTGCCCACTCCGGTGGTCGCTACAATGACACCCTGCACGAAACGGCTCGCCGCACCCTGGCCGAACAGGGTCACCAGCTGCAGGAGACCCGCATCGACGACGGCTATGACACCGAGGCCGAAGTCGAGAAATGGCTCTGGGCCGACGCCATCATCCTGCAGATGCCCGGCTGGTGGATGGGCACGCCCTGGACCGTCAAGCGTTACCTGGACGAGGTACTCACCCAAGGCCATGGCAGCCTGTACGCCAGCGACGGCCGCTCGCGCCATGACCCCAGCCTCCAGTACGGCAGCGGGGGCCTGCTGCAGGGCAAGCATTACCTGCTGTCGCTGACCTGGAATGCGCCGAGAGAGGCTTTCGACCAGCCCGGCAACTTCTTCGAAGGTCGCGGCGTCGACGGTGTTTATTTCCCCGTGCACAAGGCCATGGAGTTCCTTGGCATGAGTGCCCTGCCGACCTACCTGGCCAACGATGTGATCAAGGCACCGGACATCGACACTCATCAGGACGAGTACCGTGCGCACCTGGAACGTGTCTTCGGCGACGCCGTCACGACCGGCGCTTGACTCCGGCGACCCTAGCCCCCACGACGTCAAGGACCGAGGACCCACGAAGCGAAAGTGACGACGACCTCACGCCCGCCCAGGGCTTCGTCACCTTCCGGCTCGCAGGCGTACTTGCCTGACGACGCTCATCGCCGGGCCAGGCAGGGCTCCGCCAGGCCCGGCGTTTCCACCTCGAGTGCCAGCAGGCTGCCCGCCAGCGGGTAACGGCGACGCGCCTCTGCGTCCATGTCCTGGGTGGCGGTGGTGATGTAGAGCGTACGCAAGTCCTCGCCACCGAACGCCACCATGGTCGGATTCGGACAAGGCACGGGGTATTGCGCCACGAGGCGCCCCTCGGGATCGAAACGCGCCACCCGGGCGCCCCCATAAAGCGCGCTCCAGTAGTGGCCATCGCAGTCCACCGCGGCACCGTCCGGTACGCCGGGCAGGTCATGCATGTCCAGATCGATCCAGACCTCGCCCTCGCCGATCTCGCCGGTCCCGACATCGAAGGCATGGCGCATCACCTGGCGCGACGGTGAATCGGTGTGATACAGCCAGCGGCCATCCGGGCTGAAGGCCAAGCCATTGGCGATGCCAAGCCCCCTCTTGATCGCCACCAGGCGCTCGTCGTCCAGTCGATACAGCGAGGCATCTCGCCCGTCGGGATTCAGGGTACCGACCCAGAAGCGCCCGGCCGGATCGCAGCGGCCATCATTGAAGCGGTTGCCTCCCTCGAGCCTCCACTCTGGATTGCTCACGCCCGGATCGCAGCGCTCGCCAGACGGCAGCGACAGATGCGTCAAGCCAGGCGCGGTGGCTACTCGCTCAGTGCCACGCAACCGACCGTATGCTCGAAATCGTGCCGCTGCGGCGCTTGCCGGGAATCCGGCGACCAAGCATAGACATGACCGCGATTGATATCGACCCAGTACAGCACGTGATCCTTGGCGGACCAGACCGGACTCTCGCCCAGGCTCATGTCGAGCTCGACGGCGAGATCCACGGCATTCGATGGCGTTGTCATCATCCCTTCCGTTCGTTTCATCAAGTGATGCGATTATCCTGCCCCGACGAGGCGCTATCCAGACGACTGCCACGACGACAAAAGCCCCCGGACGTCATCAACCCCCGGAGGCTTCATGGTGACTGCTGCTCAGGCATTGTTCGATGCCGGTCTACGCCTAGGCTCGACTACGTCGCGTCTGTTTCCAGCGATCGAACATCACCGCCAGCAGCAAGATGGCGCCGCGAACCAGGTATTGATAGAAGGTCGGCACATTGAGCAGTCCCATGGCGTTCTGCACGCAGCCCATGATCAATACCCCGACCAGCACGCCGGTGATCGAGGCGATGCCCCCGGACAGCGCCACGCCACCCAGCACACAGGCCGAGATCACCGCCAGCTCCAGGCCCAGCGAGGTGTTGGGATCGCCCAGACCCATCCGCGACGTCAACAAGACGCCGGCGATGCCCGCGACCACACCCTGCAGGCCAAACACGATGATCTTCAGGCGACGCACGTTGACCCCCGCCAGGGCCGCGGCTTCAGCATTGCCGCCGGTCGCCAGCACATTACGACCGAAAGAGGTCATGTTGAGCAACACGCCGAAGACCACGAAGCAGCCGATCATGGTCCACACCGGCAGGGTGAGGCCAAGGAAGGAGGCACTGCCGAGCTCGAAGAAGGCCGGCACGGTGATCATCACCGCATCGCCGCCCGAGGTGATGTAGGCCAGGCCACGCACGAACTCCATGGCCGCCAGGGTGGCGATCAACGAATTGATCCCGAAACGCGCCACCACGAAACCGTTGAAGGCGCCCACCGCACCACCGGCGGCCACGCCTCCCAGCACGCCGATCACCACGCTGCCGGAGGCACTGGTGACCACGGCGGCCACCACGCCGGCGAAGGCCACGATCGAGGCCACCGACAGATCGACCTCGCCGAGGGCCAGCACCATCATCATGGTGGTGGCAATGGTGCCGATCAGGGTCACCGAGAGCAGCAGCCCGACCATGTTGCGGCCGGTCAGGAAGTCGGGAATCATCACCGACAGCCCGATGAACAGCAGCGCGAAGATGGCGAACAGGCCCGAGGTATCGAGCAGGGTGCGCAAGGGCTTGGCCAGCCCCTGGCGCCCTTCGGGAAGGGGCGACGGGACACTGTCGCCCTGGACAGTCTTTTGGGTTGTCATGGACATCTCTCTTTCGCGTTTTATTGTCATCAAGACGTCAGGCCGGCAGCGCCAGCCCCAGCAGTCGTTCCGGCGTGGCCTCGTCGCGGGACACGATGTCGACCAGCTCGCCGTCGCGCATCACGCCGATGCGGTCGCAGATGGCACTGATCTCCGCCAGGTCACTGGAGATCACCACCACGCCCTTGTCGTTGTCGGCCAGGTCGTAAAGCAGGGAATAGATGTCGCGGCGGGCACCAACATCGATGCCGCGTGTCGGCTCGTCCATGACGAACAACTCGATGCGTTCCGAGAGCCAACGCGCCAGGATCACCTTCTGCTGGTTACCGCCGGACAGGTTGCTGATGCGCGTGCGCGGTCCCGGCGTCTTGATGCTGAGCCGCTTGATATAGTCCTCGGTATTGGCCAACTCGCGGCGGGGATGACGAAAGCCACCAAGCCGCTTGAAGAAACGCCGGCAACTGATGTTCAGGTTGTCGGTCACGCTGGCGATGGGAAAGATTCCCTGGGACTTGCGATCCTCGGGGCACATGGCGATACCGGCACGGATCGCCTCGCCCGGGGTCGCGAAGCGTCGCGCCTCGCCGTCGATCAGCACCTGCCCCTCGCTCGGCGACTCAACACCGCACACCAGCCGCATCAACTCACTACGCCCGGCCCCGACCAGGCCGAACAGGCCGAATACCTCGCCACGATGCACCGAGAAGCTGACCGGCGCCTTCACACCCCGCCCGCACAGGCCATCGACCTCCATCAGCACCTCGCCGGTGGAGCGCGGCCGGTACCCATAGACATCGTCGATGTCGCGGCCGACCATCTCGCTGACCAGGGTGTCGTGATCGAGCCCCGTCATGCGTTCGTGGGTACGGATGTGCTTGCCATCGCGGAATACCGTGACGGCATCGCACATCTCGAACACTTCCTCCATGCGATGCGTGACATAGAGCACGACCCGCCCCTCATCGCGCAGCCGCTGGACGATGCGCTTGAGCTGCCGGGTCTCCTGTACCGAGAGGCTACTGGTGGGTTCATCGAAGGCGATTACGCGGGCATCGCGCAACAGCGCCCGGCCGATCTCGATCATCTGCTGCTGACCGATGGAAAGATCGCGAACCTTGGTGGCAGGATGCACCGATGTCTCGCCCAGCTCGGCGAGAATCTCTCGGGCTCGCGCGTAGAGCTCACGGCGGTCGAGCATGCCGCGCCGTTCCGGCAACTGACCGAGCAGCAGATTCTCCGCCACCGACAAATTGGGCGACAGCGTCAACTCCTGGTAGATGATGGCGATACCCTCGGCCAACGCCTGACGGGCATTGGCGAAGACATGTCGTTCGCCATCGAGCCACAGGGCTCCCTCGCTGAGCCGGTTGACGCCGCTCAACACCTTGAGCAGGGTCGACTTGCCGGCGCCGTTTTCCCCCATCAAGGCGTGCACTTCGCCGGCCCGGGCGGAGAAGCTGACACCATCCAGCGCCTTGACCCCGGGAAACTCGACCGTCACGTTCTCCACGCTCAGGTAGGCGTCGGCCGCTCCGCCGACGCCTTCCGCGGCAACCGCGGCGACACCATCAGAGGCCCAGCTCATCGCGTACCGCCTCCCAGTTCTCGCGCGTCATCAAGGTGCCGGTGGTTTCGGTATTGGCCTTCGGCTTGTCACCCTCGGTGACCCAGTCATAGAGATTCTGCGCCGTCTGGCGGCCATGCATGGTGGAACTCACCGCCACGGTGCCGTGAAAGCCGGTCGGCTTTTCCCGGGAGAATTCAGCAAAGGCTGCACCGGAACCATTGATACCGACACCAATCACATCCCCGGCAGTCAGGCCGTACTGCTCGGAGGCTCTCACTCCGCCCAGCACGCTTTCTTCGTTGAGGGCATAGATCACCCAGTGCTCGTAGTCGCCGTTCTGGGAGAAGATCGGCGAGGCCGCCGAAAAGGCACTGGACGTATCAGTGTTCTGCTGTGGCGCATCGAAAATGTTGTCTTCCTGGAACCCTCGCTCGAGCAGGGCATCGGTCGCCCCATCGGTGCGCTTCTTGGCCGTTGGCAGTTCATAGTTGGTGATGCGCAGCGCCGCGACGTCGTCGGGATCCCAATTCCTGGCCTCCATCTCGTCGGCGATGGCGTTGCCGACCTGACGGCCGATCTTGTAGCCCGACATGCCGAGGTGCGGCACCGCCTCCATCGGCTCGCCATCGGCATCGACGAAGCGGTCGTCCACGGTCACCACCTTCATGCCGTACTGCTCGGCACGACGCATGATGGTGGGGCCCAGACGCACATCGGGCGGACAGATGACGAACCCCTGGGCGCCCTGGGAATGCAGGTTGTCGATGGCGCTGAGCACCTCCTGGCCGTCCTCCCCGGCCAGCCTGACCACCTCGAAGCCCTTCTCCTCCCCCAGTCGGGTAGCCGCATCCTGTTCATTGATGAACCAGGCCTGTTCGGGCTTCTTGACAATGAAGCCCAGCTTGACCTCGTCCTGAGCTTGCGTCAGTGGCGATAGCGCCAGACAGGCACCGAATGTCAGGGGAGCGAGGATCGGGAAGCGGGACATGGACGTCTCCTTAGCCCTGAGCGGGCATTTGTTGTTGTCGCGTGTTGAGGAAGATGCTCCGGCAATGTCATGCCTCGCACCGGATGCGCCTCTACCCTATGCCGTGGCCACATAACCATCCAATGCGCTTAACGTCAGCATGCAATATCCTTTTTGTTATCACTTTCATGCCAAGGACCGAACTACCGAGACCACCCGCGTCACGGATGCTGCCACGCTGCGACTAAAGTGTGTTGCCCTGTGCCGATGACGGACACGTCAACGCCCCGGTGAAGGCCCGGGGCGTGGAGGGATGAGGCATGATGTCGGCAAGCGGGGAGGCCCGCTCGATGCTCAGTTCGCGCCGTCGTCAGTTCGCCGAAGCGCTAGCCGCAACGGTGGAAAAAACATACCGGGTCTGGCTTTGGTAGGTTTCTCCTGGCTGCAGCAACGTTGAGGGGAAGTCGGGCTGGTTGGGCGAGTCCGGAAAGTGCTGGGTTTCCAGGGCCAGGCCGAAGCGATGGCCGTAGGTCGTCCCCCTCTTGCCGATCAAGGAGCCATCGAGGAAGTTACCCGAGTAGAACTGGAGACCGGGCTCGGTGGTGAATACTTCCATCACCCTGCCGCTGTGCCCGGCCTCCAGGCGAGCCGCCATCACCAGTTCGTCATCGCCCAGACCATTCTGATCGAGCACGAAGTTGTGATCATAGCCTTGCCCTCTGGCCAGCTGGGCATTGTCGGCTTCGATGCGCTTGCCGATGGCCGTGGGCTCCCGGAAATCGAAGGGTGTCTGCGCTACGGAACGCAGCTCGCCGGTCGGAATCAGCCCCTCATCCACCGGCGAGAAGGCCTCGGCATTGATCGTCAGGCGGTGATCGAGAATATCGTCGCCATCGGCCCGTTCACCGGTTACGCCATCGAGGTTGAAGTAGCTGTGCTGGGTGAGATTGACGGGCGTGGTGGCGTCGGAAGTGGCCTGATAGTCGACGATCACGGCATTGTCATCGCTCAACGTATAGCGAACCCGAGCCTGTAGTTCCCCCGGATACCCCTGGTCTTCATCGGGGCTGGTCAGCGTCAGGATCACCCCCACGCCCCGGTCGTCCTCGACGGTTTCGGCCTTCCAGAGACGTCGATCGAAGCCTTGATCGCCACCATGCAGGTGGTTGTCGCCGTCATTGGTGGGCAAGGTATGTACCTTGCCGTCGAGGGTGAACTCACCGCCGGCGATACGGTTGCCATAGCGTCCGATCAGTGCCCCGAAATAGGGATTGGCCTGTCGATAGGCCGGTGACAGATAGTCCTCCAATCGGTCGAATCCCAGCACGACATCCTCGAATTCACCCCCGGCATCCGGCACCTCGAGGGCGACGATGATCCCGCCATAAGGCGTCACCGACAGACGCGCTCCCCGAGCATTGGTCAAGGTATACAGCGCCACCTCGCTACCGTCCGGCAGGGTGCCGAAAATCCCTTGCTCGATACTTCGCTGCTGCTCCATTTCCGTTCCGTCCTGCTTTGTCTGCTGAGCGAAAGCGATACCGGCCATCAGCGGCAGAGCTGTCAGCAAGGCCCATGCTCCGTTGCGAATTCCGGTCCTTGAGCCAGGTGCTGCCGAGGTACCTGAGAAGCGGTCGAATGCGGTCATTTGTTGTTGTCTCCTGCCTGGAACATTCCACTGAACGTCGACCACATTAGACAGATGAGAGATTAACCGCTAATAATGACTTATCGTGTAATTAATACCCATTTGGTTATCACCATATGACCCGTCGCTCCGCCATGGGTGAATTGCCGCCCGATTGGTTTCTCAAGGTAAGACTAAAGTTACGCCACCTGCAGTTGTTCCTGGCCCTGGACGACCACCGCAATCTACACCGCGCGGCCGCCAGCCTTTCCATGAGCCAGCCCGCCGCGTCCAAGCTGCTCGGTGAGCTGGAGGGACGCCTGGGCGTGCGACTGTTCGAGCGCCACTCCCGGGGCATCGAACCCAACTGGTATGGCGAGGTGGCGGTGCGTCACGCCCGCAACATCCTCTCCTCGCTGCAACAGACCGGCGACGAACTCAATGCCCTGAATGCTGGCAACGCCGGCGCGGTCTCCATCGGCACCGTGATGGCGCCGGCGGTAACCCTGATCTCGCGGGCCCTGGAGCGTGTCCATCACCAATTGCCAGGACTCAAGGTCAACGTCGATGTGGACGTGAGCCCCGCCCTGGTGCCTCGGCTGCTGGAGGGCGAACTCGACATGGTCATCTCGCGCATTCCCGCCGGCTTCGACCCCGGCCACTTCGTCTTCGAGGAAATCGGCGAGGAGGCCATCAGCGTGGTATGCCGACGCGGGCACCCTCTGGCGGATGCCGCTTCTCCCTCACTGGCCGAGATGACCGCCTACCCCTGGTCGCTCCAGCCCCCGGGCGCCCTGATGCGGCAGCGTGTCGACCACCTGCTGATGTATCATGACCTCTCGCCTCCCACCCGCATCATCAATACCTCGGACATCCTGGTGTCGCTGGCGCTGGTCGCCAACTCCGACACGCTCACCGTCACCAGCCGAGAGGTCGCCGAGTTGCTCTGCGACCCACAGCGTTTTCGGGTGCTGCCTACCGAGGAGGCCCTGAGCGTCCAGCCTTATGGCCTCATCACGCTACGCCAGAAGCGACTCTCTCCCGGCGCTGCCGCCCTGACCACCCTGCTGCGCGACGTGATCGCCGAAGGCTGGGCCGGAGCCCCCGGCTAGGCGGGCTGCCTTAATCGTGAAACGGCGCCACCGTCTTCCGATGTCCCAGCATCAGGGCATCGGCCACGTGCCGCAGCGGCGCAATATCCACATCGCAGCGCCCCGTCATCAGCAGCTCATGGAAATGGGCGTAGAGACCCGGGTATTCGCGCTCCGGCTCGTCGACCGCCACCTCGCCATCGAGCACCAGGCGACGCCCCCCTCCGGACAATTCCAGTCGTCCGTCCTCGGTGGAGATGGTCATCTCCCAACGGGGCGGATCCTCGTGGCGGAAATCGAAGTCTGCCTCCAGGGGCACGCCCGTGCCATCCCGCAGGTGCAGTCTGGCGGCAATCGGCGTCTGACAATTGCCGGGCACCTCGAGCGTGGCATGCTTCAAGAAGAAGGGCCTGTCGAACAGACGGGTGACCACCGACAAGGCATTGATACCTGGATCGAACACGCCCATGCCGCCCGCTTCCCAGAGCCACGCCTGGCCGGGATGCCAGACCCGGACATCCTCGTGCCAGACGATCTCGATGCCCGTGACGCGACGCTCGCTTAGCCACTGCCTGGCCAAAGGCACGGCGGGCGCAAAGCGTGAATGCCAGGCGGCAAAGAGCACACTGCCACGCGCTTCGGCCAGGGCCTTCAGGTCCTCGACCTCGGCGAGGGTCGCCCCGGGCGGCTTCTCGAGCAAGACGGCCTTGCCATGTTCCAGCGCCTGGCGGGCCAGGCCATGGCGCAGGTGGGCCGGCGTGCAGATTGCCACGGCATCCAGCGACGGTTCCTCGGATAGCATCGCCTCCAGCGATGCATGACCGGGCACGCCCTCGAGCGACGCATGTGGGTCAGCCACGGCCACGAGCTCGAGACCCGGCGTGGCCCGGATGGCGGCGAGGTGCTGGTCGCGAACGATCTTGCCGGCGCCGACCAGCCCCAGGCGAAATGAAGACATGAAACCTCCTGATGAGAGATGCAGGCCGGGCAGCCTACCCCGCTCGACATCCCCCGAAAAGCGCCTTCGCTTGTCGATGTTCAGGCAACGTCAAGCGCGATACCCGGCCCCACCCCGTCGGACTCGCGCACAAGACCGGTTACAGTGCCGCCATCGCCGAGTGCAGGCACTTTCAAGCGGTCCTAATGATTGTCCCGGGGCGGACTCTGGCGTGCCACATCCCGATAGCCGGGCGCCCCGCGCAGCGTCATGCCATCCGCCAGCGGCTCCACCAGGGGTCGCTGGATCTCCTGCCAGGGCGTCTGGTGCGCCGGATAGTCGTAGCCACCAGCGGCCTCGAGGCGCGACCGGCGTGCCGCCAATTCGGTATCGTCCACCCTCAGGGTCACCTCGCAGCGCCTAAGGTCGACGCGCAGACGGTCGCCGGTCTCGAGCAATGCCAGGGGCCCGCCGGTGGCCGCTTCCGGCGAGGCATTGAGGATCGAGGGAGAGCCCGACGTCCCCGACTGGCGCCCGTCGCCGAGGCAGGGCAACGACTCGATGCCCTGCCGGATCAACGCAGCGGGCGGCTGCATGTTGACCACTTCGGCGCCACCGGGGTGTCCCACCGGCCCGGCACCGCGCATCACCAGAATGGTGGTGGCGTCGATATCGAGTTCGGAATCGTCGATGCGCGCGTGGTAGTCCTCCGAACCGTCGAACACCACCACCTTGCCCTCGAAGGCATCGGGGTCGTCGGGATCGCTCAGGAAACGCTCACGGAAGTCCGCGGCAATCACGCTGGTCTTCATCAGTGCCGAGTCGAACAGGTTGCCCTTGAGGTTGAGGAATCCCGCCTTTTCCACCAAGGGATTGTCGAAGTGCCGGATGACGTCGGGATCCCGACTCTCGCGTCCTGCGACATTGTCGGCCATGCAGCGGCCATTGACGGTCATGACATCGCCGTGGATCAAGCCATTGGCCAGCAGTTCAGCGATGATGGCCGGCACGCCGCCGGCGCGATGGAATTCCTCGCCAAGATAGGCGCCCGCCGGCATCACGTTGGCCAGCAGCGGCACCGCGTGACCGAGGCGTTGCCAATCGTCGTTGTCGAGCGCGACACCGGCATGGCGGGCAATGGCATTGACATGAATGGGTGCATTGGAGGAACCGCCCAGCGCCGAACAGGTCACGATGGCGTTCTCGAACGCCTCCCGAGTCAGGATGTCGCTCGGTCGCAGGTCCTCCCAGACCATGTCGACGACGCGCTCGCCGGTCTGGTAGGCGACCATGGCCCGTTCCTTGTAAGGGCCGGGAATCATCGCCGAACCGGGCAGGCTCATGCCCAGCGCCTCGGCCATGGAATTCATGGTCGAGGCCGTGCCCATGGTGTTGCAGTGCCCCACGGAGGGGGCGGACTCGGCGATCCTCGACAGAAACTCGGGATAGTCGATGTCGCCGGCCGCCAAGCGCTTGCGCATCTCCCAGACGATGGTGCCCGACCCCACCCGCTCCGCGCCGTGCCAACCATTGAGCATCGGCCCGCCGGACAGCACGATGGCCGGGATGTTCACCGTGGCAGCGGCCATCAGGCAGGCCGGGGTGGTCTTGTCGCAGCCGGTGGTCAACACCACGCCATCCAGCGGATAGCCGTGCAGCACCTCCACCAGGCCGAGATAGGCCAGGTTGCGGTCCAGCGCAGCCGTGGGCCGGCGCACGTTCTCGTGGATGGGATGCAGCGGAAACTCTAACGGCACGCCGCCGGCGGCACGAATCCCCTCCTTGACGCGCTTGACCAGCTCGACGTGATGGCGATTGCAGGGTGTCAGGTCGGACCCCGACTGGGCGATGCCGATGATCGGCCTGCCGGAGGTCAGCTCCTCCAGCGTCATGCCGTAGTTCATGTAGCGTTCGATGCACAACGCCGTGGTGCCTGGATGTTCGGGATTGTCAAACCAGTCACGCGAGCGCAACCGGTCGGACGTCATGCGGGGTCGCTGGGTCGTCATGGCGTCTCCGATGTCAATGCGAGTGGCGTGGAACCTCGGCTCCCCGGCATCCCACCAGGAAGTCGAAGTCACATCCTTCGTCGGCCTGCAGCACGTGCTCGATGTAGAGCTGGCGATAGCCACCGCTGCTGGCAATCTGTCGCGAGGCCTGGGTCGGATCGTGCTCGGCCAGGCGCGCTTGCAGTTCTTCGTCGTCGATGTCCAGATGCAATTTGCCGGCGTAGGCATCCAGCTCGATCCAGTCACCGTTGCGTACCGCCGCCAGCGGCCCGCCGGCTGCTGCCTCCGGCGCCACGTGGAGCACCACGGTGCCGTAGGCCGTGCCGCTCATGCGTGCATCCGAGAGACGCACCATGTCGGTGACGCCCTGTTCAAGCAGCTTGGCCGGCAGGCCCATGTTGCCCACCTCGGCCATGCCGTGGTAGCCGCGCGGCCCGCAATGTTTCATTACCAGCACACTGTCGGCGTCCACGTCGAGATCGGGATCATTGATGCGCGCCTTGTAGTCGTCGAAGTCCTCGAACACTACGGCACGCCCACGGTGCGTCATCAGCTCGGGGGTCGCCGCCGACGGCTTGAGCACCGCGCCCTTGGGGGCCAGATTGCCGTGCAGCACGCACATCCCGCCATCCTCGACCAGGGGGTTGTCCAGCGGCCGGATCACCTCGTCGTTGTACAGCGGTGCCTCGGAGACGTTCTCCCACAGCGTCTTGCCATTGACGGTCAACGCGTCCTTGTGCGGCAGTCGTTCGGCCTCGCCCAGGCGACGCAGCACAGCGGGCAATCCGCCGGCATAGTAGAACTCTTCCATCAAGAAGCGGCCCGAGGGTTGCAGGTCCACCAGCGTCGGGGTACCGCGGCCGATGCGCGTCCAGTCGTCCAGCGCCAGGTCGACGCCGATGCGTCCGGCAATGGCCTTGAGGTGGATCACCGCATTGGTGGAACCGCCGATCGCCGCATTGGTGCGAATGGCGTTTTCGAAGGCTCCTCGCGTCAGGACCTTCGAGAGACGAAGGTCCTCCTCGACCATCTCGACGATACGATTGCCCGACAGGTGCGCCAGCACATAGCGACGCGAATCCACCGCCGGGATGGCAGCGTTGTGCGGCAGCGATACACCCAGCGACTCGGCCATGCAGGCCATGGTCGACGCCGTGCCCATGGTGTTGCAGGTGCCCGCTGAGCGCGACATGCCCGCCTCGGCGGCCATGAAATCATGCATCGAGATCTTGCCGGCCTTGACCTCCTCGGACAATCGCCAGACCACTGTGCCCGAACCGATGTCACGCCCTTCCTGCTTGCCGTTGAGCATCGGGCCGCCAGTGACCACGATCGTCGGGATATCACAGCTCGCCGCGCCCATCAGCAACGCCGGCGTGGTCTTGTCACAGCCGACCAGCAACACGACAGCATCGATCGGGTTGCCGCGGATCGCCTCCTCGACATCCATGCTCGCCAGATTGCGCGTAAACATTGCCGTCGGGCGCAGGTTGGACTCCCCGTTGGAAAACACCGGGAATTCCACCGGGTAGCCTCCTGCCTCCAGGACACCCTGCTTGACGTGGTCGGCAATCTTGCGGAAGTGAGCGTTGCAGGGCGTCAGCTCCGACCAGGTATTGCAGATACCGATGATCGGCTTGCCCTGGAATTCGTGATCGGGGATGCCCTGGTTTTTCATCCAGCTGCGATACATGAAGCCGTTCTTGTCGGCGCTGCCGAACCATTCGGCGCTGCGCAGCGTCGGCTTGTTGGCGTTCTTCGGTGACGGCATGGAGGTGACTCCTCGCGGCATTCCTGGGCGATGGGCAAGACCCACCGATGACATGCAACGGACACTACGACGGGAAACGCTCAAAGTACACACATACGAAAGTATATGTTGAACATATTTGATCTATGCGCAACATTTCCCCTGCTCGTTTCCGATGCCCGCGACACGAAAACGACACTTCCCGGCCGATCGGGAAAGCGAGCTTGCATCACGACAACCCCAAGCATCCAGCACGAACGTCAACAACAAACTCCCCCAAACGGAGAGATTCGATGCCACACCTGACCCCCAAGCTGCTCCTTGGCGCCTCTGCCCTGCTGCTGAGCGTCACCGGCGCTCATGCCGCGGAGTACGAATGGACCTTCCAGGCCTCGGAAACCGCCGGTGAGCCGAGTTTCAAGGTCAAGCAGGAGTGGGCCGAACGCATCGGCACCATGACCGATGGCCGTGTCCAGATCGAATTGCTGCCCATCAATGCCGTGGTAGGCCCTACCGAAACACTGCAGGCCGTCAGCTCCGGCATTCTGCAAGGCCACATGACCGACCCGAGCTACTTCTCCGGACAGAACCCGGCCTTCGGCATGCTGGGGAACCTGGTCGGCGCCTGGAACGATCCCTACGACTTCCTGGAATTCATGAAGCAAGGAGGCGGCGAGGAACTCTACAACGAGCTCTCCGAACCCTATGGCAGCCACTTGATCGGTGCCGCCACCTTCCCGCTCGAGTCCGTGCCCTCCACGGTGCCCATCGAGAGCCTCGAGGACTTCGAAGGCCTCAAGATTCGCGCGCCCCAGGGCATGGTCTACAACATCTTCGAGCGCATCGGCGCCACGCCGGTCAACCTGCCGGGCTCCGAGGTCTACACCGGCCTGGAGAAGGGCGTGATCGATGCCGCCGACTCCACGGTGCTGTCCAACAACGACGCCCAGGGACTGCACGCCTTCGCGCCCTATCCGCTCTACCCGGGCTTCCACTCCATGCCGATGATTGCCGTGTCGATCAACAAGGAAATCTGGGATGGCCTACCGGCCGAACTGCAGACCACGCTCGAGACTGCCTTCGACGCCATGGCGTATGACCTGATCGCCCGCCTCAAGGAGCAGGACATCGAGACCCTCGCCAAGCTACGCGAGAACCCCGATGTGCATCCCTTCGACCTGCCGGCGGAAGAGCGCAAGAAGTTCCGCCAGGCAGCCGAGCAGGAATGGAAGGAGTGGGCCGGTCGCAACGAGATGACCCAAAAGGTCTACGACGCCGCGACCAGCTTCCTCGAGGCACGCGGACAGCTGTAAGGAATCGCGCAGGTTCCTTCTCGCACGTTCGGGCCGGCCTCGCCGGCCCCCTTATCGTTCTCATCACACCATCCGACGGCGTCGGCACGGAGTCGAGATGTCCCCCACCAACGAACCTGCCGGTGACCCTCGGGTCACCCCACCGAAAGAGACGCCTCCCGACCCGGT
>NZ_BDEP01000018.1 GCF_001662305.1 Halomonas caseinilytica
CGGGTGTGGATAACCCAAACGCCGGGCCGGCGACGAAAACGCCCGCTCGCGGCGGGCGTTCATCTCGACAAGGGCCAACGGGGCAAGCCGAGGCGTATCAGGTAAGCGTCACTCGTGCATAGCGCTTCTTGCCGGCCTGGATCACGTAATGCGCGCCGGTATCGAGCATGTGATCGCGGGCGACTACTTCACCGTCAACCTTCACCCGCCCATTCCCCAGCATGTCCTTGGCCTGAGCGCTGTTCTGCACCAGCCCGGCACGATTGAGCACGGCGGCGATGGGAGCCTGGTCGCTTCCCTCGAAATCGACCTCCACTTCCGGCAGGTCCTCGGGCAGCTCTCCCTCGGCGAGCTGATTTCCGGCACTGCGGTGTGCATTGGCCGCCGCTTCCTCGCCGTGGTAACGACCGATCAACTCGCGCGCCAGCTCCATCTTGATATCCCGAGGATTCGCGCCCTGATCAACAGAACGCTTGAGCGCATCGATCTCCTCGTTGCTCTTCAGAGACAGCAGGTCGAAATAACGCCACATCAAGCTGTCAGGCATGGATACCAGCTTGTTGAACATCGCACCCGGCGCTTCGTCGACCCCGACATAGTTGCCCAGCGACTTGGACATCTTCTGGACGCCGTCCAGCCCCTCCAGCAGCGGCATGGTGATGACGACCTGCGACTCCTGGCCGAAGTGCTTCTGTACCTCCCTGCCCATCAGCAGGTTGAACTTCTGGTCGGTGCCGCCGAGCTCGATATCGGCCTCCAGCGCCACGGAGTCATAGCCCTGCACGAGCGGATAGAGAAACTCATGGATGGAGATCGACTGGCCAGCACGATACCGCTTCTCGAAATCGTCGCGCTCGAGCATGCGTGCCACGGTGCTCTGCGCCGCCAGCTCGATCATGTCGGCGGCACTCATGGCGGAGAACCATTCGGCATTGAAGCGCACTTCGGTCTTGGCGGGGTCGAGCACCTTGAAGACCTGTTCCTTGTAGGTCTCGGCGTTGGCCCGCACCTCCTCCTCAGTGAGCGGCTTGCGCGTCACGTTCTTGCCGGTGGGATCGCCGATGCGGCCGGTGAAATCGCCGATCAGGAAAATGACCTCATGGCCGAGATCCTGGAACTGACGCATCTTGGTCAGTAGCACACTGTGCCCCAGATGCAGGTCCGGCGCGGTGGGATCGAACCCCGCCTTGATGCGCAGAGTACGGCCGGAGGCCAGCTTCTTTTCCAGTTCGTCTTCCAGAAGAATCTCGTGGGTACCGCGCTTGAGCAACGCTAGCGCGTCGGCGACATCGGTCATTCTCTCCTCTCCACTCGGCAAGACGGTCCTTTCCGGACCTTGATCAGCGTCTGTATCCTGCCAATGCTATCATGCCCCGCAATAACGGTTGAGCCTATCCCGGGAGTCCTCATGAGCTTATTCATCGGCCTGATGTCCGGCACCAGTCTCGATGGCATCGATGCTGCCCTGGTCGACATCACCTCCGAGGCGCCACCGCGACTCCTGGCCACCCATGGCGAACCGATTCCACCGCAACTGCGTGATCTCTTGTGGCGCCTCTGCCACGCCGAGCGCATCGACTTCGCCGAACTGGCCCGCGCCGAGGCTGACTTCTCCCGACTCCAGGCCAGGGCGGTCGAGGCTCTGCTCGAGGCGCGAGACATCCCGGCCACGGAGATCAGCGCCATCGGCAGCCACGGCCAGACCGTGGAGCACGCACCGGCGGGACACGATGGCGGCCCGGCCTATACCCTTCAGCTGGACAACCCCAGCCTGCTGGCCGAGTTGACCGGCTGCTGCGTGGTCGCCGACTTCCGACGTCGAGACCTGGCCGCGGGCGGTCAGGCTGCCCCGCTGGCACCCGCCTTCCATCAGGCACTCTTTCGGGTACCCGATGAATGGCGGGTCATCCTCAATCTCGGCGGCTTCGCCAACCTTACCCTGCTGCCGCCCGAGACCAGCCCCCACGCGCCACTGGGTTTCGATACCGGTCCCGCCAACGCGCTGCTGGATGCCTGGCACGCCCGACATCGTGGCGGGCCTTTCGACGCGAACGGTGCCTGGGCGGCCTCGGGGTGCGTGGACGAGGCTCTCCTCGAGCGATTTCTCGAAGAAGCGTTCTTTCATCAGCCACCGCCGCGCAGTACCGGTCGCGAGCTGTTCAACCTCGACTGGCTGGAAGCACGGCTGTCAGGGAACGAACGACCACAGGACGTACAGGCAACACTGGCCGAACTCACGGCCATCAGCATCGCCATGGGCATCGAGATGGCTCGTGAACGCCTCGAGGCACCAGCGGTCGGCCGCCTGATCCCGTGCGGGGGCGGCGCGCACAATCCGGACCTGTTGAGCCGGCTGGCCAGGCGATTGCCCGACACGCCTCTGGAAGACAGTGCCAATCTCGGCTGGCCAGCCGACTGGTTAGAGGCGGGCGCCTTCGCCTGGCTGGCCTGGCGAAGGCTCGAACGGCTACCCGGCAACCTTCCCTCCGTCACCGGCGCCGCCGGCCCGCGCATCCTGGGCGGCATCTACGCGCCCTGACCCCGGCCTCACGGCCCCAGGGAAGACCGCGCCCGCGACTGTGCCTCATCCGGCGCTATCACTCCCTCGGCAACCAGTCGCGCCAGCGCCGTCTCCAGTGTCTGCATGCCCTGGGCGGCGCCGGTCTGCAGCACCGAGTAAAGCTGCGCCACCTTGCCCTCGCGAATCAAGTTGCGCACCGCCGGCGTGGCGACCATGAGTTCGTGCGCCGCCACACGTCCGCCGCCGCGACGCTTCAACAGCACCTGCGAGACGACCGCCTGCAGGGATTCCGCCAGCATCGATCTCACCATGTCCCGCTCGGCACCGGGGAAGGCATCGATGATGCGATCGATGGTCTTGGCCGCCGAGAGCGTATGCAACGTGCCCAGCACCAGATGACCGGTCTCGGCGGCGGTCAGCGCCAGTCGCATGGTCTCCAGGTCGCGCATCTCGCCGACCAGGATGACATCGGGATCCTCGCGCAGAGCGCTACGCAAGGCGGCGGCGAAACTGCGAGTGTCCCGCGAGACCTCACGCTGGCTGATCAGGCAGCGCTTGCCGTGGTGCACGAACTCCAGCGGGTCTTCGATGGTCAGGATGTGTTCGTCTCGTGACGCATTGATTGCATCGACGATCGCCGCCAGGGTCGTGCTCTTGCCCGAGCCGGTAGGGCCCGTTACCAGAACCAGCCCTCGGCGTAACTCGGCCAGATGGCCCAGGGTCTCTATCATGCCCAGCTCGGCCAGCCCCTTCACCTGGCCGGGGATGATGCGAAACACCGCCCCGATGCCACGCCCATGCTGAAAGACATTGCCCCGCAAGCGGGCCACCTCCGGCAACTCCAGTGCAACGTCGGCGTCCAGCTCGGCCTCGAACCTTGCCCAATGCGACTCGCCGAGCAGTGTCCGGAGCGCCCGACGCAAGGTCGGGTCATCGACGACCGGCACATCGAGTGCCTCCAGTTGCCCATCGACACGCATCATCGGCGCCATGCCTGCCGAAAGATGCAGGTCGGAGGCACCCCGCTTTGCCGAGAAGGCCAGCAGTTCGGTAATATCCATGCGATTCCCTCGCTCCCTATACAGGGGTTCCTGTTGCATGACGGACCACACGACATGACGGATCCGGCGCTTTCCGAGTCCTTGACCGCCGCACGTGAACGCCTCTCGGCGGCACTGCTGGCCGCGGGTCGCCCCGACGACGGCGCGCGCCTGCTGGCCGTCAGCAAGACCAAGCCCGCCGCCATGATCCGCGAGGCCTGGCAACTCGGCCAGCGCGAGTTCGGCGAAAACTATGTCCAGGAGGCCCTGGACAAGCAGGCCGAGCTGGCAGACCTGAACGACATCGTCTGGCATTTCATCGGCCCGCTGCAGTCCAACAAGAGCCGCATCGTGGCCGAACACTTCGCCTGGATTCATAGCGTAGACCGGGAACGACTCGCGCGACGTCTTGATGCCCAGCGCCCGACCTCGCTGGGCCCCTTGAACGTCTGCCTGCAGGTCAACATCAGCGACGAGGCCAGCAAGTCCGGCATCGCTCTCGCCGACCTGCCGGCCCTGGCCGAGGTCGTGCACGGCTTGCCGAATCTGCGGCTGCGTGGCCTGATGGCCATTCCGGCGCCCAGCACCGACCCGGACAAGCAACGCCGCCCCTTCACCCGACTACGCGATGCCCTGGAGTCGCTGCGCGCAAGACTCCCCGAGGCACCTCTGGATACACTGTCGATGGGCATGAGCAGCGACCTGGAGGCGGCGGTAATGGAAGGCGCCACCCTGGTGCGCCTGGGCACCGCCATCTTCGGCGCGCGCCAGCGCCCCTGAACGTTACATGCCCGCCGGGTCACCGTCGGGCCATCATCGTCACCTACACAGGACAGACCGCATGGCAAGCCAAGTCACCTTCATCGGCGCCGGCAACATGGCCGGCGCGATCATCGGCGGAATGATCGATAGCGGCTATTCCGCCGACGCCATTACCGCCACCTCGCCCGATGACAGCGCGCTCGCGCCACTGCGCGAACGACTGGGCATCCACACCGAGACCGACAACGCCAGCGCCGTGGCTCAGGCCGACGTGGTGGTCCTGGCGGTCAAGCCACAGATCATGCAGGACGTCTGCACCGGCATGCGCGATGCCATTCAAGCCCGCAAGCCACTGATCCTCTCGGTGGCGGCCGGCCTGCCCGCCGACACACTGGAGCACTGGCTTGGCGGCGATTTACCAGTCGTACGCTGCATGCCCAACACGCCGTCGCTGGTCGGTGCCGGTGCCGCCGGCCTCTATGCCAATGCCCGCGTCACGGACGCCCAGCAGCGCATCGCCAGTGAGCTGCTCGAGGCCGTGGGGCTGGTCGAGTGGGTCGACGACGAGGCACTGCTCGACGCCGTGACCGCCGTCTCCGGTAGCGCTCCGGCCTATTTCTTCCTGATGTTCGAGGCCATGGAACAAGCCGGCGCCGATCTTGGCCTGCCCGCCGACACGGCACGTCGACTCGCCATGCAGACCGCCTACGGCGCCGCCCGCATGGCCATGGACAGCGACAAGACACCAGGCGAGCTCAAGCGCAACGTGATGTCGCCCGGCGGCACCACCGAGCGCGCCATCGAGCACATGGAGAACGCGGGCCTGCGCAACATCATGCAAAGCGCGATGCGCGCCTGCGCCGAGCGCGCGGGCGAAATGGCCGACGAACTCGGCAAGCGCTGACACACCACGGACATGGAGGAGCCCTGATGGGCAGTCAACTGGGAAACGCTGGCCTGCTGCTGGTCAACACCCTCGTCAACATCTACCTGTTCCTGCTGATGCTGCGTTTTCTGCTGCAGGCATCGCGGGCCGACTATTACAACCCCATCAGCCAGTCGGTGGTCAAGATCACCCAGCCGGCCGTGCGCCCCTTCCAGAGCTTCCTGGGGCCAGTGATGGGACGTTTCGACCTGGCCACCCTGGCCAGTGGCCTGGTGCTCAAGCTTATTGCCATCATCGCCATCCTGCAGATCGCAGGCTATGGCATGGCACCGCTGGACAGCCTGGCCATCGGCGCGGTAGCCGCGCTGGCCAATGCCATCCTCAAGATCTATTTCTTCGCGCTGATCGCGATGATCATCCTCAGCTGGGTCGCGCCACGCGCCAGCCACCCCGGGGCACTTTTGATCATGCAACTGGTGGAGCCGATCATGGCACCGGTGCGCCGTGTCATCCCGCCGCTGGGCATGCTCGACCTGTCGCCCATCGTGGTGTTCATCGCCATCAACCTGATCGATGGTATCGTGGTCGGCTCGCTGATCCGTGCCGCCGGCGTCGTCGGTGTGCTGGTCGGCCTCTAGGAATCCATACACAACATCATAACGACGGGACACGACACGCCTGATGACCGAGATGCCTCGCGAGTCGGTCGGCCTGGTGACGCCCCTGACGGCGCACTTCGACGACCCCCTGGAGCTGGCCTGCGGCAAGACGCTGCCGGCCTATGACCTGGTCTACGAGACCTACGGCACGCTCAACGCCGAGCGCAGCAATGCCGTGCTGATCTGTCACGCCCTCTCCGGGCACCATCACGCCGCCGGCTTCCATTCACCGGAAGATCGCAAGCCCGGCTGGTGGGATGCCCACATCGGGCCGGGCAAGTCCATCGATACCGACCGTTTCTTCGTGGTGTCATTGAACAACCTCGGCGGCTGCCATGGCAGTACCGGGCCTACCAGCATCAACCCGGAAACCGGGGAGTCCTGGGGCCCTGACTTTCCGATGATGACGGTGCTCGATTGGGTACACAGCCAGGCTCGACTGGCCGACCGACTCGGCATCCAGCGCTTCGCCGCCATCGTCGGCGGCAGCCTGGGCGGCATGCAGGTCTTGCAGTGGGCACTGTCCTACCCCGACCGCATCGCCCATGCCGGCGTGATCGCGGCGACCCCCAAGCTGTCGGCACAGAACATTGCCTTCAACGAGGTCGCCCGCCAGGCCATCCGCTCGGACCCCGACTTCTTCGATGGCCGTTATGCCGACCATGGCACCCTGCCCCGGCGCGGCCTCAAGCTGGCCCGCATGGTGGGTCATATCACCTACCTGTCGGAAGACGCCATGGGCAGCAAGTTCGGCCGCGATCTGCGCAGCGCGGACCTCAACTTCGGCTACGACGTGGAGTTCCAGGTGGAATCCTACCTGCGCCACCAGGGCGATACCTTTTCGTCATCCTTCGACGCCCATACCTACCTGTTGATGACCAAGGCTCTGGACTACTTCGATCCGGCCGCCAACCATGAAGGTGACCTGGCCGCGGCCCTGGCACCGGTGAGTTGCCCTTTCCTGGTGGTCAGCTTCTCCAGCGACTGGCGCTTCCCTCCCTCGCGCTCCAAGGAGCTGGTCAATGCTCTGATCCGGGCCGGCAAGTCGGTCAGTTATGCCAACATCGACTCGCCTCACGGCCACGATGCCTTCCTGCTGCCCGAACCCCGCTATCAGGCGGTATTCGCCGCCTTCATGGATCGCGTGGCACACGATCAGGGCCTGCTGGAGGAGTCTGCATGATGCGCACCGATCTGAAGCTGATCTACGACTGGGTGCCTCCGGGCGCCCGCCTGCTCGATCTGGGGTGCGGCGACGGTACATTGCTCGCTGCCCTGGCACGCGACAAGAACGTCACCGGCTATGGCCTGGAGATCGACCCCGACGGTATCACCCGCTGTCTTGCTCGCGGGGTCAATGTCATCGAGCAGAACCTCGACGACGGGCTGGCCAACTTCGAGGACGACGCCTGCGACCTGGTGGTGATGACCCAGGCCCTGCAGGCCCTGCGCCGCCCCGACCGCATGCTCGACGAGATGCTGCGCGTCGCCGAGGAATGCATCATCACCTTCCCCAACTTCGCCTACTGGCGTCATCGGGTCCATCTGGGGCTGCGCGGCTACATGCCGGTCTCGAAATCCCTGCCCCATGCCTGGTACGACACACCCAACATTCACCTGTCGACCTTCAATGACTTCGAGCATCTGTGTCGTCAGAAGGACCTGGTGATCGTCGATCGGGCCGTAGGGGCCGGAGATTACCGCGACCACTGGGCCTCGCGGCTATGGCCCAACCTGCTCGGCGAGATCGCCATCTTTCGCGTCACCCGGCGGAGTTCCCGTCGTGCCCCCTGAGGCCGCCCGCGTCTCGGACATCGCCTGTTCTCGACTGGGCGATGCCCTGGACGCCTGCGCGCGAGGCTCTCCCACCGGACTCGAGCTGCTGGCCCGGCATAGCGTTCCTCGCCTATTGGCCGTGGCCCAGCAGTTCCTCGCGACGCCAGAGGACATCGAGACCGTGGTGCATGACACCCTCGGGCTCGCCTGGCACGATGCGTGGCGCTTCCAGCCCGCCGACGAGCCTCCCGAGCACTGGATGATGCGTCTCTTCGGCAGCCGCCTGAACAGTCAACTGAAAGCCCCGAAGACCAACCTCGCCGGCCACGACATGTCGCGGCTCGACATCGGAACCGACCCCATCGCCTTGCCACCCCCGCTCACCCGCCCTGAGCCCCTGTCACCCTACCGACTCTGGGCCATGGCCGAACGCTTGCCACCGGCCAGCGTCAGCTCCAGGCTGAAGGCACGCCTGACCGATGCCCTGATGCTGCTCGAAAACGCCCGGAACATGCCGCTCACTCCCAGCGGCGAACCTGCGGACCCCCGGTTGTTTTCACCGGCCATCGCCCGCCGCATGCGCCTGTCGCGTCTGAGCCGGCGCACGATGGAGAAGCTGAACCATTATGTCGCGCGCCCTCTGGAGCGAAGCGTCTTCGCCCTGTGGCGGCATCAGATACCGGGGAGCACCTGGATCGAACGACAGGGGCTGCCGCGCCATGTGATCGAGGCATGCCACGCCAGCCAACTGGAAATTGATGTGGCACCACGAGAGCTACAGCACGAGCTCGACTATCAGGGTGCCTTTCCCGACCGCAAGCAGCGTCATCGGATCGGCAATCGTCTGCTCTGGGACGGAAACTGGGACGTCTCCCTGACCGCCTTTCTGGCCAGCCGTCGCATGCACTTCATCGCCGACATCTGGTACCACCGCCGTCGACTGGAGCAGAGCCACAGCTACCATCGACTGGCCGAGCGGCTGGCTCGAGGCAAGCCCATCGTATCCCACTCCGATGGCGTCATGCTCGACCGCCCGGAGCGCATCCTGGCCTATCTACGACGTTACCATCGCTACATGGAGTCCATCGCCTGTTTCGGCTTCGACGACCAACTGAGCAAGGACCCGATGGGCGTCGCAGTGGACCGTCACGGGCAGTTGATCAAGCTCAACAAGGGCCTGCACCGTCTCGCCATGAGCCAGGTGATCGGCGTGCCGAGCATCCGGGTCAGGGTACGCGCCATCCATCGCCAGTGGTGGTGCCATACCGCTGGCGAGGCGCGTGGCCAGCAAGCCTTGGACCGAGTGCTGGCAACCCTGCCAAGCTGCCGCCCCCGGACCGATTGAGCGACGCCATCAGGCCAGTCTTACCGGCAGCGCCTTGCCCAGACTGATGGTCAGCGGGTATCCGTTACCGTCCCGAACGACCCGAATGCCACGAGCCATGACCTCCACGCCTTGTCCCGCCACCCGCACCAGCGTCTCGGCATAGGCCGGATCCAGGTGGCCCGCCGGGGCCACATCGGCAATCGCCTCGTGGGCCACCAGAAACAGCAGGACGGCACGATGCCCTCGGGCGGCCAGGGCCGCCAGCGTTTCCAGGTGCTTGCGACCGCGCTCACTGACCGCATCGGGGAAATAGCCATGGCCATCGTCTTCGCGCAGGGTCACCTGCTTGACCTCGACAAAGGTGTCGCGTCCCTCCTCCCCCAGGCGACGGAAATCCAGCCGAGCCCCTTCGACCCGCGCCTCCCGGCGCCACTCACCGGCACCGGCCAGCTCGTCGACTCGCTCCGTGTGCAATGCCTCCTCGACGATACGATTGGCGCGCCCCGTCTGCACCGAGGCCAGTGCCATGCCACCCTCGGGCTGCGGCAACTCGATCAACTCCCATGTCCAGGCCAGCTTGCGCCTGGGGTTATCGCTCGGCGCCAACCAGACCCGACAGCCGGGCACGTTAACCGCTCGCATCGACCCCGTATTGGGGCAATGGGCCACCACCTCACGTCCATCGTCGAGGCGAACATCGGCCAGGAAGCGCTTGTAGCGACGCAGCAGGATGCCGGGCACCAGCTCGGGATAACGCATCAGCGCGTCCCCTTCCGGCGCGCCAGGAAGCGCTCGAGCCGGCCGACCGCCTCCTCCAGCCGGCCGACATCGGTAGTGAAGGCGATGCGCACATGGCGCTCGCCCCCCTGCAGGGCGAAGTCGGTCCCCGGGGTGATGGCGATGTTTTCCTCCTCGAGCAATTGCCGGCAGAAGGCCTCGCTATCGCTGCTGTAGCGGGAGATATCCAGCCACAGATAAAACGCCCCCTGAGGCGGCAGCGACGGCGCCAGCCCCAGGGAGGCCAGACCATCGAGCAAGGCATCACGACGGCGCTGCAGCTCGATGCGACGCTGCTCGAGGATATCCCGACACTCGGGGCAGAAGGCCGCCAGGGCAGCGTGCTGTGCCGGCGTAGACGCCGCCAGGAACACGTTCTGCGCCAGCCGAGAGAGCGGCTCGACCGCGGCCTCGGGGGCAACCAGCCAACCCAGGCGCCAGCCGGTCATGCCGAAATACTTGGAGAAGCTGTTGACGACGAACGCCCCCGGCGCCACCGACGCGGCCGACAGGGGCGCGAGATCATAGCTCAGCCCCTGATAGATCTCGTCGACCAGCAGATGCCCGCCGCGCTCGGCCACCGCCCCGGCCACGTCGCCGAGCTGATCGGCATTGAGCATATGGCCGGTAGGGTTCGAGGGCGTGGCCAGCATCGCCAGGCGGGTATCCTCACGCCAATGCGTCGCCACCAGGCCGGCATCCAGTTGCCAGCCGCTCTCCTCGCCCACTGGCACGGCATCGATCGCGGCCCCGGCCAGCGCCATGAAGTGGCGATTGCAGGGATAGGTGGGGTCGGCCATCAGGACCCGATCACCGGACTCCACCAGCAACTGGCTGGCCAGCAGCAACGCACCGGAGGCGCCGGGCGTAACCAGGATCCGCTCGGGCGCCACCGAGACACCGAAACACTCGGCATAATGTGCCGCGATGGCCTCGCGCAAGGCCGGCAGACCCGCCGCCGGCGTGTAGCGTGTATGGCCCGCGTTCAGGGCCTGCTGCCCCGCCTCGACGATTGGTGCCGGCGTCGGGAAATCCGGCTCGCCGATCTCCAGATGGATGACATCGTGACCGGCCGCCTCGCGTGCCTGGGCGGCCTCCAGCAGGTTCATCACGCGGAAGGGGGCAACGCCCTCCAGTCGCGAGCTCCAGGACATGGCGGTCTCCTCTGCACGTGAACGATGAACGGCCTCCCCTTGATCGTGAACGCCGCCGGCGGGCATCTTTTACGCTCGCCATGGTCAAAGTCAGCATGTTACGACGTTTGACATGCTGACGCAGTCGCCTGGACCGGGCTCATGGCGTCACCCCATGACACACCGGTCTTGCAAAGTCGCCATTTTTTCGCTAAACAAGCATCCCTTTGGCGTGAGATACCTTAGCACCGCGGCGGGTATTGATCAGCAGTCACTAAAGTAGCGAGGCAGTCCCATGCCAGTAGCCGAACAGAAGATGGAAGCGCCCAAGAAATTCACCCCGTACGAGCCGGCGGCGGGTGAAGAGTACATGAACGAGAAGCAGCTCGAGCACTTCCGGCAGATTCTGCTGGGCTGGAAACAGGAACTGATGGAGGAGGTGGACCGCACGGTTCGCCACCTGCAGGAAGAGGCGAACAACTACGCCGACCCTGCCGACCGCGCCACCCAGGAAGAGGGGTTCAGCCTTGAGCTGCGCACCCGTGATCGGGAGCGCAAGCTGCTGAAGAAAATCAACGAGACCATCGAGAAGATCGACGAGGACGACTACGGCTTCTGCGAGGCCTGCGGCGTCGAGATCGGCATTCGCCGTCTCGAGGCGCGCCCCACCGCCACGCTGTGCGTCGACTGCAAGACCCTCGCCGAACTCAAGGAAAAACAGCTCGGCGGTTGAGCGGCGTTTCCATCGGTTTCTGCGCCGGACCCGGGTGGCCCGGCGCCCCTTCACCCGGGACACGCTGACGACATCATGTCGGGCCGTCGCGCCGGCCCTTGAGCAGTGCTCCCCTGACTCGCCCCGGAGCCGTCCATGCGCGACTACCGTGGCCGTTTCGCTCCCACGCCTTCGGGCCCTCTGCACTTCGGCTCGCTGATCGCGGCCCTTGCCAGCTATCTCGATGCCCGCCACCGGCAAGGCCACTGGCTGTTGCGCATCGAGGACATCGATCCGCCGCGCTGCCCACCCGGCGCTGCAGATACTATCCTGCGCCAGCTCGAAGCCTTTGGCCTGTTCTGGGACGGCCCGGTCCACTGGCAGCATGACCGGGACGACGCCTACCAGGCCGCGCTCGCCCGACTCGAGGCGCTGGGCCTGGCCTATCCCTGCAGCTGTTCGCGCAAGCAGTGGCGGGATCACCCCGTCTATCCCGGCTGGTGCAGGGCTGGCCCGCGTGAGCCGGACAAGCCCCTGGCCTGGCGCCTGCGCAGCGACCTCGGCCCGACGCCGATCACCTGGGAGGACCGGCTTTTCGGGCCCCAGCGTTTCGAGCCGGCCTCGCTCGGCGATGTCGTCCTCAAGCGCAAGGACGGCCTCTGGGCCTACCAGCTGGCCGTGGTGGTGGACGATGGCGAGCAGGGCATCACCGACGTGGTACGTGGTTTCGACCTGCTCGACAACACCCCCTGGCAGCGCCAGCTTCAGCATGCCCTGGCGTTGCCGACGCCACGCTACCTGCATCTGCCATTGATCCTGGGGGAGAACGGGCAGAAGCTGTCGAAGCAGAACCTGGCACCGGCCCTGCCGGAACAGGAAGACGCCGTGCGTCCCTTGCTGCACCGTGCCTTGATCGCCCTGGACCAGTCGCCACCTTCGGCGCTGGCCACCGAGTCGGCCAGGACGCAGCTCGAGTGGGCCGTCACCCACTGGTCGCCACAACGCCTGCAGCCGACCGCCGAGCGGCACGCGCCGGACACCGCCCAACGCTGAGGAGAGTCATGTACGTCTATCGCATCATGCTGTTCCTGGTCTTCGGCGGTTATCTGTTCTCGCCGTTGCTGATGAGCGGCTGGGCCAACCCCGATGCCGCCTGGTATCGTCCCTTTCTCATCTGGGGCGGGTTGATCGCGCTGACCCTGTGGCTGGAACAAAAGCGCAAGCTCGATGAACGACGCTAGGGAGGCCGTATCGCAATGAGCCTGAATCTCCCTGGCCTGCTCGCGCTCGGTGTCGGCTATCTGTCCTTGCTGTTTCTCTGCGCACTGGCCGTCGAGCGTGGCTGGCTACCGATACGACTGGTACGCCATCCTGCCGTCTACACCCTGGCCCTCGGCGTCTATGCCAGCGCCTGGGCGGTCTATGGCAGCCTGGAATTCGCCAGCCATTATGGCTTTGGCTATCTGGCCTACTACCTGGGCGTGGCCGGCGCCTTCCTGCTGGCCCCGGTGCTGCTGGTGCCGATCCAGCGCATGACACGCACGCACCAGCTGTCCTCGCTGGCCGACCTGTTCGCCTTTCGCTTCCGCTCACGCTGGGTCGGCACCTTGCTGACTCTGGTCAGCCTGCTGGCCGTGCTGCCCCTGCTGGCCTTGCAGATACAGACCATGGGTCATGCCATCCATCGCCTCAGCGGTGTTGGCTCGCCCTCCCTGCTGGCCCTGGGCTTCAGCCTGCTGATCGCCTTGTTCGCCATGCTGTTCGGCGCGCGCCACTCGCACCTCAGCGCTCGGCACGACAGCCTGCTGGCGGCGATCGCCCTGGAGTCTCTGGTCAAGCTGGTCGCCATGCTGGCCCTGGGGGCCTTCGCGCTCTTCGGCATCTTCGAAGGGCCCGCCGACCTCCAGGCCTGGCTCGACGGCGCCGGTCACCTCGACCAGACCCGCATCGCCCAGCTCGACCCGGCCCAGTGGCGGACGCTGCTGCTGCTGTTCTTTTCGGCGGCCTTCCTGATGCCGCACATGTTCCACATTACCTTCGCCGAGACGCTTGACCGCCGTACCCTGCTCCAGTCCAGCTGGGCGTTGCCGCTGTTCCTGCTGCTGATGGCCCTGCCGGTGCCCTTGATCCTGTGGGCCACGCAACGCCTGGGGGTCCACGAAGTCGGCGCCGGCGCCGCCTATCTGGCCTTCGGGCTTTCCTCGTCGTGGTGGGTCGACAGCCTGGCCTTCATCGCCGGCCTGGCCGCGGCGAGCGGCACCATGATCATCATCTCGCTGGCCCTGTCGGGGATGGTCCTCAACCATCTGGTTCTGGTGGCGCATCCGCCCATTGCGCAACCCGATCTCTATCGCTGGTTGCGCTGGCTGCGTCGCGGCTTGATTGCTGCGGTGATCGTCGGCGGCTGGCTGTTCTATCGCCTGGTCGGCGTGCGCCACGATCTCTCCACCTTGGGGCTGGCCTCCTTTGTCGGCATGGCCCAGTGCCTGCCGGGCATGCTCGCCCTGCTGTACTGGCCGGGCGCCAACCGGAAGGGCATGGTCTCCGGACTCGCGGTCGGCATGGCGATCTGGCTGGCCGGTCTGTGGGTCCCCTTGCTCACCGACTATCCGGCAATGGTGTTCCTGCCACCGGGACTGGAGATCCTCGACGGCGCCCCCGCCTGGTACAGCGTCACGCTGGTGTCGCTGGCGGCGAACATCCTGACCTTCATCCTCGTCTCCCTGGCCACCCGGACCTCGGCAGGAGAGCGTGCAGCTGCCGAAGCGTGCTCGGTGGACGCCGTGGTACGCCCCATGCGACTGCCCCTGGTCGCCACCAACGGGGCCGAATTCAAGCGCCACCTGGCTCGCGTGCTGGGCGAGGATGTCGCCAATCGGGAGGTGGAACGCGCCTTGAATGCACTGGGGCTTTCCCCGCTGGACGGCCGCCCCTACGCCTTGCGGCGTTTGCGCGATCGCATCCAGGCCAACCTCTCCGGCCTGATGGGCCCCTCGGTGGCCCAGGATATCGTCGATCGCTGCTTGCCCTACCGGCACAACGGCCCCAGCGCCACCGAGGACATCCACTTCGTCGAGAGCCGGCTGGAAGCCTATCGTTCGCGGCTCACCGGCCTGGCGCGAGAGCTCGACGGCCTGCGACGCTACCACCGCCGCACCCTGACCCGATTGCCCATCGGCCTGTGCGCCTTTGGCGAGGACGGGGAGCTACTGATGTGGAACGATGCCCTCGCCGAGCTTTCCGGCATCGAGGGGGACTCGGTGATCGGCGCCCATCGCGACACCCTGCCCACGCCCTGGAACGACCTGCTCGGACAGATCCTCGCCACCCCTCAGGGCCGTCTCTACAAGCAGCCGGTCAGCCTGGCGCGCGGGCAACGTTACCTGACCCTGCATCGTGCCGGCCTGCAGGGCGAGCAAGGAGAGGACGGCGGCAATGTCATCCTGGTAGAGGATCACAGCGAGATGAAATGGCTGGAAGACGAACTCGTTCACGCGGCTCGTCTCGCCTCCATCGGCCAGCTGGCCACCGGTGTCGCCCATGAGATCGGCAACCCCATCACCGGCATTTCCTCGCTGGCCCAGAACCTTCGCTACGACACCGACGATCCCGTTCTGCTCGAGACGGCCGACCAGATCCAGAACCTCACCGATCGCGTCTCGAAGATCGTCGGCTCGCTGGTCGGCTTCGCCCATGGTGGCCGACATGTCGCAGGCGCGAATTTCGTATCGACCTCCATGGCCAGCGTCACCGACGAAGCCCTGCACTTGATCCAGCTCGCCCGCTCGGGGGAGGATATCCAGTATGAGAACCGCTGCCCGACCGCTCCGGCGGTCTTCGGGGACGCCCAGCGCCTGCAGCAAGTGATGATCAATCTGTTGGGCAATGCCCGGGATGCCAGCAAGCCGGGGGATCGCGTCATCGTCGATGCCAATCCGGAAGACCGGTACCTGCACCTGACCATCACCGATGAAGGCCACGGCATCGCCCCTCAGGTGCGCGACCACCTGTTCGAACCCTTCACCACCACCAAGCCGGCGGGTGAAGGCACCGGCCTCGGCCTGCCACTGGTCTACAGCATCGTCGCCGAGCACGATGGCCAGATCGAGATCGAGTCTCCGCCCGCCGGACAGGTCAGCGGTACGCGCATCCATCTGTGGCTGCCCCTCCATCAAGAGAATGGCGAAAGCACCCATGAGCCGGATTCTGATCGTTGAAGACGAAGCCATCATCCGCAGCGCCCTGAGGCGTCTGCTGGAACGTCACGACCATGAGGTCAGCGAAGCCGGCTCCGTGACCGAAGCCCGTGAACTCGACCCACAAGGTTTCGACCTGGTGATCAGTGACCTGCGCCTGCCCGGCGAGCCCGGCACCGACCTCATCCACCTCGCCGCCCCGATACCGGTGCTGATCATGACCAGCTACGCCAGCATGCGATCAGCCGTGGAAGCGCTCAAGCTCGGCGCGGTGGACTACGTCGCCAAACCCTTCGACCATGACGAGCTGCTCGACACCGTTTCCCGCGTGCTGCAACAGCAGGCCTCTCAGCAGAACATACCGCCCGACGTAGCCGAGCAGGGCGACCAGCAGCCGTCGATGATCGGCAACTGCCCGGCCATGCAGACCGTCTACTCGCGCATCCGCAAGACGGCGCCCGCCGATGTCACCGTGCTGATCCAGGGAGAGTCCGGGACCGGCAAGGAACTGGTCGCGCTTGCTCTGCACCAGCAGAGCAAGCGCGCCCGCGCCCCTCTGATCTGCGTCAACTGCGCGGCCATTCCCGAAACACTGATCGAGTCCGAATTGTTCGGCCACGAGAAGGGCGCCTTCACGGGCGCCAATGCCGCTCGTACCGGCCTGGTGGAAGCCGCCGACCGTGGCACCCTGTTTCTCGACGAGATCGGCGAGTTGCCGCCCGACGCCCAGGCCCGCCTGCTGCGCGTCCTTCAGGAAGGCGAGATTCGCAAGATCGGCTCGGTGGAAACACGTCACGTCGACGTGCGCCTGATCGCCGCCACCCATCGGGACCTGCATGCGCTGTCGAAAACCGGCGAGTTCCGTCTCGACCTGTATTACCGACTCAATGTCATGCAGATCGACCTTCCCCCGCTGCGAGACCGCGAAGACGACATTCTGGAAATCGCCGACTCACTGCTCGCCAAGGCCTGTCGCCGCCACGACCGCGAAGGCCTGCGCCTCTCCCGGGCCGCCCGGCGCGTCATCCGCGACGCCCCCTGGCCCGGCAACGTGCGTGAACTGGAAAACGCCCTGGAGCGCGGCGTCATCCTTGCCGAAGGCCATCTTATCCACCCCGACGACCTGGGGCTCGACCCGCCGTCACGTTCGGCGCCGGCCTCTGCCATCAAGGCGGCAAGCATCGACGATTCTCCGGAAGACGACGGAGATCATGATCCCGAGGATCTCTCCCTGGAAGACTACTTCCAGCATTTCGTGCTGGAACACCAGGACCAGATGAGCGAAACCGAGCTGGCCCAGAAGCTGGGTATCAGCCGCAAGTGCCTGTGGGAACGTCGCCAGAGACTCGGCATCCCCCGCAAGAAGAACCCTCGCCGCAACGTCGGCTGACCCGGCGCAGCCCGCTCGACCGCCCCTTGCTCGACTAAAGTACGAGACCACGTCTTCTCGCGCGGGGGCCCCGTTCATGTGGCGGCGGCCCACCAATTCGCACCATTTGTTACCTTCCCACACAGCGTGTGCCCCATCTCGGGGCAGCTTGGGTAACACTGCCCATGCATCTTTTGGGTTACAAAATGATGAAAAACGTTAACTCATTGAAAATAAATAGATTTTCATCTAGTGGCATACCCCCTGCAATCATATGGACAAGAAAAACAAATCCGGATGTCACTGACGGCCCCAACAACAACAATGGCCAAGCACAGTGACAAGACCCGAACCGACAACAACAAGCACTTCGGGTCGAGACGTTTGGGCGCCATGCCGCTAACAAGAACAGCAACGGCCATGAGCGCGAGTCCTTCGAGGTCAACAACAACAAGCATTCGAAGCCGGAAGATCAGGACGCGACGCACCGCCAACCGGCCAACAACAAGAACAAGGGCCGTCAGGGTGCATCCCCGGTAACAACAACAAGCCACCGGGGGGAGGTATGCCAAGCATGCCGTCGTGGTTGGATTATTGTTTTGAATACGAGGCGGTCGCCGCCAGGAACGTCAATAAAGACAACAACATGCTTGCCTGAGACTCCTTGGTGACTGTGGTGCGTATTCAAGGCGATGTGCCATCACGAAGAAGAACCAGCAGCAGGATGCTGCACCTTGCTTGATCCAGGGGAGGCCCACCGGCCTCCCCTTTCTATGTACGACCCATCCTATGTGCCGCCATATCCCGTGTGCGACCATGTCGGGCATGCCGTTGACCGACTGGCCATCGAGGCTCCGCAACGGCCTCGGTTCAGCTCGTCGCATGCGGCTTGTACCTAGCGCGTGATAGGGTCACGCTTTGCAAGGTGTCGGGTGTCCGCTACACTCAACGCTTTTCGTACTCCCGCGAGTCGACAACACCGCATGATCAAAGGTTTTACCCGCTTTCTGCAGAGTCCAGGCGAGCATCTCAAGTCGCTGTTCGGCCCTCAGGATGCGCCGGTCGGAGGCCCTGTGCCGCGCATCATTCCCCGCGACGAACATCCCGTCTCGCGTCAGCTGTTCAGTGATGCGGCCCTCAAGGTGCTGTACCGCCTGCACAATGCCGGATTCGAGGCCTTCCTGGTCGGCGGCTGCATCCGCGATGCCCTGCTGGGCCGCATGCCCAAGGATTTCGACGTGGCCACCAACGCCACGCCGGAAGAAGTCCGCGGCCTGTTCCGCAACTCACGCATCATCGGCCGCCGCTTCCGCATCGTCCATGTTCGCTTCGGTCGCGAGGTCATCGAGGTCACCACCTTCCGTGGCAAACCCGGTGACGATCACGGCGATCATGTCGCCCAGCAATCCGACGACGGCATGCTGCTGCGTGACAATGTCTGGGGCGATATTGAAGAAGACGCCCTGCGCCGCGACTTCACGATCAATGCGCTGTATTACAACATCGCCGATTTTTCGATTCATGATTTCGCGGACGGGGTTCGCGACATCGACGCTCGAACCCTGAGGCTGATCGGCGACCCGGCAACCCGCTACCGGGAAGACCCGGTACGCATGCTGCGCGCCGTGCGCTTCGCCGCCAAGCTCGACTTCGACCTGGCCGGCGCCACCGAGTCGCCGATCAGGGAGCTGGCTCCACTGCTTCTGCAGGTGCCACCGGCCCGCCTGTTCGACGAGGTGCTCAAGCTGTTCATGGGCGGCCATGGCGTTGAGACCTTCCATCTACTGCGGGAATACGGCCTGTTCGCCATGCTGTTCCCCGAGGCCGACGAAGCCTTCGACGAGCTGCCCTGGGCCGAGACCCTGATCGAACAAGCCCTGGCCAGCACCGACAAGCGTGTGCAGGAAGAACGTCCGGTAACGCCGGCCTTCCTGTTCGCCGCCCTGCTGTGGGGGCCGGTCCAGCTACGCCAGCGCGACCATGAGCGGGACGAGGACATGCCCCCGATACCCGCGCTCCAGGCGGCATCGCAGCGCGTGATATCGCGCCAGTTGCAGCACGTCGCCATACCCAAGCGTTTCAGCTTGCCGATGCGCGATATCTGGGACCTGCAGCAACGTCTGCCCTCGCGTCGCGGCAAGCGTGTCTTCCAGACTCGCGACCATCCCCGCTTTCGCGCCGCCTACGACTTCCTGCTGCTGCGCGAGACCGCCGGCGAGATCGAGCCCGGACTCGGCGACTGGTGGACAGCGTTTCAGCAGGCCGATGAACATGAACAGCGCCGCCTGCTCGGCAAGGTCGACGCCGATCCGGCCGGAACCCCGGCTCCGCGCAAGCGTCGCCGGCGACGCCGCCGCAAGCCGCGCAACCCCACCGACGACGCATGAGCCTCGCCTGGATCGGCCTCGGCAGCAACCTGGATGCGCCGCACAGCCATGTCGAACGTGCGTTGGGTGAGCTGGACCAGTTGCCGCTGACCCGGCAACGGCGCGCCTCGTCGCTCTATGCCACGCGGCCCGTCGGCCCGGCGGACCAGCCGGACTTCATCAATGCAGTGGCCCAGTTGGAGACGCGCTTGTCACCACTGGCTCTGCTCGATCAGCTGCAGGCCCTTGAACAGCGCCATGGCCGCGTCCGAGAACGACGCTGGGGCCCTCGAACCCTGGACCTGGACCTGCTGCTTTTCGATGATCGACGTCTTGTCACACCCCGCTTGACGCTCCCCCATCCGGAAATGGTCAAGCGAGCCTTCGTGCTGGTGCCCTTGGCCGAGATCGCCCCGGCCCTGGTGCTGCCGGACGGTCGTGATGTCGCTACCCTGGCAGCCGGCCTACCAGACGAGACACCACCGACAAGAGTGTCGCCGTCAATGTTACCCCAATCTCGATAACACCCGACCCGTGTTACCTATCGACACCTTTGACAGATTCAGGTAACAATCACGGGTTACACATGGCCCCGGCCTTCGCCGGTTGGCCGACAACACAACGAGAGCACGCCATGAAAACCGTCACCCTGAGCACGCTGCAGGCCCAAAAGCGCGCCGGTGAAACCTTCAGCTGCCTGACTGCCTACGATACCACCTTCGCCCACGCCGCCAGCGATGCCGGGATCGAAGTGCTGCTGGTCGGGGATTCCCTGGGCATGGTACTGCAGGGGCACACCAGCACCCTGCCGGTAACCCTCGACGACATCCGCTACCACACGCAATGCGTGGCTCGAGGCAAGGGCAACAGTCTGCTGATGGTCGACCTGCCCTTCATGAGCAACGCCACCACCGAACGACTGCTCCAGGATGCCGGCGAACTGATGCGGGCCGGCGCCGAGATGATCAAGGTAGAAGGCGAGGCCTGGATGGCCGAAGGCATACGCGAGCTGACGCGGCGCGGCGTGCCGGTCTGCGCTCACCTCGGCCTCACGCCACAGACCGTCCATCAACTGGGCGGCTACAAGGTCCAGGGGCGTGACGCCGACCAGGCCTCGCGCATCCTCGAGGATGCCCGCACCCTGGTCGATGCCGGCGCCTCGGTGATCCTGCTTGAGTGCGTTCCCGCCAGCCTGGGGCGTGCCGTCACCGAAGCCCTCGACGTGCCGGTCATCGGCATCGGCGCCGGGCCAGACACCGACGGCCAGATCCTGGTGATGCACGACATCCTGGGCGTGACCAGAGGGCGCAGTCCTCGCTTCGTGAAGAACTTCATGGCCGAGGCCGAGGACATCCCGGACGCCTTCCGTCGTTACCACGACGCCGTCAAGACGCGCCGTTTTCCGGCCGAGGAGCATTGTTTCTGATGCAGTGCCTGCAAGATATCTCCGCGTTGCGCAACACGCTCGACGCCCACCGCCGAGCGGGCCGGATCATCGGCCTGGTACCGACCATGGGCAATCTGCACGAAGGGCATCTGGCACTGGTCGCCGAGGCCCGCCGGCGCGCCGATATCGTGGTGGCCACCATCTTCGTCAATCCCACGCAGTTCGGCCCCGACGAGGACCTGGACGCCTATCCGCGCACCCTGGAAGCGGATCGTCATAAGCTCGCCGAAGCCGGCTGCGATCTGCTATTCGCCCCCAGCGAGACCACGATCTACCCACGTGGAGGCAATGCTCAGACCCGCGTCAGCGTACCGGACGTCTCGGAAGGCTTGTGTGGCGGCTCGCGACCGGGACACTTCGACGGCGTGGCGACCGTGGTCACCATGCTCTTCAATCTGGTCCAGCCCGATCTGGCCTGCTTCGGTGAAAAGGACTACCAACAGCTGGCGGTCATCCGGCGCCTGGTGGACGATCTCCACCTGCCGATCGAGATCGTCGGCGTGCCCATCGTGCGCGACCACGACGGCCTGGCACTGTCATCACGCAATGGCTATCTGAACACCGAACAACGACGCACGGCCGCTGTTCTTCAGCGCACCCTGCGCGAGCTGCGCGATGCGCTGGAAGGCGGTGCGGCGATCGAACCTACCCTCGCCGCAGGACTGGCCCGCCTGCGCGAGGCCGGCTTCGAGCCCGACTACCTGGAACTGCGCGCCACCGACCTCGGCCCGGTCGAGGCGTCGACACGCGACGCCGTGCTGCTCGCCGCGGCACGACTCGGGCCGGCACGCCTGATCGACAACCTGAGCCTGACCCTGCCCCATTGAGGCATCTCGAACAAGAGGAGCTCACCCATGCTGACCCATATGCTCAAGGCCAAGCTGCACATGGCCCGCGTCACCCACGCCGTGCTCAACTACGAAGGTTCCTGTGCCATCGATGGTGAACTGCTGGACATGTCCGGCATCCGCGAGAACGAACAGATCCAGATCTATAACGTCGAAAACGGCCAGCGCTTCACCACCTATGCCATCCGTGCCGAGGAAGGCTCCCGAATGATCTCGGTGAATGGTGCCGCCGCTCACCTGGCAAGCGAAGGCCATCGGGTGATCATCTGCAGCTACGCCATGTACACCGATGCCGAGCTCGACTCCCATCAGCCGGCGCTGGTCTATCTGCAGGAAGGCAATGTCGTCAGCCATACCAGCAACGCCATTCCCGTCCAACTGGCCTGACGAGCACCACGGATCATGACGGCCCCCCAGGGCCGCCATGACCGCCCCCTACGGAAGTCCCGTACCATTCGGTCACCCAAGGATTGCCGCAGCGCACAATGGTCGCCTATCCTGAATAGCCAGCACGTCCGCAACCTTCAGGAGTCATGACCATGTCAGAAGTGGTGATCGTCGCCGCACGCCGTACCGCCGTCGGCGCCTTCGGCGGCTCTCTCGCCGGCATTCCCGCCAGCGATCTGGGCGCCCATGTCATCAAGGACATCCTCGCCGGTACCGGCGTGGCGGCCGACCAGGTGGACGAGGTTCTGCTCGGCCAGGTGCTGACGGCCGGCGCCGGGCAGAATCCGGCTCGCCAGGCAGCCATCAAGGCCGGACTGCCCGAAGCCGTTCCCGCCATGACCATCAACAAGGTCTGCGGCTCGGGCCTCAAGGCCCTCCACCTGGCCACCCAGGCGATCCGCTGCGGCGATGCCGAGCTGATCCTGGCCGGCGGCCAGGAGAACATGTCGCTCTCCCCTCACGTGCTCCCCAACTCGCGTAACGGCCAGCGCATGGGAGACTGGAAGGCCATTGATTCCATGGTCCACGACGGCCTGTGGGATGCCTTCAACGACTACCACATGGGCATCACCGCCGAGAACCTGGCCGAGAAATACGGCATCACCCGCGAGGCCATGGATGAATTCGCCGCCGCCTCCCAGCAGAAGGCCGCCGCCGCCATTCGCGAGGGCCGTTTCAAGGGCCAGATCGTCGGCATCGACATTCCCCAGCGCAAGGGCGATCCGGTGCACTTCGACACCGACGAGAACCCGCGCGAGGTATCCGCCGAAAAGCTCGGCACCATGCGTCCGGCCTTCAAGAAAGACGGCAGTGTGACCGCCGGCAACGCCTCCTCGCTCAACGATGGTGCCGCCGTGGTGATGATGTGCAGCGCCGAGAAGGCCGAGGCACTCGGGCTCACCCCCCTGGCACGCATCAAGGCCTACGCCAATGCCGGCGTCGATCCCGCCATCATGGGCATCGGCCCCGCCCCGGCCACGCGCCGCTGCATGGAACGTGCCGGCTGGAGCCTCGACGAGCTGGACCTGATCGAAGCCAACGAAGCCTTCGCCGCCCAGGCACTGTCGGTCAACAAGGAACTCGGCTGGGATACCGACAAGGTCAACGTCAACGGCGGCGCCATCGCACTCGGACACCCCATCGGCGCTTCGGGCTGCCGTATCCTGGTCACCCTGGTGCATGAGATGATCGCCCGCGATGCCCACAAGGGCCTGGCGACCCTGTGCATCGGCGGCGGGCAAGGCGTGGCGCTGGCCATCGAGCGTTGATCGCCGCCTCCTCCAGCATGCCCCCGTCTGCCGGGGGCATCGTTTTATCTCGTCTTCTCGCCCACCACGCTGGCCGGCGTGCACAGCACGAGCAAAGTGGCAACAAGGAAGAAGCCGCCAGCGAACCAGGTCACGCTCGGCAGGTTGATACTGTCGACGACACTGCCGCCGACCGTGGCTCCCAGGCCGATCGACAGGTTGAACACGAAGGCCATCAGCGCCGTGGCAGCCTCGGTATTCGGCGCCGTACGCAGGATCCAGGTCTGGATGCTGACCGAGACGCTGCCGAACACCGCACCCCAGACCATCAATAGCGTGATCCCACCCGCCGGCTGCCCGCCGAGCCAGGTAAAGCTGGCAACGACCAGCAACAACAGGCTCGGTATCGCCAGGACCGCGCGATAGGGGTGATAGCCGGCGAAGGCGCCGGCGGTCACGTTACCGACAATGCCCGCCGCACCGTAGAGCAGAAGCAGGCTGCCGACATCGGCCAGGGCGATGCCGCTGATCTGCTGGAGAAGGGGGCTGATGAAGGTATAGGCGGAAAAATGGCCAATCACGATCAATCCCGTGGCCATGACCGCCACGCGCACCCCTCGATGTCCCAGTTGCTGGCCTAGGTTCCGCAGCCGGACGGGCTCGGTGGGGGGAAGTCGGGGCAGCCAGCCCCACAATGCCAGGGCGGTGACCAGGCTCAGGGCACCCAGGGCGCCGAAGGCCACTCGCCAGTGACTGTATTCCCCCAGCAGCGTCCCCGCCGGCACACCCAGCACCGAAGCGGCGGCCACGCCGCCGAAGATCACCGTCATCGCCCTCGGCACCTTGTCGGTCGGTACCAGACGCGGTGCGATGCTGCCCGCGATGGCCCAGAAACCACCGATGCTCATGCCCACCAGCACTCGTGCGCCCAGCAAGACCTCGAAGCTGTCGGCCAGTACCGTCAGCGCGCTGCCGGCAACCATCAATGCCATCAGGCCGGTCAGCATGACGCGTCGATCCAGGCGTCCCACGGCGACTGGCAACAGCGGTGCCGAAAAGGCCGCCACCACGCCGGGAACCGTGACCATCAAGCCGGCCAGACCCGGTGTCACGCCGAGTGACGCGGCGACCTGTGACAGCAAGCCGATCGGTAGCTGCTCGGCGGTGACCAGCAGAAAGATGCCGGCCATCACCGCGATCACTCCCCACCAGTGAGCGCCGACCGTCTCCCGGGCGCCGGTCGTGCGAGCGTCTTCCATGCTCTTTCTCCCTTGATGACCAAACGAAACCGCCCTCACAGCTTGCGCTGCAAGGGCGGTTAGCCTCCACTTCAACGCCGGGCGTTACAGCTCGGCGTCAGCCGCTTCGGCTTCGAAGGCCGCCTTCTCTTCGGGCGTGATCTCCTTGATGGTGAGCTTCACCCGATTGCGGTTATCGATGTCGAGCACCTTGACGATCGGCTCGTCGCCTTCATTCAGGTAATCGCGCACATCGTTGACCCGCTCGGGCACGATCTGCGAGATGTGCACCAGGCCATCGGTGCCGGGAATGATGTTGACGAAGGCGCCGAAGTCGGCGATCCGCACCACCTTGCCACGATACAACTTGCCGATCTCGGGAACGGCGGTGATGCTCAGCACGGTGTCGATGGCCGCCTTGGCCGCCGACTTCTCCTCGGCATAGATGCGCACGGTGCCGTCGTCATCCAGGTCGATGGAAGCGCCGGTGTCTTCGCAGATCTTGCGGATCATGGCGCCGCCCTTGCCGATGACGTCGCGAATCTTCTCCGGATCGATCTTGATGGTGGCCATGGAGGGCGCATTCTCGGAGACCTCGGCGCGGCTCTGGCCGATCACGCTGTTCATCTGCTCGAGGATATGCTGGCGCGCTTCATGGGCCTGCTGCAGCGCCTGCTCCATGATCTCCTCGTTGATGCCTTCGATCTTGATGTCCATCTGCAGAGCGGTCACGCCCTCCGCACTGCCGGCCACCTTGAAGTCCATGTCACCGAGGTGGTCCTCGTCACCGAGAATATCGGTGAGCACCGCGAAGCCATCATCGTCCTTGACCAGCCCCATGGCGATACCTGCCACCGGCGCCTTCATCGGCACGCCGGCATCCATCAGCGCCAGAGAGGAGCCGCACACCGAGGCCATCGAGCTGGAGCCATTGGATTCGGTGATCTCGGACACCACCCGGATGGTATAGGGGAATTCCTCCTCGGAGGGGAGCATGGCTTCCACCCCCCGACGCGCCAGGCGACCGTGACCGATCTCGCGACGCTTGGGACCGCCCATGAAACCGGCCTCGCCCACGCAATAGGGAGGGAAGTTGTAGTGCAGCAGGAAGCGATCCTTGCGCTCGCCTTCCAGCGATTCGATCAACTGAGCATCACGCAGGGTGCCGAGCGTCGCCACCACGACGGCCTGAGTCTCGCCGCGCGTGAAGACAGCGGAGCCATGCGTCTTGGGCAGGCTGCCGACTTCGATATCCAACGGACGCACGGTCTTCAGGTCACGCCCGTCGATGCGCGGCTCGCCCTTGATCACGCGGCGACGCACCACACGCTTCTCGAGACTGGCGAAAGCCCCCTTGACCTCATCGGCATCGAACTTGCCGTCCTCCTCGCCGGCCAGTTGCTCCACGGCCTCGTCCTTCAGGGCGGCCAGGGCATCCTGACGCTGCATCTTGTCGGTGATGCGATACGCCTCGCCGACCCTGGCCTCGAAACCGCTTGCCATGGCCTCCTTGAGGGCGACGTTCTCGGCGGGTGCCTGCCATTCCCAGCGCGGTTTGCCGGCCTCGGCAGCCAGTTCCTTGATGGCATTGATCGCCACCTGCATTTCCTGGTGGCCATAAAGCACGGCACCCAGCATCTCGTCTTCGAGCAACTCGTTGGCTTCGGACTCGACCATCAGTACGGCTTTCTCGGTGCCGGCCACCACCATGTTGAGCTCGGAGCTGTCCAGTTCCTCTACCGTCGGGTTGAGGAAGTAGCCATGCTCCTCGGTGAAGCCGACGCGTGCAGCACCAATGGGACCGTTGAAGGGCACGCCGGAAATCGCCAGAGCCGCAGATGTGCCGAGCATGGCAGCGATGTCGGGGTCATGGTTGCGGTCGGTGGACAGCACCGTGCAGACGACCTGGACCTCGTTCATGAACCCCTTGGGGAACAGCGGGCGAATCGGCCGGTCGATGAGGCGCGAGGTCAGCGTCTCCTTCTCGGTGGGACGCCCCTCGCGCTTGAAGAAGCCGCCGGGAATCTTGCCGACCGCGTAGGTCTTCTCTTGGTAATGGACGGAGAGCGGGAAGAAGGGCTGGGCGGGGTTGACGTCCTTCTTCGCCACCACGGTGCACAGCACCACGGTCTCGTCCATGGTGACCATCACGGCACCGGAAGCCTGGCGGGCGATGCGCCCGGTTTCCAGGGTGACGGTGCTGCGACCGTATTCAAATGTTTTCTTGACCGGATTCACGGCGACTTCCTTCAACTTTTCGATTCATGTTCGGGTCGTTTTGACTCGGCGACCATTTTAGGGGTTGACGGTCGCGAGGGCCACCGGTTATGAGGCTCACCGGCCAAAGTGGTGGTCTGGATGTCGTTCCATGAGCGCTGAGCACCGGCAATACCCCCATACACACAAAACGGGCAGCCCTGGGGCTGCCCGTTTCGAATGGCCTGCAGTGAAGAAAAGGAGGAATTCGCGTGACGAGCGATGAGAGGCTGGTCGCCGCCGGCGCGCAGGACCCGGAGTGTAGATGAAACTACATGAGGAGTCCGAGCACCGCCGGCGGCCAGGATCTCGAGCGCAGTAGCGAATTACCCTTTTCTTAGCGGCGCAGGCCGAGGCGCTGGATAATCGACTGATAACGCTCGAAATCCTTGCGCTTGAGGTAGTCGAGCAGCTTACGACGCTGGTTGACCATGCGGATCAGGCCACGACGTGAGTGGTGATCCTGCTTGTTAGTCTTGAAGTGATCCTGCAGGCCGTCGATGTTGGCGGTCAGCAGAGCCACCTGAACCTCGGGGGAACCGGTGTCGTTTTCACCACGACCATATTCGTTGACGATCGCGGCTTTCTGTTCAGCGGTCAGTGCCATCTGTCTCTCCAGTAAGCAATATGCCTGAATGATGAATGTCGGGGACCACGCATATTTGCAGTCCCCACGCCCAGCCCCGGAAGGGCTGGCTCATGCCGAGCCCGCCACGGCGGAACTCAGCAGGCGCCGGGGGGCGATATCCCCGGCCGCCGTGACCACGCCGAGCCCCAGAAAGGCCTCGTCGTGATAGAGCCTGGTCAAACTGTCGGCGGGCAATGCTCCCGCCTCGCCTGTTGCTGCCTGGCCAAAGCGCAGGCTACGAGCGCCGGCGGCACTCATGTCGCGACGCGGCAAGTGTGCCACCAGCACATCGACCGGCAACAGCGCCTCGTCCTGCGCGGCATCCTCGGCCAAGCGTTCGAGTGCCTCGACGCTCAGCATCCGGCTGCCCTCGAAGGGCCCCGTCTTGAGGCGACGCAGGTCGCTGATGTGGCCTCCGCACCCCAGGGCCTGGCCGATATCCTCGGCCAATGTCCTGATGTAGGTCCCCTTGCTGACACGAACCTCCATCTCGAAGGCATCGTCCCCGTAGTCGAGGAGGCGCGCATCATACACCGTCACGCGGCGCGCTGCACGCTCCACCGTCTTGCCCTCGCGGGCCAGCTCGTAGAGCTTTCGCCCCTGATGCTTGAGCGCCGAATGCATCGGTGGCACCTGGTCGATCTCACCGATGAAACGCTGCAGTGTCTCGCGCAATCCGGCCTCGTCGATCGACGGCACCTCGCGCCGCTCGACCACCTCGCCCTCGGCGTCGCCGGTATCGGTTACCACTCCGAGCTCGACCCGGGTACGGTACACCTTGTCGGCTTCCAGCAGATGGGCGGAAAACTTGGTGGCCTCACCGAAACAGACCGGCAGCAGGCCAGTGGCCATCGGATCGAGCGTACCGGTGTGCCCTGCCTTCTGAGCCTGGAACAGGCGCCTTGCCCGCTGCAGGGCATGATTGCTCGACATCCCCCCGGGCTTGTCGAGCAGCAGGACACCATCCACCGGACGGCCACGGCGTCGCCGTGCCATCAGCGCTCCCCCTCATCATCATGGCGTGAGCGGTCGTCGGCAACCGCCTCGTCGATCAAGGAGGACAGGCGCTGGCCGCGCTCCAGGCTGGCGTCATAGTGGAAGCGCAGCTCCGGCACATGACGCAGCTTGATGCGGCGAGCGATCTGTCCACGCAGGAAGCCGGCGGCCCGCTTGAGAATCTTCAGGTTCTCCGCGACCCGCTCGTCATCGTTTTCTCCCAGCAGGGTCACGTGGACATCGGCATAGCCCAGGTCACGACTGACCTCGACGCCGCTGACGGTGACCATGCCCAGGCGCGGGTCCTTGACCTCGCGCTGGATGAGGACCGCCAGCTCCTTCTGGAGCTGGTCGGCCACACGGTCGGTACGCTTGAATTCACGCATGGTCGGTTCCTCGAGCGATCAGAGCGTCCGCTCGACCTTGACCTGATCGAAGACCTCGATCTTGTCGCCGACCTGGACGTCGTTGTAGTTCTTCACACCGATACCGCACTCCATGCCGTTGCGGACCTCGTTGACGTCGTCCTTGTAACGGCGCAGGGATTCGAGCTCGCCCTCGTAGATCACCACATTCTCGCGCAGCACGCGGATCTTCTTGTGGCGATGGACGGTTCCCTCGACCACCATGCAACCGGCCACGGCACCGATCTTGGGAGCGCGGAAGACGTCGCGGACCTCGGCCACACCGACGATCTCTTCCTTCCACTCCGGCTCGAGCATGCCGCTCATGGCCTGCTTGACCTCGTCGATCAGCTGGTAGATGACGCTGTAGTAGCGCAGCTCCAGGCCTTCGCGTTCGATGATCTCGCGGGCCGCGGCATCGGCACGCACGTTGAAGCCGATCACGATGGCCTCGGAGGCCAGCGCCAGGTTGGCATCGGTACCGGTGATACCGCCGACGCCGGAAGACACCACGGAGACCTGCACCTCGTCGGTGGACAGTTCCTCGAGCGCACCCTTGATGGCCTCCAGAGAACCCTGCACATCGGCCTTGAGGACGATGTTGAGCTTGGCGGCCTCTTCCTGGCCCATCTGGCTGAACATGTTCTCCAGCTTGGCCTTCTGCTGGCGGGCCAGGCGAACCTCGCGGTACTTGCCCTGGCGGAAGTTGGCGACTTCGCGCGCCTTCTTCTCGTCATCGAGCACCATGAAGTCGTCGCCGGCCTCCGGCGTACCATCCAGGCCCTGAATCTCGACCGGCATGGCCGGACCGGCTTCATCGACCTGCTTGCCGAGCTCGTTGGTCAGCGCACGCACGCGGCCGTAATGCAGGCCGGCGAGCACGATGTCGCCCTTCTTCAGGGTGCCGTTCTGAACCAGCACGGTAGCCACCGGGCCACGGCCCTTGTCGAGTCGGGACTCGACCACCACGCCCTTGCCGGGCGCTTCGGGAACAGCCTTGAGCTCAAGCACCTCGGACACCAGCTGGATCGACTCCAGCAGCTCCTCGATGCCATCGCCGGACTTGGCGGAAACATGCACGAACTGGGTATCGCCACCCCATTCCTCGGAGATCACGCCGTGCTGTGACAGCTCGTTCTTGACGCGATCCGGGTCAGCGTTCGCCTTGTCGATCTTGTTGACCGCCACCACCATCGGCACGCCTGCCGCCTTGGAGTGCTCGACCGCCTCAATGGTCTGGGGCATGACGCCGTCATCGGCCGCGACCACCAGCACCACCACGTCGGTGGCCTTGGCACCGCGCGCACGCATGGCGGTAAATGCCGCGTGACCAGGCGTATCGAGGAAGGTCACGCCACCGTGGTCGTCCTCAACATGGTAGGCACCGATATGCTGGGTAATGCCGCCGGCCTCGCCGGTCGCCACCTTGGCGCGACGGATGTAGTCGAGCAACGAGGTCTTGCCGTGGTCGACGTGCCCCATGACGGTGACGACAGGCGAGCGCGTGATCTCATCACCCTCGTAGGAGATGCCCTCGAGCACTTCCGTCTCCAGTGCATCGTCCTTGACCAGCTTGGGCTTGTGGCCCATTTCTTCGACCACGATGGCCGCGGTGTCCTGGTCGATGGTCTGGTTGATGGTCACCGCCGCGCCCATGGTGAACATGGCCTTGATGACCTCATTGGCCTTGATCGACATCTTGTCGGCCAGGTCCGCCACGCTGATGGACTCCGGAATAGAGACCTCACGGACGATCGGCTGGGTCGGCTTCTGGAAGCCGTGCTTGCCGCCACCCTGGCTGCTGCCGCCACGACGACTCCCGCGACGCTCGGCGCGCTTGGCCTTGCGACCACCACGACGACGCTCCTCGCGATCGCTGCGATCCTCGTCACGGTCACCACCACGGCCTTTCTTGCCGGCCTTGCCGCTGGCCTTCTTGACGGCCGCACGACGCCCCTCGGTGCGCCCTTCCTTCGGCGGTGCCGGAGCTTCCTCGGGCGCGGGCTCGGTGGTTTCGAGCTCCGGCACCGGAATCTCGGGCTCCGGTTCGGCCTGGGCAGCCTGCTCGGCCTGCGCCTTCTCGGCCTCGGCCTTCTCCGCGGCCTCGCGAGCGGACTCTTCGGCGCGACGCTTGGCTTCCTCGGCCTCCTGTGCCTCGCGCTTGGCTTCGGCCTCGGCCATGTCGCCCACCAACTGGCGCGGGCCATGGTCCTCGACCTTGGATTCCTCGGCCGGCTCTTCCTCGCGCTTCACGTAGGTACGCTTCTTGCGAACCTGCACCTCAATGCTCTTGCCACGCTCGCCGGTATTGATACGGCTGCGGGTCTTACGGGTCAGGGTGATGCGGTTCTTCGCCCCCGAGCCACTACCGCCGTGGCTCTTGGTGAGGTAATCGAGCAGCTTGCGTTTGTCCTCTTCGGAAACGGCGTCGCCCTCGGACTTGTGCTCGAGTCCGGCTTCTTTCATCTGCTCCAGCAGACGGGGCACATCGCGCCCCACCTTTGCTGCAAAATCCTTAACGGTCATTTCTGACATTACGACCCTCCTCAGCCCGTGACCCGTGTTACTGTTCGCTCTCGAACCATGGCGCGCGGGCGGTCATGATCAGTGACGCGGCGCGCTCGTCGTCCAGCTCTTCGATATCGGTCAGATCATCGACGGACTGTTCGGCGAGATCCTCCATGGTGACGATGCCCCGACTGGCCAGGATGAAGGCCAGATGGCGCTCCATGCCGTCCATCGCCAGCAGGTCGTCGGCCGGCTGGGCGCCATCGAGTTCTTCCTCGGAGGCGATGGCCAGGTTCAACAACTCGTCCTTGGCGCGAGCGCGCAGCTCCTCGATGAGTTCTTCGTCCAACTCCTCGATTTCCAGCATTTCCTCCACCGGGACGTAGGCGACCTCTTCGAGGGATGTGAAGCCCTCTTCGACCAACAGGCGTGCCACGTCATCGTCGACGTCCAGGTGCTGAATGAAGTGCTCGACCAGGCTATCGATCTCCTGGTCGCGCTTGGCCTCGGCCTCGGCCTCGGTCATGACGTTCAGACGCCAGCCGGTAAGCTCGGAGGCCAGGCGTACGTTCTGGCCACTGCGGCCGATGGCCTGGGCCAGATTGTCCTCGCCGACGGCCACGTCCATGGCGTGGGCGTCTTCATCGACGAGAATGGAAGCGACATCCGCCGGCGCCATGGCGTTGATCACCAACTGGGCGGGGTTGTCGTCCCACAGCACGATATCCACCCGCTCGTTCTGCAGCTCGGTCGATACCGCCTGGACCCGAGAGCCGCGCATGCCGACGCAGGCGCCTACCGGATCGATACGACGATCATTGGTCTTGACCGCGATCTTGGCGCGCGACCCGGGGTCGCGCGCCGCTCCCTTGATTTCAATGAGCTGCTCGGCGATTTCGGGCACCTCGATCTTGAACAGCTCGATGATCAGCTCCGGACAGGTCCGGGACAGGATCAACTGAGCGCCGCGAGCCTCGGGATCGACCTTGGTCAACAAGGCGCGCACCCGCTCGTTCATGCGGTAGCGCTCGCCGGGAATCATCTCGCTGCGCGGCAAGAACGCCTCGGCGTTGTCTCCCAGGTCGATGATCAGGCCATCACGTGTCGTCTTCTTGACGATGCCGGCCACCAGTTCGCCCTCGCGCTCGGCGTAGAGGCTCACGACCTCGGCACGCTCGGCCTCGCGCACCTTCTGCACGATGACCTGCTTGGCAGTCTGAGCCGCGATCCGACCGAAGGTGGCGTTCTCGATACGCTCCTCGACCACGTCCCCCAGGCCCAGCGGCGGATCGCGACGCTCGGCGAAGGAAAGCTTGATCTGGGCATCCGGTCCATCGAAGTCGTCGTCTTCGACCACCTCCCAACGCCGGAAGGTCTCGTAGTCGCCGGTACGCCGATCGATATGCACGCGCACGCTGACTTCCTCATCCTCGAAGCGCTTGCGAGACGCGCTGGCCAGCGCGGCCTCGACGGCCTCGAAAATCACCTCGCGGGGGACCCCCTTTTCATTGGAGATCGCATCGACGACCGCCAGAATCTCTTTACTCATGACTTAGCCTCGCCAGAAAACCCGTCCTTTTGCACCGACATCACGAACCGAACCGAGGCACGATACGCGCCTGATCGATGCTCTCGATGGGAAAGCAATATTCCTCGCCGTCGAGCTGCAACAGCACCTCGTCGCCTTCAATACCGGCCAGCAATCCCTGGAACTTGCGTCGTCCGTCGAACGGTGCACGCAGCTTCACAGCCACCGTGTGCCCCGCATAGCGCTCGAACTGGTCGAGGGTGAACAACGGTCGATCCATCCCGGGAGACGACACCTCGAGTCGATACTCTCCGGCAATAGGGTCTTCGACATCCAGCACCGCACTGACCTGACGGCTGACATCGGCGCAGTCATCCACGCCAACGCCCTCCGAATGGTCGATGAAGATCACCAACCGCGAGTGCTTGCCCTGAGACAGATAATCGATACCCCAGAGTTCGAAGCCCATGGCCGTCACCACTGGCTCGATCAACGCTTTCAGCGCAGTATCCTTGGTTGCCATGGAAGAAAGCTCCTACAGCCGTTGCATCAGGCACCTGGCCAGGAGTGAACAGGAAAGTCAGGTGGCTGATTGGCGTTGCCTCGGGACAACCGGCCGATCTCGACCGACGGGCTGGCCGCTAACAAAAAGCCCCTTCGCAGGAAGGGGCTTTTACAAGAAACCTGTATACCACTTCGGCTCTCTGGCATGCCCCTAACATCGCTGCATGCCTGCCAGGAAGATGGTAGCGGGGACCGGATTTGAACCGATGACCTTCGGGTTATGAGCCCGACGAGCTACCAGACTGCTCCACCCCGCATCAATCTAGGCCGGTGATTGTATGCCTGAACCCTATTGGCGTCAAGCCACAATGGCACCGTTCTGCCAATCCTGCTACTGAGGCCGACACTTGGCGAGGCGTCTCACCATGTCGGTTTCAGATGGTGCCGAAGGCGGGACTTGAACCCGCACGACCGTAAGGTCACTACCCCCTCAAGATAGCGTGTCTACCAATTCCACCACTTCGGCATCAGGGGACGGCTGGCAAAAACGAGGGCTTCAGCTGCCGCCCTCCTCCAGCACTGGCGCTGCATTATCCTCGCTATTACCGCCTTCGTCAAGGGTCGGATCGGCACTTTGCTGCTCAATCACTTCGGCATCGGGAATTCCCGTTTCTTCCGGCGCCTCGCCCGCCTGGGAGGCGAAGTAGGCCAGGGTCAACGAGGTCGCGAAAAAGGCCGCCGCCAGCACGGCGGTCGCACGTGACAGGAAGCTGCCGCTACCGCGAGAACCGAACACGGTCTGAGAGGCGCCGCCGCCAAAAGAGGCGCCGGCATCGGCCCCCTTGCCCTGCTGCAGCAGGATCAAGGCGACCAGGGCGATGGCGATCGCCACATGGATCATGAGAATGGCAACTTGCATGGATTCAACCTGCTGACTGACAAATGGCTAGGAAATCATCGATCTTGAGAGAGGCGCCGCCGACCAGGCCGCCGTCGATATCCGGCTGAGCCAACAGCTCGGCCGCATTGTCGGCCTTCATGCTGCCGCCATACAGTAACTGGGTCTTTTCCGCGAGACCGTCGTCGTAGGCAGCCAGCCGGCGGCGGAGGGCAGCGTGAATCGCCTGCGCCTGCTCGGGAGTGGCGGTACGGCCGGTGCCGATGGCCCATACCGGCTCGTAGGCGATCACCAGTCGATGGCGTTGCTCGGCCTCCAGCGCGTCCAGGACCGCTTCCAACTGGCCGATTACAACCGTTTCACCGCGACCGTCATCACGCTCCTCGAGGGTCTCACCCAGGCACAGCACTGGTGTGAGGCCAACCTCCAGCGCGCGACGCACGCGCGCCAGCACCGCCGAGTCATCTTCACCGAACAGGGTACGCCGCTCGGAGTGACCGACCAGCACCAGGGTCGCGCCGACCTCGCGAAGCATCTCGCCGCTTACCTCTCCGGTGAAGGCCCCGGCAGGCTGGTCACTGAGCGTCTGCGCCCCCAGTACCGCGCGAGTGCCCGCCAGCGCACGGGAGGCAGACTCCAAGTAGGGGAAGGGCACCATCAACGCGACCTCGAGACGCGACGGCAGGTCGGCATCGGCAAGCGCCTGGCCGAAGGTCTCGACCAGGCTCAGGGAACCGTTCATCTTCCAATTGCCGGCGATCAGCGGCATAGGCATGCGACATCCTCTTTCAAGGTGGGCCGAAATGGTATAGGAGCACCATTGTCAAGACAACATGCTCTCGACATCATCAGCCAGGCGACGCGCCAGATGTTGAACATCCAGATGGGGGCGCCCCTCGACCATGACGCGAATCAGCGGCTCGGTCCCCGAGGGCCGAAGCAGGACACGCCCCTGCCCCTCCAGCTCGGTTTCCATGGTGGATACCGCTTCCTGCAAGGCAGCGTCTTCCATCAGGGCCCGGGCATCGGTACCCGGCGTCAGGCGCACATTAATCAACGCCTGGGGTGCTTTCTCGAGGCCCTCCAGCAGCTCGCCCAGCGCCCGACCCTCTCGCGCCATCACCGACAACACCTGAAGGGCCGACACGATGCCATCACCCGTGGTCTGCACATGGCCGCAGACGATGTGCCCCGAGGACTCGCCTCCCAACTGCCAACCGTTGGCGGCCAGCCGCTCCATGACGTAACGATCGCCGACCTTGGCGCGCTCGAAGGGTACATCCAGCGTTTCCAGCGCCGCGGCCAGGCCAAAATTGCTCATCAGGGTTCCCACGACCCCGCCTCCGAGCTCACCCCGTGCGTGGCGGTCCCGGGCGATGATATAGAGAATGTCGTCGCCATCGACCTCGCGGCCATCGGCATCCACCAGTAGCACGCGGTCGCCATCGCCATCGAAGGCCACGCCAAGATCGGCTCCCTCGCGGATAACTGCCGCACGCAATGCCGCCGGCTGCGTGGAGCCGACCTCATGGTTGATGTTGAGTCCGTCGGGATTGGCACCGATCAAGCTGACCTCGGCGCCCAGCTCGCGAAGCACGCTGGGCGCGATGTGATAGGTGGCGCCATGGGCGCAATCGACGACCATTCGCAAGCCATGCAGACTGACCCGGTCGGGAATGGTCGACTTGCAGAACTCGATATAGCGGCCGGCAGCATCGTCCACCCGCCGGGCCTTGCCCAGCTCGTGTGGCGCCACCGTGGTCAAGGGCTCATCGAGCATCGCTTCGATGCGCTCCTCGACGGCGTCGGGCAGCTTGACGCCCTCGGCGGAGAAGAACTTGATGCCATTGTCGGCAAAGGCATTGTGGGAGGCCGAGATGACGATCCCGGCGTCGGCCCGGAAGGTGCGCGTCAGGTAGGCGATGCCCGGCGTCGGCATCGGGCCGAGCAGGATGACATCGACGCCGGCGGCAGAGAGCCCGGCTTCCAGCGCCGACTCGAACATGTAGCCGGAAATCCGCGTATCCTTGCCGATCAGCACCTTCGCCCGTCCGGATTCGCGCGTCAGCACCCGGCCGGTGGCCCACCCCAGCTTCAACATGAAATCTGCGGTGATAGGCGTTTCACCGACGGTGCCGCGAATGCCATCGGTACCGAAATAGCGTCTAGTCATTGTCGCAACCTTCCTTGAGTACGGCCCAGGCCATGTTCACCGCGTCCACGTGGGGCCCCACATCATGCACGCGAAGGATACGCGCACCTCGCTCCACGGCCAGGGCGGACAGCGCCAGCCCGCCAGCGAGGCGCTCCTCCACCGGCCGCTCGAGCACCTTGCCGATCATGCTCTTGCGTGACATGCCCACCAGAATGGGCAACTCCAGCAAGGTCAGGCGCTCCATGTATTTGAGCAGCCGTAGATTGTGCTCGACGGTCTTGGCAAAGCCAAATCCGGGGTCGATCAACAGGCGATCGCGACGCAGTCCCGCCGCTTCGCAGGCCGCCACCCGGGACTCGAGGAATTCAGCCACGGCGTCTTCCACGGGTCGATCATAGTATGGCGCATCCTGCATGTCGCCCGGCTCGCCGAGCATGTGCATCACACATACCGGCAGCCCGGTGGCGGCAGCCGCCCGCATCGCTCCATCGCGACGCAGGTTCCGCACATCGTTGAGCATGCCGGCTCCCGCACTGGCGGCTTCACGCATCACGTCCGGCGTGCTGGTGTCCACCGAGACCAGGGCATCGAGTTCGCGAACCAGCGCTTCCACGACCGGCATGACGCGATCAAGCTCTTGCTGGGTCGACACCTCGGCGGCGCCGGGACGCGTCGATTCCCCGCCCACATCGATGATCGCCGCGCCTTCGGCAAGCATCCGTTCGGCGCGCGCCAAGGCATCATCCAGGGCGACGTGGCGTCCGCCGTCGGAAAAGGAGTCGGGAGTGACATTGAGGATCCCCATCACATGGGGAAAGGAGAGATCCAGCCGGTGGCGGCCACACTGCAGGGAGTTCGAAGCGGAGGTCTGCATCATTATCCTGGGAATATCGAATACCGGGCCTCGGCCCTCTACGGCGAAGGCGCCCCGAAGGGCGCCTGGCAATCAACGGGAACGGGCGCCGGCGTCAGGTTCCGGCGGGACCGCCCAAGGGATCGGAAGGACGACGCCTCGGCGTTTCCTCGTCGTCTGCATCGCCATCATCGGAGGCTTCGGGAGACTCCGCCTCGCTCCCCGAGCCGGTCACCGGCGAGCCACCGTCGGAACCGCCATCCTCCCAGCCTTCGGGCGGCCGCGGATCACGACCTTCCATGATGTCCTTGAGCTGCTTGGCGTCGATGGTCTCGTACTTGACCAGCGCCTCGGCCATGGCATCCAACTTGTCGCGATTGTCTTCCAGGATCTGCTTCGCCTGGGCATAGCAATCGTCGATGATGCGGCGCACCTCCTTGTCGAGACGCGTCGTGGTCTCGCCGGACTTCAGCATGCCGCCCTGACTGCCGCCACCCAGGAACTGGTGCGACTCGTCCTCGTCGTACATGATCGGTCCCATCTCCTCGGACAGGCCCCACTTGGCAACCATGTTGTGCGCCAGCTCGGTGGCACGCTTGATGTCATTGGAGGCACCGGTGGTCACGCCGTTCGGCCCCAGCGTCATCTCTTCGGCGATACGGCCGCCGAACAGCGAGCAGATCTGGCTGATGATCTGCTGACGCGACAGGCTGTAGCGATCTTCCTCGGGCAGGAACATGGTCACGCCCAGCGCTCGGCCGCGCGGAATGATGGTGACCTTGTAGACCGGATCGTGCTCCGGCATCACCAGACCGATGATGGCGTGTCCGGACTCGTGGTAGGCCGTGTTGAGCTTGTCCTTCTCGGTCATGACCATGGAGCGACGCTCGGCGCCCATCATGATCTTGTCCTTAGCCATTTCCAGCTCATCCATGCCCACCAGGCGCTTATTGCCGCGCGCCGCGAACAGCGCCGCCTCGTTAACCAGGTTGGCCAGGTCGGCACCGGAGAATCCGGGCGTGCCACGGGCGATATAGGACGGCTTGACGTCGTCGGCCAGTGGCACCTTGCGCAGATGGACATTGAGGATATGCTCGCGACCCCGGATATCGGGCAGCGGCACGGTCACCTGGCGGTCGAAACGCCCCGGACGCAGCAGCGCCGGGTCGAGCACATCCGGTCGGTTGGTCGCGGCGATGACGATGATGCCCTCGTTTGCCTCGAAGCCGTCCATCTCCACCAGCAGCTGGTTCAGCGTCTGCTCGCGCTCGTCATTGCCACCCCCCATGCCGGCGCCGCGCGAACGGCCCACGGCATCGATCTCGTCGATGAAGATGATGCACGGCGCCTGCTTCTTGGCCTGTTCGAACATGTCACGAACGCGAGAAGCGCCGACACCGACGAACATCTCCACGAAGTCGGAGCCCGAAATCGAGAAGAAGGGCACGCTGGCCTCGCCGGCGATGGACTTGGCGAGCAGGGTCTTGCCGGTCCCGGGCGGGCCAACCATCAGCACGCCTCGAGGAATGGTGCCCCCCAGGCGCTGGAACTTGGTCGGATCGCGCAGGAAGTCGACCAGCTCCTCGACTTCCTCCTTGGCCTCGTCGCAACCGGCCACATCGGCGAAAGTGGTCTTGATCTGATCCTGGGACAACAGCTTGGCCTTGGACTTGCCGAAGCTCATCGGCCCGCCCTTGCCGCTTCCACCACCCTGCATCTGGCGCATGAAGAAGATGAAGATCGCCAGGATCAGCAGGATCGGGAAGCTGGCAATCAGCAGACGCGTCCAAAGGCTCTGCTGCTCCGGCTCCTTGCCGACCACGGTAACGTCGTGAGCCAGCAGATCATCCATCAGCTTGGGGTCTTCCGCCGCCGGACGGATGGTCTGGAACTGAGAGCCATCGGTACGCTGACCGGTGATCGTATAACCATCGATGGTCACGCTATCGATGCGCTCGTTCTGCACCTGCTGGACAAACTGGGAGTAGTTCATCGTCTGCGGTGCATTGTCGACACTGAAATTGTTGAACACCGTCAGCAACACCGCCGCGATGACCAACCACAGAATCAGGTTCTTCGCCATATCGTTCAAGGGACTACCCTCAATTGCAAGAATCCGTCGGCCGCATGCGCCTGGTGTTTCGACACTACATCAGGCGCACATGTTCAGCCAGGACGCGGACCTCGGTCCACTCTGTTACTGCCCACTGTGGCATAATTGCGCCGCCTTGTCCGGCCATTGCGCCGTTAGCCCCAGCCTATGGGGCTTTCATCACATCCGGCCGAGCCACACCCCGAAGACCGCGCTCAGCCACGAAAACCTTCCGCCAGTAGATACACCTCGCGGGACCGCGCCCGCGACGCCTCCGGCTTGCGTGTCACCACCCGCTTGAAGCCGGCACGCAGCTCCTTCAGGTAGGCATCGAACCCTTCCCCCTGGAACACCTTGGCCAGGAAGACGCCGCCCGGCGACAAGGTCTGTCGCGCCAGGTCCAGGGCCAACTCCACCAGGTACATGGCCTGAGGCTGGTCGATCGCCGCCATGCCACTCATATTGGGGGCCATGTCCGACATCACAAGGTCGACCGGACGATTCCCGAGCCGCGCCAGGATCTCCTCGAGCACGTGCTCCTCGGTGAAATCGCCTTGCACGAAATCGACCCCCGCCAGGGCATCCATCTCGAGAATATCGGAGGCGATCACCATGCCCTCGTCGCCGACCTTCTCGGCAGCCACCTGGCTCCAGCCTCCGGGCGCGGCACCGAGATCGATCACCGTCATGCCGCTTCGCAGCAACTTATCCTTCTCGTCGAGGGCCAGCAGCTTGTAGCTGGCCCGGCTACGATAGCCGTCCTGCCAGCTCTGCTGGACATAGCGATCATCGAAGTGTTCCTTGAGCCATCCGGCACGACTCTTGTGGGAGCCGCGTCGGCCGGCACCCTTGGTACGGGAATCATGGGAAGATGCCACGGCATCACCTGTAGAATGATCTGGATGTCGGGCGGTCGAGCGAATTCCGGGATGACCTGGGACTAAGGTGCTGACCTGCGGGCCCGGCGACTCGGCACAATAACGCACCGTAGCGGTTTCGCCGCGTCACGATACGCCGTACCATGGGCACAGCGCGCCAACCGGGAAGAATCAAGATACCATGAGCTTGTCACAGGCACAAAAGAAAGCATTTCGCAGCATCGGCCACCATCTCGACCCCGTGGTCACGGTGTCGGAGAACGGGATCTCCGAAGGCGTGATCACCGAACTGGACCGAGCCCTCCAGGACCACGAACTAATCAAGGTCAAGCTGGCCCTGCCCGAGCGCGACGATCGCGCCGCCATGATCGACGAACTGCTCGACGCCAGCGGCGCCGAACTGATCCAGAAGATCGGCAAGGTCGCCCTGCTCTACCGCCACAATCCGAAGGTCAACCCGAAGCTTTCCAACATCAAGCGCTTCGAGGAGCACCACGGACGGCGCTGATCCCGCGCTTCGCGCGAACTGGAAGCTGGCCAAGTCCCAACAGCCGTGGATACAAAACACCCCCGCAGCACTGCTGCGGGGGTGTTTTTCTTCAAGCTTCCAGCTCAAGGGGTCGAGCCTGGGTCAGAGATGCTCGACGCTCGCGATCTCGTACTCGACATCCCCGCCAGGCGTGCGCACCAGCACCACCTCGCCCTCTTCCTTGCCGATCAAGGCGCGGGCGATGGGTGATGTCACCGAGATCTGGCCGACCTTGATGTCAGCCTCGTCCTCACCGACGATCCGGTAGGTCACTTCCTCATCGTTCTCCAGGTTGATCAGTTCCACCGTCACCCCGAAGATGACCTTGCCGGTCTTGGGCAGCTTGGTGACATCGATGACCTGCGCATTGGAGAGCTTGCCCTCGATCTCCTGGATCCGCCCCTCGATGAAGCCTTGCTGCTCGCGGGCGGCGTGATACTCGGCATTCTCCTTGAGATCGCCGTGTTCGCGCGCCTCGGCGATGGCGGCGATGACGTTGGGCCGCGCCTCGCTCTTGAGGTGTTCGAGCTCATCGCGAAGACGCTGCTCACCGACGACGGTCATCGGGACCTTGTTCATTGACTGACTCCTGCATGCAATTCCTGTAACCGCCGCACGGTGATGGCGTTCCCGTACTCGAGTGCCAGGCAAACGGCATTGGCTCCCGCCAGGGTGGTGGCATAGGGAACCTTGCGGGCGAGAGCAGTGCGGCGGATCACCGAGGAATCATTGATGGCCTGGCGGCCCTCGGTGGTGTTGACGATATAGGCGACCTCGTCGTTCTTGAGCAGATCGACAATATGAGGACGGCCTTCATAAACCTTGTTGACGACCTCCACGGGCAGCTCGGCTTGTTGCAGAGCCGATGCCGTGCCACGCGTCGCGCATAGTGTGAACCCTAATCCTAACAAAGATCGGGCCACATCGATAACACCTTGCTTGTCGGGATCGCGCACCGATAGAAACGCCTTGCGCTCGCCTTCCAGTGCCGGAATCGCTTCCCCGGCGCCAAGCTGCGCCTTGTAGAAGGCCTCGGCGAAGGTATCGCCACTGCCCATGACCTCGCCGGTGGATTTCATCTCCGGCGAGAGGATGGGGTCGACACCGGGGAACTTGGCGAACGGGAAGACCGCTTCCTTGACGCTGTAGAAATGCGGCACGATCTCCTGGTCGAAGCCCTGCTCGGCCAGCGAAACGCCGGCCATGCAACGTGCCGCTACCTGCGCCAGCGAGGTACCGATGCACTTGGAGACGAATGGCACGGTGCGCGAGGCCCGCGGATTGACCTCGATGACGTAGATCTCGCCATCCTGCCAGGCCAGCTGCACATTCATCAGCCCCTTGACGCCCAGCTCCACGGCCATGCGCTTGACCTGGTCGCGCATCTCGTCCTGCACCTCCGCCGGCAGCGAGTACGGCGGCAGGGCACAGGCGGAATCACCGGAGTGCACCCCCGCCTGCTCGATATGCTGCATGATACCGCCGATCACCACCTGCGTTCCGTCGGAGACAGCGTCGATATCGACTTCGACGGCCGCGTTGAGGAAATGGTCGAGCAGTACCGGCGAGTCGTTGGAGACCTTGACCGCATGAGTCATGTAGTCCTCCAGCTCGCTGGCATCGTAGACGATCTCCATGGCCCGGCCACCCAGCACATAGGAGGGACGCACCACCAGCGGATAGCCGATGGCCTCGGCCTTGGCGAAGGCGTCCTCGAAGCTGCGAGCCGTGGCATTGGGCGGCTGCTTGAGCCCCAGCTTGCCGATCATCTGCTGGAAACGTTCGCGGTCCTCGGCACGATCGATGGCATCCGGCGTGGTGCCGATGATCGGCACGCCGGCGGCCTCGAGTTCGCGCGCCAGCTTGAGCGGCGTCTGACCGCCGAACTGCACGATTACGCCGGCAGGCTTCTCCTTGTCGGCAATCTCGAGCACGTCTTCCAGCGTCACCGGCTCGAAGTAAAGCCGATCCGAGGTATCGTAGTCGGTGGAAACGGTCTCTGGGTTACAGTTGACCATGATGGTCTCGTAGCCATCATCCCGCATGGCCAGCGCGGCATGCACGCAGCAGTAATCGAACTCGATGCCCTGGCCGATACGATTGGGCCCACCGCCCAGCACCATGATCTTGGGCCGGTCGGAGACCTCCGCTTCGCACTCTTCCTCATAGGAGGAGTACATGTAGGCCGTGTCGGTGGCGAACTCCGCCGCACAGGTGTCGACCCGCTTGTAGACGGGGCGGATGCCGGCCGCCTGGCGGGCCCGACGGAAGTCCTTCTCGGCGACACCGAGCAGCTTGGCCAGGCGCGCATCGGAGAATCCCTTGCGCTTCAAGGCAAAGAATTCTCGCGGCGTCAGCTCGGAAAGCGAGCGCTTGGCAAGCTCGGCTTCACTGCGCACCAGATCCTCGATCTGGACCAGGAACCAGCGATCGATGTTGGTCAGACGAAACAGCTCTTCGACATCCAGCCCGGCGCGCATGGCATCGGCCACATAGAAGATGCGTTCAGCTCCGGCCACCTGGAGCTCACCCTTGATGTGCGCCATGGCATCATCATTGAAGCGCGTGACCTTCGGATCGAGGCCGTCGTTGCCGGTTTCCAGCCCCCGCAGGGCCTTCTGCAGGGACTCCTGAAAGGTCCGCCCGATGGCCATCACCTCGCCGACCGACTTCATCTGGGTCGTCAAGCGATCATTGGCCTGGGGGAATTTCTCGAAGGTAAAGCGCGGAATCTTGGTGACCACGTAATCGATGGACGGCTCGAACGAGGCCGGAGTACGTCCGCCGGTGATGTCGTTTTGCAGCTCGTCCAGGGTGTAGCCGACAGCCAGCTTGGCGGCGATCTTGGCGATCGGGAAGCCGGTGGCCTTGGAGGCCAGCGCCGAGGAACGGCTCACCCGCGGGTTCATCTCGATGACCACCACGCGTCCGGTAGTCGGATCGACGCCGAACTGGACGTTGGAGCCTCCCGTCTCGACGCCGATCTCGCGCAACACCGCCAAGGAGGCGTCGCGCATGATCTGGTATTCCTTGTCGGTCAACGTCTGGGCGGGTGCCACGGTGATGGAGTCGCCGGTGTGCACGCCCATGGGATCGAAGTTCTCAATGGCGCAGACGATGATGCAGTTGTCGTTCTTGTCGCGAACGACCTCCATCTCGTATTCCTTCCAGCCCAGCAGCGACTCATCGATCAACAGCTCATGGTTGTTGGAAAGCTCGAAGCCCCGGGTGCAGATTTCCTCGAACTCTTCCTTGTTGTAAGCCACGCCCCCACCGGAGCCTCCCATGGTGTAGGAAGGCCGAATGATGACCGGAAAGCCGAGCTCGCCCTGGATCTCCCAGGCCTCTTCCATGGTATGGGCCACCTTGGCCTTAGGGCATTCCAGGCCGATGCGCTTCATCGCCTGGTCAAAGAGGTCGCGATCCTCGGCCATGTTGATGGCATCGGCATTGGCGCCGATCATCTCCACGCCATACTTGGCGAGCACGCCGTGCTTGTCCAGCTCCAGGGCGCAGTTGAGCGCTGTCTGGCCCCCCATGGTCGGCAGGATGGCATCGGGCTGCTCGGCCTCGATGATCTTCTCCACCGCCTGCCAGGTGATCGGCTCGATGTAGGTGGCGTCGGCCATCACCGGATCGGTCATGATGGTCGCTGGATTGGAGTTGACCAGAATGACCCGGAAGCCTTCCTCGCGCAGGGCCTTGCAGGCCTGGGCGCCGGAATAGTCGAATTCGCAGGCCTGGCCGATGACGATGGGGCCTGCGCCGATGATCAGGATGCTCTGGATGTCGGTACGTTTGGGCATGGTGCTTCCCGCAAGAGTGGTGACGGACGAGGGGCGACGATCGATCGGGTGCGGGCGTCAGCGTCGACACCGCATCATGTCGACGAAACGGTCGAACAGCGGCGACATGTCCCGGGGGCCGGGGCTCGCCTCGGGGTGTCCCTGAAAACTGAATGCCGGCCGGTCGGTGCGCTCGATACCCTGCAGGGTGCCATCGAACAGAGAACGGTGAGTGGCGCGCAAGGTGGCCGGGAGCGTGGCCTCATCGGCGGCGAAGCCGTGATTCTGGCTGGTGATCATCACTCGGCCGCTGTCGAGATCCTGCACCGGGTGGTTGGCACCATGGTGGCCGTGCCCCATCTTCACCGTCCGCGCGCCGCTGGCCAGCGCCAGCAACTGGTGGCCAAGGCAGATGCCGAAGACCGGGATGTCGGTCTCCAGAAACGACTGGATGGCACTGATGGCATAGTCGCAGGGCTCGGGATCGCCCGGGCCGTTGGAGAGGAAGATGCCATCCGGATTCATGGCCAGCACCTCTTCAGCCGAGGTCTGGGCCGGCACCACAGTCAACCGGCAGCCTCGGGAGGCCAGCATCCGCAGGATATTGCGCTTCGCGCCATAATCGTAGGCGACGACATGATAGGGGCGCTCGCCCTGGGCCGCATCGGCGTATCCCGTGCCCAGCGACCATTCCGCCTCGCTCCACTCGTAGGATTCCGTGCAGGAGACGACCTTGGCCAGATCCATGTTCTTGAGGCCAGGGAAAGCCTTGGCCGCTTCCAGGGCACGCGCTTCGGCGTCCTCGCCCTCGGCATCAGGACCGGCCAGGATAGCGCCGTTCTGCGAGCCCTTGTCGCGCAACAGGCGGGTCAGCCGGCGCGTGTCGATATCGGCGATGCCCAGCACGTTCTGCTCCGCCAGATAATCGGACAACGACTGCTCGGAGCGGAAGTTGCTGGCCAGCAGAGGCAGGTCGCGAATCACCAGCCCGGCGGCAGCAATCCCGGAGGACTCCACGTCTTCGCTGTTGACGCCGGTATTGCCGATGTGCGGATACGTCAGGGTGACGATCTGACGGCTATAGGAAGGGTCGGTGAGGATCTCCTGGTAGCCTGTCATGGCCGTATTGAACACCACCTCACCGCTAGTTTGCCCATCGGCGCCAATGGCGGTGCCATGAAACACACTGCCATCTTCCAGGGCCAGTATCGCGGGTTTGTTCAACGCAACGTCCTCCCATGCTCGTCAAGGAATACTTCTCGAATGGCGCTGACAGCTCAGGCAAGCCCGGAACCGTCGCAAGGCAGACTAGACTCCCGCCTGATCGTCCCGGGGCGCCCCAGCCACCGACCCGCAAAAAAGCGGGACGAAACCCGACAATGAAGACCGGTTTCATCCCGCTTGTTGTCATTCGCTCGGAATGCTGGGCCGACGCAACAAGCGTTTGCGCGGCGAGTGCCGGCGCCCGGCCAAAATTTGGGGGATTTTAAAGCATCCGAGGCCGCTCGGCTACCCTTCAATCCAGCCCGATGACATCCTGCATGTCATAACGCCCTGCCGGCTTGCCGGCCACCCAGCGCGCTGCCCGTACGGCGCCCCTGGCAAACGTCATGCGGCTGGAAGCCTTGTGCGTGATCTCGATGCGCTCGCCTTCGGTGGCAAACAGCACGGTATGCTCGCCGACGATGTCGCCGGCGCGCACCGTGGCGAAACCGATCTCCTTGTCACTGCGCGGCCCGCACTGTCCGACACGCTCGAAGACGCCATCGGTCTTCAGGTCACGCCCCAGGGCATCGGCCACTACCTCGCCCAGCTTCAGGGCCGTGCCGGAGGGCGCGTCCACCTTGTGACGATGGTGGGACTCGATGACCTCGATATCGTAGCCCTCGTCGCCCAGCGCGCGGGCGGCAGTCTCCAGCAGCTTGAAGGTCAGATTGACACCCACGCTCATGTTGGGCGCGAAGACCATGGGCACCCGATCACGGTAGCCGTCCAGCGCCGCCAGCTCCTCGTCGGCAAGCCCGGTAGTACCGATCACCATGCGCTTGCCATGCTCGGCGCAGACCGCCAGGTTATCCAGGGTCACCCGGGGCGTGGTGAAATCGATCAGCACATCGAAATCATCGACGATCCCCGCCAGCGAATCGGTGGCCATCACCCCCAGCTTGCCGCTGCCGGCCAGCTCGCCGACATCGGCACCGACCAGCGAGCTGCCCGGCGAGACAGTGCCGCCGGCGAGCGTGGCCTCGGCATCCTGCTGCACGGCGTTGACCAGGGTGCGGCCCATGCGGCCGGCGACGCCGGCAATGGCGATACGGGTCATGCGAACTCCTCGCGAAGATCGTTGCAATGGAAGGGCCGCAGTATAACAACGCCGCACCGGGCCGTCTGCGACGCCCCTGTCACCGAATCGGCACAGGCTTGTGCCAGAATGAACTCTCGCCATGCCACCAACGCCGAGACCACCATGCCCCGGATTTCGACTGCGCCGCACCGCATCGGCCGCCTGACGACCACCGCCCTGCTCGCCGCCTTGCTCTCGACCCTCTCGGGCTGTGCCGAGCGCGCTCGCGTCGTGCCGCTGGCCGGCGCCGAGGTCACGCCACCGGCGCGAGTCGACCTTTGCGGCACGCTTTCCCTGCCCGGCCACTGGCCGGACGGCACGCCGGTCAACGGCCTCTCCGATCTGGCCTGGGAGCACGATGCCGGGCTATTGCACCTAGTATCGGATCGGGGCTGGTTGCACCGGGCCCGCCCACGCTTCGAGGCGGGCCATCTGAACGGCCTCTCGCCCATCGACAGCCACCGCCTGCGCGATGCCGACGGCGACCCGCTGGAAGGCTCGGCGGCCGATGCCGAGTCCCTGTCGTTACGCCATGCAGCCAATGGCAAGCTCGGCGATACCGAGTACTGGGTCAGCTTCGAACGCGATCATCGCCTGCAGCGCTTCCGCCCTGACGGGACTCCCCTGGCACCTCCCGTCCGGCCGGAAGCAGCGGCTGGCGCGGCCGCCAACAAGGGCATGGAAGCCATGACGCGGCACCCCGAGCACGGCCTCATCCTCGGCCTGGAGTCGCCCCCTCGCGGCGCCGCCTCCAAGGAAACACGCCTCTTCACACTCGAGGGCCAGCAGTGGCGTTATCCCCTGGCGACCCCGACCGGCAGCGCCCTGACCGAACTCACCCGCGACGGCGACGACCTGCTGGCGCTCGAGCGCGCCTTCGCACCACCGGCGCCGCTGGTGATCAGCCTGCGTCGAGTTCGGCTGGGCAAGCCGCCCGAACTCGACGTCGACACCCTGGCCAGCTTCTCCAGCGCCGACGGCTGGTGGCTGGACAACATGGAAGGCCTGACCCGGCTCGACGACGGCCGTCTGCTGCTGCTCAGCGATGACAATGCCAGCCCCTTGCAGCGCAGCCTGCTAGTCTGCCTGCGTCTGCGTTGAGCCCCCAGCACTCGGCCGGCTGCTGCCAGCGTCATGACGCAGCAACAGCGCGATGGCCACCAGCACCATGAGACTGCCCGGCAACCAGGCCCAATCCAGGCTCCGGGGAACACGCAGGAAGAGCACGAGCATGGAGACGAACGGCACCAGATAGCCGTAAGCGGTAATCGCCCCGGGCGTCAGCACCAGGGTCGCACGCTGCATCAACCAGAAGGTCAAGGCACTGGAAAACAGCCCCAGGTAGACGAGCAGCAACGCATCGGACCAGACCATCGCCGAGAAGCGCGACACCGGCTCCATTGCCACGCCCAGAGCGCCGATCAATATGCCGCCCAACCCCAGGCTCCAGAAAGTCCGCACCGCCGCCGAGGCCGGCAGCCGTCCCGCATTCAGCCCCCACTTGGAGAGCACCGGATAGAATGCCGAACAGAGGCAGCCAACGAAGAACACGGCCTCGCCCATGCCGAAGCGTATCTGGCCGCCCCGCACCAGTGCCTCGGCATAGGCCAGCGCCAAGGCCCCGACGGCCCCCAGCGCGAGGATCGCCGGCAACCGCCAGGCCAGACGCTCCACGCGGAATCCGAGCCCAAGCCCATAGGCAAGCAGCGGCACGGTGACATAAAGCGTGGCCATGGACAGCGCCGTGGCATGATGCGCGGCCCAGAACATGGCACCGAAGAACCCTGCCAGACACAGGCCCATCAGCACGTAGACCGGCAAGGCCCGGCGCGTGAGCGCAAAGCCCTCGGCCCGATATGCCAACGGCCATAGTCCCAGACAGGCAATGGCGAAACGCAGGGCAGTGAGCAACATCGGTGGCAGCGCGCTCATCAGCCCCACGGCAGGAAACGACAGGCCCACCAATGCCGCCCAGAGCAGCATGCCCAGATGGGCGGTTCGGGCCGTCATGGCTCAGTTCTCCCAGATGATATCCAGGGATTCCTTGCCGGACATGCGCTCGAGGTGGCTCGCCACCACACCTTCCAGATGGTCCAGCCCCTCCTCGTCCAGAGATTCGACCGCCACCTTCAGCTTGTCCTGTTCGGCGCGCAGCAGGCAGCTTCCGTTGTCGAAGGTGATCCGCCCCTCCCCTTCTCCTTGCTCCACCTCCAGCTTGTGCGCCCAGTGCTTGCAAAGCCGGTTGATCAGCTTGTCGCCGGATTCGGTGACAATCTCGGCACGTGAAATCGGCATAACGCCCTCCCTCACTCCTCGGTCATGAATGCTCAGCCTATGACGACGCTCCCCTCTGACGCCAGCCCCGCCTCCACGAACCCTCCGTTCGGTTTCTCGAAACGAGACTTCCACATCTCGACAACATCGGGCGATTACGCCAAACTGGCCCGTTGCAAATAGGAACGATCTGCAACGGCGAGCTCCATATCGCCGTGCTCGTCGACGCCTCGAACCTGTCGACCCACCAGCGAGTGACGAAACTCATGCATGCCCCTCTGCTCAAGACCCTCGGCGGTCTCGTTCTCACACTCGTCGGCACGGCCGTCCATGCCGACGAGATCACCGTCACTGACGTTGCCGGCCGCGAGGTCACCGTCGATGCCCCCGTCGATCGCGTCATCCTCGGGGAAGGCCGCCAGATCTATCTGCTCGCCGCCTTGCAACCGGAGGATCCGTTCGCGCACGTGGTGGGCTGGCGAGAAGATTTCTCCCAGGCTGATCCGGACAACTACGCCGCCTATGCCGAGCGCTTCCCTGAGTTGAAGGAAATTCCCACCTTCGGAGGTTTCAAGGATGGCACCTTCGATGTCGAACAGGCCGCCGCTCTCGATCCCGATGTCGTGCTGATGAACCTCGAGGCCAAGACCGCCACCGAAGACGCCGCCTATGACGACAAGCTCGCCGAGCTGGGCATTCCCATCGTCTACGTCGACTTCCGCGAAGCGCCGCTCGAGCACACCGTTCCGTCCATGCGGCTGATGGGCAAGCTGCTCGGCGAGGAGGAGGCGGCCGATGCCTTCATCGATTTCGCCGATGCGCAGATGGCGCGCGTCACCGAGACGATCGAGGACGCCGACCCCGAGCGACCACGTGTCTTCATCGACCGTGCCGGCGGCTATTCGGAAGACTGCTGCATGAGCTTCGGCCCCGGCAATTTCGGCGAGTACGTCGAGATCGCCGGCGGCACCAATATCGCCAAGGACATCATTCCGAACACCTTCGGCACACTGAACCCCGAGCAGATCATCGCCGCCAACCCGCAGCATGTCGTGGTGACCGGCGGTAACTGGGATGCCTACGTGCCCGGTGGCGATTGGGTCGGCGTGGGCCCCGGCGCCGACATGACGGCCGCGCGCGCCAAGCTCGAAGCGCTGACCGAGCGCACGGCCATGACAGGCATCGAGGCCGTCGAGAACGACAATGTCCACGCCATCTGGCACCAGTTCTACAACAGCCCCTACTATTTCGTCGCCGTGCAACAACTGGCCAAGTGGCTCCACCCCGAGCTCTTCGCCGACCTCGACCCTGAAGCGACGATGGAAGAATTGCACCAGCGCTTCCTGCCGGTGGATTACGCGCCGGGGTACTGGGTCTCGCTGAAGGAACACTGAGATGCACGCCTCGCCTCCCGACCAAGCCGCCGCCACAACGTCCTCCACGCTCCAGGGACGCGGCTTCTACCGTCAGCTGGTGGTACGGCGGCAATGGATCCTGGCCGCCCTGACGCTGGCGCTGTGCCTGAGCCTGTGTATCGACCTCGCTCTGGGGCCGGCCCGCTTCAGCCTGGGCGAAGTGATCGCCGCGCTCTTCTCCCCGGAGGCCGTCAGCCCGCAGGTTCGGGTGATCCTGTGGGACATCCGCATGCCGGTCGCGCTGATGGCGCTGGTGGTCGGCGCCAGCCTGTCGGTGGCCGGCGCCCAGATGCAGACCATCCTCAGCAACCCGCTGGCCAGCCCCTTCACGCTGGGCATCTCCGCCGGGGCCAGCTTCGGCGCCGCCTTGGCACTGGCCTTCGGCGTGGTGATCGTACCCGCCGCGATCGAATACGTGATCCCGATCAATGCCTTCATCATGGCCATGCTGACGGCCTTCGCGATCCATGCGTTGAGCCTCAAGCGCGGTGTCACCATCGAGACCATCGTGTTGCTGGGCATTGCCATGGTGTTCATCTTCAACTCGCTGATGGCACTGATTCAGTTCTTCGCCAGCCAGCAAGCGGTCGCCGCGGTGGTGTTCTGGACCATGGGCAGCCTGACCAAGGCCACCTGGCCCAAGGTCGGCATCGCCACCGCCGTGCTGGTCGTGGTGCTGCCATTGCTCGCACGCCATGGCTGGGCGCTCACCGCCATGCGGCTGGGAGACGCCAAGGCCGAGAGCCTGGGCGTGAAACCCCGGGCACTGCGGCTGGAAGTCCTGGTGCTGGTCTCGTTGCTCGCCGCCATCGCCGTGGCCTTCGTCGGCACCATCGGCTTCATCGGCCTGGTCGGACCGCATATCGCCCGCCTGCTAATGGGCGAGGATCAGCGCTTCTTCCTGCCGGGTGCGGCGCTGTGCGGTGCCCTGATCCTCTCCATCGGCTCGGTACTGTCGAAGATCATCCTGCCCGGCACCATCATTCCCATCGGCATCATCACTTCGCTGGTCGGCATTCCGTTCTTCCTGTTCCTCGTCCTCAACCACAAGAAGTCCGCATGGTAACGCTCACGCTCGACCGCCTGACGGCCCACTATGGCCGCCGCCAGATCCTTTCCGAGATCAGCACGCCACCGCTCGAGGGCGGCCGGGTCGTCGCCCTGCTCGGCCCCAATGCTGCAGGCAAGTCCACGCTGTTCCGGCGCATCCTCGGCCTGATCGGTGGCGGTGGCAGCGTGCGCATCGACGGCGCCACCCACGAACGCCCTCTGGCCTACATGCCGCAGGACACCGGCGCGAATGCCGTGCTGAGCGTCTATGAATCGGTGCTGCTGGCCCGCATGCAGGGGCGCAGGTTGAAAGTCCAGGCCGAAGACCTCGCCGAGGTCGACCGTGCCCTGCACGAACTGGGCATCGTCGACCTGGGAGAGCGTGACATCGGCGACTTGAGCGGCGGCCAGCGCCAACTGGTGGGCGCGGCCCAAGCTCTCGTGCAAGACCCCGAGATCCTGCTGCTCGACGAGCCTACCTCCGCGCTGGACCTGCATCGTCAGATCCAGCTGCTGTCGATCCTGAGGCGGCTCGCCCGTGAGCGCCGCATGCTGATCCTCGCCGCCCTGCATGACCTAGGTCAGGCACTGCGTTTCACGGATGAGGCCATCATGCTGGAAAGCGGTCGCCTGATCGCCTGCGGACCGACCGCACAGGTCGTCACCCCCGAGCTGCTGCGCCAGATCTACCGCGTGGAGACCCGCATCGAGGCCTGCTCACAGGGCTCGCCCCAGCTCATCGTCGAAGGGGCCACCTGACGCGGCGCCCTTCCATGGCGGCCAGCCCGGCGCCGCCCAACACCAGGGGGAGCGCGACCAGAAAGCCCGGCGACAGCGGCAGCCCGAAGATCAGCAGATCGGCCAGCACCGGCCAGATCAGCGCAACATATTCGAAGGGCGCCAGGCGCGACACCTCGGCAAAACGCAGCGCCAGCGTCATGCAGATATGGGCCGCTCCACCGAACAGGCCGGCCAGGATCAGCATCGTCAGCGTCGTCCCCGAGACCTCGACCCAGCCCAGCGGCCAGGTGGCCAGGCCCGCCAACGCCGTGACCAGCACGAAATAGAAGGCAATGGAGGCCGGCGTCTCGGTGCGCGAAATGCGCCGCACCGTGACCAGTGCTCCCGCCGTCAGCAAGGCAGCCAGAATGCCCAGGCCATATCCCGGGAGACGCCCGGCCTGCTCCCCGTTGCCCAGATCGGGCACCACCAGCGCCGCCACGCCGCCCAGCACCAGCGCCAGGGCCGCCGCTCGATGGAGAGTGAAGCGCTCTCCCAGCAACAGCACACCCCCCACCGCCATGGCCACCGGCGCCAGTTGCGCCAACAGCGTGGCCTCGGCCACCGGGAGTCTGGCCACCGCCGCGAAGGAGGCGAACATCGCTGCCGCCCCCAGCCCCGAGCGCACCAGATGCCCAGCGGGACGCCGCGTCGCCAGTGCACGGGGAAACTCGTGCCGCCAGATCATGAACATCACGATAGGCAACAGTGCAAAGGCCGAGCGGAAGAACACGGTCTGCCCCAGCGGCACCGCCGTGCTCACCGCCTTGACGCACACCATCATCCCCGTGAACAGCACACCGGAGAGCAGCCTGAGCAGAATGCCGGCCAGCGGCCGATCCATGGCGTCGGTCATGAAATTCCCTGTCGATAGACCTGTGTCAGACCGTGTGCGCCCAGGCTGGCCAGCAAACCGCCGCCCAGGCGCTGGGCGAGGCGCGTCGAGCCCCGCGGCCCCTGCAGCCAGCGACGCAAGGGCGCGGCCAGCATCACCACGACCACGTCGGCCGAGGAGAACAGGAAGTTTGTGGCGATGCCCAGCCAGAGCAACTGCCACCCCATCGCCATGCCGGCCTCCGGCTGCGCGAACTGCGGCAGGAAGGCCACGAAGAACAGTGCCGTCTTCGGGTTGAGTATCTCGACCAGCATGCTGTCGATCAACGCCCGACGGCTACCCTTGCCGGCACCCTCCGACGCGTCGGGCGAGCCGATGCCGCGTCGCCACAGGCGCATGCCGACCCACAACAGATAACAGCCGCCGATGACCTTCATGGCCACATAGGCGGGCGGCACGGCGGCAAACAGCGCCGCTAGCCCCAGCGCCGCGGCGATCACATGGACATAGCAGCCGAGGTGAACGCCCAGTACCGCACCGAATCCTGCTCGCCGCCCTCGCCCCAGCGTCTGGGCGGCGGTATACAGCATGGCGGGACCGGGCAGATAGGCGAAACCCAGGGCGGCAATCACGAAGGCGAGCCATTCCATGACACAGAGTCCTTCTCGGCAGGGGAATCCATTACGGTAGAACGGCGGGCACACAAAGAAAAGCCCCCGCCGGGAGAACGGCGGGGGCGACAGAAGCGCTTACGACACCTCGTACCTCAAGGCTTCATGTCCTCGAAGAACTTCTTCACGCCATCGAAGAAATTGCTCTTCTTCGGCGAGTGATGGCTGTTGCTGCCGTCCAGGCTGTCCTGGAAGCGGCGCAGCAGGTCCTTCTGTTCCTCGCTGAGCTTGACCGGCGTCTCGACCACCACCTTGCACAGCAGGTCGCCGGCGGGGCCACCACGCACCGGTTTCACGCCCTTGCCCTTGAGGCGGAACATCTTGCCGGTCTGGGTCTCGGGCGGAATCTTGAGCTTCACCCGGCCATCCAGGGTCGGCACTTCCAGCTCGCCGCCGAGGGTGGCGTCGACGAAGTTGATCGGCACCTCGCACTGCAGGTGACGCCCGTCGCGCTCGAAGATATGGTGCGGCTTGATTGCCACCTGTACGTAGAGGTCGCCGGGCGGCCCGCCGTTGATACCCGCCTCGCCTTCGGCGTTGAGGCGAATCCGGTCGCCGGTATCGACACCGGCCGGAATCTTCACCGAAAGCGTGCGCGTCTCGCGCACCCGACCTTCGCCATTGCACTTGTGGCAGGGCACCTTGATGTGCTGGCCGCTGCCGTGACAGGTCGGGCAGGTCTGCTGCACGGCGAAGAAACCCTGCTGCATGCGCACCTGGCCGTGGCCGTGACAGGTCGGGCAGGTCTCCTTGCTGGAACCAGGCTCGGCACCATCGCCATCGCAGCGCTCGCACTCGATGTGGCGCGGCACGCGGATATCCACGCTGGTGCCCGCCACGGCGCTCTCGAGATCGAGCTCGAGATTGTAGCGCAGATCGCTGCCGCGCTGCGGGGCATTCGGGTTGCGGCGCGCTCCGCCACCGCCGAAGATGTCGCCGAAGACATCGCCGAAGATGTCGCTGAAGCCGCCGGCTCCCGCACCGCCGAAGCCGCCGCCACCGGCCTGGCCATCGACGCCGGCATGGCCGAACTGGTCATAGGCCGCGCGCTTCTCGCTGTCGGTCAGGACCTCATAGGCCTCGGAAACCTCGCGGAACTTCTCCGCGGCGGTGTCATCGTCCGGATTACGGTCCGGATGGTATTTCTGTGCCAGGCGCCGGTAGGCCTTCTTGATCTCTTTCTGATCGGCCCCGCGCTCTATGCCCAGCACCTCGTAATAGTCACGCTTGGACATGTGTCTGTCCGCCTCCGTAGCGACGCTGCGGAAACACCAACGCGGGAGTCGTGCCCCCGCGCTGGCGTCAGCCGTGATTCAGACGTCGTGGTTTACTGCTTCTTCTGGTCGTCGTTGACTTCCTCGTACTCGGCGTCGACCACGTCGTCTTCCTTCTTCTTCTGGCCCTCGGCCTGCTCGCCGGCGTCGTCCCCCGGCTGCTGACCGGCTTCGGCCTGGTCGGCGTACATCTTCTGGGCCAGGTTGCCGGACGCCTCGGTCAGGGCATCGAGCTTGGCCTGGATGTCGTCCTTGTCGTCGCCCTTGGCGGCCTCCTCGAGTTCGCTGGCGGCGTTCTCGATGGCCTGCTTCTCTTCATCGGTCGCCTTGTCGCCGGCTTCCTCGAGAGTCTTGCGGGCGGCGTGGACCATGCCATCGGCCTGGTTGCGCAGGGCCACCAGCTCCTCGAACTTCTTGTCCTCGTCGGCATGGGCCTCGGCATCCCGGACCATTTGCTCGACTTCTTCCTCGGACAGGCCGCTGGACGCCTTGATGACGATCGACTGTTCCTTGCCCGTGGCCTTGTCCTTGGCGGACACGTTAAGGATGCCGTTAGCGTCCAGATCGAAGGCGACCTCGATCTGCGGCACACCGCGCGGCGCCGGCGGAATGTCGGCCAGGTCGAAGCGACCCAGGGACTTGTTGCCGCTGGACTGCTTGCGCTCGCCCTGGAGCACGTGAATGGTCACGGCCGTCTGGTTGTCGTCCGCCGTCGAGAAGGTCTGGGTCTTCTTGGTCGGGATCGTGGTGTTCTTCTCGATCAGCGGCGTCATCACGCCACCCAGGGTCTCGATGCCCAGGGTCAGCGGGGTGACGTCGAGCAGCAGCACGTCCTTGACGTCGCCGCCCAGCACGCCGCCCTGGATCGCGGCACCCACGGCCACGGCCTCGTCCGGGTTGACGTCCTTGCGGGCGTCCTTGCCGAAGAACTCGGCGACCTTGGACTGGACCAGCGGCATGCGGGTCTGGCCGCCCACCAGGATGACATCGTCGATGTCGGAAGCGGACAGGTCGGCATCGGCCAAGGCGGTCTTGCACGGCTTCAGCGAGCGTGCCACCAGCTCTTCCACCAGCGACTCGAGCTTGGCCCGAGTCACCTTGACGTTGAGGTGCTTGGGACCGGTGTTGTCAGCGGTGATGTAGGGCAGGTTGACCTCGGTCTGCTGCGCGCTGGACAGCTCGATCTTGGCCTTTTCGGCGGCTTCCTTGAGGCGCTGCATGGCCAGGTTGTCGCCGGACAGGTCGATGCCGCTGTCGGACTTGAACTGATCGACCAGGTAGTTGATCAGCGCCAGATCGAAGTCCTCGCCGCCCAGGAAGGTGTCGCCGTTGGTGGCCAGCACCTCGAACTGGGTCTCGCCGTCCACGTCGGCCACTTCGATGATCGAGATATCGAAGGTACCGCCACCCAGGTCATAGACCGCGACCGTCTTGTCGCCACGGGACTTGTCCATGCCATAGGCCAGCGCAGCCGCCGTCGGCTCGTTGATGATGCGCTTGACCTCGAGGCCAGCGATGCGCCCGGCATCCTTGGTGGCCTGACGCTGACTGTCGTTGAAGTAGGCCGGCACGGTGATGACGGCCTCGGTGACGGTCTCGCCCAGGTAGTCCTCGGCGGTCTTCTTCATCTTTTTCAGCACTTCGGCGCTGACCTGGGGCGGCGCCAGCTTGTTGCCCTTGACCTCGACCCAGGCGTCGCCGTTGTCGGCCTCGGTGATGGTGTAGGGCACCATCTTGATGTCCTTCTGGACGACGTCGTCCTGGAAGCGACGACCGATCAGGCGCTTGATGGCGTACAGGGTGTTCTGGGGATTGGTGACCGCCTGGCGCTTGGCCGCCTGTCCCACCAGCGTCTCACCGTCGTCGGTGTAGGCGATGATGGACGGGGTCGTGCGTGCGCCTTCAGCGTTCTCGATCACCTTGGCGTTCTCGCCGTCGAGTACGGCCACGCAGGAATTGGTGGTCCCCAGGTCAATACCGATGATGCGTCCCATAGGAAATCCTCGAAATATCGATGTTGCAGATTCGTTCGTGTGCGCGGCTTTCACCGCGGGGTTGCCGTCTATCTGGGGGCCCTCGGCGCCTTTTCAAGGGCTCCGGGCCGCTTTTCGGCGCGAAATGTCACTCGGCGGCCTGACTGACCACTACCATTGCCGGGCGCACCAGACGACCGTTGAGCAGATACCCCTTCTGGATCACTTCCATCACGCTGTTGGGTTCCAGCTCAGCGTTGGGCACCATCGTCACGGCTTCATGGTACTGCGGGTCGAACGGCTCGCCGGCAGGATCGACCACTTCGACGCCGAACTTGCCCAGCACGTCGAGCTGCATCTTCAGCGTCATGGAGACGCCCTCGCGATGCGCCTCGGTGGCGTCCTCGCCCATGGCGTCCAGCGCCTTCTCCAGGCTGTCGACCACGGGCAGCAGCTCCTTGATGAACTTCTCCAGCGCGAACTTGCGGGCCTTCTCGGCCTCCTGCTCGGCACGCCGACGCACGTTCTGCGCCTCGGCGGCGGCTCGCAGCGACTGGTCCTTGGCCTCGGCCAGGCTCTGTTCGAGCTCCTCGACCTTGGCAGCCAGGACCTCGGCTTCCGGGTTGTCCGGCGTTTCGCCTTCTTCTTCCTGCACTTCGCCTTCTTCCTGGGTCTGCTCGGCGCGCTCGACAGCCTCCTCGAGCTCGCCCTCCACGGACTCCGGCTCCACCTGGGCGTCGGACTCCTCCTGTTGACGGGAGAGCTCGTCGTCCAGCGGGGTCTGCGGATCTTTGGCCATGTGTGCCTCCTGAATGACGGCCGGCGGCCATGGGCCGCCTGCAAGACATGTTGTCGGGGTGAATCGTCGTTGCGGGGTATATGGGGCTGACTGCTCGGAACTCAAGGCACCCGATCGAGCGGATTGATATCGTGCGTTGTTCCGGGACTTGAACTACTGTATAAACGCACAAGGCAATGGATGTATAACCAGTGGATTCCGGAAGGCCCCGGGGAGGCATCATGCTGACAGAGCTCGCCATTCGCGACTTCGCCATCGTCGATCACCTGGCACTCGAGCTGGAAGGCGGCATGACCGCCATCACTGGCGAAACCGGGGCCGGGAAGTCCATCCTGCTCGGGGCGCTCGGCCTGTGCCTCGGCGAACGAGCGGATGCCGGCAGCGTCCGCCATGGCTGCGAGCGAGCCGACCTCACCGCCCGCTTCGACATCGCCGACCTGCCCGCCGCCCGCGCCTGGCTCGAGGCGCGCGAGCTCCCCAGCGACGACTGCCTGCTGCGCCGCGTGGTCACCCGAGCCGGCCGCTCCAAGGCCTGGATCAATGGCCAGCCCGCCACGGTGGCGGACCTCAAGGCCCTGGGCGACCACCTGATCGAGATCCACGGCCAGCATGCCCATCAGGGCCTGCTTCGCGAGGAGACCCACCTGCACCTGCTCGATGATTTCGCCGACCACGGCCCGGCAGTACGCGAGATGGCGGAGACCTTCCGCGCCTGGCGCGAGGCTCATCAGCGGCTCAAGCGGTTCTCGGAGGATAACGACGAAATTCTGGCCCGCCTCCAGCTGCTCCGCTACCAGGTCGAGGAACTCGACCAGCTGGCCCTGGCCGAGGGCGAGCTGGAAGGCCTGGAGGAAGAGCAGGAAGCACTGGCACATGCCGAGGAACGCCTGCGCGAAGCCCAGTTCGCCGCCCAATGCTGCGACGGTGACGAAGGCGGCGCCCTGCCACTGCTGCATCAGGCGGTGAACCGGCTGTCGGCGCTACCCGGCAGCGATCGCGGCGCCCTGGCCGATGCCTTGAGCATGCTGGGAGACGCCTGCATCCAGGTCGAAGAGGCCGGGCGTGAACTCAATCATTTCGCCTCCGGCGTAGAACTGGACCCCGAGCGCCTGGCCTGGGTCGAAGAACGCCTCGGCGAAGCCCATCGCATCGCCCGCAAGCATCAGGTGCAACCCGACGAACTCGTCGCACTGCATCGGCGCCTCAGCGAGGAACTTGCCGAACTGGAGGGCGGAGACGGCAACCTGGACGCCCTCGCCGCCGAGGTCGAGAGCCTGAAACAGGACTGGCGGCGACAGGCCGAGGCGGTGAGCGCCGCCCGCCAGGATGCCGCCCGACGTTTCGGCCAGGCCGTGCAGGAGCAACTGGCCTTCCTGGCCATGGGCAAGGCGAGCTTCGAGGTCGCTCTCGCGGCCCGAGAGGCTCCGGCCGCCGAAGGGCTCGAACGCGCCCGCTTCCTGATCAGCGCCAACCCCGGCCAACCCGCGCGCCCCTTGACCAAGGTCGCCTCCGGCGGGGAGCTGTCACGGATCAGTCTGGCGATCCAGGTGGTCGCGGCCCAGCATTCCACCATACCGAGCCTGGTCTTCGACGAGGTCGATGTCGGCATCTCCGGCGCCACCGCCGAGGTCGTCGGCCAGCTTCTCCGGCGCCTGGGGAAAGGCGGCCAGGTGATGACCGTGACCCACCTCCCCCAGGTCGCCGCTCAGGCCCATCAGCACCTGCATATCGCCAAGCAGGCCGAAGACGAGACGACCTTGACGCACATGGCATTGCTTGACGAAGCCGGGCGGGTCGGCGAGCTCGCACGGATGCTGGGCGGCATGAAACTGACCGACCAGACCCTGGCGCACGCCCGCGAGATGCTCGACGCCAGCCAGCGCGCCCATCACTGATCGTGCAAACGCAAGACGACGCCCCCGTCCGCTGGAACGGGGGCGCCGTCAGTCACGCCTCATCGGGTGAGCGCGCTCACTTCTTGCCGGGCGATTCCTGGCGCGTCACCTTGGAGCCCTTGGGGCGCACATAAAGCACCAGGGCATGATCAACGAGTTCGTACCCGTGCTCCTCGGCAATTTCCTGCTGGCGACGCTCGATGGTGTCATCGAAGAACTCGATGATTTCGCCGCTTTCCAGGCACACCATATGGTCGTGATGCTCCTCCTGGGTCAACTCGAAGACGGCATGGCCGCCATCGAAGTTGTGACGAGTCACCAGACCGGCGGTCTCGAACTGTGTCAGCACACGATAGACGGTGGCCAGGCCCACGTCTTCGCCCGCTTCCAGCAGGGTCTTGTAGACATCCTCGGCGCTCAGGTGGTGCTGCCCCGTGGCGTTCTCGAGGATATGCAGTATCTTGACGCGCGGCAGGGTCACTTTCAGACCGGCCTTGCGTAATTCATGGTTCTGGTCGGCCATGGTTGCTCTTCGCAGTATCAGGTAGGGTCGGGTATGATCGACCAAAACCACGATAGTGAAGAACAGGCGCAAATGCAAAAGCTGACTCGAACCGTCACCCTTACCGTCGCCCTGACCCTGATCAGCGGCTGCAGCTATTTCGGCGTGTACAAGCGCGACCTGGCCCAGGGCAACCTGGTAACCGCCGAGATGGCCGCTCAACTGCAACCCGGCATGACGCGCCAGCAGGTCGTCGACCTGATGGGAAGCCCGATGCTCGAGGCACCCTTCGACGCGCAACAATGGGATTACGTCTACCGCCTGGACGAGGCCTACGGCGGCGTCGAGCAACGCCGTCTCACCCTGACCTTCCAGGGCAATCGACTGGCGGACATCGAGCGGCACGGCGACTTCTCGAGTGCCCCGTCGGTGGCCAACGAACGCGGCATCGGCCCGATGGATTCCGCCGGAGAGCGGACGGGCAACCTGCTCAACGTACAGCCCGAGGACGACTGATACCGCCTCGCCTCAGCCCTGCTTGTCGGCGGCACGGGCGGCCCGCGCCGCCTTGGGATCGATGCGCAGCGGCCGGTAGACCTCCACCCGGTCGCCCTCTTGCAGTGCATATCGATCCGGGTCGCGCAGCGCCTTGCCGAAGATGCCGAGCGCGGCATTTTCGAAGGTCTCGCGCGCCACATCGGGGAAATACTGTGCAAGATCGGCGTTGCGCACTGCCTCGCGGGCGCTGACGCCCTCGGGCAGCGTCAAAGAGACGATGCGCTGCCTGTGCGGCAGCGCAAAGGCCACTTCGACGTTCACGACGCCCTTGCCCTCAGCGACCATAGAGCTCATCGGCGCGACGCGTGAAGGCATCCACCAGCTGGCCTGCCACCTGCTGGAACAGCTTGCCGAACGCCATGCCCAGCAGACGATTGGCAAACTCGAACTCCATCTCCAGGCTGACCTTGCAGGTATCCTCGCCCATCGGCAGGAACAGCCAGCGCCCGCGCAGGCGCTTGAAGGGGCCGCTGACCAATGCCAGATCGATGCGTTCAGGCTCCTGGAGATCATTGCGTGTAGTGAAGCTCTGCTCGATACCGGCACGGCCCAGCGTCATTTCACCGACCAGATGCTCGGCATCTCGTTCGAGCAACCGCGCACGCCGACAGCCCGGCAGGAATTCCGGATAACGTTCGAAATCGTTGACCAAATCGAACATTTGCTGGGGGGTGTGCCGCACCAAGGCGGACCGATTGACCGTTGGCATTGACCTCTCCGCTGACTTCAAGGGGCCCAAGGCGTATCATGAGCGGTTATTTCAGGCCTTGAATGGTATCACGCTTCCCCCCATATCGGAGGGGCAGGCCAGCATCGGCAAGACAGAATATGAGGTTCCATGGCCAACAAGAAAGGTAAGGGTAAGGGTCCGGGCAGCAACGCCATCGCCCTGAACAAGAAGGCACGTTTCGAGTACCACATCAACGAGACCTTCGAGGCCGGCCTGGCGCTGGCCGGTTGGGAGGTGAAGAGCCTGCGCGCTGGCAAGGCGCAGCTCACCGACACCTACATCCTGGTCAAGAACGGGGAAGCCTGGCTGCTGGGCAGCCATATCACCCCGCTCAATACCGCCAGCACCCATGAGGTGGCCGACCCGACCCGGACACGCAAGCTGCTGCTGCATCGCAAGGAGATCGCCCGGATCTTCTCGCGCACCCAGGACAAGGGGCACACCTGCGTGCCGCTCAAGCTGTACTGGAAAGGCAGCAAGGTGAAGTGCGAGCTGGCGCTGGTGACCGGCAAGAAGCTCCATGACAAGCGGGCCACCGAGAAGGACCGCGACTGGCAGCGGCAGAAGGGGCGCATCCTGCGCGAGCACAACAAGACATAAGGCTGTCACACCCATAGCCACTCTGTTAGAATGGCGACGTTACGGGGGCGACATGGCTTCGACGCCGATGACAACCCCTGAGGTGCATGCCGAGAGCGTGATGTATCTCGTAAATCCAACATCACGATTAAATAGTCGCAAACGACGACAACTACGCTCAGGGCGCGCTGGCAGCGTAAAACCTGCTAGCTTCTAGTCCGGCCCGGAGGTGATGTGCCCATTCATCACCGATGGGATACGAGCTCAGACTGATGGGATCGCGGCTGGCCCCGTCCTCGTGTCAGCCGCTAAAACTCAGAGGAATCGCGTTTCTGGATCCTGCCCGTCGGAGCCAGAGGCGTTAAAGCAAAAGACGGAACTAAGCATGTAGAGCCGATGGGCGAGTGTCGGCGGACGCGGGTTCGATTCCCGCCGCCTCCACCACACAAGCAATGAAAACAGCCACTTACGAGTGGCTGTTTTTGTTTTTTGGGCCTGAATATGCCTGATTTCGGCATGGTGTAGTCAGCTTTTTGGTCAACATTTGCCATCCTTTTCATCCTTGCTGATACTGTATATATGAGGCTCTTCATCTATTTCA
>NZ_BDEP01000019.1 GCF_001662305.1 Halomonas caseinilytica
CCAGGCTCGAGGCCACGGCGTGGCCGTGGAGGCGTCAGGCACTTATACCGAGACCCCCGGCCTCACTGAGGTCGGGGGTTTTGTGTCGGGTGGCTGGACGAAGCGCCCCGTGCTACGTCGATGACTTGATCGCTGAACGAATATGCAGGGGCCATCATGGAGGTAGCGATAAGGCGAATTTCCGGCGCTTGGCCTGTTCCGATAGAATATGGGTTTTCCTTGGTTGGGGCCTGTGCATGACCATCGGAGACCTGATCCGCTTGCTGAGCGATGGTGAGTTCCATTCTGGCGAACAGCTTGGGGAGCGGCTGGGTGTTTCTCGTGCGGCGGTATGGAAGCAGTTGCGTAAGCTCGAGTCGCTGGGCATTCCCATGGAGGCGGTGAAAGGGCAGGGCTACCGGCTTGCCGAGCCGCTGGAACTGCTCGATGGCAGCGCCATCGTGGCCGGCCTGCCGCGAGAAGCCAGGCGTTGCGTGACTCGGCTGTTCGTCGAAGAGGTGCTGCCTTCGAGCAATCAGTTCGTGCGGGATCGCTTTGAACAGGGGGCCGGACACGGCGAGGTTTGCCTTGTCGAGCAGCAGAGTGCTGGCAAGGGGCGTCGAGGTCGAGCCTGGGTGACTCCATGGGGGCGTACCTTGATGTTGTCGGTGGGGTGGCGCTTCGAGTCGGGGGTCGCAGCCCTGGAGGGCTTGAGCCTGGCTGTCGGTGTCGTGTTGTCCCGCGTGCTGGAATCACATGGTGTGGCGCCATTGCTCAAGTGGCCCAATGATGTGCTGCTGGAGACCTCGAGTGGCGCGTTCGGCAAGCTGGCCGGCATCCTGGTGGAAATGAGTGGTGATGCCGCGGGGCCTTGTGAGGTCGTGGTGGGAATCGGCATCAATGTCGATCTGTCCGCCGAGTTCCGGGCAGGTATCGAACAGCCGGTGTCGGCGGTTCGTGACCAGGCCCCGGCGCTTGCGCGCAACCAGTTGGCCATCGAGCTGCTGGCTCAATTGATGCCGCTGCTGGCGGACTTCGAGCAGCACGGGTTTGCTGCCTGGCAGGATGCCTGGAATGCGCGTCATGCGTTTGCCGGGCAGGAGGTCGAGGTAATCCAGGGGGATCGTCGCGATGTTGCCATTGCGGAGCAGGTGGATGCGTCGGGCAACCTGTGGGTCAGGCGGTCCACCGAGCGCTGGAAGCTTGCTGGAGGTGAGATCAGCGTGCGGGGCCGCGTATGATCCTCGACCTGGACATCGGGAATACGTTGTCGAAGTGGCGACTCAAGGATGCCGACAGTAGCGAGATACGTTCCCGAGGGGCCGTCTGGACCCGAGAGGAGTGGCGCCCGGGTGCGGATATTCCGGACCTGGACGTGGTCGAGTCGGTCCGCATCTCCAGCGTGGCCCGTCAGGCGGTGCTTGCCCGGACGGTGACGCTGTTGCGGCATCGGGTGGGGGGAGTCCATGTGGCCCGCTCCACGCCGGAAGCCCTGGGCGTGACCAATGGCTATGAAGAGCCCGCTCGACTGGGCGTCGACCGCTGGATGGGGGTGTTGGCAGGCTATCAGCTGGCGGGCGGCTGTTGCTCGGTGGATTGTGGCAGTGCCATCACCATGGACTTCGTGCTGCCCGGTGGGCGACATCTCGGTGGTTACATACTGCCGGGGCTGCGCCTGATGAAGGAGAGCCTGAAGCTGGGTACCCGAAACGTGGCCATCGATCCGGACAGTGAGGCCGACGAGCTCCTGGAGCCGGGGGTTCGCACCGTCGAGGCGGTCAATCATGGCATCTACATGGCGGCGGTCAGTGCAGTGAACCGTATCTACAGCGAGGTATGCGATCAGCAAGGCGTCGCCTTGCCGCTGCTGGTGACGGGGGGCGACGCACGGGTGGTGTCACGGGGTATCCAGGCGCCGCATGCCGTGTGGCCCGATATGGTCTATGGTGGCCTCGAGGCCTGTTTTCCGTTGACCGCGGCCGAGCGAGCCGGCCGAATGTCGGGGGCGCCGGAGGTGCCACGGCCGGTGGCATTGGAAAAGATTCGCGCTGGCCTTGCATTCTCCATGCTGCTTTGACAGAATGCGTCGCGTTCCGGAGCGGCAGCCCTGTCTCGACGAGGATGTCCTGTCAGGATGATTGAGAAAACAATCACTTGACACCGTAACCTGGAGCTGTAAAATGCTCCGCCAGTTGGAGGGGTTCCCGAGTGGCCAAAGGGAGCAGACTGTAAATCTGCCGCGAAAGCTTCGAAGGTTCGAATCCTTCCCCCTCCACCAGATTCTGCCGTGCTCGCTGAGCGAGAATGGCGCAAGAGTGGGCAGGCGGGCATAGTTCAATGGTAGAACCTCAGCCTTCCAAGCTGATGATGCGGGTTCGATCCCCGCTGCCCGCTCCAGTGTTTTGACATCGTTTCGATGTCGGTTGTAAGCGCTCATGTAGCTCAGGGGTAGAGCACACCCTTGGTAAGGGTGAGGTCGACGGTTCAAATCCGTCCATGAGCTCCATTGCGAAAAGGCGAGCGAGAGCTCGCCTTTTCTTTTTCTTCCGGAAGTGAGCGTGCCGGAAGGGGTTGCCAGGCGAAAAGGGCTTCGCTATCATGGCGCCCGCTGTCGCTCGGGGTCGCTGCAAAGGCGGGCCTTGAAGGCATACAGGCCAGTAGCTCAATTGGCAGAGCAGCGGTCTCCAAAACCGCAGGTTGGGGGTTCGAGTCCCTCCTGGCCTGCCAGTCTTCCCCAGGCTGGCAATATCCCGTATACTGTCTTGTTTTCGATTGCTGCCCCTGAGGAGTCTCGTGGTCATGAAACATAACGCCGAGGTGCAGGAGTCGCGCCACGACGGGCTCAAGTGGGCGGTTGTCGTCATTCTGTTGGTTCTGGCCGTGGTCGGCAATACGTACTTTGCCGACATGGCATTACTTTATCGTGTGCTCGGTGTCGTCGCGCTCAGCGTGGTGGCGGCGCTGTTGGCATTGACCACCACGAAGGGTCGCGAGCTGCTGGAGCTGGCCCGCAACGCGAAGAAAGAGATTCAGCGCGTTGTCTGGCCGACACGTCCCGAAACCATCCAGACGACCGCCATCGTGCTGGTTGCCGTGCTGGTGGTGGGGCTGATGCTGTGGCTCATCGACACGCTTCTTGGCTGGGCGATGTCCGGCGTCATTGGTTAGGAGTCCGCATGTCCAAGCGTTGGTACGTCGTACACGCCTATTCCGGCTTCGAGAAGCATGTCATGCGCTCGCTCATTGAGCGCGTGAAGCTGTATGGCATGGAGGACCGCTTCGGCGAGATCCTGGTGCCGACCGAAGAAGTCGTTGAGGTGCGTGACGGCAAGCGCCGCAAGAGCGAACGCAAGTTCTATCCCGGCTATGTGCTGGTCGAGATGGAAATGGCCGATGAGACCTGGCACCTGGTCAATGAGACCCCGCGAGTCATGGGGTTCATCGGTGGCACGAAGGAGAAGCCGGCGCCTATCACGCAGCGTGAGGCAGACGCCATTCTCAGTCGTGTCAAGGACGGCGTCGAGCAGCCGCGGCCGAAGACCATGTTCGAGCCGGGGCAGTCGGTGCGTGTCATTGACGGGCCTTTCGCCGATTTCAATGGCGTGGTCGAGGAAGTCAACTACGACAAGAGCCGCCTGCAGGTCAGCGTGCTGATCTTCGGTCGCTCCACGCCCGTCGAGCTGGAATTCGCTCAGGTCGAGAAAGAGTGACCCGAGCATGAACGTGGCGGTCGCCTAGGTGGCCGCTTAACCCGGGGAGCCGCAAGGCGCTATTACCCATCTGGAGTCCATCATGGCCAAGAAAGTACAGGCTTACATCAAGCTGCAGGTCGCAGCTGGTAAAGCCAATCCGAGTCCTCCCGTGGGGCCCGCGCTGGGTCAGCACGGCGTCAACATCATGGAGTTCTGCAAGGCCTTCAACGCCGAGACGCAGAACCTCGAGCCGGGTCTGCCGACCCCGGTCGTCATCACCGTGTATGCCGACCGCAGCTTCACCTTCGTCACCAAGACCCCGCCCGCGTCGGTCCTGCTGAAGAAGGCGGCTGGCATCAAGTCCGGCTCTGGCGAGCCGAACAAGAACAAGGTCGGCACCGTGACCCGCGAGCAACTCGAAGAGATCGCTCAGGCCAAGGAGCCGGATCTGACGGCCGCCGATCTCGACGCCGCGGTGCGCACCATTGCCGGTAGCGCCCGTAGCATGGGCCTGAACGTGGAGGGTCTCTGATCATGGCTAAGCTGACCAAGCGTGCAAAGCTGTTCCGTGAAAAGGTCGACCCGAACAAGGCATACAGCCTGGATGAGGCCGTCGAGCTGCTTTCCGAACTCTCCAATGTGAAGTTCAAGGAATCTGTCGACGTCGCCATCAACTTGGGTGTCGATCCGCGTAAATCCGATCAGGTCGTGCGTGGCGCCACCGTCATGCCGAATGGTACTGGCAAGGACGTGCGCGTCGCCGTCTTCACTCAGGGCGCCAATGCTGACGCGGCCAAGGAAGCCGGGGCTGATGTCATCGGCATGGACGACCTGGCCGAGCAGGTCAAGAAGGGCCAGCTCGACTTCGACGTGGTCATCGCCTCGCCGGATGCCATGCGCGTCGTCGGCCAGCTGGGCCAGATTCTCGGTCCGCGCGGCCTGATGCCGAACCCCAAGGTCGGTACCGTGACCCCCGACGTCGCCACTGCGGTCAAGAACGCCAAGGCGGGTCAGGTGCGGTTCCGTACCGACAAGAATGGCATCATCCACACCACACTGGGCAAGGTCGACTTCGACGCTGCTGCCATCCGGGGCAACCTGGAGGCGCTGATCGCCGACCTGAAGAAGCTCAAACCGAGCACGTCCAAGGGTGTGTATTTCAAGAAGGTCTCCCTGTCCACCACCATGGGCCCGGGCGTGACCGTCGACCATTCCGCGCTGGTCTGAATCGCGGAGCGATAAAGAGCAAGAAACTTTGCGGTCCCCGTGCGCTGTTTCGACAAGAGCCGGCGGGGCACCGTCAAAGACCGCAGGTGCCGCCTTCATTCAGGAAGGCGGCTTAATCGTCCTCAGTGGAGGCCTGCGCAGATGGTGTGGCCGCCAGACGTCTGGTGAGCACCATCACCCAGGACCCCCACCGCTTGCGGAGGGGGAGATGGTAACCACCGGAACGCTCTTGAGAGGTTCCGGCACGAAGGAGTGATCACTGTGCCACTAGCACTCGAAGGCAAGAAAGCAATTGTTGCCGAGGTCAGTGAAGCGGCCAAGGATGCTCTCTCCGTCGTTGTTGCCGATTCTCGTGGTGTCTCGGTCAGCAAGATGACCGACCTGCGCAAGCAGGCCCGCGAGAATGGCGTGCAGATCCGTGTTGTGCGCAACACTCTGGCACGTCGCGCCCTGGAGGGCACTCAGTGGGAGTGCCTGAATGACAGCTTCGTGGGTCCGACCCTTCTGGCCTTCTCCACTGATCATCCGGGTGCTGCCGCCCGTTTGTTCAAGGAGTTCGGCAAGACGGAGAAGGACTTCGAAGTCAAGGCGCTGGCCTACGAAGGCGAGTTCATCCCGGCAAGCGATCTCGATCGCCTGGCAACCCTGCCGACCCGTGACGAGGCCATTGCCAAGCTGATGTCCGTCATGAAGGAAGCCTCCGCCGGCAAGCTGGTTCGCACCCTCGCCGCGCTGCGCGACCAGAAGCAGGAAGAGGCGGCCTGAGCCAGGAGCTCGGGCGCGTCACGCGAGTCGAACATTGAATCACCGAGTCGTCGAATCATCGAGACTCCCGCAAAGTTAGGAACGTGAAAATGGCACTGACCAAAGAAGACATCATCAACGCCGTCGCCGACATGTCCGTGATGGAAGTCGCTGAGCTGATCGAAGCGATGGAAGAGAAGTTCGGCGTGTCCGCTGCTGCTGCCGTCGTGGCTGGCCCGGGCGCTGGTGGCGAAGCTGAAGCCGCCGAAGAACAGACCGAATTCGACCTGGTGCTGACCGGTGCCGGCGACAAGAAGGTCAACGTCATCAAGGCCGTCCGCGAGATCACCGGCCTGGGCCTGAAGGAAGCCAAGGGCGCCGTCGACGGCGTGCCGGCAACCCTGAAGGAAGGCATGTCCAAGGAAGATGCCGAAGAAGCCAAGACCAAGCTGGAAGAAGCCGGCGCTTCCGTGGAGCTCAAGTAACTCTTGTGCCTACGGCTTCACGCGCGGCGTAAGCTTGTACGGCTGGTGGCGGTACATCCGCTGCCGGCCTTTTTCTGTTGTCGCTAGCCGGTAGCCCTGCGGGGCGCCGGTTGGCCGAATTCCGATGGCGAGCCTCTTCCGGGGGCTCGCCGTCAGCGCCTGACGGAGCCGACCCCCGTCGGGTGGCGCCGACACGCATCGGTCACCCATGGTGAACAAGCTGGGGAATACAGATGGCTTACTCATACACTGAGAAAAAACGCATCCGCAAGGATTTCGGCAAACTGCCCCAAGTGATGGATGTGCCTTACCTGCTGGCCATCCAGCTTGATTCCTATTACGACTTTCTCCAGCAGGACCGCTCACCCGAAGAACGTCTAGACGTCGGCCTGCATGCCGCCTTCCGCTCCGTCTTCCCGATCGAGAGCTTTTCCGGCAACGCTGCTCTGGAATACGTCAGCTACCGTTTCGGCACGCCGGCGTTCGACGTCAAGGAATGTCAGCTGCGTGGCGTCACCTACTCGGCCCCCCTGCGCGTCAAGGTCCGCCTGATCATCTACGACAAGGATTCGTCGAACAAGGCGATCAAGGACATCAAGGAGCAGGAAGTCTACATGGGGGAAATCCCCCTGATGACCGAGAACGGTACCTTCGTCGTCAACGGTACCGAGCGCGTCATCGTCTCCCAGCTGCACCGCAGTCCGGGTGTGTTCTTCGACCATGACAAGGGCAAGAGCCACTCGTCCGGCAAGCTGCTGTATTCCGCACGGGTCATTCCCTACCGCGGTTCCTGGCTGGACTTCGAGTTCGATCCCAAGGACAACGTCTTCGTGCGTATCGACCGTCGCCGCAAGCTGCCGGCGACCGTGCTGATGCGTGCGCTGGGCATGAGCGCCGAGGAGATCCTCGACGAGTTCTTCGAGACCAGCACCTTCCACATCGAGAAGTCCGGCTTCTCCGTGGATCTGGTGCCGTCGCGCCTGCGCGGCGAAACCGCGACCTTCGACATCAAGGATGGTGACGGCAACGTCATCGTCGAAGAAGGCCGTCGTGTGACCCAGAAGCACATTCGTCAGCTCGAGAAGAGCGGGCTCGAGCGCCTCGAAGTGCCGATGGATTATCTGTTCGGCAAGACCCTGGCCAAGGATCAGGTCAACCCGAACACCGGTGAGCTGATCTGCCCGTGCAACACCGCGCTCACGCCCGAGCTGCTGGAAAGCCTGGGCCAGGCCGGCATTACCACCATCGAGACGCTCTACACCAACGATCTCGATTGCGGTCCTTTCATCTCCGATACCCTCAAGCTGGACACCACCGGCTCCCAGCTCGAGGCGCTGGTCGAGATCTACCGCATGATGCGTCCCGGCGAGCCGCCCACCAAGGAAGCGGCCGAGACGCTGTTCAACAACCTGTTCTTCACCGAAGACCGCTACGACCTGTCCGGTGTCGGTCGCATGAAGTTCAATCGTCGCCTGCGTCGTGAGTCCGACACGGGCTCCGGCGTGCTCGATCAGCGCGACATCCTCGATGTGCTGGGCGAGCTGATCAACATCCGTAACGGCTTCGGCGATGTCGACGACATCGACCACCTGGGCAACCGCCGCATCCGCTGTGTCGGCGAGATGGCCGAGAATCAGTTCCGGGTCGGCCTGGTGCGCGTCGAGCGCGCGGTCAAGGAACGTCTCTCCATGGCCGAGAGCGAAGGCCTGATGCCGCAGGACCTGATCAATGCCAAGCCAGTCGCGGCGGCGGTCAAGGAGTTCTTCGGTTCCAGCCAGCTCTCGCAGTTCATGGACCAGAACAACCCGCTGTCCGAGGTGACTCACAAGCGTCGTGTCTCCGCCCTCGGTCCGGGTGGCCTGACCCGTGAGCGGGCCGGCTTCGAGGTGCGTGACGTGCACGCGACCCACTATGGTCGTCTGTGCCCGATCGAGACGCCGGAGGGGCCGAACATCGGTCTGATCAACTCCCTGGCCACCTACAGCCATACCAACAGCTATGGCTTCCTCGAGACGCCGTACCGCAAGGTCGTGGACAGCCAGGTGACCGACGAGGTGGTGCACCTCTCGGCGATCGAGGAGGGCGACTTCGTCATCGCCCAGGCGTCGGCTACCGTGGACGAGAGCGGCAAGCTGGTCGATGACCTGGTGCAGGTTCGCCACAAGGGCGAGACGACCTTCATGCGCCCCGAGCAGGTCACTCTGATGGACGTCTCACCGCGTCAGGTGGTGTCCGTGGCAGCGGCCTTGATTCCGTTCCTCGAGCACGATGACGCCAACCGCGCCCTGATGGGGGCGAACATGCAGCGTCAGGCCGTGCCGACCCTGCGCGCCGAGAAGCCGCTGGTGGGCACCGGTATGGAGCGTTTCGTCGCTCGCGACTCCGGCGTCTGTGCTGTGGCGCGTCGTGGCGGGGTGATCGACTCGGTCGATGCCAAGCGGATCGTGGTGAGGGTCAACGAGGACGAGATCATCGGCGGCGAAGCCGGCGTCGACATCTACAACCTGACCAAGTACCTGCGTTCCAACCAGAACACCTGCCAGAACCAGCGTCCGATCGTGCATACGGGAGACACCGTGGCACGGGGCGATATTCTGGCCGACGGTCCGTCCGTCGACATGGGGGATCTGGCGCTTGGTCAGAACATGCGCATCGCCTTCATGCCGTGGAACGGTTACAACTTCGAGGACTCGATCCTGCTTTCCGAGCGGGCCGTCCAGGAGGACCGTTTCACGTCCATCCACATCCAGGAGCTGACCTGCGTATCCCGCGACACCAAGCTGGGCGCCGAGGAAATTTCCTCGGACATCCCCAACGTTGGCGAGTCCGCACTGTCCAAGCTGGATGAGGCCGGTGTCGTCTACATCGGGGCCGAGGTCGGCCCGGGCGATATCCTGGTCGGCAAGGTCACGCCCAAGGGCGAGACACAGCTGACGCCCGAAGAGAAGCTGCTGCGTGCGATCTTCGGCGAGAAGGCGTCCGACGTGAAGGACACCTCGCTGCGTGCGCCGACCGGCATGAAGGGCACGGTCATCGACGTCCAGGTGTTCACGCGCGATGGGGTGGAGAAGGATTCCCGCGCGCTGTCCATCGAGCAGATGCAGCTCGACGAGGTTCGCAAGGATCTTCAGGAAACCTACCGGATCGCCGAGGACGCCACCTTCGAGCGCTTGCAACGCACCCTGTCCGGCCAGGCCGTCAACGGTGGGCCCAAGCTCAAGAAGGGCGACGTGCTCAGCGACGAGTACCTCGAGGAACTACCGCGTCAGCAGTGGTTCAAGCTGCGCATGCAGGACGAGTCGCTCAATGAGCTGCTGGCTCAGGCCGACGAACAGCTCGAGAATCGTCGCAAGGAAATGGACGAGCGCTTCGAGGACAAGAAGCGCAAGCTCACTCAGGGCGACGATCTGGCGCCTGGCGTCTTGAAGATCGTCAAGGTCTATCTGGCCGTGAAGCGTCGCATGCAGCCGGGCGACAAGATGGCGGGCCGCCACGGTAACAAGGGTGTCATCTCCGCGATCATGCCGATCGAGGACATGCCCTTTGACGACAACGGCGAACCCATCGACCTGATTCTCAACCCCTTGGGGGTGCCGTCGCGGATGAACGTCGGCCAGATTCTCGAGACGCACCTGGGCATGGCGGCACGTGGGCTCGGTGTCCGGATCGAGCAGATGCTGCGTGAGGCACGCGACCAGCAGGTCGGTGAAATCCGCGAGTTCCTGGGACAGGTCTACAATACAGCCAGTAGCACCCGGGTCGAGGAACTGGACTCGCTGTCCGATGAAGAGGTCATCGCTCTGGCGAAGAACCTCAAGGCAGGTGTGCCCATGGCCACGCCGGTCTTCGATGGTGCCCGTGAGCATGAAATCAAGCACCTGCTCAAGCTGGCCGGTCTGCCGGAATCCGGTCAGATGACGCTCTACGATGGCCGGACCGGCGAAGCCTTCGACCGACCGGTGACCGTGGGCTACATGTACATGCTCAAGCTCAACCACCTGGTGGATGACAAGATGCATGCGCGCTCCACCGGCTCCTACTCGCTGGTTACCCAGCAGCCGCTGGGCGGCAAGGCCCAGTTCGGCGGCCAGCGTTTCGGGGAGATGGAGGTCTGGGCCCTGGAGGCCTACGGCGCAGCCTACACGCTCCAGGAGATGCTCACCGTCAAGTCTGACGACGTGGAGGGTCGTACCAAGATGTACAAGAGCATCGTGGATGGCGACCACGCCATGCAGGCGGGCATGCCGGAATCCTTCAACGTGCTGGTGAAGGAGATCCGCTCGCTGGGTATCGACATCGAACTGGAGAGCTGAGGCTGCCGTAACGGCGCTTCGCAGTATGACGGTCCGCGGGGGCGTGCGCGCCCCCGCCCATGACAACTCCGCAACGGAGCCGACCCATGAAAGATTTGGTGAAAGTCCTCAAATCGCAGTCTCAGTCCGACGAGTTCGACGCGATCAAGATTACCCTGGCGTCGCCGGACATGATTCGCAGCTGGTCCTTCGGCGAGGTCAAGAAACCCGAGACCATTAACTACCGTACCTTCAAGCCGGAACGTGACGGCCTGTTCTGTGCCAAGATCTTCGGTCCGGTGAAGGATTACGAGTGCCTGTGCGGCAAGTACAAGCGCATGAAGCATCGTGGCATCATCTGCGAGAAGTGCGGCGTCGAGGTCACCAAGGCCGCCGTGCGTCGTGAGCGGATGGGCCATATCGAGCTGGCCAGCCCGGTCGCTCACATCTGGTTCCTGAAGTCACTGCCGTCGCGCATCGGCATGTTCCTGGACATGACCCTGCGTGACATCGAGCGCGTGCTCTATTTCGAGAGCTTCATGGTCGTGGATCCTGGCATGACGACCCTCGAGCGCGGCCAGCTGCTCAACGACGAGCAGTACTTCGAGGCCCTCGAGGAGTTCGGCGACGACTTCGACGCCCGCATGGGCGCCGAGGCGGTGCAGGCCATGCTCAAGGACATCGACCTCGAGGAAGAGATCGAGCGTCTGCGCGAGGAGATCCCGCAGACCAACTCCGAAACCAAGATCAAGAAGCTCTCCAAGCGCCTCAAGCTGCTTGAAGCCTTCCAGGGGTCCGGCAACGATCCGGCCTGGATGATCATGGAAGTGCTGCCGGTGCTGCCGCCGGACCTGCGTCCGCTGGTGCCGCTGGATGGCGGTCGTTTCGCGACCTCGGATCTCAACGATCTCTACCGTCGCGTGATCAACCGCAACAACCGCCTCAAGCGCCTGCTCGACCTCAATGCGCCGGATATCATCGTGCGCAACGAGAAGCGCATGCTGCAGGAAGCGGTCGATGCGCTGCTCGACAACGGCCGTCGCGGTCGCGCGATCACGGGCTCCAACAAGCGCCCGCTGAAGTCGCTGGCCGACATGATCAAGGGCAAGCAGGGGCGTTTCCGTCAGAACCTGCTCGGCAAGCGCGTCGATTATTCCGGCCGCTCGGTGATCACCGTGGGCCCGACCCTGCGCCTGCACCAGTGCGGTCTGCCCAAGAAGATGGCGCTGGAACTGTTCAAGCCGTTCATCTACTCCAAGCTGCAGCACAATGGCCAGGCCTCCACCATCAAGGCTGCCAAGAAGATGGTCGAGCGCGAGCTGCCCGAAGTCTGGGACATTCTCGCCGAGGTCATCCGCGAGCATCCGGTGCTGCTCAACCGGGCACCGACCCTGCACCGTCTCGGTATCCAGGCCTTCGAGCCGCTGCTCATCGAGGGCAAGGCGATCCAGCTGCATCCGCTGGTCTGTGCTGCCTACAACGCCGACTTCGACGGCGACCAGATGGCGGTTCACGTACCGCTGACCCTGGAAGCCCAGCTCGAGTCGCGTGCCCTGATGATGGCCACCAACAACGTGCTGTCACCGGCCAACGGCGAGCCGATCATCGTGCCGTCCCAGGACGTGGTGCTCGGTCTCTATTACATGACCCGCGAGCGCATCAACGCCAAGGGCGAAGGGATGGTGTTCTCCGGCCTGGACGAGGTCGAGCGCGCGTTCGGCACCCAGAGCGTTTCCCTGCATGCCCGCATCAAGGTGCGCCTCGACGAGACCATCATCGAGGAAGAGGGTGGCGAGAAGACGTACAGCCGCAAGATCTACGACACTACCGTGGGTCGTGCGTTGCTCTATCGCATCTTGCCGGAGGGGGCTCCCTTCTCGTTGGTCGACCAGCCGATGAAGAAGAAGGCCATCTCGAAGCTGATCAACGAGGTCTATCGTCGCGCTGGCCTGAAACCCGCGGTGATCTTCGCCGACCAGTTGATGTACACCGGCTTCCGCATGGCCACCTGGTCCGGCGCCTCGATCGGGGTCAATGACTTCGTCATCCCGGATGCCAAGGCCGAGATCGTCGAGGCTGCCGAGGAAGAAGTGAAGGAAATCGAGGACCAGTTCTCCTCCGGTCTCGTGACCGCGGGCGAGAAGTACAACAAGGTCATCGATATCTGGGCGCGTGCCAACGACCAGGTCGCCAAGGCGATGATGACGGGGATTTCCAAGGAAAGCGTGATCGACCGCGAGGGCAACGAGGTCGAGCAGGATTCCTTCAACAGCGTCTTCATCATGGCTGACTCCGGTGCCCGGGGCAGCGCGGCGCAGATTCGTCAGCTGGCCGGCATGCGTGGCCTGATGGCCAAGCCGGACGGGTCGATCATCGAGACGCCGATCGTCGCCAACTTCCGCGAAGGCCTGAACGTCCTGCAGTACTTCATCTCGACGCACGGCGCGCGTAAGGGTCTGGCGGATACGGCACTGAAGACCGCCAACTCCGGTTATCTGACCCGCCGTCTGGTCGATGTGGCCCAGGACATGGTCATCACCGAGAGTGATTGCGGCACCGAGAACGGCCTGACTCTGCACCCGGTCATCGAGGGTGGCGACATCATCGTCTCCCTGGCACAGCGTGTGCTGGGTCGCGTGGTCGCTCAGGATGTCGTCGACCCGAATACCGAGGAAGTGCTGATTCCGCGCGGTACCCTGCTCGACGAGAAGTGGTGTGCCGAACTCGACACCATGGGTGTCGACGAGATCGTGGTGCGTTCGGCGATCACCTGTGGCACCAGTCACGGCGTCTGCTCGGCCTGTTACGGTCGCGACCTGGCGCGGGGCCATCAGGTCAACGTCGGCGAGTCGGTGGGTGTCATCGCCGCTCAGTCCATCGGCGAGCCTGGCACCCAGCTGACCATGCGGACCTTCCACATCGGTGGTGCAGCCTCTCGTGCCTCCGCAGTGGACAGTGTCCAGGTCAAGCACGGCGGCAAGGTGCGGCTGCACAACATCAAGCACGTCGAGCGTGCCGACGGCAAGCTGGTCGTGGTCTCTCGCTCCAGTGCCCTGGCCGTTGCCGATGGGCATGGCCGTGAGCGCGAGTACTACAAGCTGCCCTATGGTGCCGAGCTGTCGGTCAAGGACGGCGACGAGGTCGAAGCCGGCCAGGCCGTGGCCAAGTGGGATCCGCACACTCACCCGATCATCGCCGAGGCCGAGGGTCAGGTGCAGTACGCCGACATGGACGAGGGCGTCACCATCCACCGCAGCGTGGACGAGATGACGGGCCTGTCTTCCATCGAGGTGATCGAGTCGGCGGCGCGTCCGATGGCCGGTCGCGACAAGCGCCCGATGATCCTGCTCGCCGACGAGGCCGGCAAGCCGGTCACCGTGACCGGCTCCGATACGCCGGTCCAGTACCTGCTGCCCGGCAAGGCCGTGGTGACCGTGGACAACGGCTCACGCATCGGTGTTGGCGAAGTGGTTGCCCGGATTCCGGTCGAAGCAACCGGCAACAAGGACATCACGGGTGGTCTGCCGCGGGTTGCCGACCTGTTCGAAGCGCGCAAGCCCAAGGAGCCGGCGATCCTCGCCGAGGTCAGCGGTGTCATCAGCTTCGGCAAGGAAACCAAGGGCAAGCGTCGCTTGACGATCACGCCCGAGGATGGCGAGCCGTTCGAGATGCTGATCCCGAAATGGCGCCAGATCGCGGTCTTCGAAGGCGAGACCGTCGAGAAGGGCGAGGTGATCTCGGACGGGCCGAGCAACCCGCACGATATCCTGCGTCTGCTGGGTATCGCCGAGTTGGCCAAGTACATCGTCGCCGAGGTGCAGGACGTCTATCGTCTGCAGGGCGTGGGCATCAACGACAAGCACATCGAAGTGATCGTGCGTCAGATGCTGCGCAAGGTGGAAGTCACCGACGCCGGTGATTCCGAGTTCATCCCGGGCGATCAGGTCGAGCTGGTGCGCGTGCTCGAGGAGAACGCCCGCCTGGCGAAAGAGGACAAGTTCCCGGCCAAGTACCAGCGCCTGCTGCTGGGTATCACCAAGGCCAGCCTGGCGACCGAGTCGTTCATCTCCGCGGCTTCCTTCCAGGAAACCACGCGGGTGCTGACAGAGGCGGCGGTCACCGGCAAGCGCGATTACCTGCGCGGTCTGAAGGAAAACGTGGTGGTGGGACGTCTGATCCCGGCCGGTACCGGTCTGACCCATCACGCGGAGCGCCGTCGCAAGCGGGAGGATGCCGAGCGGCTGCTCCATCCCTCCGCCCAGGACGTGGAGCAGGAGCTGGGCGCCCAGCTCACCGCGCTGGATTCGGATGACGACGACATCTGATGCAACCATTGGCGTGGGCCCGCATGACGCGGGCCCACGCTTGACGGACGGCAGTATCAGACATTAGAATGCGCAGCCTTTAACAGTGGGGCGGGTGCGCTCGCACCATTGGGAAAGTGCGCAAGACAGGAAGCGAACGGCTACTCGCTTCCGCCAAGGCAACCCATTTGGAGCAATAAATGGCAACGATCAATCAGCTCGTGCGCAAGCCGCGCAAGCGCCAGGCCGCCAAGAGCGACGTGCCGGCGCTGCAAGCTTGCCCGCAGAAGCGCGGCGTTTGCACGCGCGTCTATACCACTACCCCGAAGAAGCCGAACTCGGCCCTGCGTAAGGTCTGCCGTGTGCGCCTGACCAACGGCTATGAAGTGGCTTCCTACATCGGCGGTGAAGGCCACAACCTCCAGGAGCACTCCGTGGTCCTGATTCGTGGCGGCCGGGTCAAGGACCTTCCGGGTGTCCGTTACCACACGGTGCGCGGTGCTCTGGATACCTCCGGCGTTCAGAATCGTAAGCAGGGCCGTTCCAAGTACGGCACCAAGCGTCCGAAGGCCTGATCAAGGCGTTCGACGCAAGGGCTACGGCCACCGAGAGTTTTATAGTCACGGTCTGATAAGAGTAAGGTCGAGCGCCGCTAGGTCGTCTCGGGTTTACCTGAAGGACCCTTCGAACGAGGGCTTATCATGCCTAGAAGAAGAGTTGCGGCCAAGCGCGAGATCCTGCCGGATCCGAAATTCGGAAGCGAGCGCCTGGCGAAGTTCATGAACCACCTGATGATCAGCGGCAAGAAGTCCGTAGCTGAGCGTATCGTCTATGGTGCGCTGGACAGGGTTGCCGAGCGTAGCAAGGAAGAGCCGCTGGAGATCTTCGACAAGGCGCTGGAAACCATCCAGCCCATGGTCGAGGTCAAGTCTCGCCGTGTCGGCGGGGCGACCTATCAGGTGCCGGTCGAAGTGCGCCCGTCTCGCCGTCAGGCGCTCGCCATGCGCTGGATGGTGGATGCCGCTCGCCGCCGTGGTGAGAAGACCATGGTGCAGCGTCTGGCTGGCGAGATGCTGGATGCCGCCGAAGGCAAGGGTTCGGCCGTCAAGAAGCGTGAGGACGTACACCGCATGGCAGAAGCCAACAAGGCCTTCTCTCACTATCGGTTCTAAGTTCAGCGCTTCTAAACCGCATCGCCAACCAACGGGAGTTACATCGTGGCTCGCAAGACTCCGCTCAAGCGTTACCGCAATATCGGTATCGTAGCCCACGTCGACGCCGGTAAGACGACCACTACCGAGCGTATCCTGTTCTATACCGGCCTTTCTCACAAGGTCGGCGAAGTCCATGATGGTGCCGCCACCATGGACTGGATGCAGCAGGAGCAGGAGCGTGGCATCACCATCACCTCCGCGGCGACGACCTGCTTCTGGCAGGGGATGGACAAGCAGTTCGATGAGCACCGCATCAATATCATCGATACCCCGGGACACGTGGACTTCACCATCGAGGTGGAGCGTTCCCTGCGCGTGCTCGACGGCGCGGTCGTGGTGCTGTGCGGCAGCTCCGGCGTGCAGCCTCAGACGGAAACCGTCTGGCGCCAGGCCAACAAGTACGAAGTGCCGCGGATGGTGTTCGTCAACAAGATGGACCGTGCCGGCGCTGACTACTTCATGGTGATCGACCAGCTCAAGAACAAGCTGGGCGCCAATGTCGTGCCGATCCAGATCAACTGGGGTGCCGAGGACGACTTCAAGGGCGTTATCGATCTCATTCGCATGAAGGCCATCGAGTGGGATGAAGACAACTTCGGCATGAACTACAAGTTGGTCGACATTCCCGCCGAGCTGGAAGAGACCGCTCAGAAGTATCGCGAGCAGATGGTCGAGTCCGCCGCCGAGGCCTCCGAAGAGTTGATGGACAAGTACCTCGAGGAAGGGGACCTGTCCGTGGAAGACATCAAGGCTGGCCTGCGTCGTCGTACCCTCGACAACGAGATCGTGCTGGTCACCTGTGGCTCCGCGTTCAAGAACAAGGGCGTGCAGGCGGTGCTGGACGGCGTGATCGAGTACATGCCGTCTCCCACCGAGGTTAAGGCCATCGAAGGCGAGCTGGACGACAAGGACGGCACCGTCGCGACCCGCGAGGCGGACGACAATGCCCCCTTCGCCGCGCTGGCCTTCAAGATCGCCACCGATCCCTTCGTCGGCACCCTGACCTTCATTCGCGTCTACTCCGGCGTGCTGAAGTCCGGCGACAGCGTCTACAACTCCGTCAAGGAGAAGAAAGAGCGTGTCGGCCGTATCGTGCAGATGCACTCCAACTCCCGCGAGGAGATCAAGGAAGTGCTGGCCGGCGATATCGCCGCCTGCATCGGGCTCAAGGACGTCACCACCGGTGACACTCTGTGCGACCTGAACGACAAGATCGTGCTGGAGCGCATGGAGTTCCCGGATCCGGTGATCTCCGTGGCCGTCGAGCCGAAGTCCAAGCCCGACCAGGAGAAGATGGGTACGGCGCTGGGCAAGCTGGCCCAGGAAGACCCGTCCTTCCAGGTCAAGACCGACGAAGAGACCGGGCAGACCATCATCTCCGGGATGGGCGAGCTGCACCTGGACATCATCGTTGACCGTCTGCGTCGCGAGTTCAAGGTGGATGCCAACATCGGCAAGCCGCAGGTGGCCTACCGCGAGACCATTCGTCAGAGTGTCGAGCAGGAAGGCAAGTTCGTCCGTCAGTCCGGTGGTCGCGGCCAGTACGGCCATGTGCACCTGCGCATCGAGCCGTTGACGGCCGAAGACAAGGGCGACGACGAAGACATGCACTTCAAGTTCGCTTCTGAAATCGTCGGCGGCGTGGTTCCGAAGGAATACGTGCCCGCTGTCGAGAAGGGGGCCTATGAGCAGCTCCAGAACGGTGTCATCGCGGGCTACCCGATGATTGACGTCAAGGTTACGCTGTTCGACGGTTCCTACCATGACGTGGACTCGAACGAGACCGCGTTCAAGGTCGCCTCTTCCATGGCGATCAAGGAAGGCGCACCCAAGGCCAAGGCCGTGCTGCTCGAGCCGGTGATGAAGGTCGAAGTCGTGACACCCGAGGAGTTCATGGGGGATGTCATGGGCGACCTGAACCGTCGCCGAGGCCTGGTCCAGGGGATGGATGACACGCCCGCCGGGAAGGTCATTCGCGCCACCGTTCCGCTGGCTGAGATGTTCGGTTACGCAACCGATCTGCGTTCTCAAAGCCAGGGCCGCGCAAGCTACACCATGGAGTTTGCGGATTACGAAGAGGCGCCGTCCAGCGTCGTTGAAGCCGTCATCAATCAGAACGGTTAACCGTTAGCTAACGTAAAGAGGTCATAGCAGTGGCTAAGGAAAAATTCGAACGTTCCAAAACGCACGTCAACGTCGGCACCATCGGTCACGTCGACCACGGTAAGACCACGCTGACTGCGGCCCTGACTCGTGTGTCCGCGGAAGTCTTCGGCGGTGATGCCCGTGCGTTCGACTCCATCGACAACGCACCGGAAGAGCGCGAGCGCGGTATCACCATCGCCACCGCTCACGTCGAGTACCAGTCCGAAGAGCGTCACTACGCTCACGTCGACTGCCCGGGGCACGCTGACTACGTCAAGAACATGATCACCGGTGCCGCCCAGATGGACGGCGCTATCCTGGTCTGTTCCGCCGCCGACGGCCCCATGCCGCAGACTCGCGAGCACATCCTGCTGTCTCGCCAGGTCGGCGTGCCGACCATCGTCGTGTTCCTGAACAAGGCCGACATGGTCGACGACGAAGAGCTGCTCGAGCTGGTCGAGATGGAAGTCCGTGAACTGCTCAACGAGTACGACTTCCCGGGCGACGACTGCCCGATCATCACCGGTTCTGCTCTGATGGCGCTGGAAGGCAAGGATGACAACGGCATGGGTACCACCGCCGTTGCCAACCTGATCAAGGCCCTGGATGCCTACATTCCGGAGCCGGAGCGCGCCATCGATCAGCCGTTCCTGATGCCGATCGAGGACGTCTTCTCCATCTCTGGCCGTGGCACCGTGGTGACCGGTCGTGTCGAGCGCGGCATCGTCAAGGCTGGCGAGGAAGTCGAGATCGTCGGTATCAAGGAAACCGCCAAGACCACCGTTACCGGTGTCGAAATGTTCCGCAAGCTGCTCGACGAAGGTCGCGCAGGCGAGAACATCGGTGCACTGCTGCGTGGTACCAAGCGTGACGATGTCGAGCGTGGTCAGGTCCTGGCCAAGCCGGGCACCATCACCCCGCACACCAAGTTCGAGGCTGAGGTCTACGTGCTGTCCAAGGACGAGGGTGGTCGTCACACTCCGTTCTTCAAGGGCTATCGTCCGCAGTTCTACTTCCGTACCACCGACATCACCGGTACCTGCGAACTACCGGAAGGCGTCGAAATGGTCATGCCGGGCGACAACGTCAAGATGGTCGTCAGCCTGATCGCTCCGGTCGCCATGGATGACGGTCTGCGCTTCGCCGTTCGCGAAGGCGGTCGTACCGTCGGCGCCGGCGTCGTGGCCAAGATCATCGAGTAAGCGACAAGCGCTCGACCGATCGAAGGGGGCTCCGCAAGGAGCCCCCTTTCTGCGCACCGTGATGAGGGTTTGACTCTCGTTTTTGGTGCGCCTATAATGCGCATCCTTTGAATGCGTGGGTTGACGGCTCGCGCCGTCAAGATCCATTGGAGTTTAGGGCAAATGCAGAACCAGAAGATTCGCATTCGGTTGAAGGCTTTCGACCATCGCCTGATCGACCAGTCCGCTGCGGAGATCGTGGATACCGCCAAGCGTACCGGCGCCCAGGTCCGGGGTCCGATCCCTCTGCCGACCAATCGCGAGCGCTATACCGTGCTGATCTCGCCGCACGTGAACAAGGATGCTCGTGATCAGTACGAAATTCGTACGCACAAGCGCGTGCTCGATATCGTCGAGCCGACCGAGAAAACCGTTGACGCCCTGATGAAGCTCGACCTCGCCGCCGGCGTGGACGTGCAGATCAAGCTCGACTGATACCACACTAGACACTCGCGGCCCAGCGTCCCTCCCAAGCGCCACTGAGGTTCAGCAGCCGCCACGCCGGGATGGCGTCATACAACGTGCTAGTGGAATGCTCTGGAAAGGGCAGCCATAGCGGGTGATAGCCCCGTACACTAAAGGAGACTAAGCATGACTATCGGTTTGGTCGGTAAAAAGGCCGGGATGACCCGTGTCTTTACCGAAGACGGTGCCTCAGTGCCCGTGACCGTTATCGAGGTTGAGCCCAACCGCGTTACGCGTGTGAAGTCCGTCGAGTCCGACGGCTACGCGGCGGTTCAGGTGACAACCGGCTCCCGCAAGGCCAAGCATCTGTCGAAAGCCCAGGCTGGGGAATTCGCCAAGGCAGGTGTCGAGGCCGGTCGTTCGCTGATGGAGTTCCGCCTGGAAGAAGGCGCCGAGGCTCCGGAAGTGGGCGGCGAGCTCACCGTATCCCTCTTCGAAACTGGTCAACACGTCGACGTGACCGGTACCTCCAAGGGTAAGGGTTATCAAGGCGCCGTGAAGCGCTGGAATTTCCGTACCCAGGACAACAGCCACGGTAACTCCCTGGCTCACCGTGCACCGGGTTCCATTGGCATGTGCCAGACCCCGGGCCGCGTATTCAAGGGCAAGAAGATGGCCGGTCAGATGGGCAACGCCCGCTGCACCGTGCAGACCCTGGAAGTCGTCCGTGTCGATGCCGAGCGCAACCTGCTGCTGATCAAGGGTGCCGTACCCGGCGCCACCGGCAGTGATGTCATCGTGCGCAGCGCCGTCAAAGCAGGCTGAGGGGAGTTAACCGATGAATCTGAATCTTGCAGGCGCCGGTGCCGGCACCGTCGAAGTGTCCGACGCCACCTTCGCCAAAGAATTCAACGAAGCGCTCGTGCATCAGGTCGTCACCGCCTATCTGGCTGGTGGTCGCCAGGGCACCCGCGCCCAGAAGAACCGTTCCGACGTGCGTGGCGGCGGCAAGAAGCCGTGGCGTCAGAAGGGCACCGGCCGTGCCCGCGCCGGTACCATCCGTTCGCCGATCTGGCGTGCCGGTGGCGTGACCTTCGCGGCTCGTCCGCAGGACCACTCCCAGAAGGTTAACCGCAAGATGTACCGTGCGGCCATGCGTTCGATCCTGTCCGAGCTGGTTCGTCAGGAACGCCTGGTAGCCGTCGATGCCTTCGGCGTCGAGAGCCCCAAGACCAAGCAGCTGGTCGCCAAGCTGGGCGAGCTGGGCCTGGAGAAGGTGCTGATCGTTACCGAAGAGGTTGACGAGAACCTCTACCTCGCCGCCCGCAACATCCCCAACGTGGATGTGGTGGATGTCGCCGCCGCCGACCCGGTGAGTCTGGTTGCCTTCGACAAGGTGCTGGCCACCGTCTCCGCTCTGCGCAAATTCGAGGAGAAGCTGGCATGAACCAGGAACGTGTATTCAAGGTGCTGCTGGGTCCGCACGTGACCGAGAAGGCCGCCATGGCCGCCGAGCGCAACCAGTACGTGTTCAAGGTGGCGGACGACGCGACCAAGCCCGAGATCAAGGTCGCCGTGCAGGAACTGTTCGGCAAGAAGGTTGACCGCGTTCAGGTGCTGAACGTCAAGGGCAAGACCAAGCGCAGCGCGAACGGTCTCGGTCAGCGCAAGGGTTATCGCAAGGCGTACGTGACACTGGCCGCCGGCGAAACGCTTGAAGACTTCTCTGGCGCCGAATAAGGGCAGGAGTACGGATCATGGCAATCGTCAAGACTAAACCCACATCCGCCGGTCGTCGCCACGTCGTCAAGATCGTCGGCGAGGAACTGCACAAGGGCCGCGCTTACGCGCCGTTGCTCGAGAAGCAGTCCAAGTCCGGTGGGCGTAACAACAACGGTCGTATCACCACCCGCCACGTGGGCGGTGGACATCGTCAGCACTATCGGATCATCGATTTCAAGCGCACCAAGGATGGCGTTCCGGCCATCGTCGAGCGTCTGGAACACGATCCGAACCGCAGCGCCCACATCGCGCTGCTCAAGTACCTGGACGGCGAGCGTCGCTACATCATTGCCCCGCGCGGGGTGAGTGCTGGTGATCGCCTCGAGTCCGGCGTGAACGCGCCGATCAAGAAGGGTAACACCCTGCCGCTGCGTAATATCCCGCTGGGTTCTACCGTGCATTGCATCGAGCTCAAGCCCGGCAAGGGCGCTCAGCTTGCTCGCAGTGCCGGCACCAGCGCGCAGTTGGTCGCTCGCGAAGGCAACTATGCCACCCTGCGTCTGCGCTCCGGCGAGATGCGCAAGGTGCTGGCCGAGTGCCGTGCGACCCTGGGTGAAGTGAGCAACACCGAGCACAGCCTGCGTCAGCTTGGCAAGGCCGGTGCGAAACGCTGGAGAGGCGTGCGCCCCTCTGTTCGCGGCGTGGCCATGAACCCGGTGGATCACCCGCATGGTGGTGGTGAAGGCCGCACCAGCGGTGGTCGTCATCCGGTGTCTCCGTGGGGCATCCCCACCAAGGGCCACAAGACCCGCAAGAACAAGCGCACCGACAAGCTGATCATCCGTCGCCGCAAGGCCCGGAAGTAAGATCCAACGCCAAGACATCAAGAGGTAACGGCTGTGCCACGTTCACTGAAGAAAGGTCCTTTTATTGACCTTCACCTGTTGAAGAAGGTTGAGGTTGCAGTGGAAAAGAACGACCGCAAACCGATCAAGACCTGGTCGCGTCGTTCCATGATCCTGCCCAACATGGTCGGGCTCACCATTGCAGTCCATAACGGTCGCCAACACGTCCCGGTGCATGTCTCCGAGGAAATGGTTGGCCACAAGCTGGGCGAATTCGCTGCCACCCGCACGTATCGCGGTCATGCGGCGGACAAGAAAGCCAAACGGTAAGCCGAGAGAGGATTAGAGATGGAAGTCACAGCAAAGCTGCGTGGCGCTCGTTTATCCGCCCAGAAGGCCCGTTTGGTGGCTGACCAGGTGCGCGGTAAACCGGTCGCCGAGGCACTCGACCTGCTGACCTTCTCCCCGAAGAAGGCCTCCAAGCTGGTCAAGAAAGTGCTGCAGTCCGCCATTGCGAACGCGGAAGAAAACAACGGCATGGATATCGACGAGCTGCGTGTCTCGACCATCTGCGTCGATGAGGGCATGACGCTCAAGCGCATTCGGCCGCGGGCCAAGGGCCGTGCGGACCGTATCCTGAAGCGCACCTGCCACATCACCGTCAAGGTAGCCGAGAAGTAGGAGTCGACCAGATGGGTCAGAAAGTCAATCCGACAGGCATCCGCCTGGGTATCGTCAAGGACCATACCTCGGTCTGGTATGCCGAGCGCGGCGCCTATGCCGACAAGCTGAACAACGATCTCGAGGTGCGTCGTTTCCTCGAGGAGCGCCTGAAGAACGCCTCGGTGAGCAATATCATCATCGAGCGTCCGGCCAACAACGCCCGTATCACCATCCATACCGCACGTCCGGGTATCGTGATCGGCAAGAAGGGCGAGGATGTCGACAAGCTTCGCCGTGATCTTGCTCAGATGATGGGCGTGCCGGTGCACGTCAACATCGAGGAAGTCCGCAAGCCGGAGCTCGACGCCAAGCTCGTCGCGCAGAACATCGCCGGCCAGCTCGAGCGTCGCGTGATGTTCCGTCGTGCCATGAAGCGTTCCGTCCAGAACGCCATGCGCCTGGGCGCCGGCGGTATCAAGGTGCAGCTCTCCGGCCGCCTCGGCGGTGCGGAAATCGCCCGTACCGAGTGGTACCGCGAGGGTCGCGTGCCGCTGCATACCCTGCGTGCGGACATCGACTTCGCCACCTACGAAGCCAAGACCACCTACGGCATCATCGGTGTCAAGGTCTGGATCTTCAAAGGTGAAATCCTCGGGGGCATCGAGGAGGTCCGCGCCAAGGCCAAGCAGTCTCAAGGCGCGCCCTCCAAGAAGAAAGGTTCCAGGTAAGGGGAGAGCGAATCGATGTTACAACCCAAGCGTCTCAAGTTCCGCAAGGTGCAGAAGGGCCGTAATCGCGGCCTCGCGCATCGCGGCAACAAGGTAAGCTTCGGCGAGTATGGCCTCAAGGCCACTGGTCGTGGCCGTGTCACCGCCCGTCAGATCGAGGCCGGTCGTCGTGCCATCACGCGTCACGTCAAGCGTGGCGGCAAGATCTGGATCAGGGTCTTCCCCGACAAGCCGATTTCCAAGAAGCCGTTGGAAGTCCGCATGGGTAAGGGTAAGGGCTCTGTCGAGTACTGGGTCGCACAGATCCAGCCCGGCCGTGTCCTGTACGAGATCGAAGGCGTATCCGAGGAGCTGGCTCGCGAGGCGTTCAGCCTGGCCGCACAGAAGTTCCCGGTCTCCACCACCTTTGTGAAACGGACGGTGATGTGATGAAAGCCCAGGAAATTCGCGAGAAGTCAGCAGAACAGCTCCAGGAGCAGCTCTTCGAACTCCTCCGTGAGCAGTTCAACCTGCGCATGCAGAAGGCCACCGGCCAGCTGAGCCAGACTCATCTGCTCAAGCAGGTTCGTCGGGATATTGCCCGTGTGAAGACTGTGCTCAACGAGAAGGCAGGTGTCTGAGATGGCCGAAGCAAAGAAAGCCCGTACGCTCACCGGCAAGGTGGTGAGCGACAAGATGGACAAGTCCATCGTCGTCATGATCGAGCGTCGTGAGCGCCACCCGATCTATGGCAAGTATGTCAAGCGCTCCACCAAGCTGCACGCCCACGACGCGACCAACCAGGCCAAGGCCGGTGACACGGTGTCCATCGAGGAGTGCCGTCCGCTGTCCAAGAAGAAAGCTTGGACGCTGGTCGAAGTCGTCGAACAGGCCAAGGGTTGATCGGCTAACGCCAGTCAAGCCTGCGCAGTCAGATTAGGTTTGGAGAAAACCGATGATTCAGACTCAGACAATGCTGGATGTCGCCGACAACAGCGGGGCGCGCCGGGTGCAGTGCATCAAGGTGCTCGGCGGTTCCCACCGCCGTTATGCCCGCGTGGGTGACATCATCAAGGTCACGGTGAAAGAAGCTATCCCGCGTGGCAGGGTCAAGAAAGGCCAGGTCCTCAAGGCGGTAGTGGTTCGCACCCGTAGTGGCGTCCGTCGTAACGACGGCTCGCTGATTCGCTTCGATGGAAATGCGGCGGTTTTGTTGAACAACATCAACGAACAGCCGGTTGGTACCCGGATCTTTGGGCCGGTGACCCGTGAACTTCGCAACGAGAAGTTCATGAAGATCATTTCCTTGGCGCCTGAAGTGCTGTAAGGAGCGAGGCGGATATGCAAAAGATCAAACGTGACGACGAAGTGATCGTCATCGCCGGCAAGGACAAGGGCAAGCGTGGCACGGTCAAGCGCGTCCTCAAGGACGAGCGTTATGTCGTGTCCGGTGTGAACATGATCAAGCGTCACACCAAGCCCAACCCCATGGCGGGTAATCAGGGCGGTATCGTCGAGCGCGAGGCTCCGATTCACGCGTCCAACGTTGCCATCTTCAACCAGGAGACCGGTAAAGCGGATCGCGTCGGCTTCCAGGTTCAGGAAGACGGTACCAAGGTACGTATCTACAAGTCGACGCAAGCGCAGATCGACGCTTAACGCGAGTCGGGTAGCAAAATGGCGAACTTGAAAGAACGTTATCAAAACGAGGTGGCGGCTCAGCTGCAAGAGCAGTTCAGCTACGCCAACGTGATGCAGGTGCCCCGGATCACCAAGGTGACTCTGAACATGGGCATCGGCGACGCGATCAGCGACAAGAAGCTGATCGACAACGCCATCGGCGACCTGGAGAAGCTGTCCGGTCAGAAGCCGCTGGTAACCAAGGCACGCAAGTCCATCGCGGGCTTCAAGGTGCGTGAAGGCTGGCCGATCGGGATCAAGGTGACTCTGCGTCGTGAGCGCATGTGGGACTTCCTCGATCGCCTGGTGAATATCGCGATCCCCCGCGTTCGTGACTTCCGTGGTCTCAACCCGAAGTCCTTCGACGGTCGTGGCAATTACTCCATGGGGGTGCGTGAGCAGATCATCTTCCCGGAGATCGAATATGATAAGATCGACCGGATCCGTGGTCTGGATGTCACCATTACCACCACCGCCAACACCGATGAAGAAGGTCGTGCGCTGCTCGGCGCGCTGAACTTCCCGTTCAAGAAATAAGGGTGGGATCATGGCAAAGAAAAGCATGGTAGAGCGTGAAGCGAAGCGCGCCAAGCTGGTGGAGAAGTTCTCCGCCAAGCGCGCCGAGCTCAAGGCGATTATCCAGGACGTGAACGCTTCCGACGAAGAGCGCTTCGACGCACAGCTCAAGTTGCAGCAGCTGCCGCGTGACTCCAGCCCGGTTCGCCAGCGCAATCGCTGCCGCGTCACCGGTCGTCCGCACGGCTACTACAACAAGTTCGGTCTTGGCCGCAACAAGCTGCGTGAAGCCGCCATGCGTGGCGACGTGCCCGGACTCAAGAAGTCCAGCTGGTAACGCCACGTAGAATCATCAGGAGCGCAACGTAAATGAGCATGCAAGACACTCTGGCGGATATGTTCACCCGTATCCGCAATGCGCAGATGGCCACCAAGGAGACGGTTTCCATGCCGTCCTCCAAGCTCAAGGTCGAGGTGGCCCGCGTGCTGAAGGAAGAAGGTTACGTCACTGACTATGACGTCAGCGGCTCGGTCAAGCCTGAGCTGAACGTGACACTCAAGTACTTCGAAGGCAAGCCGGTCATCGAGCATCTGCAGCGGGTCTCCAAGCCGTCTCTGCGCAGCTACAAGGGCAAGGATTCCCTGCCCAAGGTTGCCGATGGCCTGGGTATCGCGATCGTCACCACCTCCCAGGGGGTGATGACCGACCGCGCGGCTCGTCAGGCTGGTGTCGGTGGTGAAGTCATCTGCACCGTATTCTAGGAGTTTGGAATGTCCCGCGTAGCCAAATATCCGGTTAAACTGCCCAGCGGCGTCGAGATCAAGCTCGATGGCGACCAGCTGTCCGTGAAGGGAGGCCAGGGCTCGCTGTCCATGGCCGTGCATCCCGACGTGACAATCGGCCAGGAAGAGGGTCAGCTGACTTTCCAGCCGAGCGAGTCCGCCAAGAGCTGGGCGATGGTCGGCACTACTCGTGCCCTGGTTCAGAACCTGGTCACGGGTGTGTCCGAGGGCTTCACCCGGACCCTCGAAATCAACGGCGTCGGTTATCGTGCACAAGCGAAAGGCCAGACGCTCAACCTGACACTGGGCTTCTCCCACCCGGTCGACTATGAACTGCCTGAAGGTGTCACGGCTGAAACGCCGAAGAACACCACTATCGTGCTGAAGAGCGCGGACAAGCAGAAGCTCGGCCAGGTTGCCGCGGAAATCCGCGCCTTCCGTCCGCCCGAGCCCTACAAGGGCAAGGGTATTCGGTATGGCGACGAGCAGATCCGTCGCAAAGAAGCCAAGAAGAAGTAAGGCAGGGTTATGAACGCGAAGAAAGAATCTCGTCTCCGTCGTGCCCGCCGCGCTCGTGCCAAGATCCGCGAGCTGGGCGTGCATCGCCTGTGCGTCAATCGTACCCCGCGCCACATCTACGCGCAGATCATCTCGCCGGATGGTGGAAAGGTCCTGGCCAGTGCTTCGACGCTGGACAAGACGCTGCGCGAGGGAGCGACCGGCAATGTCGACGCCGCCAGCAAGGTCGGCGAAATGATTGCCGAGCGCGCCAAGCAGGCTGGCATCACCCAAGTGGCTTTCGATCGCGCCGGTTTCAAGTACCACGGCCGCGTCAAGGCCCTGGCCGACGCCGCTCGTGAAGGCGGCCTGGAATTCTAAAGGGTTTTACGATGGCGAAGAACGAACAGCAAAACGGCGATCTGCAGGAAAAGCTCGTGCAGGTCAACCGTGTCGCCAAGGTGGTCAAGGGTGGCCGAATCTTCGGCTTCACCGCCCTGACTGTCGTCGGCGACGGTAACGGGCGTGTCGGCTTCGGTCGCGGCAAAGCTCGCGAGGTCCCGGTGGCGATTCAGAAAGCCATGGACCAGGCGCGTCGCAACATGGTCAAGGTCAACCTGTCCGGCAGCACGCTGCAGTATTCCGTCAAGGCCCGTCACGGCGCCTCCAAGGTCTACATGCAGCCGGCTTCCGAAGGTACCGGGATCATCGCTGGCGGCGCCATGCGTTCCGTGCTCGAGCTGGCCGGCGTCCACGACGTCCTGGCCAAGTGCTACGGCTCAACCAACCCGGTGAACGTGGTGCGGGCGACCGTCAATGGTCTGACTGCCCAACGGTCGCCGGAAGACGTGGCCGCCAAGCGCGGTCTGTCAGTCGAAGCGATCACGGGGTAAGGACCATGTCAGCAACGATCAAGGTTACCCAGACCCGCAGTACCATCGGCGTGTTGGCCAAGCACAAGGCCACCATGAAGGGCCTCGGCCTGCGTCGCATCGGTCATACGGTCGAACTGGAAGACACCCCTGCCGTGCGCGGCATGATCCACAAGGTCAACTACCTTGTGCGTGTTGAGGGAGAGTAATCCATGAAACTCAATAGCCTGAGCCCGGCACCGGGCTCCAAGCACGCCGAGAAGCGCGTCGGCCGTGGCATGGGTTCCGGTCTGGGCAAGACCGGTGGCCGTGGCCACAAGGGTCTCAAGTCGCGTAGTGGCGGTAGCGTGAAGCCCGGCTTCGAGGGCGGCCAGATGCCGCTGCAGCGTCGTCTGCCGAAGTTCGGTTTCACTTCCGCCAAGGCGCTGGCTTCCGAGGAAGTCCGCCTGGCCGAACTGGCCCGGGTCGAAGGTGGCGAAGTCACCCTCGACACCCTCAAGCAAGCCAACGTGCTCAAGGATGCCACGCGGTATGCCAAGGTGATCCTTTCCGGCGAACTGAACAAGGCGGTTACCGTCCGCGGCCTCAAGGTCACCAAGGGTGCCCGCGCCGCGATCGAAGCCGCCGGCGGCAAGGTAGAGGACTAAATGGCCAAGTCAGGAAACATGCCGGCGATGGGCAGCGGTCTGAGTGAACTGTGGGCGCGTCTGCGCTTCGTGCTCCTCGCCATCGTGGTCTACCGTATCGGTGCCCACATCCCCGTTCCCGGTATCAATCCTGACCAGCTTGCTGCCTTGTTCAGGGAGCAGCAGGGCACCATCCTGGGCATGTTCAACATGTTCTCGGGCGGTGCCCTGGAACGCATGAGTATCCTCGCCCTGGGCATCATGCCCTATATCTCGGCGTCGATTATCATGCAGCTGCTGACCGCGGTCTCGCCCCAGCTCGAGCAGTTGAAGAAGGAAGGCGAGGCCGGCCGCCGCAAGATCAGCCAGTACACGCGCTACGGCACCGTGCTCCTGGCGCTCATTCAGGCTACCGGCATGTCGGTAGGCCTGGCGAGCCAGGGGATCGCCTATACGGCCGATTTCAGTTTCTATTTCACCGCTATCGTGACCTTTGTGTGCGGGGCGGTGTTCCTGATGTGGCTGGGTGAGCAGATCACCGAGAAGGGCATCGGCAACGGTATTTCGCTGCTGATCTTCTCGGGGATCGTCGCCGGGTTGCCGGGTGCCGTGGGACAGGCCTTCGAGCTGGCCCGTAATGAAGGCGCCTGGAACGTGCTGCCGCTGTTGGCCCTGTCCGCGCTGGGCATCGCCACCGTGGCCTTCGTGGTGTTCATCGAGCGAGGCCAGCGCCGCCTCACGGTGAATTACCCACGTCGTCAGGTCGGCAACAAGATGTATGCCGGTCAGAGCAGCTATCTACCGCTGAAGGTCAACATGGCGGGTGTGATTCCGGCGATCTTCGCCTCGAGCATCCTGCTGTTCCCGGCATCGCTGGGACAGTGGATCGGTGCCGGGGATGGCATGGAGTGGTTGCAGCGGGCATCCCAGGCACTGGGGCCCGGTCAGCCGCTTTACATCTTGCTTTTCGCGGCGGCGGTGGTATTCTTCTGCTTCTTTTACACAGCGCTGGTCTTCAACCCCAAGGATGTTGCCGACAATCTCAAGAAGTCGGGAGCTTTCCTGCCGGGTATCCGTCCCGGCGAGCAGACCGCTCGCTACGTCGACAAGGTCATGACGCGTCTGACCTTGTTCGGTGCTCTCTACATCACTGCGGTTTCCCTGATGCCCCAGTTCCTGATCGTGGCCTGGAACGTGCCGTTCTTCTTTGGCGGTACGTCGCTGTTGATCGTGGTAGTGGTCATCATGGACTTCATGGCCCAGGTGCAATCGCACCTCATGTCGCATCAATATGAGTCAGTGATGAAGAAGTCGAACCTGAAAGGCTACGGCAGCGGCGGCATCATGCGCTGAAGGCGCCGCCGATCGATTTGGGCGGCCGAGAGCCGAATTTGGAGAAAGAACGATGAAAGTTCGAGCTTCCGTGAAGAAAATGTGCCGTAACTGCAAGATCATTCGTCGCAATGGCGCCGTGCGCGTCATCTGCAGCGAGCCGCGGCACAAGCAGCGCCAGGGCTGAAAGCCCTGGGTTGTGATGAACCGGGTGCCGGCATGCCCCTTGCCCTTTGGTAGGGAAAGGGGTATGCTGTTGCGCCTTTTGTAGATGATCAAACGAGCAAGCCGCTCAGAAAATACCGAGTGAATCGGTGAGCGGCGCGAAGCGCAGCACTGCGGTTCGCCCCGTCAAGCCGTTCAAGCGGTTTTTCGTAAACTTCGGAGTAAGCTGATGGCCCGTATAGCAGGCGTCAATATCCCGGACAACAAGCATGCGGCGATCTCGCTGACCTATATCTTCGGGATTGGCCGTACACGCGCTCAGGAAATCTGTGTCGCGGCCGGCATTGCACCGACCACCAAGGTTCAGGACCTGTCCTCTGAGGAAGTGGACACCCTGCGTACCGAGGTCGGCAAGTATACCGTTGAAGGCGATCTTCGTCGTGATGTGACGCTGAACATCAAGCGTCTCATGGACCTGGGTTGCTATCGTGGTCTGCGTCATCGTCGTGGTCTTCCGCTGAACGGTCAGCGTACCAAGACCAATGCGCGTACCCGCAAGGGCCCGCGCAAGCCGATCCGCAAATAACACGCACGTTCTGGCGTAACGACAGGAATAGACATCAACATGGCTAACCCGCGTAGCAACCGTAAAAAGGTTAAAAAGCAGGTAGTGGATGCGGTCGCGCATATCCACGCCTCTTTTAACAACACGATCATTACGATCACAGACCGCCAGGGCAATGCGCTCTCTTGGGCGACTGCCGGTGGTTCGGGTTTTCGTGGTTCTCGCAAGAGCACCCCGTTCGCTGCTCAAGTGGCAAGTGAACGTGCAGCGACCGCTGCAGCCGAGTATGGTGTGAAAAACGTCGACGTGCTGGTCAAAGGCCCCGGTCCGGGTCGTGAATCCGCCGTGCGTGCACTCAATGCCGCCGGCTTCCGCGTGCAAAGCATCACCGACGCGACGCCCATTCCCCACAATGGCTGCCGTCCGCCGAAGAAACGCCGCGTTTAAGGAGACAGATTCATGGCTCGTTACATTGGACCGAAGTGCAAACTGTCTCGTCGTGAAGGCACCGACCTCTTTCTGAAGAGCGGTGTCACTCCCTTCGAGAAGAAGTGCAAATCCGAGCAGATCCCGGGTGTGCACGGCCAGCGTCGTCAGCGTATTTCCGACTACGGCTTGCAGCTTCGCGAGAAGCAGAAAGTACGTCGCATGTACGGCGTGCTCGAGAAGCAGTTCCGCAACTACTACAAGGAAGCGGCCCGTCTGAAGGGCGCGACTGGTGAGCTGTTGCTGCAACTGCTCGAATCCCGACTGGACAACGTCGTCTACCGCATGGGCTTCGGCTCCACGCGTTCCGAGGCGCGTCAGCTGGTCAGCCACAAGGCGATCGCCGTCAATGGCAAGACCGTCAACGTGGCGTCTTACCAGGTCAAGCCGGGGGACGTGGTCTCCGTTCGCGAGAAGGCCAAGAACCAGGCCCGCATCCAGAATGCCCTGGGCATCGCCGCCAACCGTGGTGACGTGGCCTGGGTCGAGACCGATGCCAAGAAGATGGAAGGCACTTTCAAGGCTCTGCCTGAACGCGGTGACCTGTCTGCCGACATCAACGAAAACCTGATCGTCGAGCTGTACTCGAAATAAGCGGCCGGGCCGCGCCGCTTCCCGATGGGGAAGCGGCCCTCAGAACCGAGTATCCGTTTGGCAGCCTGAAAGGTGTTCATATGCAGCGTTCAGTGACAGAGTTTCTCCGTCCTCGCGATATCAAGGTCGAAGAGATCAGCGCACATCACGCGAAGATCGTGCTCGAACCCTTCGAGCGTGGTTTCGGCCACACGCTGGGGAATGCACTGCGTCGCATCCTGCTCTCGTCCATGCCCGGCTGTGCCGTGGTGGAAGCCGAGATTGCCGGTGTCGACCATGAGTACAGCGCGATTGAGGGTGTCCAGGAAGATGTCATCGAGATCCTCCTGAACCTCAAGGACGTGGCGATCAAGATGCATAGCCGCGACGAGGCAGTGCTCTCGCTGAACAAGCAGGGCCCGGCCGTCGTGACAGCGGGTGACATCGCCCTCGACCATGATGTCGAGGTCGTCAATCCCGAGCATGTCATCGCCCACGTCAACGAGGGAGCCGAGCTGAAGATGCAGCTCAAGATCGCGCGTGGCCGTGGCTACGAGCCGGCCGACGTGCGTGGCGACGCCGACGATGAGTCTCGCGCCATCGGCCGCCTGCAGCTGGATGCGACCTTCAGCCCCGTCCGTCGGGTTTCCTACTCCGTCGAAGCGGCGCGTGTCGAACAGCGCACCGACCTCGACAAGCTGATCATCGATCTGGAAACCGACGGTACCCTGGATCCGGAAGAGGCGATCCGTCGCAGCGCTACCATCCTGCAAGAGCAGCTGGCCGCGTTCGTCGACCTGGAAGCCGACAAGGAACAGGAAGTCGAGGAGGAAGAGGATCACATCGATCCGATCCTGCTGCGCCCCGTGGACGATCTCGAGTTGACCGTTCGCAGCGCCAACTGTCTGAAAGCCGAGAATATCTATTACATCGGGGACCTGATCCAGCGCACCGAGGTGGAGCTGCTGAAGACCCCGAACCTCGGCAAGAAGTCGTTGAACGAGATCAAGGACGTGTTGGCCGCCCGCGGTCTGTCCCTCGGCATGCGGCTGGAGAACTGGCCGCCCGCTAGCCTGAAGGACGACAAGGCCTCCGCGTGAGCGTCGACTCGAGTCCCAGTTTGGTAAGGAATCACAACCATGCGTCATCGTAAGAGTGGTCGTCACCTGAATCGTACCAGCTCACATCGTCAGGCCATGTTCAAGAACATGTGCGTGTCGCTGGTCGAGCACGAAGTGATCAAGACAACCCTGCCCAAGGCCAAGGAACTGCGTCGTCATATCGAGCCGCTGATTACTCTGGCCAAGCAGGACAGCGTCGCCAACCGGCGCCTGGCCTTCAGCCGTACCCGTTCCAAGGAAACGGTCGGCAAGCTCTTCAACGAGCTGGGTCCGCGTTATGCCGAGCGTCCGGGCGGTTACGTCCGTGTGCTGAAGTGCGGTTACCGCACCGGCGACAACGCCCCCATGGCCTACGTCGAATTGGTCGACCGTCCGGTCGTCGAGGAAGCCGCCGAGGACTGATCCTCGCGTCGCGCGACTCAAGGCCGATACGAAAACCGGCTCCCGTAGGGAGCCGGTTTTTTATGCCCGGTGGCGCCGGAAGCGGGAGGGCGAAGAGCGTCGCTACGCGCCTAAGGAAGAACGCGACTGACGACGCTGGAAGAAGGGAGAACCGCACTTGGCGCCTTTAAGAGGGAAGAAAGCCCGTGACGCCGCAGTGTCTGGACTTACGCCTCTTCTTCCTGCTTTCTTCTTCTATGCCGTTGTCTCCGGCTGGCCCTTGGGCGCCTTGGCGCGTTCCAGTATCGGCTTGAGGAAGCGGCCGGTGTGCGAGGCTTCCTGCTTGGCGACCTGTTCGGGCGTGCCTTCGGCGATGATGCGCCCGCCGCCGGAGCCGCCTTCGGGGCCGAGATCGATGAGCCAGTCGGCGGTCTTGATCACGTCCAGGTTGTGCTCGATGACCACGATGGTATTGCCGTGGTCGCGCAGGCGGTGCAGTACCGTGAGCAATTGGCGGATGTCCTCGAAGTGCAGGCCGGTGGTCGGCTCGTCGAGGATGTAGAGCGTCTTGCCGGTGTCGCGCTTGGCCAGCTCGCGGGCAAGCTTGACGCGTTGCGCCTCGCCGCCGGACAGGGTGGTGGCGCTCTGGCCGAGGCGGATGTAGGACAGTCCCACGTCCATCAGCGTCTGCAGGCGTCGGGCAATGGCCGGCACCGGCGAGAAGAACTCCAGGGCTTCCTCGACGGTCATCTCGAGCACCTCGTGGATGCTCTTGCCCTTGTAGGCGATCTCGAGGGTCTCGCGGTTATAGCGCTTGCCCTTGCAGACATCGCAGGGCACGTAGATGTCCGGCAGGAAGTGCATTTCCACCTTGATCATGCCCTCGCCCTGGCAGGCTTCGCAGCGGCCGCCCTTGACGTTGAAGGAGAAGCGCCCCGGCTTGTAGCCGCGTGCTCGGGCTTCCTGGGTGCCGGCGAAGAGTTCGCGGATCGGCGTGAAGATACCGGTATAGGTGGCCGGGTTGGAGCGAGGGGTACGACCGATGGGGCTCTGGTCGATGTCGATGACCTTGTCGAGCGCCTCGAGCCCTTCGATGCTCTCGTAGGCAGCGGGGCTCAGCGCGGTCGCGCGGTTGAGCTCGCGGGCGGCGATGGGCATCAGCGTCGAGTTGATCAGCGTCGACTTGCCGGACCCCGAGACGCCTGTCACGCAGACGAAGAGCCCCAGCGGAAGCGTCAGGGTGACATCCTGGAGGTTGTTGCCGGAGGCGCCAGACAGCACGACCTGCTTCTCGGGATTGCCGGGAATTCGCCAGGGCGGTACCTCGATGCGGCGTTGCCTGGCCAGGTACTGGCCGGTCAGCGAGTCTGGTGTTGCCATGATGTCGTCGGGCGTGCCCTGGGCGACGATACGGCCGCCATGCACGCCTGCCCCGGGGCCGATGTCGAGCACATGGTCGGCGGCGCGAATGGCGTCTTCGTCGTGCTCGACCACGATGACGGTGTTGCCCAGGTCGCGCAGGCGTTCCAGCGTCTTGAGCAGGCGGTCGTTGTCGCGCTGGTGCAGGCCGATGGAGGGCTCGTCGAGGATGTACATGACCCCCACCAGGCCGGCGCCGATCTGGCTGGCCAGGCGGATGCGTTGAGCCTCGCCGCCGGAAAGCGTCTCGGCACTGCGCTCCAGATTGAGGTAGTCGAGCCCCACGTTGACGAGGAATTCCAGCCGTGCCCGGATCTCGTTGAGGATCTTCTCGGCGATCTCGCCGCGTCGTCCGGGCAGCGAGAGCTCCTGGAAGTAGCGCAGCGACTCCCCGATCGGCAGGCCCACCACCTCCGGCAGGGTGCGCTCGTCGATGTAGACGTGACGGGACTCCTTGCGCAGACGACTGCCCTGGCAGGCGGGACAGGCCTGGGTCGAGATGTAGCGGGAGAGCTCCTCACGCACCGCGCTGGATTCGGTTTCCCGGTAACGGCGCTGCATGTTGGGCAGCACGCCCTCGAAGGGATGCTCGCGGGTCACCTTGCGGCCGCGGTCATTGACGTAGCTGAACGCGATGTCTTCGCTGCCGCTGCCGTGGAGGACGATGTCGCGTTCGTGGCGAGCCAGATCCTGCCAGGGCGTCTCGAGGGTGAAGCGATAATGATCGGCCACTGCCTGGAGTTGATTGAAGTAGTAGACGCTGCGGCGGTCCCAGCCCTTGATCACGCCCTCGGCCAGCGACAGCTCGGGATGGCTGATCAGCTTGTCCGGCGCGAAGAACTGCTGGACGCCGAGGCCGTCGCAGGTTGAGCAGGCGCCGGCCGGATTGTTGAAGGAGAACATCCGGGGCTCGAGTTCGGCGATGGAATAGCCGCACACCGGACAGGCGAAGCGCGACGAGAAGGCGATATCCTCGGCCTCGCCGTCCATGAAATGCACCACGGCCGTGCCCTCGGCGAGTCCCAGCGCCGTCTCGAAGGATTCGGCCAGGCGTTGTGCCAGACCATCGCGAACCTTGATGCGGTCGACCACCACGCTGATGTCGTGCTTCTTGTTCTTGTCCAGCGGGGCGATGTCGTCGAGTTCGAGTACCTGGCCATCGACCATGGCGCGGACGAAGCCCTGGGCGCGCAACTCGGCGAGCAGCTGCAGGTGTTCTCCCTTGCGACCACTGACCACCGGGGCCAGCAGCATCAGCTTGCTGCCTTCGGGCAGGGCCATGACCTGGTCGACCATCTGCGAGATGGTCTGGGCTTCGAGATCCTCGCCGTGCTCGGGGCAGCGCGGCGTGCCGGCGCGGGCGTAGAGCAGGCGCAGGTAGTCGTAGATCTCGGTGATGGTGCCGACGGTGGAGCGAGGATTGTGGGACGTGGACTTCTGCTCGATGGAGATCGCCGGCGACAAACCTTCGATGTGGTCGACATCCGGCTTTTCCATCATCGACAGGAACTGGCGGGCATAGGTGGAGAGCGATTCCACATAGCGGCGCTGGCCTTCCGCATAAAGCGTGTCAAAGGCCAACGAGGACTTGCCCGAACCGGACAGGCCGGTGACCACGATCAATTTGTCCCGCGGCAGCTCGACGTCGATCTGCTGGAGGTTGTGGGTGCGTGCACCCCTGACCAGAATCTTGTCCATTCCCACCTCTGCGAGACGCGGCAAAAGCTCGATTATACGTGGCCGCTCGTGGCCCCGGCAAAGCCCCGGCGCGCTTCGGCTTTCCCCGGGTGGTGACGAACCGCTAGAATATGCGGTCCATTCAAGGGCGCCAGCCCGTTTACGGAAACGCGATTCCTATGCGAAAGGTCTCTGGACTGCTGTTGGCTTCCGAGCGTCGTGCCATCGCCGGCCTGGCCGGGCTCTACGCCTCGAGGATGCTGGGGTTGTTCATGGTGTTGCCGGTGCTGGCTCTGCACGCCGAGGATCTGAGCGGAGCAACGCCGCTGCTGGTCGGCCTGGCACTGGGCATCTATGGCCTGACCCAGGCTGCCCTGCAGATCCCGTTCGGGCTGGTCTCGGATCGCATCGGCCGCAAGCCGGTCATCGCCTGCGGTCTCTTGCTGTTCATGGTCGGCAGCGTGGTGGCGGCTCAGGCCGACAGCATCGGCGGCATCATCATCGGTCGCTGTCTGCAAGGCAGCGGTGCCGTGGCAGCGGCGATCATGGCCCTGCTCGCCGACCAGACCCGTGAACAGGTGCGTACCGCGGCCATGGCCACCATCGGGCTGTCGATCGGTGTGGCCTTCGCCGTGGCCATGGTACTGGGGCCGCTGGTGGCAACCCGATTCGGGCTGCCGGGCATCTTCTGGTTCACCGCTGGACTCTCGGCAGTGGGACTGGCCGTACTGTGGAAGCTGGTGCCACCGGCACCTCGACGTAGCCGCCATCGCGACGTGGGGCTGGACCGCGGCCAGCTTTCCAGCATCCTGGGGCGAATCGACTTGTGGCGCATGGATGCCTCGATCTTTTCGCTGCACCTCATCCTGATGGCGATCTTCGTTGCCGTGCCGTTCCGCCTGGTCGATGCCGGGATCGAAAGTGCGCAGCATGGCTGGGTGTACCTCGGCATCATGGCGGTGGCCTTCGTTGCCATGGTGCCGCTGGTGATCGTGGCCGAGAAACGTCGCCGGATGAAGACCATGTGCCTGGGGGCCATCGTCGCGATCACCCTGAGCCTGATCGGCCTGGCCGGATTCGCCGAGGGATTGCGTGGACTGATGGTATGGTTGTTGGTCTTCTTCACGGCGTTCAATCTGCTCGAGGCGACCTTGCCGTCGATGCTCAGCAAGCTGGCCCCGGCCGGTGCCAAGGGCACGGCCATGGGACTCTATTCCACCAGCCAGTTTCTGGGCGCCTTCCTCGGTGGTGTGCTGGGGGGCTGGTTGTCTCAGCAGTGGGGGCTTTCCGCAGTATTTGCGGGATGTGCCATGCTGGGAGGGGGCTGGCTGATGCTGATGATCGGCATGACACCGCCACGCCATCTCTCCAGCGAGGTGGTGGCGCTGGATGAACGGCATCGTGACGATGCCCTGGACACCCTGATGGCGAAGTTCGCCGATGTAGCCGGGGTCGAGGACGTGCTGGTGGTCCCCGAGGAGCGGCTGGCCTACCTCAAGGTCGACCGTCAACGCCTCGACGAGAAGGCGTTGGCGGAGCTGGTCGCCAAGGGCGGGAAGCAGGACGGTGCTTGAACCCACCGGGTCGTGAGACCCTGACATGATGGCGGCGCCGGTGCGCCGGCGCCAAGGAATCCGCAGCACTACGTATTCGATTAAGGAGTCAACCATGGCCCGTGGCGTCAACAAGGTCATACTCATCGGCAACCTCGGGCAAGACCCGGAAGTGCGCTTCACGCCCTCCGGTACCGCGGTGGCCAACCTCAACCTGGCAACCACCGATACCTGGACCGACCGTCAGAGCGGTCAGCGCCAGGAGCGCACCGAGTGGCACCGGGTGGTGATGTTCAACAAGCTGGCCGAGATTTCCCAGCAGTACCTGCGCAAGGGCTCCAAGGTGTACATCGAGGGGCGCCTGCAGACCCGCAAGTGGCAGGACCAGAACGGCCAGGATCGCTACAGCACCGAGATCGTCGCCAACGACATGCAGATGCTCGACTCGCGCGGTGGCGACATGGGCGGTGCCCCGCAGGGGGGCTTCGGTGGTGGCCAGCCCCAGCAGCAACAGCAGGGTGGTTTCGGTGGCCAGCCTCAACCGGGAGGCTTCGGCGGCCAGCCGCAGCAGGGTGGCGGCTATGGCGGTGGTCAGCCGCAGCAGCGTCCCCAGCCGCAACCGGCCCCTGCGCCGGCCCCCGCTCAGGGCGGCCAGCAGGGTGGCAACTACGGTGCCCCCGATCCGGGCAGCTTCGACGACTTCGACGACGAAATCCCGTTCTGAGTCGTTCGCCAGGTCTTGTGAAACGCCCCGCGGTGACGGGGTGTTTTACTGTCTGGGGGATCTTTTCGCTCTCTCATCCAACCCGTCGGCGTCACTCAAGTCTCGGCAAGGCGTTCGAGCAGTGGCCGCCAGTCGGGACTGACGGCCAGGCCGAAGGCCTCACGCAGGGCGCGCTCCAGGCCATCGGCATCCAGCAGGGTGCGCGTCTGCTGACCCTCGATCGTGCGCACGGTGAGCCGGCGATCCGCCAGGCTGTAGCGTGCCTCCGGGGTGCTGAGCGCCACCGTCAGGTGATGTCGGAAATGCGACTCGGGGTAAGTGGCGGTGTACCAGTTGGGCAGCTCATAATCGATGTCGAGCTGCGGTGTCGGTGACAGCTCGTAGAGCGCGTGCCAGCGGTCATCGATCCGCACCTGCAGCCGCCAGCCATCGCCGAAGGGCATGACCCGGTAAAGGCCATGAGGCGTCGGCTGCGGCGCACTGGAGGTCATGTCGAGCGGTGTCGTGGGCATGTTGCCGCCAAAGCCGACGTCGACCAGCCAGGGGGTACCATCCAGCCAGACACGTAGCGCCATATGGGTCGGTAGCCCGGGGGCGCTGCCTGCCGGTGCTTGCCAGAGCACGCGCGCGATCAGGCCGTCGACCTTGAAGCCGAGCGCCTCCAGAGCGCGCTTGAACAGTTTGTTGTGCTCGAAGCAGTAGCCGCCGCGCCGGCCGTCGATCAGCTTGGCATCGAGATGCTCGGGCGTCAGGTCGATGGTCTTGCCGAGCAGGACATCGAGATTCTCGAAGGCGATGGCGGCCGGATGGTGTTCCTGTAGTGCCGCGAGCGTTCGGAAACTTGCCTCCCTGGGCCCCCGGTAGCCGATTCGCGTGCAGTAGGCATCCAGATCGATGCTGGGAGCAGGGGCGCCATCGAGGGCCGAGACGGCGCGGGAGACGGCGAGCGGCGCGGGGGCTTCGATGAGCGCGGTGCGTGCGTCGAGTCGTTCTCGGGCGCGGTGGCGTTCGGCGGGCGATGTATCAGGTGCGTAGAGGCCGAGCTCGAATTCGGTACCGTCGCAAGGCGAGGTCGATGCCATGGCACTTGCCGCGATGCCGAGTTCGGCCAGTTCGTCGCGCAGTGCCTCCAGAGTCTGGGGCGCATAGCCCAGCAGCAGGATACGTTGCGTCATGCCACGACCTCCGTATCGTGCGGGGTGCAGCGCGCCTCGCGCAGCGTTCGCCCCCACCAGACGAGCTTGAGCGGCTGTGACATCTGGCGTGTCTCCTTGGTCATTGGTTGTGAGGACACGTCAGTTTATAGGGCCTCAAGTATAGTTGAGGTCAAGGCCAGGTTCTGGCGTCGACCAGTACCTTGAAACCGCCCCGGAGCATGCGCTGGGCATCGGAGGGCAATGTGGCGAAATCGATGTCTGCCATGGCCTTGGCATTGACGGCGTCACGCGAGCGCTCGGCAAATCGACAATGAAGGGTCACTGTCGTCGAGGTAGTAGCCGCGCATGCCTGGCAGTTCGTGTAAAATGCGGGGCCTTGGATCGCCAATGCGCTGATCGCCAGGGCGCGTGGCGCGACGTGGGTCGCCCCATGACCGAGTAAGGAGCCGCCGTGAAGCTGCTGATACTGGATGCCGGTCACTGTCTGAGCCTGGCGCTGGCCCGGGAGAGTAACCGGCGTAGCGATGTCGAACTGGTCATTGAGCCCGGGTTGGAACTGTCGCTCGAGCGCCTCGATGAGGTCGTTCCCGATGCGCTGATCATTCCGCCGCTGTCTCATCCGATCAATGCCGACCCGGCCTCGGTGACGGCACATGCCGAAGCGGTGGAAGCCTGCATGCGGGCTTGCCGCGAACGCGACGTCCCGTTGGTCTGGTGTGTCTCCGACCAGCTCTATGAAGAGGGGCTCGAGGGGCCCATCGACGAGCACGTGATCCCCGAGCCGCGAGATGACGGCCTGAGGCGCCTGGTGCGCACGGGAGATCGTATTCGCGCCGAACTGCCTCGCCACCTGATCGTGCGACTCGGGCCACTCTTTGCCCTGGAAGGCAGTCATGCCTGGCTCGGCGAATTGCTCGATAGCCTGATGGAAGGCGATGAGCTGCGTGCCGCGTCAGATGTGATCTTCTGCCCGACGTCCTCCGATGGCGTGGCCATGGCGCTGATCGGCATGTTGCAGCAACAGCATTGCGGCGCCGATGCCTGGGGCAGCTATCACCTGGCCGGGACGGAGCCGGTCAGTGCCTATACCTTCATCTCGATGGTTCGCACCCAACTGGCTACCCGTCTCGAAGGGCGGGGCGAGTCGGTCGAGCTGGGCAACGTCAAGGCGCTGAACCATCACCACGATCAGCCACTGCGCCGGGTACTCAACTGCCGTCGTGTGCTGGAGGCCTTCGGCGTGCACCAGAAGCCCTGGCGGCTCGAGGTAGGCCGAATGCTGGACCTCTGGTGCCTGGCGCGGGACGAGGATGGCGACACGAAAGAGGAGCCCGGGAAGGCATGAACGTGATTCGCAGCACGGTTTTCTATCTTGGCTATTTCCTGGCCATGCTCATCTGCGGCGTGTTGTTTCTGCCGCCTTCACCCTTCCTGCCGCTGGCGGGTCGCTATCGCCTGCTCAACCTCTATAACCATTTCATCATCGCCTGGTTCCGCCTGGTGTGCGGCGTACGCTACGAGGTGCGTGGCCGGGAGAACCTGCCCGAGGGGCCTTGTGTCCTGCTGGCCAATCATCAGTGCGAGTGGGAAACGGTCTACCTGCAGTTGCTCAAGCCACCGGTCTGCACGGTGCTCAAGAAGGAACTGCTCAATATCCCGATCTTCGGTTGGGGGCTGCGTCTGCTGCATCCCATTGCGCTGGATCGCTCCAAGCCTGCCCGCGCCATGAAGCAGGTGCTGACTCAGGGCAAGCAGCGTCTCGAGGAAGGGCTTTCGGTGCTGATCTTTCCGGAGGGTACCCGTGTCGAGCCGGGGCAACGGCGACGCTACAACAAGAGCGGGGCGGTGATCGCCTGCCGTGCCGGCATGCCGGTGGTGCCCGTGGCTCACAATGCCGGAGAGCGCTGGCCGGGGCGTCACTGGGTCAAGCGCCCGGGACGTCTGACGGTGGTGGTCGGCGAGCCCATCGAGACCGTCGGGCGCAGTGCGGAAGAAGTGCTGGCCGAAACCGAGGCCTGGATCGAGGCACAGCTCGCCGAGATCTCTGAGGTGCCGAGACCGCACGACGCGCGCCAGGCGGCCGACGGCGAAGCCCAGCCAGGCTGATGGCGTTCGGGGTGGCAGCGGGCAGGTAGCCCGGCGAGGCATGCCAGGCCCGAAACGAAAGAAGGGCGCCCAAGGGCGCCCTTCTTTATTTGCCATGTTTATTTACCATGGTGTACCGCGCGTCAGTCGCGATATCGCTGCAATACCAGGCAGGCGTTGGTGCCGCCGAACCCGAAGCTGTTGGATAGCACGCGTTCGACGGGCGTATCGCGACGCTCGGTGACGATATCGAAGCCTGCCGCCTGCTCGTCGAGATTTTCCACGTTGGCCGAGGCGGCAATGAAATCGTTCTCCATCATCAGCAGCGAGTAGATCGTTTCCTGCACCCCGGTCGCGCCCAGCGAGTGGCCGGTCAACGACTTGGTGGAACTCATCGCCGGCGTGCTGTCTCCGAAGACTTCACGCACGGCCTTGAGCTCGGCGACATCGCCCACTGGCGTGGATGTGCCATGGGTGTTGATGTAGTCGATGTTGCCGTCCACCGAGGCCAACGCCTGGCGCATGCAGCGTATCGCGCCCTCCCCGGAGGGGGCGACCATGTCATGGCCGTCGGACGTCGCGCCGTAGCCGACGAGCTCGGCATAGATCTTGGCGCCACGTGCCTTGGCATGCTCGAGTTCCTCGAGAACCAGCATGCCGCCGCCGCCGGCGATGACGAAGCCGTCACGGGCCTGATCATAGGGGCGTGAGGCCAGTTCGGGAGACTCGTTGTACTGGGTCGACAGCGCCCCCATGGCATCGAACAAGCAGGACAGCGTCCAGTGCTCCTCTTCGCCGCCGCCGGCGAAGACTACATCCTGCTTGCCGAGCTGGATCTGCTCCATGGCGTTGCCGATACAGTGTGCCGAGGTGGCGCAGGCCGAGGAGATCGAGTAGTTGACGCCTTTGATCTGGAAGGGCGTAGCCAGGCAGGCGGAGACGGTGCTACCCATGGTGCGGGTGACACGATAGGGGCCGACGCGGCGCAGTCCCTTCTCGCGCATGACATCGGCAGCCTCCACCTGGTTGGCGCTGGAAGCGCCGCCGGAGCCGGCGATCAGGCCGGTCCGCTCGTTGGAGACCTGGTCCGGGGCGAGTCCCGAGTCTTCGATGGCCTGGGCCATGGAAACATAGGCATAGGCGGCCGCGTCGCCCATGAAGCGTCGCAGCTTGCGATCGACCAGTGTCTCCAGGTCGATATCGACGACGCCGGCAACCTGGCTGCGGAAGCCACGTTCGGCGTAGTCGTCTTTGAAACGAATGCCTGATCGCCCCTGGCGTAGTGCCTCGAGGACTTGTTGTGCGTCGTTGCCCAGGCAGGACACGATGCCCAGACCGGTGACTACCACTCGTCGCATGGGAGCCTCCTGTTCAGAAATTCGCGGTGGAGGTGAACAGGCCGACACGAAGATCGTTGGCCTGATAGATGTCGCGGCCATCGACGGAGACGGTGCCGTCGGCCATGCCGAGGATCAGGCGCCGCGTGATGATGCGCTTGATATTGATATGGTAGGTGACCTTGCGGGCCTCGGGCAGGATCTGACCGGTGAACTTGACCTCTCCGCAGCCTAGCGCACGTCCTCGACCGGGATGACCCAGCCAACCGAGATAGAAACCGACAAGCTGCCACATGGCATCGAGGCCGAGACAGCCCGGCATCACGGGGTCGCCGGGGAAGTGGCAGTCGAAGAACCAAAGGTCCGGGTGGATATCCAGCTCGGCGATCAGTTCGCCCTTGCCGTGTTCGCCACCCTCTTCATGGATGTGCGTGATGCGATCGAGCATCAGCATGTTGGGGGCCGGCAATTGAGCGTTGCCGGGGCCGAACAACTCGCCACGGCTGCATGCCAGCAGTGCTTCGCGATCAAAGGAATGTTGCTTGGTCACTGAATCGTTCCGAGAGTCGAGATTACTGTATGCCGTTTTACGGCATGCGACCGCCAGGCGGCACCGCCTAGTCTACTGTTCGCGTTCGTCGAATGCACGCCGAGCGGGCATCGAGCCGAGCACTCGCCCTTGTCTTGACAGACGGGAAGACGGGGCTCGGTAACGACACCATGCCATCGCGTGGCCGGGAGTGTTCGGATCAGGCCGTCTTGGCTGGCGTGGTTCGGGCTCAAGGCGTCAGCCCCTTGAAGGCCTCGAGCGCCCTGGCGCGAGCGGTGCGATGATCGACGATCGGGGCCGGGTAGTCTCTGGTCACGCGCTGTTCGGGGGAGGGGGCATGCCGGTCCTTGGCGGGCAGGTCGGCCAGTTCCGGTACCCAGTTGGCGATGAAGCGTCCGTCGGGATCGAAGCGACGAGACTGGGTAGTAGGGTTGAAGATCCGGAAATAGGGCACGGCATCGGTACCGGTGGAGGCCGCCCATTGCCAGCCGCCGTTGTTGGCAGCGAACTCGCCATCGACCAGGTGTTCCATGAAGAAGGCTTCCCCCTTGCGCCAGTCGATGAGTAGGTGCTTGGCGAGAAACATGGCGGTCACCATGCGCAGTCGGTTGTGCATCCAGCCGGTGGCACATAGCTGGCGCATGGCGGCATCGACCAGCGGGTAACCGGTGCGGCCCTCCTGCCAGGCCTGCAAGCCGGGGGCGTCGTCCCGCCACGGCAGTGCCTCGGTGGGCGACTGGAAAGCGCGATGGCGGCATACCTCGGGAAAGCCGACCGCCACGTGCTGATAGAACTCTCGCCAGATCAACTCGCTGACCCAGGTGGTCAAGCCGAGGTCGCCTTCGGCGAGTCCCCCGCCGTTCTCGGCGAGCACCGCCTGCAGGCACTGGCGGTGCGATATCATGCCCAATGCCAGATAAGGGGAGAGCGCGCTGGTGCCGGGTTCGGCCGGAAAGTCCCGCTGTTCGGCGTAGTGTCGGGCGCGGAAGCGCAAGAAACGCGCCAGGCGGTCGGCGGCGGCATCTTCCCCGGCGGGCCAGTCCTCCGGGGCGGCCGGTGCTTGATCGAGTGTCGGGGGCTCGGGCGCCGGGTCGCTGTCGATGGAGCGGCAGGTCTGAGCCCCGGGGGCGTTGCGCAGTGCCAGGCGTTCGGGCGTGATCTGCCGGTGCCAGGCCTTGGCGAAGGGCGTGAAGATGCCATAGAAGTTCCCCTTGCCGGTGCGCAGTTCCCCCGGAGCAAAGGCCACCCCGTCATGGTGGCCGACGGCGGTGAGCCCGGCCTCCTCGAAAGCGGATACGACGCGGGCATCACGCCGGCGTTCGTTGAGCGGATGCTCGCGGTTGAAGTGCAGGCGACGGGCGCCGCTCTCGCGGGCGAGCGCCAGCAGGGCATCGGGCGCGGCGTCGAAGCTGTCGATGTCACGATGCAGCAGGGGAATGCCCAGCCCGTGGAGGATGTCTCGCAAGGCGAGGACGCCACGATGCCAGAAGTCCAGCTTGTTGGCGCCGTGGCCATGCTGGCGCCACTGGGCGGTGCTGCGCAGGAAGACGGCCACCACAGGGCCCTCCGCTGCCGCGGCGGCCAGGGCGGTGTTGTCGTGTACGCGGAGGTCGCTGCGAAACCACATCAGATTGGGGGACATGGTGCTCCCGGTTTCGGTGGAAGGCATGGCCAAGAACGGTTGTCGGTCATCTCTGGTCTCGGTCGGAAGCGGTCTCGGCCAGCAGGGCATTCAGATGCGAGGCCGCGGCCGGGAGGTCATCGCCGAGGGCGGCGACGCGGGTATCTTCGAGATCAGCGGCACGAATGCGCGCGACCGGACCGCACAGGGCCAGGGGGACGCCCAGTTGGTCGGCGAGCCGGGGCAACTGGCGTTTCACCAGGTCGGGTTTCTCGGCCTTGCCACTGGTCAGCAGCAGGGCATCGGCGCCGAGTCGCTCGACTGCCAGCGTCAACTCCTGGGGCGATAATGGCGCGTCCAGCAGTTGGACGCGATGGCCTTGCTCGCTGAGCAGCAGGGCTGCCAGCAGGCTCCACAAGGGGCCGTCGGCCTCGGGGAGTGGGGCAATCAGAACCCGGAGCGGCCCGGCCTGCGGGTTGGCGTGGTAAAGGCGGGTGCCGATGCGCGTGCGCAGGAAGGCCTCCAGGGCGCGACGTTGCAGTGCGGCGCCCAGCCGGTCGTCCCAGCGCTCCTCCAGGTGGTTGATGACCGGTTGCCAGAGTTTCTCGATGCAGACGTGTGCCGGGTAGAGCGCCAGGACCTGGTTGAAGAGATCGTCCAGTCGCACGGCGTCCAGGGCCTCGATGGCGGTGATCAACTGCTGGCGCTGACTCGCCCAGTCATCGGCGCCGGGACGGGCGCTCGCCGGGGCGTCGGGCTGTTCGAGCAGTTCTCTCACCTGGCTGACCGGGACGCCTCGGTGCAGCCATTGCAAGATGCGTTCGACGCGCTCGATGTCTTCACGGGCATAGAGCCGATGTCCCTTGGGGGTGCGATGGGGCCGCAACAGGCCATAGCGGCGCTCCCAGGCCCGCAGGGTCACCGAGTTGACACCGGTCAGGCGCGAGACTTCGCGAATCGGATAACGGGGCGTGTCGCCTGGGGGATTCGCCTTGTCGCTCATGCGGGCCTCATGCTGTTGTCATTGATGTCATGCGCATTCCACGATTGTTGTACAGGATGGCCCGGATGTACAAGCCGACGGCTTCACTCCCCGGCGCGTTCCGCAATGACCGCGGCGAGCGCCTCGATGAAGTCGGGGTGCTCGCCCACCGGGGGCAGCAGTGTCAGGGAAATGTCGGGGTGACGGGCGCCGAGAGCCTCCACCTGGGCAGGCACGTCCTTGCGGAGGTGGCGGCCTGCGGCAAAGAACAGCGGGAGGATCTCGGCCCGCTCGATGCCGGCATCGGCCAGCTCGGCAACGGTGGATTCCAGCGAGGGGTCGCAGAGTTCCATGTAGGCCAGGCGCAAGGGCGTGGCGAGTCGCTCGTCGAGGGCTTGGTAGACCCGCTCGAAGGGCTCCCGCCAGCGTGGATCGCTCGAGCCGTGGGCCATCAGAATCAGGGCCTTGTGCATGATGGGGCCTCCTGCGGGGCATTGTGTCGATGACGATGCAAGTGTCGCCGTGTGTCAACTAGACTAACAAAGGTGTACAAAGGCTGTATAACACACCGCCATGCAAGGAGAGAGCCATGCGCGTTTTGATCACTGGCGGTAGCGGCTTCGTGGGGCAGGCGCTCTGTCCGTTGCTGAAGGAAAACGGCCATCGGCCGATGGTCGTGTCGCGCACCCCCGAACGTGTGCGCGAGCGCTTGCCGAAGGGCACCGATATCCGCCGGTCGGCGCTCGATTTCGTCGACACCCCGCCGGATGCCATTGTCAATCTGGCAGGCGAACCCATCGCGGCGCGGCGTTGGAGCGATACCCAGAAAGAGCGTCTGATCGACTCCCGAGTCAATGCCACTCACGATCTGGTCACCCTGTGCGAACAGTTGTCGCACACCGGCACCGCGCCCCGGGTGATGGTGTCGGGCTCGGCCATGGGTTTCTATGGCGATCAGGGCGAACGGGAGGTCGACGAAGACACGCCGCCCCATGATGAATTCGCGCACCGCCTATGTCGGCGCTGGGAGGAAGCCGCCCAGGACGTGACGGGGTACGGAACCCGACTGGCCATCCTGCGGATCGGACTGGTGCTCGACCAGGGCGGCGGTACCCTGCAGCGCATGTTGCCACCGTTCCGCCTCGGGCTGGGAGGCCGCTTCGGTGATGGTCGACAGTTCATGCCCTGGATTCACCGTCAGGATCTGGTGCGGATGATCCTCTTTCTGCTCGAGCACGAAGCGCACGAGGGCGCGTTCAATGGCAGTGCTCCGCAGCCGGTGACCAATGCCGAGTTCACGCGTGAGCTGGCGAAACGGCTCAAGCGGCCGGCGCGCTTGCCAGTGCCGGCCTGGTTGCTGGAAGGCGTGTTCGGCGAGATGTCCCGGCTGTTGCTGACCGGCGCCGACATGCGGCCCCGGCGCCTCGAGCAGGCGGGGTTCACTTTCCGGTTTCCGACGCTTGCCGAGGCGCTGGACGACATCATCGGACGAGGATGAGCGTGGAGGCGGCCATGGCGGAAGCGCCGGCCGGGGCCGCCAGCGAGGAAGCGCGAGGGCGTCAGGCGTGGCAGCGTCGCTGCAGGGCCTTGACCTCGTCGTCCAGGCCGGGAGCTGGGCCGTCGACCTCGATGCTCGGCGCGATCTCCTGAATCGGTAGTGGCCGAACCGGCGGCGGGGCGATGCCCCATTCGTTCAGCCAGGCGGTGAGCTGCGCCGAGGAACTGGCGTAGACGATGCGCCCAAGCCCCACCCAGGCATGGGCGGCAGCGCACATCGGGCAGTGTTCGCCTGAGGTATAGACGGTGGCAGTGGCCCGAGCCGCCGGGGGAAGGTGTTCCGCGGCCCAGCGCGCGAGGGCGAATTCCGGATGACGCGTTGCATCGCCACCGGCGATGCGGTTGCGATCCTCGGCCAGCACCTCACCATCGGCGCCGACCAGCACGCTGCCGAAGGGTTCGTCGCCGTGATCGAGCGCTTCGCTTGCCAGCGCCACGCAACGGCGCAGATGGGTCATGTCGGTATCGTCGAGCATGGCGGCCTCCTTCGGGATCGAGTGGAGCTGAGGGCACGCACCAATATCGACGATGGCGGACGCCTTGTCGATCCGGGACCGCCCGGAGGCATCATCGGGCGCCGACGTCCGGCGGCGCCCGATCGCCAGAGGCACGCGCGCCTAGCGGGTGTCCTCGTCCACGGTGACGATGACGCGCACGGCGTCGAGGCGCAGCCGGGTACCTTCGATGGCGGCATCCAGTGTGGCGCGCTCGTCGCGCAGGGCGGTCAGCTCGTCCTCGCGCACCGAGGGGTTGCGTTGCGCCAGGGCTTCCAGGCGAGCCAGTTCGCTATCGAGGGCGGTGCGCATGCGGTCTTGGGCGGCCTCGACGATGCTCGGCAACTCGCGTTCGGCCTCGGTCTCGGCGCGGTCGAGCAGCTCGCGGAGCTGGTCGTGACGACTCTTGATCAGGTCGCGGGCCACCGCCTTCTTGACCTTGTTCAGGTTCTTCGAAAGCCCGCTGAACGAGATCTTGTCGGTGAGGTTGGCGCCGGACTCGCCCAGCAGCACGCGAACCGCCGTGGGCGGCAGGAAGCGGTTGAGATGCAACCGCTTGGGCGCCGGGCAATGGGTGCGGAAGACCAGTTCGGCCATCAGGCGACCGCCGGGAATCGACGGATGCTTGAGCAGCGCCAGGGCGGTGTTGCCCATGGAACCCTCGAGGATGCGGGCCATCATCTCGCGGGTCAGCGGGTGCTCCCAACTGAGGTGCTGGACATCGTCGCGTGCCAGGGCGCGCTCCCGGGAGAAGGTCGCCGAGAAGCCTTCTTCGCCCTTGACCAGGCCGGGCAGGCCATCAAGCATCTGCGGGCTGGGGCGCAGGAGCTGGATGTCGCCGCCCAGGTCCTGGCTGTCGACGCCGAAGATGTCCAGGGCCTGGTCGATGTAGCGGCGCAGGGCGCGGTCGGTGTCCAGTTCGTGAATCGACGAGATGACGGCCTCGGCACGTTCGTGACGGCAGGCGTTGAGCTCCAGCAGCCGATTGCGGCCGGCGTCGCGTTCGGCCAGTCGGGATTCGAAGAAGCTCCGGGTCTCGTCGATGACTTCTTCCAGCGCTTCTTCGTCGAGCAGGGCATCGGCCAGGGTATCGCCGAAGGCGGCGTAGATGTCGCTGCCCAGGCCATGGGGCGCGCTGAAGGCGTCCATGCCGTCGCGGTACCAGCGCAGCAGGCGCTCGCCGGGGCTGTTCGCGAACACCGGGACATGCATTTCGATGGGATGACGCTGGCCGATTCGATCCAGGCGGCCGATGCGCTGTTCCAGTTGATCCGGATGCAGCGGCAGGTCGAACATCACCAGGTGATGGCAGAACTGGAAGTTGCGACCTTCGGAGCCGATTTCCGAGCAAATCAGCACCTGACTGCCTTCCTCCTCGTCGGCGAAAGCGGCCGCGGCGCGGTCGCGCTCCACCAGCGAGAGGCCCTCGTGGAACACGGGGGCATGCATGCCGCCCAGCACGCGAAGGGCCTCGGACAGGCCGGTGGCGGTCTCGCGATCATGGGCGATCACCAGCGCCTTGTCGTCGCCGAGATCGGTCAGGCGCTCGAGAAGCCAGGTTACCCGGGGGTCGATCTGCCACCAGGGTTCGGCATTCAGGGGGTCGTTGGCCAGGGCCCGATACATGGCGTCCAGATAGACGAGCACCTCGGGATGATCGAGGCCACTTTCGATGAGCAACTCGTCCAGGTAGTCCTCGTCGCGCCCCAGGCGACGCAGCACGCGACGGTAGGCGGCCGGCGGCTCGAGGCGCTCGACGTGCAGGCGACGCTCGGGAAAACCGCCGACATGGCGCCGGCTGTTGCGGAACATCACCCGTCCGGTGCCATGACGATCCAGAAGCTGGTCGCGAAGCTGGTCGCGGGCGGCGTCGCGCTGCGCCGCATCGCTTTCCGTCGAGGCCAGTGTGTCCAGCAGGGCCTGGCTGTCGGCCTCGTGGATGACCGCCGCGACCCGTTGGCGGTCTTCTTCCTGACCGGGCAGGCGCTCCAGGGCATCGATGGCCTCGGCGACCTCGATGTAGTGGCGTTCCTCTTCCTGGAAGTCGGCCAGGCTGTGGTAGCGGTCCGGGTCGAGCAGGCGCAGGCGCGTGAAATGGCTCTCCTGGCCCATCTGCTCCGGCGTGGCGGTGAGCAGCAGCAGGCCAGGCACGTTGGCGGCGAGGCGCTCTACGCAGGCATAGCCGGGACCGACTCGCTCCTCGGAGCACTCCAGATGATGGGCCTCGTCGACGATCAGCAGGTCCCAGTCGCAGGCTTCGGCCTGGGACTGGCGGTGTGGATCGGCGAACAGCCAGTCCTGGCTGGCCAGGATCAGCTGACCGGCTTCGAAGGGGTTGGCGTCGCCGTGGGCCAGGCTCTGCTGCTCGTCCAGCAGGGTGACCTCCAGCGAAAAGCGACGCAGCAGCTCCACCAGCCATTGATGGGTCAGGCTGGCCGGTACCAGGATCAGCGCGCGCTCGGCGCGGCCGGTGAGCAGCAAGCGGTGCAGGATCAATCCGGCCTCGATGGTCTTGCCCAACCCGACCTCGTCGGCCAGCAGCACGCGAGGCGAAGACCGGCGAGCGATTTCGTCGGCGATGTAGAGCTGATGGGGAATCAGGTCGACACGCGGGCCGGCCAGGCCCAGGGCCGGGTTCTGTTCGACGCGGTGATGGTGGTGCAGGGTCCTGAAGCGCAGGTCGAACCAGTCGTTACGGTCGACCTGGCCGGTCAGCAGTCGATCCCTGGCCTGGTCGAACTGCATGGTATCGGCCAGCTTGGCTTCAGGCAGCTCGCAGAGCTCGCCCTGTTCGCTTTCGCCGATGTAGGTGATCAGGCCGTTGACTTCCTTGCTGTCGTCGACGGTCATGTGCCAGCCATCGGCGGACTGAATGCGGTCGCCGCTACCGAAGACCACGCGGGTCAGGGGCGCCTGCCGGCTGCTGTAGGTGCGGGTTTCCTGGCTGGCGCCGAAGAGGACGGTAACGCTGCGGTTGTCGCAGTTGAGGATGGTGCCCAGGCCGAGTTCGGCCTCGCCGTCGCTGATCCAGCGTTGGCCGGGAGAGAAGTCGCTCATGGTGCCTCGGGATGCTAGGAATCATGTCTCGCGTCGCGGCCGCGATGAGATGGGACCGCGAGATACAGGGCGCGGTATATTACAGCAAAGCGCTCCATGGCTTAAGCCTCCCGGGAGGCGTTTCAGTGCGGTCCCAGCCAGTCGTCCAGCGTGGCGCGGGTGAGCTCGCCGACATGCTGGGCAACGCCGCGTCCCTCGGCGTCGAACAGCAGGGTGGTGGGCAGCCCCGGCGATTCGCTCTCGACCATCAGTGACTGGCGGGGATCGAGCAGGGCATGTTCGAAGGTGAGCCCCTGTTCATCGAGGTAGCGGACCACAGGCAGCAGGTCTTCGCCTTGGTTGACCACCACCACGGTGACGTCTTCGCGGTCGTCGACCTCATCGAGCAGCGGCATTTCTCGCCGGCAGGGCGGACACCAGGTCGCCCAGAGGTTGATCAGCACATGCTCGCCGTTCAAGGAGGCCAGAGTGACGCTTTCCCCGTCCAGGTTCTCGAGGGTGATGTCGGGGAGCTGTCGCAGCGGCATGCCGTTGCCCAGCGGCGCCAGTGCCGTCAGGGCCAGCCACAGCAGCGAGGCGCCGATCGTCAGCCCTGTGGCACCGAGCAGGGCGTCGAGCCGGTCGCGCAGCGACCAGAGCGTCCAGGCCAGTGCCGCCAGCAGTCCCACGACGCCCTGGAAGCCGGGCTGCCAGAACTTGAGGATGTCCAGTGGCGCCTCGGCATAGGCCGCCGGATGCAGTGCGACATGCCCGAGCCGGGCCGCTACCAGCCAGACGATGAGCAGACCATTGAACCAGCGAATATGGCGCTGCCTGGGGAGGCCGAGCAAAAAGGCGCTGAGTGCCAGCAGCAAGAGCGTGACGGCGAGGGCATAGAGGCGTGGCAGGGGGATCAGCACGGGCCCCAGGGCGATGGCATCCATGATGTGGTTCGGGCTTCCGGGTCGAGGGTCGGCGCACTGCGCCGGACCGGTTACACTTGGCGGATTCGTTTCGCCAAGCCTACTGCCGGCGAGCAAGGCTGTCATCCAGCGGGAGCTTTCATGGCAAAACCAGCCTTCGATACCCTTCGCGCCCTGGCCATCGCCAGCCAGGCCCTGGGCTTCATTCTCATTATTACTCTGGAAACGGTGATGGGGGACGCGGCTCGCCCCTGGCAGGGCTGGACCCTGGCGGCCATGGTGGTGGCGGCCCTGTGGATCGCCCTGGTGAGGTTGTACCGGCGCAACAAGGTGCGCAAGCAGCGAGACTCATCGTGAGGGCGATACCCGGAGAGCCCTCTTAAACCTGAAGCGGCAGGTAGACGTGTTCGTAGCCGATCGAGCCTGCCACGCCAATCAGCAGGACCGCCATGACCAGGTTGAGCGTCTTGAAGACGCGCGGGTTCCCGAGGCGGCGGCCGGCCAGGAAGCCCGCCAGAGCATAGCTGCCAGGCGCGCCTGAGGCCAGCACCGCAAGGCCCAGGGAGGCGAGCAGCAGTCCAGGCCCTTCGATGCCCGCGTGGGGAAACTGGAGGGTCGCGATGGGCAGAGTGGCCACCAGCCCCTTGGGGTTCATCAGCTGCATGGCCAGGCCATCGCGAAAGCGTAACCGGGTGCCTTGGGTCGTTCCGTCGATGCTGACCTCGGCGCGCATGACCTTGAGGGCAAGGTAGGCGATATAGAGGCAGCCCAGTGCGCTGATTACCAGCAAGGCATCGCCGCGGACCCAGCGAGCCCCTACCCAGCCGAACAACAGCAGCAACAGCAGCATGGCCGTGCCGACACCGGCGAAGAAGCCCAGCGACGAGGCGAAGCGGCCGTTCAGGCCGGAATTCAGGGCAAACAGGTTCACTGGCCCTGGCGTGTACATCACGCCAATGGCATAGGCGAGGATCTCGAGCATGATGGGGTCCGGTCAGGTGGTGACGTTGCGCTGATACTGTTTCGGCGTCATGCCGTAGATGCGCTTGAAGCGGCGGTTGAAGTGACTCAGGTCGGCGAAACCGTAGCGGCCGACCACGTCGTTGAGCTCTTGGCCCGCATCAAGGGCCGAGCGGGCGGCGTTGATGCGGCAGTTGAGCACGTACTGGTGCGGGGTGATGCCGAACTGGCGACGGAACAACCGCAGGAAGTGATACTTGGAGAGATGGGCCGCCTGACTGATCTCCTCGAGGGAAAGGTCGTGCTCGGCGTGGGCATGGATGAATGCCTTTGCCCGCTCCAGCAGCTTGTCGGTGCGCCCCGTCGACACTTCCTCATCCAGGTTGCCGCTCCGTTGGATCAGCCGAGCGGCGATCCGATAGAGCGCGTACTCCTGATCGATGCGGCTGCCCGTGTCGGTATCGATTCGCCGCGCGAGGTCGAGGATCTCGCCACGCAGGGTGTCGTCGTGGAGCAATGTCTCGGTGGCGCGAAACTGGCTGGCGCTCTCCCGGCCTGCTGCACTGGCGAACAGCGGCGCGAGCTGCGCCGGGTCCACATAGAGCATCACATAGTCGAGGGTAGCGTCGCTGCCTGCCTGGCCGTCATGGACCTCGTCCGGATTGAGCTCGATGACGGTGCCGGGGCGGCTGCAGTGGTATTCGCCGCTGCTGAAGAAGTCCTGGCGTCCGGCCAGGGTCACGCCGAAGGCATACTCCTCGTGGGCGTGGCGATCATAGCGGAAGTCGCTCATGGCGGCGCGCAGCATGGTGAGCCCCGGCACATGCCGGCTTCTGGTGAAGCGAAACTGGCTCTGTTGCATCACGGTCGCACCTCCTCGGGCGGCGTCTGTGCCCTGTACGCCACCACTGTAGCGTCACTCGGCCGCCGGGGCTTGGACAGAATTGCGCAGTTCACCGGGCAGCTCCGCTGTCGGAAGCTGCCGAGTCGAGGAGGTGCAGGCCGGTTTATTGGTCCCAGTCGGGGGCGATCTCGGGGTTGGCGATGCGTTCGCCGCGATCGAGGGTGGCGATCTCGGCCATTTCCTCGTCGCTCAGGGTGATGTCCAGGGCCTCGATATTGCGCTTGAGGTTGGTCTCCTTGGTGGAGGACGGGAAGGTGACGATGTCCAGCTGGTTCAGCCAGGCGATGGCCACCTGTGCCGGCGTGGCGTCATGGGCCTCGGCGATGCGCTGCAGGGTGGCATCCTCCATCACCTTGCCCACCGCTAGCGGCATGAAGGCGGTCACGGTGATGTCGTGGCTCTTGCAATGGGCGACCAGGTCCCGGTTCTGCAGGAAGGGGTGGACTTCGATCTGGTTGGTCAGCAAGGCTCCGGGGCCGAGGATGTCCACGGCCTGGTCGATCTGCGCCCGGGTGAAGTTGGAAACACCGATATGGCGGGTCTTGCCGGCCTGCTGCACTTCGCTCAGGGCCGTCAGGTAGTCGGCCATCGGGACCTCGTCGCCGGGCGAGGGCCAGTGGATCAGCAGTAGGTCGACATACTCGGTGCCGAGCTTCTCGAGGCTCTCGTCGACGCTGGCCTTGAGGTCGGCCGGTTGCAATCGGTCGAACCAGACCTTGGTGGTCAGAAAGATTTCCTCGCGGGGGACCTCGCTGGCAGCGATGGCGGCGCCGACATCGGCCTCGTTGTCGTAGAACTGCGCCGTGTCGATATGGCGATAACCCAGCTTCAGGGCAGTATCGATGACGCGCCTCACCGTGTCGCCTTCCAGGCGATAGGTGCCGAGACCGGGGTTGGGCAGGGTCTGTTGGGTGCTCATGTTCGCTCCGTGTCGTGGGATGTCGCCTTGGGCGGTGGGCCCGCGCCAGGATTGATCGGTTAAAAGATTAGAAGATTCATGATGTGTTTGCGTACTTTTACCTATATGGGGCGGGGTCCCGGCACATCAAGGGGCGAAAGACGTAGTTTTCATACATTGAGGGGCATGTCCTTCGCGCTCGTGTCTCCAGCATGCCCGATCCGCGTTCAGACTCAGGATGACGTCATCATGTCTCGTTTGACCTCGTCGTTGCAGGGCGCGACAGGCGCTCCAGTTCCTCGAGGTAGCTTTCCAGTACCAGGTTGGGCGGTGCCCCCTTCCGGGTGATGGCACTGTAGTGTGTGAGGTAGTGGCAATCGCTGGGATTCAGGGCACGCATTCGGCCGTCGCGTACCCAGCGCTCGGCATAGTGGGTCGGCAGGTAGCCGAGGTAACGACCGGAGAGGATCAGAAAGGCGATGCCTTCCCGGTCGGTGGCCGAGGCGGCGGCCTTGAGCGGTTCGTGAAGCGCCTTGATCTCCGGTGTCTGCGCATAGGCAGGCACGACGGCATCGCACTGTGCCAACTGCTGCCCGGTCACGCGCTCGGCATCGAAGAGAGGGTGTCCCGGGGCGCAGTAAAGCTGCGAGGCTTCCTGGTATAGCGCACGATACTGCAGCCCGGGCAGGGGCTTGAGTGTCGGAATCACGCCGGTATGCAGGCGCCCGTCCAGCACGGCCAGCTCGATGTCGTTGGGCGGTATCATGCGGATGTTGATGCGCACATCCGGGCCGCGCTCCTTGAGCGCGCTCAGGGCATCGGTGATCAGCATCTCGGGCATGGTCACCAGGTTATCGGTGATGCCGATGTTGAGCTCGCCCTTGAGCCGGGCATGCAGGCCATTGACCCGGGTGCGGAAACCTTCCACCGAGGCCAGCAGTTGCAGGGCGGCATCGAACACTTCGGTGCCTTCGTCGGTCAGGGCAAAGCCGCTGCGCCCGCGCTGGCACAGGCGCAGGCCGAGGCGCGTTTCCAGGTCGTTCATGGCCATGCTGATGGCGGCCCGGCTGATGTTCAGCTCCACCTCCGCCGCGGAAAATCCGCCACACTCCACGACCTTGCGATAGATTCTCAGCAGGCGAAGGTCGGCATCGCTGACCTGGCCGCCCAGGGCCTCTTTTCGGCGTGACATCGCACCGCACTCCTCGATGGCATCCCATGGCCAGGCTATCACGGAGGTGTTAAAAGTTAACCCATGGCTTACAGAAGAATAAATATATCGATATTTAATTGAACATGGGGCAGGGCTAGCTTTCTTGTCAGAACCTCCATCACGGTGACTCATGAGAGGGTGCTGCCATGTCAGTTCGAAATGCGTCCCCGGCCGCCGGGTTGAGCCCCGAGCAGCTGGATGCCTATTGGATGCCCTATACGGGCAATCGCCAGTTCAAGCGCGATCCGCGCATCATCGTCGGCGCCGAGGGCAGTTATCTGACGGATGCCGAGGGGCGACGCATCTTCGATGGCCTCTCCGGCCTCTGGACCTGCGGTGCCGGCCACTGTCGCCCGGAAATCACCGAGGCGGTCAGCCGCCAGCTCGGCGAGCTGGACTATTCGCCAGCCTTCCAGTTCGGTCATCCCAAGGCCTTCGAGCTGGCCCATCGTCTTCGTGAGCTGATGCCCGAGGGGCTGGATTACGCCTTCTTCACCGGCTCCGGTTCCGAGAGCGCGGACACCTCCCTGAAGATCGCACGGGCCTACTGGCGCAAGAAGGGCAAACCGGCCAAGACCAAGTTGATTGGTCGCTCCAAGAGCTATCATGGCGTCAACTTCGGCGGTATCAGCCTGGGCGGCATCGGAGCCAACCGCGTGCTCTTCGGCCAAGGGGTCGATGCTGACCATCTTCCTCATACGCTGCTGAAGGAAAACGCCTTCACGCGGGGTATGCCCGAGCGCGGTGCTGAAAAGGCTGATGAATTGCTGGAGCTGATCGCCCTGCACGATGCCTCCAACATCGCGGCGGTGATCGTCGAGCCGCTGGCCGGCTCGGCCGGGGTGATCCCGCCGCCCAAGGGCTATCTCAAGCGCCTGCGCGAGATCTGCGACCAGCACGACATCCTGTTGATCTTCGACGAGGTCATCACCGGGTTCGGCCGCATGGGAGCGATGACCGGCGCCGACGCGTTCGGCGTGGTGCCGGATATGCTCAATGTTGCCAAGCAGTTGACCAATGGTGCCGTGCCCATGGGCGGGGTCATCGTGCGTGACGAGATCTACCAGACCTTCATGGAGCAGGGCGGCCCCGACTACATGCTCGAGCTGCCCCATGGTTACACCTATTCGGGCCATCCGGTGGCCTGTGCTGCGGCCCTGGCCGCGCTGGATGTGCTCGAGAACGATCGCCTGATCGAGCGCGTTCGCGAGATGAGCCCGGTCTTCGAGGAAGCCCTGCACGGTCTCAAGGGGGCGCGTCATGTCAGCGACATCCGCAACTACGGTCTTGCCGGCGCCCTGCAGATCGAGCCCTATCCCGGCGAACCGGCACGACGCCCCTTCGAGATCGCCATGAAGTGCTGGGAGAAAGGCTTCTATGTGCGCTATGGCGGCGACACCATCCAGCTCGGCCTGCCGTTCATCGTCGAGCGCGAGGAAATCGACCGGCTCATCAACGCATTGGGCGACGCGCTCGGTGAGCTGGAATAAATCAGGCGACGCCTGTCGAGATGCGCGCCGGGGACAGGGCGAAGCGAGGGTCATCCGCCATGGGTGAGGCGCATGCCGCCGAACGGGCTGGCTATGGAAGCCAGCCCAGGTCCTGCAAGCGGAGCAGGAGGCGAGAGCGCCGCAGGGCGGATGTAGCGCCCAGGGAAGGGGTTACAGCGCCCTCGCGGAGGCTTGTCGACGGAACAGCGCATCGGACCGTCAGCACCAAGTTATTCTCCTAGCAGCTGCATTAAAGAGGTAATACATGACCACACTCGGCCATCTGATCAACGGCTCACGCGTCGCCGGTGAAGGGCGCACCCAGGACATCTTCAACCCTTCCTCCGGCGAGGTCGGCGGACAGGTGAGTCTGGCCAGCAAGGCTACCGTCGAGGATGCCATCGCCGCCGCCGAGGCCGCCTATCCGGCCTGGAGCAGTACGCCGCCCGCCAAGCGCGCTCGCGTGATGTTCAACTTCAAACAGCTGCTGGAGCAGAACGCCGACGAGATCGCCCGGCTGATCGGCCAGGAGCACGGCAAGATCGTCCACGATGCCAAGGGTGAATTGCAGCGCGGCATCGAGAACGTGGAGTACGCTTGCGGCGCACCGGAGCTGCTCAAGGGCGAGCACAGCAAGAACACCGGCCCGGGCATCGATTCCTGGAGCGAGTTTCTGCCGCTGGGTGTGGTCGCCGGCATCACGCCGTTCAACTTCCCGGCCATGGTGCCGCTGTGGATGTATCCGATGGCCATCGCTTGCGGCAACACCTTCGTGCTCAAGCCCTCCGAGCGCGACCCGACCTCGGCGCTCTATATCGCCGAGCTGGCGCTGGAGGCGGGACTGCCTGCCGGCGTGCTCAATGTCGTCAACGGTGACAAGGAAGCCGTCGACACCCTGCTCGACGATGCCCGCGTGCAGGCCGTCAGCTTCGTCGGCTCCACGCCGATCGCCGAAACCATCTACCAGCGTGCCAGCGCCAACGGCAAGCGCTGCCAGGCCCTGGGCGGTGCCAAGAACCATGCCATCGTGATGCCCGATGCCGACATGGACAATGTGGTCGACTCCCTGACCGGGGCCGCCTTCGGTTCTTCCGGCGAGCGTTGCATGGCGCTTTCCGTGGCGGTCGCGGTAGGCGACGAGGCGGCCGACGCCATGATCGACAAGATGCAGGGGCGGATGAAGACTCTCAAGGTCGGCCCCTTCCATGACCCCGAGAACGACTTCGGTCCGGTGATCACCAAGGCCCACCAGGAGAAGGTCTGCGGCTATATCGACAGCGCCGAGCAGCAGGGGGCCAGAGTCGTAGTCGATGGCCGCGGTGTACAGGTGCCGGGCCACGAGAACGGCTTCTATGTCGGCGGCACCCTGATCGACCGCGTGACGCCCGACATGACTTGTTATCTCGAGGAGATCTTCGGCCCGGTGCTGCTGGTGGTGCGCGCCAACTCCATGGAAGAGGCCATGCAGCTGATCGACGATCACGAGTACGGCAACGGCACCTGTATCTATACCCGCGACGGCGAGGCGGCGCGTTACTTCAGCGACCGTATCCAGGTGGGGATGGTCGGCATCAACGTGCCGCTGCCGGTGCCGGTTGCCTACCACAGTTTCGGTGGCTGGAAGCGCTCGCTGTTCGGCGACCTGGCTGCCTACGGCCCGGATGCCGTGCGCTTCTACACCAAGCGCAAGACTGTCACCCAACGCTGGCCATCGGCCGGGGTGCGCGAGGGCGCACAGTTCTCGTTTCCGTCCTGAAACACGTGCCCGTCCCCGTCTTTGGGGGCGGTGCTGTTATCAGGGGCAGTTTGTTCCACAGCAACCAGGAGGCGCGATGTTCGGATTACCTGCTTCGACCACCTGGCTCGTCATTGGCGTGCCGGTGTTCTGGATTCTCTACACCCTGGGGTTCTTGTGGGTGACGCGAGGCTGGCCGGGACTCAAGCAGTCGGGGCGCGAGGAGTAGCCCCATCCGGCGAATGAACGACATGACAATAACAAGGAGGCATGAGTGAATTCGACGGTACTACTTTTTCTCGCGCTGTACTTTCTGGCCATGCTGGCCGTGGGCATCGTTGCCATGCGCCGGGGTGGGTCGAGCAGCATGGAAGGCTATTACCTGAGTGGTCGCAATGTCGGTCCTCTGGTGACGGCGATGACCATGCAGTCGACGTCGATGAGCGGTTACATGTTCCTCGGCGCCGGCTCGCTGGGTTACACCCAAGGCTACTATGGCTTCTGGTATGCAGCAGGCGACATCGGTGGCGGTGTCGTCAACCTCTCCGTGCTGGGCAGGCGCATGCGCAAGCTGTCCCAGATCATGGGTGCCCTGACCTCGATCGAATATCTCGAGAAACGCTATCCCAGCAAGTGGGTGCGCCTCATCTCGGCCGTGCTTTCTGTCTTTCTGCTGGGGGCCTATGTGCTGGCGCAGTTCATCGCGGGCGGCAAAGGTCTGGAAATGGTAACGGGCTTGCCCTACGAGGCTTCCTTGCTGATCGCCGTGGCCGTGATTCTCGCCTATACCCTGATGGGCGGGTACGGTGCGGTGGCCTATACGGACTTGCTGCAGAGCCTGGTCATGCTGGTCGGCATCGTCTGGATTCTGTTCGCCACACTCCAGGAAGTGGGCGGACTGACGGCCGCCAACGAGGCCCTTGCCGCCCTTGATCCGACGTTGCTCAGCGTCTGGGGGCGGGATCTTGCCTACGAGGGGCAGTGGGGCATCGTGCTTGGCGCATTGCTGATCTTCTCGATCGGTTACATGGGCTGGCCCCATGTGGTGACGCGCCACATGGCGATGCGCAACCCTTTCCATGCCCGGCGTGCCGGGGTCTATTCGACGCTCTGGAACCTGGTGTTCGTGAGCGCCCCCTACATTCTGGGCACGCTGGCGATTCTGGTGCTGCCGGATCTCGATGACCCAGAACAGGCCATCTTCGCCCTGGCACAGAACCTGCTGCCAGCGGCCGTCGTCGGCATCGTGATGGCGGCGATCATGGCGGCCATCATGTCCACGGCGGACTCCATCCTGCTGCAGACGGGCAGTATCGCGGCACGTGACCTCTATGAGCGCTTCATCAATCCGCGGATGGAAGAGAAGCAGATGGTGCGGGTATCGCAGCTTATCGTGCTGCTGCTCGGCATGGCGTGTGCCGTGATTGCCCTGTTCGAGCCGCCTGCCGTGTTCTCGATCGTGGTCTTCACCACCTCGGTGCTGGGGAGCGCCTTCCTGCCGGCCTATGTGGCAGCGGTGTGGTGGAAGAAGGCCAACACGCCGGGGGCTCTGGCATCGATCATCGTCGGTGCTGTCGTGGCCTTCCTGTGGAAGTACCTCGGCCTGGAGGCGGCGACCGAGATCCATCCCATGCTGGCCGGCCTGGTGCTGTCGAGCGTCACCATGGTCGCCGTCAGCCTGGCGACACAGCGGCAATACCCCGTGCCGGAGCACATCCTGAGGGCCATGGAGGAAACGGAAGAGCTGCGTCCCCTGCCGAGGTCGTTGGCCTCTCGGCAGAGCTTCGAAATGGCCCATGAGGCCTTGACGCTCAAATCCGCCGAGCGACCGACATGAAGGAGGAAGCGCTGAACGCGGTCGTCGATACAGAGGAGGCCTGGCTGTCTGCCCGGCTTTCTCTGGACGACGTGGCGAGACGGATCGCGGGAATCGATACTGCCCTGGATGTCCGGGACGTCCAGGCCGTGGGATTTCCTTACCTGCTGTTCACCTTCCGGTGGGAATCTCGGCGCTGGGGGCGAACGCGCCAGGAACTGATGAGCTGCCTGGTCGATCGCTGCCAGGGCGTCAGCACGACGCTGGAGCGCATCGAGTTCGGCTCGCCTCCGGCTTCGCCGGTGTTGCTACAGCCCGAGCTCGACACTCCACCCCTCGAGCGCAAGGCACGCCAGCACGTGATGCAGGTGCGACGCCATCGCTTGAAAAGACGCGCGGCCTCGGGACTGGAACGGGTCGAGCGGCAGTGGGTGCGAAAGCCCTTGTGGCGGGTTGCGGCCCGCCACAAGCGGTATGGCGACATCGAGTTGTTGCTGGATGGCGTGACGGGTGGTTACTACGTGATGTAATGGGCACCGCGCCTACTCGCTGCCGTGGCGTTCATTCCGGCCCGATCAGGTGTTTCACCTCCAGGTAGGCAGCCAGCCCCCAGGGGCCGAGTTCGCGGCCGATGCCGCTGTGCTTGAAACCGCCCCAGCCGGCCTCCGGCATCACCAACTGTTCGCTGTTGACCCAGATGCTGCCGGCGCGCAGGGCTCGGCCAACACGTCGGGCGCGTTCGGTGTCGCCGGAAATCACGGTGGCGGCAAGGCCGAAATCGGAGTCGTTGGCCAGCTCGATGGCTTCTGCTTCGCTTGCGACGCTGCGCGCGCAGAGCACCGGGCCGAAGATCTCCTCGCGCCACAGCCGGCTGCTGGTAGGCACGTCCCGGAACAACGTCGGCGCGATGAACTCGCCCTGCTTCGGCAGAGTGCGATGTCGGGCGTCGCGTACCGCGACCAGCCCCTCTTCAGCGGCAATGGCCAGATAGTCTTCGACGCTCTGGCGCTGGCGTGCGCTGGTCATGGGCCCCATGTCGGTGTCGTCGGCCAGCGGGTCACCCAGGCGAATGGCGTCGATGCGCCGACCCAGAGCATCGTAGAGAGCGTCAGCCAGCGAGTGATGGACGAGCAGGCGCGAGGTGGCCGAGCAGATCTGGCCGCTGTTGAAGTAGATCCCGGCCATTACCCAGTCGGCGGCCTGTTCCACCTCGGCGTCATCGAGCACCAGGATCGGCGACTTGCCGCCGAGCTCCAGGGAAACGCCGCGAATGCCCTCGGCGGCGGCACGCATCACTTTCGCGCCTACCGCATTGCTGCCAGTGAACGAAAGCTTGTCGATACCAGGATGCGCGGTGAGCGGGGCGCCGATGCCCTCACCGTCGCCGTGCACCAGGTTGAGCACGCCGGCGGGCAGGTCGATGGCCTCGGCGATCTCGGCCAGGGCCTGTTCCGGCAGCGGGGTGACTTCCGAGGGCTTGAAGACCACCGTGCAGCCGGCGGCCAGTGCCGGGGCGATCTTCCAGGCGCTGGTCACCAGCGGAAAATTCCAGGGCGTGATCAGCCCGACCACACCGGCCGGGTCCTCGTAGGTACGTGCCGAGACACCCTCCATGCCATGTTCCACCAGGCGCCCCTGGCGGGCCTCCAGGGCTCGGGCCTGACCGGCATAGTAGCGATAGCAGGCGATGGCGTCGTCGAGGTCGATCGCGGCCTCGGCCAGCGCCTTGCCGTTATTGGTGGACGAGAGCCGCATCAGCGACTCGCGGCGTTGCTCGAGGTGCGTGGCAAAGGCCTCGAGATAGGGCGCTCGGCCATCGCCGCCGAGTGCCTGCCAGGCTGACTGGGACCGCCGGGCAGCGGTCACCGCGGCGTCGACGTCGGCCGGATCACCGGTGGTGACCTCGGCGATCTGCCGTTGGTGATAAGGATCGGTCACCGCCAGGCGGCGTTGGCCCTGGCTCTCGACCCAATGATTGTCGATGAACTGCTTGGTCAGGTGTTGCATATCAGGCTCCGGGGAAGAAGGAGATTCGGTCGGCGCAGCCCGTCGTCGCTCAGGGTGATGTCATCGCTCGGAAGACGCATACGGTACCAGTGATGCGCTGTCGTGCGTTCGGGCTCTGTCTCATGTTCGGACCTTTCGCTGGCGTCCGGCCATCTGGCTGGTGACGTAGTAGAGCGCGCCGGTGAGCACGAAGACCGGGAGCGATGCACCGAAACTCAGCGGGGCGACCCAGTTCCAGTAGTAGGCCAGTAGCGCGCCGACCAAGTAGCAGCCGAGGGCTCGCAGGTTGACCGCTGGAAGATGCTCGGCACGCGCGATCAGCCGTTGGGGGGTGTAGCCTTCGCGCCCGATGAGGAAGTAGTCAACGATCATCAGTGAGAAGGCCGGAATGAAGATGCTGCCGATGATCAACAAGAAGTTTTGGAAGCTGTCGAGAATGCCCGGAATCAGGGACCCCAGCACGGAGGCTATACCGATGATCAGGGCGGGTTTCCAGAACGTCGTGCGTGGACGAATGCTCATGTAGGAGAGCGTGGCGCTGTAGACGCACATCACGTTGGTGGTCAGCACGGAGAAGAAGATCACCAGCGAGGCGGGCAGTCCGAAGCCGAACCCGCTGAGCAGTTCGGTGGGATCGTAGGTTTGCGGGAATCCGATCGACACCGACAGTGCCGAGACGGTGGCGCCGAGTCCCATGGCGATCAGGGTGGCGGTGACATAGCCGCTCCAGGTGCCGAGTACGGCGGCTCGCGATGAACGGCAGTGCCGGTTGTAGTCGGCGGCCAGTGGAATCCAGGAAAAGGCGGTGGCGATGACGATATCGAAGGCTACGCCGGCACCCAGGGCACCGGTGGCATCCAGCTTGGTGATGCCGGGCAGGTCATAGTTGTGGGCCAGGGCGAACACCACCACCCCGGACAGGCCCAACATCAAGACGGCGGCGAGTTTTTCCGCTTTCTCGATGCCCAGGTGGCCGCGCAGGGCAATCAACACGACCAGGCTTTCGCAGAGGACCGTGAAAAGGGCCACGTTGGAATAACCAGTCAGGGTGGACACGGCATGATCGAGGCTCATGCCGGCCAGCAAGGCCTGGATCCAGCTCCAGGCCACCAGTGCCAGCAGGTTGACCCAGGCGGGGAACATCGCACCCCGGCGCCCGAAGGTGCCGCGAGCCAGGACCATGGTGGTCATGCCGGTCTGTTGGCCCATCAGACCGATGAGCACCAGCGGCATGATACCGATGGCCGAGCCGACGAACACCAGTAGCATGGCGTGACCGAAGGTCAGGCTGGGCACCAGCAGCATTCCCGTCAGAATGGTGGTGACGACCACGTTGGCGCCCAGCCAGAGGGCGAAAGTGCCGGGCAAGCCCAGGCTATGTTCGACGTGCTCTGTAGCCAGGGTGTCCTGGCCCAGGAAGGGGGATGTATCGTTCATCTTCGCGTCCTTGATTGTTTTACGTAGAGACGGACTGGCGTTTTCGGTATCTCGTTGTTATGTGTGGAACGGCAGGGTGGTCATGCCCTCAAGCGCGAGCGACGGCATCGGCCCAGGCGGCGGCGTCGATCTCGATCAACATCGGCCCGTCGGAGGGGCGATGCGTCAGTGCGCGTATCAGGCCGTCGCGGTCGCCGACTCGCGTGGCGGCGCAGCCGAAGCCCGCTGCCAGTGCCTGGAAGTCCGGCGCTCGAATGTCCACGCCCAGCCGCTCGACGCCGGCAGCGTCCATGAAGCGGCGAATCTCCTCGTAGCCCTGGTTATGCCAGAGCAGGATCACCAGCGGCAGCCGCTCCTCGACGGCACAGGCCAGCTCGGGAAGGGTGAACATGATGCCGCCGTCGCCGACCAGCGAGACGACCGGCAGGTCGGGACAGGCGATCTGCGCGCCCATCGCCGCCGGCAGGCCGTAGCCGAGGGTGCCGTAGCCGGTGGAGGCGTTGAAGAAGCGCCGGGGCGCGGGCTGTGAAACCAGATGGTTGGCGGCATAGGTCGTGGCGCAGGAGTCTCCGACCAGGATGGCCTCGGGCAGTACCTCGGCCAATGTCGCGAACAGCGGCACATAGTCGGTGAAGGCGGGGTCCTGCTTCAGGTCGAGGGCATCCAGAGCGGCGCGGGTGCGTTTGGCGCCTCGGCGCTCGCGCTTCTCGGGGAAGTGAGCCATCAGGGCGTTCAAGGCCTGGCTGGCATCGGCGCAGATGGCCAGGGCTGCATGATGGTTGCGGGCCAGTTGCTCGGGGTCGATGTCGATGCGGATCAAGCGGCCGGTGAGTGCGAAGCCGCCGTCGAAGACCACGTCGTAGTCGGTTTCGCCGAGTTCGGTGCCGACGGCGAGGATCACATCGGCCTCATAGGCCAGGCGGCGCACCGCCGGCAGCGAGGCATTGGCGCCGAGGTCCAGAGGATGATCGCGGCCCAGCAGGCCCTTGGCGTTGATGGTGGTGACGGTGGGCGCATCGAGGCCCTCGACCAGGCGACGGGCCGCGCCGGGAGCGTCTACGCAGCCGCCACCCAGCAGTACCAGCGGGCGCTCGGCCGTGCGCAGCCAGGTGGCGGCTTCCTGGATGGCGGTGGCATCGGGCGCCGGAGGCGTCAAGCGCGGACGCTGCCAATGCGTGGGTGGCGCAACCGGAGCATCGAACAGGTCGATGGGAATCTCGATGTGCACCGGCCCGGGTCGACGGCTTTCGAACACCGCGAAGGCCCGTGCCAGGGCTTCCGGCAGCCCAGCGGGGTCGAGCAGGGTATGGCTGAAGCGCGAGACCCCGGCCAGCAGCTGTTGCTGGCTGGGCAACTCGTGGAGTCGCCCCTGGCCACGCCCCAGGGTGTCGCGTCGATTGACGCTGGAGATCACCAGCATGGGCACGGAGTCGGCCAGCGCCTGGCCCATTGCGGTGGCAATGTTGGTCATGCCCGGCCCGGTGATGATGAAGCAGACGCCGGGCCGGCCGGTGGCCCGGGCATAGCCGTCGGCCATGAAACCGGCGCCCTGCTCGTGGCGCGGCGTGATGTGGCGCAGGCCGCTGTCGTGCAGGCCACGATAGAGCTCCACGGTGTGCACGCCCGGGATGCCGAAGATGGTGTCCATCTGGTAGGTATCGCGCAGCAGGCGGATCAGCAGGTCGGCGCAGGTCATGTCGGGATGGTTGGTGTCACGCATGTCGAGTCTCCTCAGCCGACCAGCCAGTGGCCCATGATCACGATGATCGGCAGGGTGATGGCGGTGCGCAGCAGGAAGATGACCACCAGCTCCCAGAGCTTGAGCGGAATCTTGGACTTCAGCAGCAGAGCACCGATCTCGGACATGTAGATCAACTGGGTCAGCGACAGGCAGGCGATGACGAAGCGCGTCAGTTCGCTCTCGATGTCGCTGGCCAGCACCGCCGGCAAAAACATGTCGGCAAAACCCACCAGGGTGGCCGGCGCGGCGGCCGCGGCCTCGGGCACACGCATCCACTCGAGGATCGGCACCATGGGGTACGACAGCCAGGTGAACAGCGGCGTGAACTCGGCGAACACCAGGGCGATCGTGCCGATGGCAATCACCAGCGGTAGCAGGCCGAAGAAGATGTCGGCGACGTTGAACAGGGCCCGGCGCAGCAGTTCGTGGGGGCCCGGTGCCTTCTCGGCCCGCGCCACGGCCATGCCGAGGCTGTAGCGCAACAGGCCGGTGGAGCCGGTGCGTTCCTCGGCGATGCGGCAGCCGACGGGTTCATAGTAGGTATTCGGCTTGCGCGACAGCGGCGGCAGGCGCGGCACGATCACCGCGGCGATGAGCCCCGCCACCACGACCGTCAGGTAGAAGGGAATGAAGAGGTGGTTGATGCCGATGAAGCTGGTCACCAGCAGGGCGAAGGCGATGGAGACGATTGAGAAGTTGGTGGCAATGGCCGAGGCTTCACGACGGTTGTAGTAGCCCTGTTCGTATTGCTGGGTGGTGATCAGCACGCCCACGGTGCCCGAGCCCATCCAGGAGGCGGTGGCATCGATGGCGCTGCGTCCCGGCAGACCGAAGATCCGTCGGAAGGGCGTGCGCACCAGACTGCCGATGAACTCCATGAAGCCGAAATCGACCAGGAAAGGCAGCAGGAGGGCGGCGAAGAAGAAGAAGGTCAACAGCACCGGCGCCAGGTCATTGAGCATCACCCCGCCGGTGAAGGAGGCGGTGATCACGTCCGGCCCGACCTGGAAGAAGGTCATCAGGGCAAAGGCGGCGCCCAGCAGGCGCATCACCAGCCACAGTGGCGCGACGCCGAACAGCTCGCCCAGGGCATTGTCGCGGGCCCAGGCGGGGTTGGTGAACTTGACGAGCAGGGTCAACAGTACCGAGAGGCACAGCACGACCACGGCAATGGCCGGCAGGGCGTCGCCGAGCAGGGCCTTGAGGCCATCGGCGAGCAATCCCATGCCGATGTTGATGGTGTCGCCCGTCGAGAAGGGCACCAGGAACATGCCGATACCGATCAAGGACGGCACGATGAATTTGAGCAGCCCGGATTTTCCCAAGGGGCCGCCGGTCGCGGTAGATGTTGTGGGGTCGAGCGAGGACATGATGAAACCCTGTTTGGCGTTGTAATGGGGATGCCCGACCGATGGGCCGGGACAGCTATTCGGGTGTCAGTCGCGGTATTGGACGCCGGGCAGCACGCACAGCATCTCGTAGAGCAGGGTGGCGCCCATCAGGGCGGTGTTGCCGCTGGTGTCGTAGGGCGGAGCGACCTCGACGAGATCACCGCCGACCACGTTGAGTCCCCGGGCGCCACGCACGATCTCGAGCCCCTGTTGGGCGGTCAGGCCGCCCATCTCCACGGTGCCGGTGCCCGGTGCCACCGAGGGGTCCAGGCCGTCGATGTCGAAGGAGATGTAGACCGGGCCGGCGCCCATCTGCTCGCGGACCTCGGCCATCAGGGGCGCCAGCGACTTGTACCAGCATTCCTCGGCGGTGACGACGCGAAAGCCTTGCTTCCGGCACCAGTCGAAGTCGTCGGCCGCATAGCCGGTGCCGCGCAGGCCGATCTGAACGACGCGCTGGCTGTCCAGCAGGCCTTCTTCCTGGGCGCGGCGGAAGGGGCAGCCATGGGCGACCTCTTCGCCGAACATCTGGTCGTTGATGTCGGCGTGGGCGTCGATATGAATCAACCCGACTGGGCCGTGCTTCTTGGCGATGGCGCGCAGCACGGGCCAGGTCAAGGTGTGGTCGCCGCCCAGGGTCAGCGGCACGCAATCCTGCGCAAGCACGGCATCATAGTGGCGCGTGATGATGTCGAGGTTCTTGGGCAGGTTGAAGGTGTTGATCGGCACATCGCCGATGTCGGCCACCTGCAGGCTGTCGAAGGGCGCGGCGCGGGTGGCCATGTTGTAGGGGCGCAGCATGCGCGACTCATCGCGGATCTGGCGCGGCCCGAGGCGAGTGCCCGGACGGTTCGAGGTGCCGATGTCCATGGGAATGCCGAGGAAGGCGGCATCGAGGCCGGTGGCGTCGTCCTGGGTGGGCAGGCGCATCATGGTGGAGGGGCCGCCGAAACGGGGCATCTCGTTACCGCCGAGGGGCTGGTTGAAATCGCTCATGGTGGGCTTCCCGAGTCGTGGTGATTGTCTCTCTGGTTCTAGCAGGAAATGTGCCAGGATTTTATTTTCTTGTTTTTCAGTAAGTTATCGGGATGAATGATCCATTTTTGAATCGCCTGACAGGCTTGGATGATACACTTGTGGATCAATGATCCATGAATGAATCGATGCCATGAGCGATCTCGACTCCCTGACCCTGCGCACCATTATCGAAACCGCCCACGACCACTTCTTCGTGGTCGAGGCCGATGGACGAATACGCGATGTCAGCCCGGCAGCGGCGGCGGTGTACGGCATGTCCCGTGAGGCTCTGTGTCGTACCACGGTTCAGGCGCTGGAAGCCGAGGGGGTGCTGCGACCCTCGGTCAGCCTGGAAGTGATGCGTACCGGCGAGCCGGCTCAGGTGGCCCAGGTGACCAGCACGGGGCGTCGTGTCATCGCCCAGGCACATCCGGTGTTCGATGCCGGCAAGCTGGTTGCCGTGGTCAGCCGCTCGATGGATCTCACCGATCTGCAGTTGCTGCAGGAGGAATACGCCCTGCTGCAGCGGCGCTTCAACGAGCATTTGAGACGGGGTGGCGGCGAAGAGGCCGGCAGCGAGATCGAACTGGCGGACCTGGAGGCTCGCAGCGGGTTGATGCGCGAGGTCGCGCTGCTGCTCAAGCGAGTGGCACCGACGGATGCCACGGTGTTGATGCTCGGTGAGTCGGGGGTCGGCAAGACCGCCTTCGCCCGACAGTTGCACCGCTGGAGTCCTCGGCACAAGGGCCCCTTCGTCGACGTCAATTGCGGGGCGATTCCCGAGAGCCTGTTCGAATCCGAGATGTTCGGCTATCGGCAGGGGGCCTTCAGTGGCGCCGCGCCGGGCGGCAAGGCGGGGCTGATGGAGCAGGCCGAGGGTGGCACGCTGTTTCTGGACGAGGTCGGCGAGCTGCCGCTGCCGATGCAGGCCAAGCTGCTCAAGGTGATCCAGGATGGCTGCATCACGCGGCTCGGCGATACCCGCGCGAGGCGTGTCGATTTCCGCCTGGTGGTGGCCACCAACCAGGACCTGGCGCGCAGTGTCGAGGCCGGTCGCTTCCGGTTGGATCTCTATTATCGTCTCAACGTCATCCCCGTGACCCTGCCGCCGCTGCGGGAGCGCCGCGAGGATATTCCCGGCCTGGTCGAGCGCCACCTGCAGCGTCTCAACACGCGTTATGGTCGCGACAAGATCATCGCCCGCGATGCCTGGCAGACGCTGATGGGCTGGGAGTGGCCCGGCAACGTGCGCGAGCTCGAGAACTGGCTGGAGCGTGCCTGGCTCTCGGCGAGCGAAGACGTGATTCGGCCCCGGCAGGTGCCCGGGCAGCCGGAAGGTCCCGAGCGAGCCGCGACCACGACGCGGGAGGCGGCGCCGTCCGGATGCCGCGGCCTGGCCGAAGGCGAGACGCTCCAGAGCGCGCTGGCCCGCACCGAACGCGACATCCTGGCCGCGCTGTGTCGCGAAGCGAACTCGACCTACGCCATCGCCGAGCGCCTCGGCATCAGCCAGCCCAGCGTGGTGAGGAAGTTGCGACGACACGGGTTGCGTATCGAGCGCTCGCGTTAGGAGATCGTGCCGGACGACATCGGTGGTAGCGGTCAGCACTTGGTGTAGGGATGTTCCACGGCCCCGAAAGAGTGGGTTCTTGGCCATGACATCACAAACTTCGTCATCGAGACGGAGTGATATGTCGGGTCCATCAAGCTGGGAGACATGGTGTCGAATCTGCCTGACACGAAGCCGGACTCAGGCAGAGCGTGAGCAGCGCCAGCGCCGGGTCTTCTTGACCAGCGTCGACTGGTCGATGCCGAGGGCTGCGGCAGCCGCACGAGTCGTGCCATGGGTGGCTAGCGCCGTCTCGATCAACTGGCGTTCCAGTTCTGTGACCTGTTCTCGCAGGGAACCGCCGCCGATGGCCGGTGAATCGGGTCTCTCGCGCGAAGCGGGAACATGGGGCAAGCCGTGCGGCGTGATTTCCTGCTCGGTGGCGCTGACCACCAGGCGTTCCGTGAGATTGATCAACTCTCTGATATTGCCGGGCCAGTCATGGCCGGCGAGAAGTTCGAGGCTCTCGGGGTGCCAGCATCGATCTTGATGGTGGCGCTGGTTGAAGTGCTCCAGGTAATGATTGAGCAGGGGAATGATTTCTTCTCGGCGTTCGCGCAAGGGAGGTAGTGTCAGGGGCACGACGCTGAGACGATAATAGAGGTCCTCGCGGAACTGGCCCAGATGGACCTGTTGTTGCAGGTCGCGGTGGGTCGCACAGATCAGTCGGATGTTGGCATGGCGAAATTCGGTGCCGCCGACCGGCAGGAAGCGGTTTTCCTCGACGACCTTGAGCAACTTGGCCTGCAAGGCCAGGGGGAGGTCGCCGATCTCGTCGAGCAGCAGGGTGCCGCCGTGGGCAACATCCAATAGGCCCTGCTTGCCGCGAGGCGCGGCCCCGGTGAAGGCGCCCGGGCTATAGCCGAAGAGCTCGGCTTCGAGCAGCCCCTCTGGCATGGCAGTGCAGTTAAGCTCGAGAAACGGTCCCTCGGCACGTTCGCTATGCTGATGGATATAGCGAGCCAGTAGTGTCTTGCCCGTGCCCGTTTCTCCCTGGATCAATACCTTGACCTGCGTGGGGGCGATACGCCTGGCCAGTGCATAGCACGCTCGGGATTGGGGGCTGACGATCAACCACGGTGGCTGGTCGTCGATCCTGACATCCACATCATAGGCCTCGCGCATGCGGCGAATCTGTGCGAGCTGTTCCTGGGCATGCTTGGCGCGCAGTAGTTCGGTGACGTCGCGGACGCTGGTGATCACATAGCGTAGTGCCCCCTCGTTATCGAGCAAGGGCATGCCACTGACGAGGATCTTGTCGTGGTCGCGGATACTCTGCACCAGGGTGATGGGGCGACGTTCCCGAATCACTTCCAGCGACACGGATTTCGAGATGTAGCCGGCCTTGACCAGGTCGGCCATGTGTCGGCCCACCACGTCATCGCGCCGAATTCCGGTGAGACGCTCATAGGCCGTGTTGACGGTGACCGTGATCCCTCGAGCGTCGGTGATGTAGACCCCGTCGTGCAAGGCATTCAGCACCGAGCGCAATGGTTCGTGATCGAAGCCGTGGCTCGAGACATCGGCGATGTCGAGCGAGGGGGAATCGCCGGTAACGCGATAGCGCAGGCATTCACCAACCTGGTTCTCGAGCCTGGCCTCCCGAACGGCGGCGTCGACATCGGTCTGGGTCAGCACGCCAATGGCCTGGCCGACGTCGTCGAATACTTCGACAGCGCCGACGTCCTGCTGCTCGAAGAGTGGCCGGACTTCCGCCATGCTCTGAGTTTCCCTGATGTGCCGCATGTCCTGCCTCCGGTAAAGGCGCCCGTCGGGAGGGCCGACGGGCGTTGCCTCAATGTACGTCAAGCGAGGCATCGGACTCATGTAGACTCTTGGTTGAGTCGGAGACGGGACGTTGGGGCGTGGTGTCTCTGGTCAGATCCTTGGCGAAGGTGCCATCGTTTTCTCCCGAGAAGAAACGGCGACCGTAGATCAGCAGGCACAGCAATACGCCGACCGCAAAGGCCCAGGTGGCTCCCTTGATGACCAGCACGGCGGCAATCACGCCGGCGATCCCCAGGTCGCGTTGGCTGCGCGCTTCCATGATGCCGATGCGCACGCTGACATAGCCCTGGATCAACAGGGTAAGTGCCAGCGCAATGCCGAGAATCGGCTGTACCAGGCTGACGATGGGGAGCAGCAGCAGGCCGGTATTGGTGCCCCAGCGGAACGAGCCCGAACCGCCGAAGATCGAGTCCATGGCGGCCTTGCCCTCCTTGTAGCGTTCGGTGACCACTACCTGCATGGCAGCCCAGAGCGGGCCACACATCACCACATCAGGGCCAAGCACGCTCATGCCGAGATTGCGTCCACCGAAGATCATGTGAGCGCGGTCGGGGTTGTAATCGACTTTCTCATCGCGTCGCATGTCGTCGGCTTCGTCGAGTAGGGCCTTGCTTTGCAGTACATCGCCGAACAGTACGATATAGGCAGCAAGAACAGTGGGAATGGCAGTGACGTACATCGACAGCGGCGGGAGTCCGACACCGAAGACGGTGTACTCGCTGAACATCAGCGCGAAGTCGGGTTGGCTGAACCCCCACTCCACGTTGGGCCAGGGCGCTTCACCGAAGAGTGGTGCGATGATGATGGCCAGGACGATGATGGGGAAAATGCCGAGCTTGCCGAGCGTGGCCCAGGCTCCGCCACTTGCTTTCAGTTGGGCGAAGTGGCGAGAGAAGATCAGGTAGAAGGCCAGGCCTACGGCGATGCTGATGGTGAAGGGATATTGCGAGAAACGCCCTCCCTCGTCGAAGACCACCACGATGGCGGCCAGACCGGCGCCCATGATCACACCGGCCTTGATGGCGGAGGGGATGAGACTCACTACCCTGGCTGCCAGTCCTGTTCGCCCGAGGAAAAGGGCCAGGATCCCCAGCATCATCTGGAAGGCGATCAATGCATGGACCCGGGCTTCACCTTCGGGAAACGTCGATACGTAAGCCATCAGCAAAGGGATGGCTGGCGTGATCCAGCCGGGGACGACAGGATCGCCAAACAGGTGGTGCAGGAGATATAGCACCCCGTTCAGCATCACGATGGCAAGTGCCGCCTCGAAGGGCATGCCCAGCAGTTCCGTCATCAAGGGGATGGCAGCCAGGTCCACCGCACACATCAATAGCCCCTGAAGATAGTCGGGCAACTCGAAGCGATAATGAAGGAAGGGAAGGCGGAGCTTGAAAGGCCCCAGAGCGATATAAGGGGTTTCCGCGCCTTCGGCACGCTGTTTCCATTGATTCATGGCGTATCTCCACTATTGGTGTTGTTATCAAGGCAGGAAATGCCTAATAGGCAGCGCGGTAGATCTGCTCGATATCGTCACGACTCAGGACGCGAGGATTGTTGCGCAGAAGGCGCTCGACCTGGCTGGCTGCTTCGGCCAGTTCGGGAAGGGTGGATTCAGGGATATCGAATGCCCGCAGTTGTGCTGGAATCTCGACGTCACGGCACAATCGGTGCAATCGCGCGATGACGTTATCGGCGATCTGGGTGGCAGACAGGCCTCGGCACGGTTCGTCGAAGGCATGAGCGATATCGTGGAAGCGTTCGACGCAGGCCAGCTTGTTCCAGGCCATGACATGCGGCAATAGCAAGGCGTTACTCACGCCGTGGGCCAGGTGGTAACGGCCACCCAGGGGGTAGGCCAGGGCATGTACGGCACCGACGCCGGCATTGCCGAAGGCCAGCCCTGCCATCAGACTGCCGGTGGCCATGTCTTCGCGTGCGGCGAGGTTGTTCGGGTTGGCGAATGCCTTGGGCAGGGCCCTGACGATCAGCGTCATGGCCTTGAGCGCCAATGCATCGGTCAAGGGGCTGGCGAAGTTCGAAAGATAAGCCTCGATGGCGTGAACGAGGGCGTCTACACCACTGGCGGCGGTCACCGAGCGCGGGCAGCTCACTGTCATTTCCGGGGCCACCAGGGCAACGTCGGGCAGCAAGTCGTCGCTGACGATACCGCGCTTCGTGCCTTGCTGGTTGTCGGCGAGGATGGCGATGTTGGTGACTTCGGAGCCCGTGCCGGCAGTTGTAGGAAGGGCGATCAGAGGCACTCGCGATGATTCGACCTTGTCCTCGCCGAACAAGGTTTCCAGGGCATTGTTGTGCCGGGCATAAACGGACACGCTTTTTGCGATATCCATGGCGCTTCCGCCACCGACGGCGATCAAGCCGTCATGTCCCCCATGTCGAAAGACCTGGGTGCATTCCTCGACGATCTCGATTTCCGGTTCAGGCGGCACGCGATCGTAGATGGCGTAATCCAGATCCTTCATTCGGGACGTCACGAGATCCAGGGTGCCCGACTCGCGTACGCCACGGTCGGTGACGAGCAGTGGCTTTTGCATGCCAAGCTTGCTGGCCTGAGAGGGAAGTTCGTGCAAGGCCTGTTGGCCGGTAATCAGGCGATGGGCGGTCTTGAAGCTACTGACGTGCATGGGCGCTATCTCTTGTTGGTATCGAAGGCCAGTTTCCGGCGCATTGATAAGCGCCAGTCCCTGGAGCGATGTAGCAAGAGATGTGCCACTTCGGTGTGTTTTATAACTTGTTGAAACTTAGTGTTAATGTCGCCTATTGGTGGTTGATGGCGGAACTGTTGATGAATTTCGTCATCGTTTTGCTGGTTGTTGATGCCAAATATCATCAGAGCTGTATCCAGCCGCCTGGCGACAGGCGGCGTTCATGTTCCTGCATGCTTCTCATACCAAAGTTCGAGCGCACTTCGCGGCCGGGGCTGCTGTAATGGCCTTTAGCTGACACGATTCACCTATTGGCTTGGTTCAATGCCTGTTGGATTTTTCAGTTATTCGATGAATCGATTCACTTAGATCGCCAATGCCTTGAGAAGAAGAGGACAATGACAATGACGCGTATCGTGCAATGGTCGATCACCGTGGCCCTGGCCGGTTTCCTGTTCGGCTTCGACACGGCGGTGATCTCGGGCGCCGACAAGCCCATCCAGGCGCTCTGGGGACTCAGTGATCTCCAGCATGGCCTGCTGATCATGTCCATGGCCCTGTGGGGCACCGTGCTGGGCGCCATCTTCGGCAACTGGCCCACCGACACCTTTGGCCGTCGCGCCACCCTGCTCATCATCGGTGTGTTCTACCTGGTCTCCGCCGTGGGCTCCGCGGTAGTGTCGGATCCGGTGCTGTTCGCCCTATTCCGACTGCTCGGCGGCATCGGTGTGGGTATCTCCTCGGTGGCTGCCCCCACCTACATCTCCGAGATCGCTCCACCGAAGCATCGCGGCCTGCTGGTCGCCATGTATCAGTTCAATATCGTCTTCGGCATCCTGATGGCGTTCATCTCGAACTACATTATCGGCAGTCTGGTCGCCGAGGATGCCTGGCGCTGGATGCTTGGCATCGAGGCAGTGCCGGCCCTGCTCTATACGTTGATGATCACGCGAGTGCCGCGTAGCCCGCGCTGGCTGATTCTCAAGCGCAACGATGTCGCGGAGGCGACTCGCGTGCTGCGCCTGATCAATCCCGAGGCGGATACTGACGCGGAGATTGCCACGATTCGTGCTGCCGAGGACGAGGAGCGCAGCGCGCATGCCAGGTTCTTCTCGCGCCGTTATCGCTTGCCGATCCTGCTGGCTTTCCTGATTGCCTTCTTCAATCAACTCTCCGGCATCAACTTCATCATCTATTATGCGCCTCGAGTGCTCGAGGCCGCTGAGCTGGAGAGTCAGGCGGCGCTGCTGTCGACGGCCGGTATTGGTCTGGTCAACCTGGTCTTCACCATGGTCGGCATGTCCTTGATCGACAGGTTCGGGCGGCGCACCCTGCTTTTCATCGGCTCTGCCGGTTATTTGCTGTCCCTGGTACTGATTTCGAGAGCCTTCTTCACCGATGCGCTGGGTGGCATCGAAGTACCGCTGTTGCTCGGCCTGTTCATTGCCGCTCATGCCATCAGCCAGGGCGCGGTGATCTGGGTGTTCATTGCCGAGGTCTTCCCCAACCATGTGCGTGCTCGTGGTCAATCCTTCGGCAGCTCGGTTCACTGGATCTTTGCGGCCCTGATCACGCTGGTCATGCCCTGGGTGCTGGGTACCTTCAGCGGCGGCCCGGTGTTCGCCTTCTTCGCCGTCATGATGCTGCTGCAGCTGGTGTTCGTGCTGTTCCTGATGCCGGAAACGCGCAATGTCTCGCTTGAGGAGCTGCAGCGACACCTGGTCGGTGACAACGTCAAGCTGCGCCGTGTGCATCTTTCCAGTGCTCGGGCACATGCGGCGCCAGTTGCCGGTAAGTGAGCGTGCGGGGAGGTGAGCGATTTCGGGCTTGCCTCCCTGTCCCTGTCATGAGGAGGCATAGAACGACGCCAGGCACTTCGAGGCGCCTTTGGGGAGAGTAAAGCAGGGGGCGTGAGTGAGAAAACAGCGAGCAATAAAAAACGGCCACCGCTCTGATGAGGCAAGTGGCCGTTTTTACTGATGTTCTTGGTCGGAGTAGCAGGATTCGAACCTACGACCTCTGCCTCCCGAAGGCAGCGCTCTACCAAGCTGAGCTATACTCCGATGTCGAGCCCTGCGGGCGACAACGGATGCGTATTATACGTAAACGAGCGGGGCGTGCAAGCCCCATGAGCATGCCAGCTGTCGTGCCGATGGTCAGGTACGGCGGTCCACAGCGCGGTGTGCCAGTTGCTCCATGCTGTCGCGGAAGACGGAGGGCGGCAGGGCCGCGAGCTGGGCCAGGGCCTTGGTCGACATTTCCTCCGCGCGGCGTTGGGTGTAGTCCAGCGCGCCGGTGTCGTGGACGATGGCCAGAACCTCGTCGAGCCGTTCGAGGCCACCTTGGCGAATGGCCTGGCGGATCACCTTGGCCTGTTCGGTTGTGCCGACGGCCATGGCTTGGATCAGCGGCAGGGTGGGTTTGCCCTCGGCCAGGTCGTCACCGACGTTCTTGCCCATGGTGTCGGCGTCGCCCTGGTAGTCGAGAAGGTCGTCGACTAGTTGAAAGGCAAGGCCGAGATAGCGGCCGTAGGCCTGCAGGGCGGCTTCCTGCTCCGGGGTGGCGTCGGCGACGATGGCGCCGCAGTGCGAGGCCGCCTCGAACAGCATGGCGGTCTTGCCCTGGATGGTCTCGAAGTAGGCCGCTTCATCGACATCCGGGTTGCCGACGTTGGTCAACTGCTGGACTTCGCCTTCGGCGATGGTGCAGGTGGCCGCCGAGAGAACTTCCATGATGCGCATGGAGCCGACCCCGACCATCATCTGGAAGGAGCGCGAATAGAGGAAGTCGCCCACCAGTACCGAGGGGGCGTTGCCCCAGGCGTCGTTGGCGGTGGCCCGGCCTCGGCGCATGTGCGATTCGTCGACCACGTCGTCATGCAGCAGCGTCGAGGTGTGCATGAACTCGATCAGGGTGGCCAGCGTCACGTGCTGGTTGCCCTCGTAGCCTAGGGAGCGCGCGGCCAGTAGCACCAGCAGAGGGCGCATGCGCTTGCCGCCACTGTCGACGATGTACTGGCCGATGGCTTCCACCAGTGGGATGCGCGAGGCAAGCTGGGTCTGGATGGTGCGGTTGACGGCGGCAAAGTCTTCGGCCACCACCGCGTGGATCGGCGTGTCGGGGGTGGTGAGCTGTGTCGGCGCGGTGGTGGCTGGCATGAAGGCGATATCGATGAGACGTAGTGGGTGGTCGAGGTTTGACCGAATTGTCGGCCATGCTATGGGCCCCCCTGAGGGGCGTCAAGCGTGCCAGCGCCTCTTTGGGCCGGGGCGTGGCGATGGCGAGGCGCAGGTGTTGTTGAATGTTGGCAGCTTCGCCGCTATAATCCGCGACCCACTCATCTCGCTCCCTGTCAGATGGTGCCAAGAGGGGTGCCACTCGAAGCAGGTCGACGAAGAGCCAACTCCCGATGAGTCCTGGAGAGAGAAACATGTACGCAGTTATCAAGAGCGGTGGCAAGCAATACCGCGTTCAGGAAGGCCAGACGCTCAAGCTCGAGAAGCTGGAAGTGCCGACCGGCGACACCGTCGAGTTCGACGAAGTGCTGCTGGTGGGCAACGATGACGACGTCACGGTTGGCGCGCCGAACGTCGAGGGTGCCAAGGTGTCTGCCGAGGTCGTGTCTCACGGCCGTGGCGAGAAGGTGAAGATCATCAAGTTCCGTCGCCGCAAGCACAGCATGACGCGCAAGGGCCACCGTCAGTGGTTCACCGAAGTCAAGATCACCGGGATCTCCGCGTAAGCGGTCAGTCCCCTGAACGAGCGAGGTATTTGCAATGGCTCACAAGAAGGCAGCGGGCTCTACCCGTAACGGTCGCGACAGCGAATCCAAGCGCCTCGGCGTCAAGCTGTTCGGCGGCCAGGCCGTTTCCCCGGGTAACATCATCGTCCGTCAGCGTGGCACCAAGTTCCATGCCGGCGCCGGTGTCGGGATCGGCAAGGACTACACCCTGTTCGCTCTGGACGAGGGCGTGGTCAAGTTCGAGACCAAGGGTCCGAAGAATCGCAAGTTCGTGAGCGTCGTCTCCGCCTGAGACCGCCCCGAACTGTCGCGAGAAGGCCCCGCCATGGCGG
>NZ_BDEP01000020.1 GCF_001662305.1 Halomonas caseinilytica
ACATTAGATGATGACCCATATATGAACAGTATTATCAGGAGGACATCACCATGGCGAAGAAGCATCGCCCTCCTCATACGAACTCCTCGGCCAGCGCGTTCAGATCGAGATTGCTGCAGCAAGCCGCCGCGAGAAACGCCAGGTGCACCTGAAGCCCGAGAGCGGCGGCTGCCCCGATGACTGGGATCGACTGATGTACCGTCTGACCACGCATGGATCGTCTTGATGCGCGCCATCAGCGCGTTGTTCGAGGCCTCACGGTCGGAAGGCTGACGGGTGCTGCCACGCATAGTAGCCACTGGTAGAGACACCCAGCACACGGCACATGATGGTGGTGACCACCCCATGTCGGTCCCGGCTCACTTCGACGAACCTGAAGAGCTCGGCGGTATGTTGTCGGTCTCCCGAGCGCACCAGCCCGCGGCCTTTGCCAAAATCTCGCGCTCTTCGCAGAGCTGCTTGACCTCACGACGAAGTCGCCGCAGCTCTACCTGATCGGCCCATCGCGGCGACATCCCGCATCACGGTCGGCCTGTTTCACCCAGTTATGGATGGTCTGAGCGGTGGGTTCGAACTCCTTGGCCAGTTCTTCCGGGGTTCGACCGGCTCGGACCAACTTGACGATCTACCTCCGGAATTCAGCAGGATAAGGGGCTCGAGACTTGGGCATGGTGGACTCCTCTTTCTCAAAGGGTCGGATGTCCACCAAACCGGGGAAACTTCATATCGGCTATTTTATCGCCGCGCTCTCCCCCTTGGCAGCCGGCTTGGCCAAAGACATCTTGGGAAATTTTTCCAGCGCCTTGGTAGCACTGGCGCTCCTGCTTGCCGGGCTATTCGCACTTTGCGGACGCTTCAGCCCAACCAGCCAAAGTATCACTTTGGTCGGAGAGCTATCTCTCTACCGCGTGCTGGCCTAGAGCAAATACCCTGATCTACCGGTGTCTACGAATCCCGGGGGATGCACACTTCTATACCTTATTGATATGGCCAGGAATATCTTTTCCAACATACCTCTCCTCCCATGACGCTCTGTCCATGGCGACTAAAAAAGAAAGCAATAGCATTTCATGAGCGTTCTTAGCGTAGTTTATCAGACAACGATGTCCACATAGCAGCCAGACTAAGAAAACTCATCCTAGACCAATTCAGTGGTATTATCTTTATCATTATCTTCTTCCAGACAACTCTTTTACTGCCGCTTGTGCATCTCACCAATATACTTCTGATGCTCATCAAGCAGCTCGGATACCGTAACATTGAACTCCCTAGCGAGTCCCATAAGATTGTGATACTCAATAGGACTGACCACAGAGGATTCCCAATAAGAGATGGCAATTTCAGGAACATTGATCTTCTTAGCCAGCTCGTCCTGAGTGAGACCAGCGCCTTCCCTCAGCCTCTTGATACGGGCTGCAAGAGGTTCATATAACTCGACATCTTTCATACATGCTTCCTGGTGAGAGATAGCTGATCGCTCCGGCACGCTTCGGATTACAGCGTCAACCCGAAGTCCGTTTCAAATACTTTGGAAGAGCTTTCCCTCTTGTCACTAACATACCGCCTGCCAGGCCGTTCAGCCAAATCCTGAACTTTAACCATGATAGGAGGCACCGTAACAACTGAACGAAGTGAATTCTGATGTCCTGAACAACATGTTCAAGCACGAAGCCATACTCACGGAGTTTCCTCATAAGGAATAGTAGTGGGCAGACACCGCAATACAGTGACGCCCCAGATCGAACTATAACTATCTGAGGCGACACTTTACCGGGGAAATAAACACCTAAGGAACCGTCACTACTAAATCTCCAAAGGACAATACTAGGCAGTTTTAACCTCAAGGAGAGACGTATTAATACCTAGGCGATGACGCAAGGCCAGAGGAACCATACGGCGCGCCGAGATACGGTGGCAAGGCATTTCTACGACCCGTGTTTCAACGCCATACAGTGCCACGTACTCGGCATAGTTTATCGAATGCTTGGCGATCTACATAGTCAATATAGGTCTCAGCTTCGATACCGTTAGCTATAATCACCTCATGATTGTCCGTCTCAATGTGGTAATAGGTAGTCAGCTCGTCAAGCTCACTCCACGGCATATAGTCGATGGTGTTGCCATTAACCAACGCAGAGGCGTTAATCACCAAGTCGTCCACCACCAGGCCATGGCCAGCAGTAACCACCAGGTCTTGGTGAGGCTTGCCATAACCCAACGCACCGGCACGGATACATACTGGCTGGCGGTTCGAGGCAGCCGACGCATTGCTAACCGTATGGCGTCCAAGCCACTTGACAGAAACGGCTTCGCCGCTAGCCGTCAGGATGTTATCGCCGATCTGCAGTTTCTCAACGGCAACCTCACCTTCCGGGGTGGCAATTAACGTACCGGCTGCGAAACAATGAACAGTTTCACCGCTAGCAATTTGCTCCAGCATCTCTTGAATATTGGATTGCTCTTCTTCGCTATTATAGTTCCAGTTATTAGCTCGGTTAGCCAGATTTGCGGCTATATTCTCTATTTCTCCTTGAATTTGAGCAGCTCGGTTATCACTGTTGATCTCACCAGCCTTCTCGTAGAGCCTGGAAAACTGCATAACATTATCATAATCTGACTGGTAGTCTTGCCCGTTGATGCCGCTATCAAACTCATGAACTTTATTAAGCCAATCGGCTTGACGTCCTGGGTTTTTCGGGTCCAAGTCTTCAATACTGATCACGACTACATCTCCAAAAAGCTTTCGGTTAAAGACAGTGGAAAAGTGTTCACTCCCACTCCTACCACTTCCCTAAGCACACCTTAAAGACGCGATGAGAAAAGCTCTTTCTACGCCCATCTTGTCTTTGCTTTTATAGCGTAACAAAGCAAAAAAGTCGTCGAGCTTTCATTTGTCTCAAAACCGGACATATTGGAATCAAATCAGGACATCAGCACCAAAGCCTTCTATGAGAGCTATGACTAATGCATTTAGGATCATAAAGAAGGGGACAATAAGGGTTAAAAACTTTGGATACTTCTAGTATGATTTCGACCAAGACAAATGAAATCGACCTCTTGGTAACACCTGGCTTTAACTCACTTGAGGTAGCAGGCTTCTTGTCTGTGCTTAGTGCCGCAAATACACATATGCGCATCAATGGAACCATAGATGCATACAGGTTTCGGGTTAGCTCTTTTGAAGAAGGAGTTGTCCCTTCTGATTCAGTAATCTGCGTGCCAGCAAAAAGTATAAAAAATTTAAAAGAAGGGGGAGACACCTTAATTGTAGCGGGACATAAAAATCACCGTGAAATCTCAAGCATATTTACAGACCCCGCCAGCCTTATAACAACAGCATTTCCTAAAGCTGAGCGAATAGCTTTATTGCTCACAGACAACAAAATTCATGGCAACAGAAAAAGTCCGCACAACATCATGAAAACAAACCAACTATACTTTATAGACAACCAACCCAACTCACAATCAAATCTTAAAGACAGATCAACACAACTCTTAAAAGACAAAAAACTGACTTATCGCGACCTCAGATCTGGAATTGAGATTGCTTTAGAAATTGTGACAATGGACTATGGAGATGAGCTATCCACAATAATTAAGAACAAGCTTCAAAATTACATAAGCATCGAAAAAGACATATCTCACAACCTTTCTCTCCCTTTAAGCTTTGCAGAGACAAAAAAGGTTAAAGACATTCAGAGATGGATAGAAAAAAGATTCGACGAGAAATTAAATACAGAAAAGATTGCCAGCCAATTTTCCATTAGCACAAGGCACTTAAATAGAATTTTTTGTAGCGAAACTGGCATAACGCCAGCCATGTACCTTGAGTCTGTTAGGCTAGCAAAATCACTAGAATTAATTGAGAAGACAAGCCTTCCCTTGAAGACAATTGCATTCAAAAGCGGATTCTCATCCACTCAAAGAATGCGAAGAGCATTTATTAAAAACTTTTCGATGACTCCAACCGCCTATCGCAGAAGCTCTTTTCTCAAAAGCTAGACCGATCCGGAAATATCACTCTCTAAAATAGCGAAGGGTAGTAATTATTGCCCCATGGCTTTGGAGCCATAGAAGAGAGTAGAAGCGCCTTCTAGGGAGCATATTTGGGGGCATAACATGCATCTAAAGCTAGGAATAAACAGCAACATCAGAAGATTATGATGATTTTTCCTTGGACGCCTGCACCACCATTACCAGAAGAAGGCCACCTCTCACGGGTGGCTTTTTTCGTATGTGGCGCTGACCGCCAATGACGCGTCATCGCTCTCGCCGGGAATCGCGTGCTGGACACACTCCCCACCACTCAATGCCCGGCGATGCTGCGCAGGATGGTGCACAGGTGGCGAACGGGCTCGCTGAGTGCCTCGTTCTTGCGCGTCAGGATGCCGAACGGGGAGAGCGTCTTGCCGACCGAGATCGGCAGCGCCTTGATCAACCCGATGGCGAGATAGTCGCGCAACACCGACTCGGGCATCACCAGCACGCCGTCGCTGCGCTTGACCAGCTGCAAGGCTGCGAAGATCGAGCCGCACTCGATGATGTCGCGCGGCGACATCAGGCCCGCCAGCTCGAACTCCTTCTCCAGAACCTGTCGCGCCGGGCTCTCCAGCGGCTGCAGTATCCAGGGCCAGGCTTCCAGCAATGTTGCCAGCGACAGTGTTGCCTCATCGGCCAGAGGATGGTCGTGACGCACCACGGCCAGCATCGTCTCGTTGCCCAGCGACTCGAAGTCGAACTGGTTATGCTGAAGCGCAGTCACATAGCGAGCGATGGCGATATCGATCTTGTTCTGGGCCAGCAGTTCCACGAGCTGGTCACTGGTCTCGCCCAGCAGTCGCACCTGCAGCAGCGGACGTTGACGCTTCATCTCGATCACCGCCTCCGCCACCAGATCGGGCGCCGCTCCCATGATGGCTCCCAATACCAATTGTCCCTGGTCGCCCAGTTGATGCCGATGCAGTGACTCGGCGCAGCGGTTCAAGCGGTTCAGGGCACCATGGGCGAATTCGATCAGCACCTCGCCCAGGCGCGTCGGCTGTACACCGCGCGTGGTGCGTTCGAAGAGCCGGCATTCGAAGGTCGCCTCGATTTCACGCAGCATGCGCGTCGCCGCCGGTTGCGACATGTTCAGGACCCTTGCCACCTGATGCAGGTTGCGGTGCTCGTCGAGCAAGGCAATCAGCAACAAGTGCTTGTAACGCAGCCGGTTGAGCAGCGCTGCGTGACGCATCGACTCCGACATGACACCTCTCTTTATTCCTGTCATTCAGGCCCACGATAACGGGAAGCTATTTCGTCACGACCCATTCGACATTGGTCTAATTCAGCTCTACCCCTCCAATTTCAGGGACTCCCCGAAGAGCCCATGAAGCCTCGCTTCGACGACAACTGATAATGAAAAGGTATCACAAGGGACCGCCTCTGCATTGGTCAGGCGTCGCTATCGCGCGTATCTATTTCCCCCACACCTTTTCATTTGTCATTCATTGGAAGGACAGCATCATGCCGATGCCCACCATCAAGCACATCCGCGCCTATACGGTGCGCGGCGGCGGCGCCGATTACCACGACCAGGGCGACGGCCACTGGATCGATGGCCAGATATCGACCCCGATGAGCAAGTACCCCGAGTACCGCATGACGCGCAAGAGCTTCGGGCTGAACGTGCTCGGTACCCTGGTCGTCGAGGTCGAGTCAAGCGACGGCACCACCGGATTCGCGGTGACCACCGCCGGCGAGATCGGCGCCTTCATCGTCGAGAAGCACCTGGCACGCTTCGTCGAGGGCCAGCGCGTCACCGACATCGAGCGCATCTGGGACCAGATGTTCAATGCCACCCTCTTCTACGGTCGCAAGGGCGTGGTGCTCAACACCATCTCCGGCGTCGACCTCGCGCTCTGGGACCTGCTGGGCAAGATCCGCCAGGAGCCGGTCCACGCCATGCTCGGCGGCCCGGTACGTGACGAGCTGACCTTCTACGCGACCGGTGCACGCCCCGACCTGGCCAAGCAGATGGGGTTCATCGGCGGCAAGATGCCGCTCAAGCACGGGCCGGCCGAAGGCGATGCCGGGCTCGAGAAGAACCTCGCCCAGCTCGCCGACATGCGAGAGCGCGTCGGCAACGATTTCTGGCTGATGTTCGACTGCTGGATGAGCCTCGACGTCAACTACGCCACGCGCCTCGCCCAGGGAGCCCGCGAGTTCGACCTCAAGTGGATCGAAGAGGCTCTGCCGCCCGACGACTACTGGGGCTACGCCGAACTCAAGCGCAACGTCCCGACCGGCATGCTGGTCAACACCGGCGAACACGAGGCGACCCGATGGGGCTTTCGCATGCTGATGGAGATGGAGTGCTGCGATGTCATCCAACCCGACGTCGGCTGGTGCGGGGGCATCACCGAGCTGATCAAGATCTCGGCGCTGGCCGATGCCCACAACAAGCTGGTGGTGCCGCACGGCTCCTCGGTCTACAGCTACCACTTCGTCGTCACGCGCCACAACAGCCCGTTCGCCGAGTTCCTGATGATGGCTCCCGAGGCCGATGAAGTGGTGCCGATGTTCAACCCGCTGCTGCTCGACGAGCCGGTACCGGAAAACGGTCGCATGCGTGCCTCCCGGCTCGATGCCCCCGGTTTCGGCGTACGCCTGAATCCCGAGAGCCAGCTGGCACGTCCCTACGAGCACTGAGTTCGACGAGCATCGACCAAGAGAGGAACGACATGCCGATCCGCGCCCTTCGCATGACGCTGCACCCCGGCCAGGAGGCCGAGTATCGGCGACGTCACGACGCCATCTGGCCGGAGCTGGTCACGGCACTGCACGAAGCGGGCATCGAGGAATATCGCATCTTCCTCGACCCCGAATCGCGCCACCTCTTCGCCATCATGACGCTGGCCGACGATCATCGTGTCGACGACCTGCCGTCACTGCCGGTGATGCAGCGCTGGTGGCATGCCATGGCCGATATCATGGACACCGAGCCAGATGCCTCGCCGCAGAGCGTGGCGCTGGATGAAGTGTTCACGCTGCTTCCCGAGGAATGACGACCATGCAAGTGATCGATGCCCATGTGCATTTCTGGCAACTCGATCAGGGCAACCAACCCTGGCTCGAGCAACCGTCTCCCAACCTGCTCGGCGACTACAGCCCCATGGCCCACGATGTAGGCCCGGCCGAGCTGCGGCGCCAACGTGGCGATATCGAGCTGCTCGGCGCCGTGCACATCGAGGCCGATGCCGTCGACCCGGTCCAGGAGACGCAGTGGCTGGCAACGCTCGACGACGATGGCCAACCACCGTTGCCTTCGGCGCTGGTCGTCGGCGCCGATCTCTCGTCCCCTGAGGCCACGCGAACGCTCGAGGCGCAACTCGAGCACAGCGAGAAGGTGCGCGGCGTACGCCAGATCCTCAACGTGCACGAGGACCCGCTGTTCGACTACGTGGGGCGGCATTACATGAGCGAGCCGGCCTGGCGCGACAACTTTCGCCTGCTGGCACGCCACGACCTCTCGTTCGACCTGCAGATCTATCCCTCCCAGATGACACAGGCCGCGGCCCTGGCGGCGGAACATCCCGATACCCAGTTTCTGCTCAATCATGCGGGCATGTATGTCGATCGCCAGGGTGTCGAGGGATGGCGCGTCTGGCGCGATGGCCTGCGCAAGCTGGCCGCACGGGACAACGTCGCCATCAAGCTGAGTGGTTTCGGCATGCTCGACCATCACTGGACGGTCGGCAGCATCCGGCCCCTGATTCTCGAGGCAATCGATGCCTTCGGCGTGGAGCGCAGCCTGTTTGCCTCCAACTTCCCGGTGGATGGGCTCTACGCCCGCTACACCGACACCTGGCATGCCTATGCCGAGATCGTCGCCGATGCCTCGCCCGACGAACGACGGGCGCTCTTCGTCGACAACGCCCGACGCCTGTATCGCCTCGCGCCCCACGCATGACATCGACGAATCCCCGACCCCTGGAGTCCCTCATGCTTCTCAACGACAAGACCGTCATCATCACCGGCGCCTCGCGCGGCATCGGCCGCGCCGCTGCCCTCGAGTGCGCCCGTCAGGGCGCCAATCTGGTCATCGGTTACAGCGGCAGCGACAGCAGCCGCCCCCTGGTCGACGAGCTGATCGGCGAGATCCGCTCGCTCGGACGCGCTGCCACCTCGGTGGGCGCCCCCGCCGGCGATCCGGATACCGGCGACAAGCTGGTCGACGCCGCCGTCGAGCACTTCGGCAGTGTCGACGTTTTCGTCAACAACGCCGGCATCTGCCCGTTCCACAGCTTTCTGGACATGCCTCGGGAAACCTACCTGGAAACCGTCAACACCAACCTCAACGGCGCCTACTTCGCCGTGCAGGCCGCCGCCAACCGCATGAAGGAACAAGGCTACGGCGGCGCGATCATCGCGGTGAGCTCAATCAGTGCCCTGGTCGGCGGCGCCATGCAGACCCACTACACGCCGACCAAGGCCGGGCTGCTCTCGCTGATGCAATCCTGCGCCGTCGCCCTCGGCCCCTACGGCATCCGCTGCAACGCCCTGCTGCCAGGCACCATCGAGACCGACATCAACAAGGACGACCTGGCCGATCAGGACAAGCGCGACTACATGATCGGCCGCACACCGCTGGGCCGCCTTGGGCGTCCGGAAGACATGGCCGGCCCGATCGCCTTCCTCGCCTCCGACATGGCGGCCTATGTCACCGGCGCCTCGCTGCTGGTCGACGGCGGCATGTTCGTCAACCTGCAGTAGGAGTCCGGCATGCAACTTCCGCGCAATCCCTTCAAGCACGCCCTCAACGGCCAGACACGCTATGGCTGCTGGGCCGGTTTCGGCACCGCCTACGCCGCCGAGATCCTCGCCACCACCGGCTTCGATTGGCTGCTGATCGATGGCGAGCACGCACCCAACCCCGTGCCGGCCGTACTCGGCCAGCTCCAGGCCATGGCGCCCTATGACAGCGCCCCGGTGGTACGCGCCGTCAATCACGACCCATCCCTGATCAAGCGCCTGCTCGACATCGGCGCCCAGACCCTGATGGTGCCGATGGTGGATACCGCCGAACAGGCCGAAGCCCTGGTGCGTGCCACGCGCTTCCCGCCGCAGGGCATCCGCGGCGTGGGCGGCGGCCTGACTCGCGCGACGCGCTGGGATGCCGTACCCGACTACATCGAGACCGCCCACCAGGAGCTGTGCCTGATCGTCCAGGTCGAGTCACCGCAGGGTATCGACAATGTCGAGGCCATTGCCGCCGTGGAAGGCGTCGATGCCGTCTTCATCGGCCCCGCCGACCTCTCCACCGGAGTCGGCCATATCGGCAACCCCGGCCATCCCGACGTGCAGGCGATGATCCGCCGCGCCTTCGATGCCGCCCAGGCAGCCGGCAAGGCCACCGGCATCCTCGCGCCCGCCGAGCCGGACGCTCGGCGCTATGCCGAGTGGGGCTTCGACTTCATCGCCGTGGGCATCGACATCAGCCTGCTGCGCCAGGCCGCCCTGCAGACCATGGAACGCTACAAGCCCGGCGCTTCCCGGGCGACACCTTCCGACACGTACTGAACCGCAACGCCAACGACACACGCGACAACGGCATAACACCACAACGAGAGGAGTCGATTCATGGCCAGCGATATCCAGACCCACCAGAACTACATCAACGGAGCCTTCGTCCCCGCCCGCGAGCACCTCGAGGTACGCAACCCAGCCAACGGGCAGTTGCTCTCGCGGGCGCCGGAATCCTCAGCGGACGACGTCGAACGCGCCCTGGACGCCGCCCGCGCCGCCCAGAAACCTTGGTCACGCCTACCCGCCGTGGAGCGCGCCGCCTACCTGCAGCGCCTTGCCGACGAAATACGCCGCGAGGCCAAGTCACTGGCGCGGATCATCACCGAAGAACAGGGCAAGGTCTCCGGCCTGGCCGAAGTGGAGGTCAACTTCACCGCGGATTACCTTGACTACATGGCCGGCTGGGCACGACGCATCGAAGGCGAGATCATCGAGAGCGACCGCCCCGGCGAGAACATCTTCCTGTTCCGCAAGCCGCTGGGCGTGGTCGCCGGCATCCTGCCGTGGAACTTCCCCTTCTTTCTGATCGCTCGCAAGATGGCCCCGGCACTGGTCACCGGCAACACCGTGGTGATCAAGCCCAGCGAGGAGACGCCCAACAACTGCTTCGCCTTCACGCGCCTGCTCGACCGGATCGGCCTTCCCGAGGGCGTGTTCAACGTGGTCAGCGGCAGCGGCGCCAGTACCGGCAACGCCCTGACGGCGAGTTCGCGGGTCGACATGATCAGCTTCACCGGCAGCGTCGAGACCGGCTCGCGCATCATGCGCGGCGCCGCCGACAACATCACCAAGCTCAACCTGGAACTGGGCGGCAAGGCGCCGGCCATCGTCCTCGACGACGCCGACATCGACCTGGCCGTGCGATCGATTCGCGCCTCCCGAATCATCAATACCGGCCAGGTGTGCAACTGTGCCGAGCGCATCTACGTGCAACGCGGCGTGGCCGACGCGTTCACCGACAAGCTCGCTCGCGCCATGGCCGAGACCACCTACGGTGATCCCCTAGCACAACCGGATGTCGAGATGGGACCACTGATCAACCAGCAAGGGCTGAACAAGGTGGCCGCCATGGTCGAACGCGCCTGTCGGAACGGCGCCGAGACGATCACCGGCGGGCAAGTCGCCGACCTCGGCCAGGGCTTCCACTACCAGCCCACGGTGCTCGCCGGCTGCCGCAGCGACATGGAAATCATGCGACGGGAAATCTTCGGCCCGGTACTGCCGATCCAGATCGTCGACGACCTCGATGAGGCAATCCAGTTCGCCAACGACTCCGATTACGGCCTGACCTCCTCGGTCTATACCCGCGACCTCGCCCGCGCCATGCACGCCTGTCGCGAGATCGACTACGGCGAGACCTACATCAACCGCGAAAACTTCGAGGCGATGCAGGGCTTCCATGCCGGCACCCGCAAGTCGGGCATCGGGGGCGCCGATGGCAAGCACGGTCTCTACGAATATACCCATAGCCACGTGGTCTATCTCGAAACCTGAGCCCCGACACCCCAACAACAACAGGAGGGACTCGCCATGGGCACGACATCCCATGAGACACAAGCCACCTCGGCCCCGCGCAGCGAGTACGAGCGCCAGCCTGTCCCCGACGAGGCGCGACTGGGATTCAAGAACTTTCTTGGCATGTATGCCGGCGAACACACCGCCGGCACCGAGCTGATGATCGGCCCTCTGTTCGTCCTGGCGGGCGTGTCGGCCTTCGACGTGGTGGTCGGCCTGCTGGTCGGCAATGCCCTGGCGGTATTGAGCTGGCTTTTCCTCACGGCTCCCATCGGGACCCGGGCACGGCTGACGCTCTACTATCATCTGGAGAAGATTGCCGGACGCTACACCGTCATCCTCTACAACCTGGCCAATGGCCTGGCGTTCTGCTTTCTCGCCGGCGCCATGATCACCGTCTCCGCCACCGCCGTGGGCGTCTGGTTCGGCTTTCCGTTGCCCACCCTGGCGGACATGACACCGAACAGCATCGGCTGGGTACTCAGCGTGCTGGGCGTCGGCCTCATGATCACCCTCGTGGCGGCCTACGGCTACCGCTTCGTGTCCTGGTTCGCCAACATCGCCGCTCCCTGGATGGTCTTGATCTTCCTCGGCTTCGGTATCGTCTCGCTGAAGTGGTTCATCGATGCCACAGGGACGAGCGTCGCCTCCACCGGCGACCTGTGGCAACTGGCCGAGACGGCGATCTGGACCGGCGTGCACGTGCCCGGACAGCCGGACTTCACCATCTGGCACGTCATCTTCTTCGCCTGGTTTGCCAATATGGCCATGCACATCGGCATGTCCGATCTGTCGGTACTGCGCTTTGCGCGCAAGAGCTGGTACAGCATCGCCTCGGCGGCGGGGATGTATGTCGGTCACTTCATGGCCTGGCTGGCAGCCTCCATGCTGTTCGCCTTCCAGATGTACGATGCCGGCCTGGGCAGCGAGGCCGCCGTGATCGCCGCCGCCGAAGCCGGTCGGATACCGGATCCGCTCCCTGGCCCCCTGGCCGATCAGGCACTGGGCGTGGCGGGGCTGATCTGCGTGATCATCGCCGGCTGGACCACCGCCAACCCGACCATCTACCGCGCCGGACTCGCCTTCCAGGCCGTCATCCCGCGGGTCTCGCGCTTCCATGTCACGATCGGCACGGGACTGCTGACCACCTTCGTGGCGATGTTCCCCGGCGTGGCGATGCAGCTGCTGGGGTTCGTCGCCCTGTACGGCCTGCTGCTGATGCCGATCGGCGCGGTGATCGTCATCGACTACTGGGTTCTCCCGCGGCTCGGCATGCAGCGCTTCTACGCCGAGCACGCCGGGCATCGACTGACCATGCCGGCCCTGGGCACCTGGCTGATCACCCTGGCGATCTGCCTGGTGCTGGTGCGCTTCGCCGACATCGAGATCTTCTTCGTGGCCCTGTCCGGCTGGTTCATCGCCGCGACCCTGTTCATCGGCCTGAGCTTCCTGGCTCAGCGGCGACAGGCAACTCATGTCGCCATGACCACGACGGCCGCCCCGAACGGCTCGGCCACCACCGCAACGAGGGAGTGACTCGCCATGCGCACGATTCTCCAGACCCTCTCGATCTCGATGCTCGTCCTGACGGTACTGCTGCCGAGCCTGTACCTGTTCGATGCCTTAGGCGAGGTCGCGATGAAATGGGCGCTGCTGTTTGTCACGCTCGTCTGGTTTGCCGTCACGCCTCTCTGGATGGGGCGCCAGCCTCCAGCAAACCGACACGAGCATCGCAGCCGATGAACTACTGCCCGGCGCGCCTGGCTCGGCCCCGATAGCTCGCCTCGGGGCCGCCCTCATGCCGGCCCGAGCCCTACTCACTCACGTTTTCCACCACGACATGACGACCGGGCTCACCCGGTCGCCATGGGCAGACTCGTACCGACAACAACCTCTTCGAGAGTTCACGCCATGGAAATTCTGCATCTCGCGATTGCCATATCGCTCATTCTGCTCCTGATCCTCTACGCCAAGCTGAACCCTGCCATCAGCCTGATCATCGGCAGCCTCTACCTCGGCCTCGCCATGGGGCTCGGCATGACCGACACCGTGGATGCCATCAGCGGCGGTTTCGGCGACATTATGGCCGGCATCGGCCTGCCCATCGGCTTTGGCGTCATCATCGGCCAATTGATGAGCGACTCCGGGGCCGCCCACAAGATCGCCCACACTCTGGTGAAGAGCGCTCCGCGCGGTGCGGGGCTCTATGCCCTGGGGCTGACCGGTTTCCTGCTCTCGATCCCGGTCTTCTTCGACGTGACCTTCGTGATCCTGGTGCCACTGGGCGTGGCGCTGGCCAAGACTCTCGGCAAACCCCTGCCCTATGCCGTCGGTGCCCTGGTCATCGGGGCCGCCACCTCGCACACCATCGTGCCACCGACCCCCAATCCGCTGGCGGCGGCCACCATCCTCGACTTCGATATCGGCGTCATGACCTTCGCCGGCCTGGGCGTCGGCCTGATCACCGCGCTGGTGGTGATGAAGCTCTACTTTTTGATCCTCGACCGAGGCATCTGGAACGCCCGCACGGACGAGCTGAACGTCGCCACGGTCGGCGGAGGCGAGACGACGGCACCGGTCGATTTCGATCGGATTCCGCTCTGGCAGGCCCTGCTGCCGATCGCGCTGCCGATCCTGCTGATCCTGAGCGGCACCCTCTATGATTATTGCCAGCAACTGGGTCTGCTGGCCGGCGACACGCTGCCCGCCTTCGTGGCCTTCATCAGCGACCGCATCGTCGCCCTGATGGCCGGCGCCCTGGCCGCCTATGCGGTGGCCTCGCGCAGCATGAACCGTGATGAGCGCGACACCGCCGCCGCCACAGGCCTGCAGACCGCCGGCATGGTCCTGCTAGTCACCGGTGCCGGCGGTTCGCTGGGCAGCGTGATCGAGGCCACCCAGATCGGCCAGACGCTGGTCGACAGCGTCTTCCGCGAGACCCAGTCGGGGCTCGGCATGATCCTGCTCACCTATGGCCTGGCAGCGATCTTCCGTATCGCCCAGGGCTCGGGCACTGTCGCCGGCATCACCGCCATGACGATCATGGCCGGAGCGGCTTCCACCGGTGTGGTCGACCCGATCTGGATCGCCCTGGCAGCCCTGTCGGGCGGCATCAGCATCGGTCACGTCAACGACAGCGGCTTCTGGATCACGACACAGCTCGCCGGCTTCAGCGTGCGAGGCGGATTCAAGACCTACACGCTCGGCGAGGCCATGGTCTCCCTGATGATTCTCACGTTGACGCTGGTGGGCGCCGCCATCTGGGGGTGATGCCGAGCATCACGGTTTCCACGTCGAGGTGAGGCGACGAGTGCACCGGTCGCCCGCCTCGCGTCAGTGGCGCACGGCTCACACCCCCATCATGCGATCCTGGCCGCGTGCAGTGGGCTCAGCCGGCGTCGAGGCGTCTCTGCAGGGCAGGGTCGCGAACGGCCAGCACCTCGAACAGCCCGAGGGCTCGCAGTGCGGGAAGCGCCGCCAGAATGTCGCGTTCCGCTGTCGCGCGCTCATCGGGAGACGTCGTCGGATCGCTCCAGCACTTGGCATTGGCCAGGAAGGCCGCGACGCTGCCCTTGCGGATGACGGTGCCGCTCTTCTCGATCTGATGCGTATCGTCGGGGAGAATGTCTTCGGCTCGCATGGTCGTTCCTCCTGTTGTGGAGAGATCACCGTACTTGAACCCAGGCGGCCTTGTTGCGTTATATAAGCCAACATATAGCGCTTTGGTGCCAACTCATGCCGACTCCGCTGATTCCTCCCGACCTGGCGGCCTCCCCCGATGGTCCCTCGGTCATCGCCGTCATGCTGCGCTCGGACACGCTGCGGGTGACGCAGCGCCACCGCCACGCGCGCGGCCAATTGCTCGGCGCCTCGAACGGTCTGGTGTCGGTCGAGACCGATCGGGGGCAATGGGTCGTGCCGGCCACTCACGCCGTCTGGGTACCGCCCGCTATCATGCACGGTCTGAGATCACATGGGCCCTTCGCCGGATGGAGCGCCTACGTGACGCCTGCGTCCTGCACCGCCCTGCCGGACCGGCCCTGCATTCTCCCCGTCTCGGGCCTGCTCCGTGAGGTAGTGGCACGCTTGGCACAGGTCTCGGATAACGTGCTGACGGCGGCGCAGCAGAGACTGGCCGACGTGCTCCTGGATGAAATCGGCACGGCGCCTCACGATGCGCTGGGGCTGTCGATGCCCACGGATCCACGCGTGCGGAAGGTGGCAAGCGCCTTGTCGGAATGTCCCGACGATTCCCGACGTCTCGAGGAATGGGCCGCCTGGGCCGGTATCGCCCCGCGCACGCTGTCGCGACGCTTCGTCAAGGAGACGGGCTTCACCCTGACCGAGTGGCGCCAGCGAGTGCGGCTGCTGCGCGCGATGGAGCTGCTGGCGGCAGGAGACTCGGTAACACGAGTGGCGCTGGAACTGGGCTACGACAATACCAGCGCCTTCATCGCCCTGTTCCGGCGGCAGTTCGGAACCACGCCAGGGCAGTTTGCCTCGACCGGCCGCTTGCCATCTGCCGGCCGGGCCGACAGGGCAGGGCACCCTTGATGCGTCAGCGTTCCAGCCACTCCGCCTCGACGCGACGGACCGTCACCACCGCCTCGGTCGGCAGGGCCTCGATACGCGCCAGTGGCCTCGGCCAGGGTTCCTCGTCGGTCGGCTCGCGCCACTCGATATGCTCGGCGAAGCCGCTCGGGTCCACTTCGAGTATCAACGGCCGCTCGTCCTTGGCGAAATAACGGCGTGCCGTATAGGCCACGGCCGCGGCGACATTCAGGTGCACGCCGTCGGCCCGGTGGTCATTGCCACAACGCGACACCATGCCGGAACGACATGCCGCTTCCCAAGTCGCCTCCGGTAACACGCGATACAATGGCTCCATACCCGCCTCCCTGACCCATAGTGCTCGCCTTGAGCGTAGCGGGTGGCGCCACCATCCACCAGGTGACTGGAGTTCCCATGCTCAACCAGCGTGCCCTGGCCTATCTCAGCGAAGTGATTCGCCGCGGCTCTCTGCGCGGTGCGGCCACGCATCTGCATGTGGATGTCTCGGCCATCAGCCGGCGGATCAAGCTGCTCGAGGAGACGCTCGACGTCGCCCTGCTCGAACGGCATGCCGGCGGCGTCAAGCCCACCGAGGCGGGACGCCTGCTGGTCGATCATCATCACGCCCAGCGCAGCGCCGAGGACGCCGTGATCTCCCAGCTGCGAGCCCTGCAGCAACTGGTCAGCGGCCAGGTACGCATCGCGGTGGGCGAGGGCTTCATCGCCGACTTGATCGACGCGCCATTGCAGACCTTCATGACCGCCTACCCGGGCATCGACATCGCCGTGGAAATGGCCGGCGTCAACGAGGCCATGGCACTGGTCAAGGCCCGCGAGGTGGATCTCGCCCTCCTCTATGCGCCGCCCATCGATCCCCAGCTGCATTGCCATGTGGAGACCCGCCAACCTCTGGACCTGATCGTGCCGACGGGGCACCCGCTGGCCGATCGCACCACACCGGTCTCGTTGCACGAGTTCGCCGACTGGCCCCTGGCCCTGATGGACAATCCTTTCGGCATGCGCCAGATGGTCAACGCCGTGGCTCACCAGGAGCGCCTTCACCTGCACGCCCGGCTGCACACCAACTCGGTGGCGGTGCTGAAGAACTTCGTGCGCTCGGGCATCGGCGTGACCTTCATGCCGGAGTTGACCGTGGCCGAGGAGATCCAGCAGGGCGACATCGCCGTGTTGCCGCTGGCCCATCGGGTACTGAACGATGCCCGGGCACAGATCGTCAGCCGCACTGATCGCGAGTTGACCGTGGCCGGTCGCGCCTGCCTGAACCACTTGAGACACGGCATGCGCTTCTTCCAGGACGACGCCCCCAGGCTACGGCAACAGCGTTGCCATAAAAGCAACACTCATGGGTTTGAATAGTCAACGAGACAACGCCTAGTCTCATTCCATGCCGGTCGTTCACCGACACGCGCCATCCCAACAACAACCCCGCTGGAGAATCCCATGGCTGTCTTCCGCCCCACGTCCTTTCGCCTCACATCGCTCATCGCTGCCTGCCTGTTAGGCACCGCTGCCCTGAGCGGTGGCGCCCAGGCCGCCACCACCGTCAATCTCGGCTACAACGGCGCCCCGGACCCCGAGAAGAACGCGGTCCATGTCTTCGCCACCGACCTCAAGAAGCGGGTCGAGGAGAAGACCGATGGCGAGATCGAGATCAAGCTCTACCCGAACAGCATGCTCGGCGAAGAACAGGAGCGCATGGAACAGGTCATGAGCTCGCCCGGACTCAACATCGCCTCCTTCGCCGGCATGTCGCCGGTCGTGCCCGAAATCTACGCCAGCGCCATTCCCTTCCTGTTCGACGACTTCGACGACGCTCGCCAGTTCTTCGATGAAGGCGAATACTGGCAGGCGGTGGAGAACGACCTGCGCGAGCGGGCCGGCCTGGAGCTCCTGGCGGTGGTCGAGGAAGGCGGCTTTCTGGCCTTCACCAACGACAAGCGTCCCATCGCCTCGCCGGATGACTTCGAGGGCCTGCGCTTCCGCGCCATGGACCCGAGCCAGGTAGCGCTCTACGAGGCCTTCGGGGCATCCGGCACGCCAATTCCCTGGACCGAGGTCTACATGGCCTTGAAGACCGGCGTGGCCGACGGTCAGATGAACCCGCCGATGTACATCATCCTCGGCAGCCTCTATGAAGTGCAGGATTACCTGACCCTGGCCAACATCCAGTATTCGGACCAGTTCCTGGTCGGCAACGCCACCATGATCGATGGCTGGGACAAGGAAATGCGCAGCGCCTTCCAGGAAGCCGTGGCCGAGGCGAATCAGATGGCCCGTGACCACAACGAGGCCAGGGTGGATGAGCGCATCGCCTACCTGGAAGAACAAGGCATGGAGATCATTCGCCCCGACGAGGAACAACTGGCCGCCTTCCGCGAGCAGGGGCAACCGGCCTACCTCGACTGGCTCGAGCAGCAGGACATCGCGCCTCGCTACATCGACATGGCCCTAGAGGACGCTGGCCTGGAGCCGCAAGGCGAATAACCCCTCACCCCGGCCCGGGCGTGCATCGCTCGGGCCTGCTTCACGGAATCCACCATGCGCTCTCACCTCTCCCGACTGCCGGACCTGACCCGGCGGGCCGCCCTGACGCTGGCCGGCACCCTGCTGTTCATCGACCTGCTGGCCATGCTGTATGGCGTCGCCATGCGCTACCTGGCCGGCGGCGCTCCGATCTGGACCGATGAACTGGCCCGTTATCTGATCATCGGCGGCGTCATGCTGGCAGCCGGTGCGGTCTGGGTCGAAGGCGGCCACATGCGCGTGGCGCTCATCGAGCGTCTACTGCCGCGCCCTCTGTGTCGCCTGCTCAACCTCTATCAATGGCTGTTGACCCTGACACTGGCCGTAGCCGGCGCGATCTTCAGCTATCGCTACGCGCAGTCGGTATCGATGTTCACCAGCCAGGGGCTCGGCATCAGCCGTACCATCCCGGTGATGGCCCTGCCGACCGGTTTCGCCCTGCTCGCCTGGCAGGCCCTGTGGCATGGGCCGGCGCCACTGCCGACGCTGGAGGAATCGTCCTCATGATGACCTTGACCATGTTCGCGGTCTTCCTGACGCACGTGCTGCTCGGCCTGCCCCTGTTCATCGCGCTGCTGGCCACCGCCGTGGTCGGCTTCCTGTTCGTCGACCCGGCGATGATCCCGCGCATGATGCCCCAGCAGTTCTTCGGCGGTATCAACGCCATTTCGTTGATGGCCATTCCGCTGTTCATTCTCGCCGGCAACCTGATGAACGCCAGCCGCCTCACCGACCGTCTGATGGGGCTGGCCCGACTCTTGGTCGGCCACCTGCGCGGCGGCATGGGCCACGTCAACGTGGTCTCCAGCGTGTTCTTCGCCGGCGTCAACGGCTCGGCGGTAGCCGACACCTCGGCCCTGGGCTCGCTGCTGGTGCCTCCGATGCGCAAGGAAGGGTATTCCACTGCCTTCGCCGCCGGCCTCACGGCTGGCAGCTCGCTGATCGGACCGATCATTCCTCCCAGCATCTTCATGATTCTCTACGCCTCGCTGACCAATACGTCGGTCGGCGACCTTTTCCTGGCCGGCGTGATTCCCGGCCTGTTGCTGGGCGCCGCCTTCATGGCCATGAACGCCTGGTATGCCCGACGACGCGGGCTCGAGAAGCGCGGCGGCTGGCCCGGCAGTGCCGAACTGGGACGCGCCGCCCTGGGCGCCCTGCCGGCCCTGATCGCGCCTTTCATCATCGTCGCCGGCATTGTCATGGGCCTGGTCACGCCCACCGAGTCCGGTGCGCTGACCGCGCTCTACGTGGCGCTCTACGGCCTGGCAATGGGCAACCTTGGCCCTCGCGACTTCTGGCGTGCCATCGTCGACACCACACGCCTGACCGCCGCCATCTTCATCATCATGGCCGCTTCGGCCACGGTCAGCTGGTTGCTTTCCTACGCCCAGGTTCCTAGCCAGTTCGTCGAACTGCTGACGCCCTACATCGAGCAGCCAGTGGTGATCCTGGTGCTGCTCAGCGCCATCACCTTCATCACCGGCATGTTCATGGAAGAGGTTTCCGCCCTGATGCTGCTCACCCCCATCTTCGCACCGGTGGCGATGATGGCGGGCATCGATCCCGTGCATCTGGGCATCATCATCACCCTCAACATCACCATCGCCCTGATCACGCCGCCCATGGGAGCCTGCGTGTTCGTGGCAGCGGCGGTCAGCCGACTGGAGATCACCGCCCTGTTCCGCACCATCTGGCCCTTCGTGGTCACCGCCTTGCTGGTGCTGGCGGCCCTGATCCTGTTCCCTTCACTCACCCTGTGGCTCCCGACGACTCTTGGATGACCCGATGACCCGATCCGATCCCGACATCCCCCACGCCGACACGCCGATTCCCCATCGCGCCGAGCCCGACTGGGCAGCAGTCAGCCAAGTGTCGATCGACGGCAGCGACGAACCCCTGGTGCCCATGAGCCTGGCGCCGCCGCCGGTCAAGGTCTTTCCGGCCTACGCGCGCATGGGCATCCCCGGCGCCGTCAACGAATGCTATGTCCGCGAAGGGGTCTACCGCCGTCTTCTCGCGGTGGCTCGCACCCTGCCCGAAGGGTTGAGCCTGCTGGTGCTGGACGGATGGCGACCCTGGCGGGTCCAGCAGTACCTGTTCGAGACCCTGCAGGCCACGATCCAGGCCAATCATCCCGAGCTCGACGAGCAGGAGTTGCTGGGGCGTACTCGCGAATTCGTCGCCCAGCCCAGCACCGAGCCGACAGCGCCCAGCCCGCACCTGACCGGTGGCGCCGTGGACGTAACCCTGTGCGATACCGACGGCCTGCCGCTGGACATGGGCACGCTGTTCGACGAGGCCGTTCCGGCGTCGCATGCCGATGCACTGGAAGACGATCCAGGGCGCGACGGCGCCAGGCGCCAGGCCCGGGACAACCGGCGCCTGCTCTATCACGCCATGCATGCCGAGGGCTTCACCAACCTGCCCAGCGAATGGTGGCATTTCGATCTCGGCGACCAGCTATGGGCCCACTATGGTGGCCACACCAGCGCGCGTTATGGCCCCGCGCAACTGGACACCATCGAAAGCCGCTGGCGACGTCAGCTCTGATACGGCATCGGAACGGACGGCGTCAGGAAAGTCCCTCGATCTCGCCGTCCTCGTCCAATCGCATGTCGACGCTCGCCGGGTGGCGTGGCATGCCCGGCATGCGCATCATCGCCCCGCACACCACCACCACGAAGCCAGCCCCGGCGGCCAGCTCGACCTCGCGGATCGGCAGCACGTGCCCCACCACCATGCCTTGCGCCCCGGGGTCGGCGGTGAAGCTGTACTGAGTCTTGGCGATGCACACCGGCAAGTGGCCGTATCCCAACGCCTCGTACTCTTCGAGCTGACGCTGCGCCCGTTCCTCCAGATGAATATCCGCGGCACCGTAGAGCCGGGTCGCGATGGCCCTCACCTTGTCCACCAGGCCGGCGTCGTCGGCATAGGTCAGCGTCGGCTCAGGGGCCGGGGCATCGAGGAGGGCTGCCACTCGCTCGGCCAGCGCCTCGCTGCCGGCAGAGCCGTCCCGCCAGTGACTGCTCACCGCCATCTCCACGCCCAGCTGATCGCAGGCCTCGCGCAGCACGGCGTGTTCCTCGGCCGAATCCTGATCGAACTGATTGACCGCCACCATCAACGGTACGCCGAAACCACGCAGGTTCTCGACATGACGTGCCAGGTTGGCCGCGCCACGGCGCACCGCCTCAGGGTCGGGCTGGCCCAGCGCCTCCCGGGTCACGCCGCCGTGCATCTTGAGAGCGCGCAGGGTGGCGACGACCACCACCGCATCGGGCCTCAGGCCGGCCTGGCGACACTTGATGTTGAAGAACTTCTCGGCGCCCAGATCAGCGCCGAACCCGGCCTCGGTGACCACCACGTCGGCCAGGGCCAGCGCCGAACGGGTGGCCATCACCGAATTGCAGCCATGCGCAATGTTGGCGAAAGGGCCTCCGTGAACGAAGGCCGGTGTATGTTCGAGGGTCTGTACCAGGTTGGGGGCCAGCGCCTGCTTGAGCAGCGCTGCCATGGCGCCTTCAGCCTTGAGATCCCGAGCCATGACCGGCTCCCCGTCGCGGGTCCGCGCTACCACGATCTTGCCGAGGCGTCGCTGCAGATCGGCCAGATCCCGGGCCAGGCAGAGGATCGCCATGATCTCGGAGGCGGCGGTAATGTCGAAGCCGTCGCTGCGCGGCACGCCCTGGCCGCCGAGGCCGACGGTCAGATGGCGCAGCGCCCGGTCGTTCATGTCCATCGTCCGCTTCCAAGTGATGTGCTCGGGATCGAGGTTCAGCGCGTTGTCCCAGTGAAGGTGATTGTCGATCAGCGCGGCCAGCAGGTTATGAGCGGTGGTGATGGCGTGGAAGTCGCCGGTGAAGTGCAGGTTGATGTCCTCCATGGGAATCACCTGCGAGCGGCCGCCGCCGGCAGCGCCGCCCTTCATGCCGAAACAGGGGCCCAGCGAGGGCTCGCGCAGACAGATGGCGGCGCGATGGCCGAGCCGGCTCAGGCCATCGCCGAGCCCCACAGTGGTGGTGGTCTTGCCTTCCCCGGCGGGCGTCGGAGTAATGGCGGTGACCAGTACCAGCTTGCCCGGTGAACGATCGGCCAGTTCATCGGTGAAGGCGAGAGGCAACTTGGCCTTGTCGTGACCGAAAGGCAGAAGCTGGGAGGGTTCGATGCCAAGCCGCGCCGCCACCTCGGTGATGGGACGCGGCGTCACCGCCCGGGCGATGGTAATATCCGGCGAGCCGGGAGGTGGCCAGGTCGGACCGGGCGGCACCTCTAGCGACAGGGACTCCTGAGCCAAGGGCTCCTCGTTGCGCCACGGCATGTAATCGGTCATCTCGCCCCCTTGCGAGGCGCCACCCGGTGGCGCCGTCATCCTGAGCCCGAGCTTTCCATGCAGCGTGGAACGCCTCGACCGAACACAGCGTTCCCATTGCGACGCCAACGTTGCCGAAACGGACATGATCCTGCCCCGACGACATGACAGGCCGGCTGACCCAGCCATCCGCACTGATGATCCTCTGGAGTCGGGGATCGACCACGGCGAGTTATACTGGTAGTCATCAAGACGGCACCACGACACCGATAGCAAGAGTTCCATGATGCGATTCGCCACCCTCGGCCCCGACGACAGCAACCACGCCTTGATCCTGCGTCGCTACCTCGCGGAGCGCGGCCTGGAGCGCGCATCGATCACGCTGGTCGACGCCTTCCCCTCGGCCTTCGAGTCCCTGGTGGCCCGGCGGCTCGACTATGTGCTGCAGGTCACGGCCCACCCTGCTCACGCCGACTGCGTGGGCCGCTACATGCACCGCGCCTTTCCGGTCGACAGCTTCATCGCCGCCAGTCGACCGCTGGCCATCGTCGCGCGCCGGGATCGCCCCCGCCCGTGTTCGCTGGCATTACAGCCTGCGACTCGGCACTACACCGATCTTGCCGACTGGCCGGAACAGCGCGAGATGCCGACCATCGTGGCCGTGGCCGAGGCGGTGCTCGACGGCGAGGTGGATGCCGGCCTCATGGCCGAGGAAATGGTCGAGCGCCATGCCGACAGACTGCGCCTGATCAGGTCGCTGGGCGCCGCCCTGGACACCTGGGTGCTGTTCGGCCACCGCCCGCTCGACCGAGGCCCCATGCTATGGCCCGAGGCCCCGATCACCGAGCGTTTTCGAAACGCCTGCCAAGCGCCTAGCCCAGGAAGATGACCGCCAGGCCGGCAACCACCAGCACGAGGCGCCAGACGGGCGAACGTCGCGCGATCAGCCCATAGGAGATCGCCAGCAGCCCCACCCCGACCAGGCCGGTCTCGGCCAGCGCTCGCCAGGGCGTATCCGCCAGGTGAATGATGTCGGGCCTTGCGACCATCGCCAGCGGAATCAGGTACAGCCCGACCCCCAGCGACATCGCGCGCAGGGCGACCTTGATCCAGCTTTCGCCGGCCATGCCGGCAGCGATGAAGACCCCGCCACAGACCGGTGGCGTAATGGTCGAGAGCAGGGCATACCAGAACACGAACAGGTGGGCGAGCAAGGGCGGCAATCCCAACTCGGTCAATGCCGGCCCGGCCACCGACACGCAGATCACATAGGCGGCGGTGGTGGGCACCTCCATGCCCAGCACCAGGCATGCCAGGGCAGTGAGCAGCAGCGCCGGCCACAGGGCGCCTCCGGACAGCGAGAGGATTGCCGAGGTGACCTTGACGCCGAGCCCGGTCATCGCCAGCACTCCGATGACCAGCGACGCACAGATGATGATCGCACCGATGGTCGCCACCTGGCGCCCGGCGAGCACCATGGCCTCGGCCAGTCGCGTGAACAGGCCACGCCATGACGGCACCAGGCGTGAATCCAGCCACAGCAGCGCCGCCCCGACGAAGATCGCCAGGCTGGCGGCATACTGGGGCGTGTTGCCGGCATGGAAGATCCGCTCGAGCAGCACCGCAAAAGGCACGGCGAAGAACAGCCCCGTCATCCACACCTCGCGCAAGGCAGGCCGGTCCTCGTCCGCCACCGGGCGAAGGTCATGGCGCGTGGCATAGGCGTTGATGCCCATCCACACCGTGGCGAAATAGAGCAGCGCCGGCAGCATGGCGGCAGCCATGATGTCGGTATAGGGCGTGCCGGTGAGTTCCACCATCACGAAGGCGCCGGCCCCCATCAACGGCGGCATGATCTGCCCACCCGAGGACGCCACCGCCTCGACGGCGGCAGCCAGCGCCCGCGGATAGCCCAGGCGCGTCATGGATGGGATGGTGATCGCCCCGGTGGAGGCCACATTGGCCGACGCCGACCCCGAGATGGACCCCATCAATGCCGAGGACACCACCGAGACCTTGGCTCCGCCACCCGTCAAGCGGCCGGCAACCAGGCCCGCCAGGTTCATGAAGCCCTTGCCGGCCTCGCCGGCATTGAGGACCGCCCCGAAGATCACGAAGATCGCCACCACCCCGACGCTGACGCCGGTCAGCTTGCCCCAGAGGCCCCCCTCGGCAATGGTCAGCGAACCAACCAGGCTAGCCGCCGGTAGCCCCGGATGCCCGAACTCCCCTGGCACGTACTGGCCGAAGAAGGCATAGAGCAGGGCCACCGCCGCCACCAGCGGCAATGGCCAGCCGATGGCCCGACGCGCAGCCTCCAGGGCCAGTACAATCAGAAAGCCCCCGATAACCATCTGCAACGGCGTATCGATGAAACCGTACTGCCCGGACAGGGCCTGCTCGTTGACGGCTATCCAGACACAGGCCGCCACGCCGAGCAGGGTCAGCGCCCAACCGCTCCAGCGCTGCCAGGGCGTGCGCGCGGCGAACACCAGCACCCAGGGCAGGATCAACGCCATGTGCAGCGGACGACTCACCAGCGCCGGAGTCAGCCCATAGAAGATCAGGCCGAGGTGGAAGACAACCGAGAGCACGCCCAGCCCGACCCAGGGAAGACGGACACCGGGAATACCGGACGCTGCCGCCTCGGCGGCATGAGATGAAGAGGTGGAAGACATGAGGCGTTCACGACAAGGGATCAATGAGCAGGATGGAACGCGAAGTGCACGGGGCCGCGCCGGCATTCATGCAGCGTTCCCAGAAACGCTGCATGAACCGGGCTCGAGCAAGCACCACGCTCAGGGAACCTCGATACCGGCTTCCTCATAGTAACGCCGTGCACCGGGATGCAACTCACCCCGCATGTTGGCGAGCATCGAGGGCGACACGCTGCGCCACCAGGGCGAGCTCTCGGCCATGGCCTCGCGTCGTTCCCAGAACGTCTTCGTCAGGGTATAGGCGGTGTCGTCGTCCATGCCGGTGGTCGTGTAGGCGGCCACCGGCAGCGATGTCGTCATCACCGGTTCGTCGATGCCCGCGTAGGTGCCGGCCGGAATCTCCTGCGGCGTCGCGCCGGTCTCGGCGATCTGTTCTTCGGTCATCGACACCAGTCCCACCGGCATGCTGGCTGCGGTCTCGATCACATTGGGCGCGGGGAAGGAACCGGCCGTGGCGAAGGCGTCGATCTGGCCGTTCTTGAGCGCGTCCGGCGCACTGCCCACATCGGCATCGTCGACCTCGACCTCATCGGTGAGACCGAACAGCTCGAGATAGCGCGCAGCCTCACGGGCCCCGAAGGAACCCTGACCAATCAGCAAGTGCTTGCCCGCCAGCTCCTCCAAACGCAGGGTGTCCTGCTCCCCGGCCACCACCAAGTGCATGGTCAGCGAGGGGATCGGGAAGAGCCCACGGATCTCCTGGAAGCGCGGATGCCGACGCTCGGCAAAGGGCCCCTCACCGGCCACCGCCTTGGCCGCCAGCGGCGGCGGCGTGGTGAACACATAGTTGCCCTGGCGAGCCATCACCTCCATGACATTCTGGACCGATCCCTGGCTCTCCTCCAGGGTCAGGGTCATGGCACCATCGGTGCCGGCCTTGATGGCCTCGGACAGTTCCACACCCATCTGATAGTAGGCCGTGCCGGCGGAGGCAGACTTGTAGGTGATGCGCGTGTCGGCCGACGCCGTCAGGGAAGCGGCGCCCAGCCAGAGGGCGGCGAGCGCCGCGAGAAACCGCGGAAAGTGACGCATGAATGTCTCCAGCTACATGTCGGGTACCGGGCCAGTACCTCGTTGTTGGTCGCCCGTAGCCTACTACCGCCACGGGCGCTGGATAGCCCGCTCGCCAGCATATTCGACATGGCGCAAGGACGCCATGCGGCCGCTGCCCTCGAGTTGTGTCTGAAAAGTGCCTAGCCGGAAACGGATACCCAACTGCCCTCGAGATGTGAGCGCTCGATGGCCTCGATCAGGCGATTGACCCGTGCCGCTTCCCGAAAATTCGGGTAGAGGGGCCTGTCGCCCACGATGCCTTCCACCAGGTCGCGAATCTCGATGATCTTCTGGTCGTTGTAGCCCAGACCATGACCCGGAGCGGGACTGAAGGCCGCGTAATCCGGGTGCTCGGGACCGATCAGCAGTGTGCTGAAACCGCGACGTCCTTCGGGCCCCGCGTGTTTATAGAGCTGCAGCTCACTCATGCGCTCCTGGTCGAAGACGATCGAGCCCCTGGTACCGGTAAGGGTATAGGCCAACCCCATCTTGCGCCCGGTAGCCACCCGCGATGTTTCCATGTTGCCGATCAGGCCACCATCGAAGCGTAACAGCGCCTGGGCATGGTCATCGTTCTCGACCTTCGCCATACCACCGCCCCCGCCGGGCAACGCTCGCTGGGGGATCACCGTCTGCAGTTGGCCACATACCTCGCCGATGCGTTGACCGATGAGATATTCCGCCATGTTGAGGATATGTGAGCCCAGATCCCCCAGGGCACCAGCCCCGGCGGTGGCACGCCGGGTGTGCCAGTCATGGGGCTTGGCCGGATCGGCCAGGTAATCCTCGTTGTGGCGGCCCCGGAAGTGCACCAGTTCGCCGATCTCACCGCTCTGCACGATTTCTCGCGCCAGTTGAGTGGCCGAATTGCGAATATAGTTGAAGCCCACCAGTGTCTTCACATCGGCCGCCTCGGCGGCCTCGACCATCGCCTGGGCATCGACAACGGAAAGTGCCAGCGGCTTTTCGGCGTAGACATGCTTGCCCGCAGCGATGGCGGCCAAGGCCATCTCCTTGTGCAGAAAATTGGGTGCACAGATATCCACTACATCCACATCCGGATCCTGCACCAGCGCCGTCCAGTCGCCAGTGGAACGAGCGAACCCCAGTTCCCGCGCCTTGCGGGCAGCCTGTTCGTCATCGACCTCGGCAAGCAGGTCGCAGACCGGAAAGGCTGGCAGGGAAAAGACGGTAGGCGCCGCTTTCAGCGCAATAGCATGGGCTTTACCCATGAAGCCGGTGCCGATCAAGCCGAACTTGAGGTCTGCCATTCTGTCGTCCTCACATGACATGGCAACATCGGACGTCTCGGCCCGACAGCCTAGGGTTGGGTTGGCGTGCTTCAGAGCGTTGGCATTGTGAAGTGGTTGGTCTCCTCGCGAATGCCGCTCGGCCAGCGCTGGGTGATGGTCTTCATGCGCGTATAGAAACGAACGCCATCGGGGCCGTGCATGTGCAACGGGCCGAACAGCGAGCGCTTCCAGCCGCCGAAGCTGTGGAAAGCCATCGGCACCGGGATCGGCACGTTGACGCCGACCATGCCCACCTGAATCTGCTCGCAGTACTGGCGGGCAGCATCGCCATCGCGGGTGAAGATAGCAGTGCCATTGCCGAACTCATGATCGTTGATCATCGACACGGCCTCGTCGAAACTCGCCGCCCGGGCGATGGCCAACACCGGCCCGAAGATTTCCTCGCTATGGATGCGCATGCCAGGCTTGACGTGGTCGAACAGCGAGCCGCCCACGAAGAAGCCATCACCGCCCCCTTCGATCGCCGTCTCGCGGCCGTCGACCACCAGTTCGGCCCCCTCATCCACACCGGTCTGGATATAGCCCTTGACCTTTTCCAGGTGCTCGCGGGTGACCAGCGGGCCCATGTCGTTGTCCGGACCATCGACGAGACCCGGTCCGACACGCAGCTTGTCGAGCTCGGCGACCAGTTTGTCGCGCAGGCGCTCGGCGGTCTCCTCGCCCACCGGCACGGCCACCGAGATCGCCATACAACGCTCTCCGGCGGAGCCGTAGGCCGCTCCCATCAGCGCGCCGACGGCCTGATCCAGGTCGGCATCGGGCATGATCACCATGTGGTTCTTGGCACCACCCAGGGCCTGGACCCGCTTGCCATGTGCGGACGCCGTGGCGTAGATGGTTTCGGCGATCGGCGTCGAACCGACGAAGCTCACCGCCTGGACGCGCTCGTCGGTGAGCAGCACATCCACCGACTCCTTGTCACCATTGACCACGTTGAACACGCCGTCGGGCAGGCCGGCCTCGGTGAGCAACTCGGCCAGACGCATCGGCGTGGAAGGATCCTTCTCGGAGGGCTTCATCACGAAGGTGTTGCCGCAGGCCAGCGCGATGGGGAACATCCACATCGGCACCATGGCCGGGAAGTTGAACGGCGAGATGCCGGCACAGACGCCCAGCGGCTGCATCATGGAGTAGCTGTCCACCCCGGTGCCCACGTTCATGGAATGCTCGCCTTTCTGCAGGTGCGGGATGCCGCAGGCGAACTCCACCACTTCCAGGCCGCGGGTCACTTCGCCCTTGGCATCGGAGAACACCTTACCGTGCTCGCTGGCGATCAACCGCGCCAGCTCGTCGGCATGCTCCTCGACCAGCGTCTTGAAGCGGAACAGGATACGCGCACGCTTGAGCGGCGTGATCTTCGACCAGGTCGCAAAGGCCTCGTCGGCAACATGTACCGCCTCGCGCGTCTCGTCGGCCGAGGAGAGTGCCACCTGCAGGCGCTGCTCACCGGTCGCGGGATTGTAGACGGGCGCGGTACGGCCGCTCTGGCTGGCCACGGGCTGGCCGTTGATGTAGTTGCCCAAAATGCTCATGGGAATGTCCTCTCGATGATCAGTCATTCGGTAACGGTCAATCCGGCCTCGGCACAGAAGCGCTTGAGGTTATCGCAGCCCAGGCGGGCATAAGTCAGCGGGTGTGCCACGGCAGGGTCCTGTTCGGCCTCGACCACCACCCAGCCCTCGTAGCCGCTGTCGCGCAGCCCCTTGAAGAGGGTGATGTAGTCGATGAAGCCGTCGCCCGGCACGGTGAACATGCCGTTCAGCACGCCGTCCAGAAAACTGAGATCGCGATTGCGGGCATCTTCCAGCACCTCGCGGCGAATGTCCTTGCAATGCACATGGACGATGCGCTCGGCATGTTTCTGCTGGACGGCGATGGGATCTCCCCCGGCACCCACCAGATGGCCCGAGTCGAGCAACAGCCCGACCGAGGGGGCGGCCTCGGCCATCAGCCGATCGACTTCCGCTTCGGTCTCGACCACCGTGCCTAGATGGTGGTGATAGGCAATCTGCACGCCCTGTTCGAGACAGTAGTCGGCCACCTGGTTGAGGCGCGAAATGAAGGTCTGCCACTGCGCTTCGTTCATGCTCGGACTATGAGAAAGCGGCACATCGCGCCGACCATGCACGCAGTGGCTGACCTCGCAGAACACCATCGCCTTGGCGCCCAGCGACTTGAGCAGGTGCAGGTGCGGCTTGATGGCCTCAATCTCTTCCTCGGCGCTGCGGGTCAACAGCTCGCTGCTGTACCAGCCGGAGACCAGGGAGAGGTCGTGCCGTTGGAGGATCGGGCCCAGCACGTCGGGATCACGAGGAAACTTGTTGCCCAGTTCGAACCCGGAGAAGCCCGCCTCCCGGCCCTCGAACAGGCACGTTTCCAGAGGGGTATCGCCGCCCAGCGACGGCATATCGTCATTGGTCCAGGTCAGCGGATTGATCCCCAGGCGTACGATGGACATGTATGAACTCTCCTTCATTGGGCAGGCCACACAGCCTGTCCCCCTTTTCAAGTAAACGGAAAAGTCGACGAACCATCAGGTAGTCGGCTATCAGCGGTGCTGGCGTCGCTTGGCCTCTCGATAACTTGCATAGGCCTCGTTGACCTGCCCGCGCATCGAGACTTCGGGCACTGCCACCTCCCACCAGGCACCACCTTCGGCGGTGCTGGGCAGAGGATCGGTGTCCAGGGCAATGACGTAAGTGGTCTCGGCTTGACGGGCACGTACCAGAGCGCCTTCCAACGCCTGGATGTCGCGTACATTCTCGGCCTCGCACCCCAGCGCACGGGCATGGGCAGCGAAATCGGTCTTGGGCGCGCCACTCTCGATGGTCAGGCAGTCGTCGAGCAGGTTGTTGAAACCGGCGCCGCCGGTGCCCTGTTGAAGGCGGTTGATACAGCCAAAGCCACGATTGTCGAGCACTACTACGATCAACTTTTGGCCCAACATCACTGAGGTGGCGAGCTCCGAATTGTGCATCAGGTAAGAGCCGTCCCCCACCATCACGAACACCTCGCGATCGGGGTGAGCCATCTTGACCCCCAGACCGCCCGCGATCTCATAACCCATGCAGGAGTAGCCGTACTCAACGTGATAGCTGCCGGGGCCGGCACACCGCCACAGCTTGTGTAGTTCTCCCGGCAGACCGCCGGCGGCGCAGACGACAGTACCGTCATTACCGGCCTGCCGGTTCACAGCCCCAATCACCTGAGCATCAGTGGGCAACTCATGTCCCTCATCGGCAGTGACACGTGCCACCACCTCGGCCCATTCACGCTTGAGGTTATCGGCCCGCCCCCGCCAGGCGTCGGAGGGTCGCCAGTCGACCAAGCCGGAGCCCAGCGCTACCAGCCCATCGAAAGCATCGCCGGTCAACGGCAGGGCGTGATGTTTCTGGCTGTCGAAGCGTCCCGCGTTCAGGGCCACCAGGGTCAGGTCATCGCGTTCGAAGAGTGCCCGCGAGCCGGTGGTAAAGTCCTGCAGGCGGGTACCCACGGCCAGGATCAGGTCCGCCTCCCTGGCCAGGAGGTTGGCCGCCTCGCTCCCGGTGACGCCGATAGCCCCCACCGCACAGGGATGAATATCGGGCAAAGCGCCCTTGCCAGCCTGGGTCTCGGCCACCGGCACGCCATGCGTTCGGGCGAACTCACCAAGGCGTTCGCAGGCACCAGCGTAGTGCACACCTCCACCGGCGATGATCAGCGGTCGCTCGGCGCGGGCCAATGCGGCAATGGCCGCTTCCAACTCGCGGGGATCCGGCTGGGGACGACGAATACGGTGCACGCGCGGCGCAAAGAAGCTCTCGGGATAGTCGTAGGCGAAGGTCTGGACGTCCTGGGGCAACGCCAGGGTCGCTGGACCGCAGTGTTCCGGATCAAGCAGCGTGGCAATGGCCTGGGGCAAGCTGGTCAGCAGTTGCTCCGGACGGGTGATGCGATCGAAGTAGCGCGACACCGGACGGAAACAGTCGTTGACCGTGATGGTGGGATCACCGAAATGCTCCACCTGTTGCAGTACCGGGTCAGGATCACGGCTGGCGAACGTATCTCCCGGCAGCAGCAGGATCGGCAGTCGATTGGCATGGGCCAGGGCGGCGGCCGTGACCATGTTGGTAGCCCCGGGGCCAATGGAACTGGTAGCCGCCATCATGCGGCGTCGACCATTAGCCTTGGCGAAAGCGATAGCGGCATGCGCCATGGTCTGTTCGTTGTGGGCACGATACGTGGGAAGTGCCTCGCGGGCCTGATAGAGCGCCTCCCCCAGGCCGGCCACGTTGCCGTGACCGAAGATCCCGAACACTCCCTCGAACAATGCCATCTCACGGCCTTCGCATTCGATGCGCTGGACCGCCAGGTACTTGACCAGGGCCTGGGCCATGGTGAGTCGAACGGCGTTCATATCAGACTTCCTCCACTCTGGACGTGACGCTGTGCAGACGCTGCCATTCCTCGATCAATTCGGCGTAGTTGCTGGCAACCCGGTCGATCAGCCGGGCGTCGTCGATGGTGCCGGCCAGCCATTCGCGGCTGGGGCCGGCAAACAGGGTTCGCCCCACGGTGAAGCCCTTGCATCGGTCGTTACGGGCGGCGGCCGCGAAACCACGCTTCATGTCGTCCATCGAGGCATCCAGGCCCAGCAACACCACACCACGGCAATAGGGATCCTTGTCGTCGATAGCCCGGCTGACCGCGTCCCAGGCGGTATCGGACATGGCCGGCAACTTCCACCAATCGGGGCGGATTCCCAGGTTGTAGAGCCGCTGCAGGCTACGCGGCAGAGTGGTGTCGTCCACTGCCATGCCGGCCGGCGGGATCACCTCGATCAGCAGCTCCAGTCCATTGGCGCAGGCCGCCTGATAGAGCTGACGCAACCGAGTTTCCTGTTCCAGACGCAACGACATCGGGTCATCCGGGTGGTAGAACACCAGGCACTTGATGATGTGCTCGCGAGGCCAATGCCGCAGGCGGCTGCCCAGGTCGTCGCCATGCTGGAAACGTAGCGGTCGGGAACTCGGCAATTCCACCGGACGGCCGATCCACCAGCCCCTGCCAGTGGCGTCGTTGAGGGCGTCCTGGCCGAAGACGTCATCGACCAGGATCGCCGGCTTGTCGAGCCTGGTACGCCGCGCGCCCTCCTCGGCGGCCCGCACCAGCAGCTGCTTGAGCACCGGGATGCGTGTCGGGTCGGCCTTGACGTCGCGGGCCATGTCAGTGAGCTGGCGGCGATGATCGAAGGCCAGGCCACAGACCTGGGGCCAATCGACGAGCGTGCGGGTAGTGACCCGATGCAGGTGGTTGAGGCGTTCGTCCTGGTCGGGCCGAGGCACCGCGTCGCGACGGCCCAGGTAGTCGAACAACTCCTCCTCGGTGGGCATGGCCGGGGCACAGCCATGGCGCGAGACCACCAGGGCGCCGCAGGCGTTGGCGTAGGAGGCGCTGGTCTCCCAGCTTGCTCCCCTCAACCAGCCCCTGAGCAATCCGCTCATGAAGGCATCACCGGCACCCAACACATTGAGCACCTCGACCTCGACGCCCTCCACCAGGATGCCGTCTTCGATACGCTCAGGGATCTCACCCTCGAAGACCACGCAACCCAGGGCGCCGAGCTTGCACACCAAGGTTGCCTCGCTGAGTTCACGCACAGCACGCAGTGAAGCCAGGGTATCGGTGCTCCCGCCGGCGATATGAAATTCTTCCTCGGTGCCAACGATCAGGTCAAAGTCGGAAAGCCAGGCCTGAAGATCGGTGGTCACCTTGTCGTCGGCGATAAAGCGCGTTTCACCATCGCCGGGGGTGGTCAGGCCCCACAGTACCGGCCGGTAGTCGATATCCAGCACCCGCTTGACGCCATGATCAGAGGCGGCGTCGAGCGCCTTGCGGCAGGCCCTGGCAGGGGTCTCGGCAGACAGGTGGGTGCCGGTGATGACCAGCGCCTTGGCACGGGCGATGAAGGCCGGGTCGATGGCCTCATGATCGATGGCCATATCGGCACAATCACGACGGTAGAACAGCAGCGGAAAGCTGTCGCGATCCTTGAGCGCCAACAACACCAGGCCGGTATGGCGCTCAGGGTCGGTCTGCAGGGCGCTGGTATCAACCCCCACGCGCTCGAGTTCCTCGCGCACGAAGTTACCCATCTGCTCATTGCCGACTCGAGACAGCATGGCCGATTCGAGGCCCAGGCGAGCGGTTCCATAGGCCATGTTGCCGGAGCTGCCACCGAGGTACTTGGCAAAGCTCGAGACATCTTCCAGACGGCTACCAACCTGCTCCGAATAAAGATCGACGGCGACGCGGCCAAGGCAAATCAGATCCAGCGGTCTGTTGTCGGGTTTCATCTCTTGCATAGCGTTTCTCCGCATCGCTTGTCGTATCACGCCCCGACGATGGCCGAGCAGCCCGTCCAGCCACTGCCCGGACGTCACGACGCTATCCAGTCAGGGAATTAAAGGGTGAAAGCATCCCGGAAACAGCGCAGGGCCAGCTCATCGTCACCGGAGGCCCAACCCTCCAGGCCGACCGTGCCTCGATAGCCGATCTCTTTCAGCGCGCGGGCAATGGCTGGATAGTGAATCTCACCGCTACCGGGCTCACAGCGTCCCGGAACATCGGCAACCTGAACCTCGCCAATATAGGGGGCACAGCAACGCACCAGCTCGATCAGGTTTCCTTCACCGATCTGGGCGTGATAGAGATCGAGCATGATCCGTATCTCCGGGCGACCGACACTCTCCACCAATGCCAGCACGTCTTCGGCACGGGCAAAGGGCACTCCAGGGTGATCAACCGTGGTATTGAGGTTTTCCAGCACGAACGTCACGCCATGTTGCTGGCCGAGATCCGCCAGGCGATGCAGTGTATCCGCCGCTCTTATCCACATGGGCCCGGTCATCTCGGCCCCCGGCTGAACCGGCAAGCCCTGACCGTCGAGACCAGTGCCGTGCAAATTGAGGCGAGGGCCCCCCAGTCGCTTGGCCACGGCGATCGACTCCCGGGCCGTCGCCACCAGCCGGTCGGCACCTTCCTGGTCCGCCAGGGTGCCCTCGAGATAGCCGGTCATGGAGGAGAACGTCGCGCCGGTAGCTGCCAGCGCCTTGATGTCGTGACGACTCCAGTCCCAGATCTCCACCTGGAAGCCCAGAGCATCGATCCGGGCGATCCTTTCGGTGATCGGCAGGTCGCGAAACAGCATCTCGGCGCAGGCAGCCAGGGTGAAAAGGGGCGCGTCGTGACATGAGTTCATGGCTGTTGCGCCCTTCACTGGCCGGCAGCAAGAGGAGGCCGGACACCGGATGTGTCGGCGGCGCGCTCGGTGTCACTGCGCTGAAACTCGGCCAGCTCAGCATCCAGACTCTCCAGTTCGGCACCGCCGGCCATCATGTTGAGCACTTCCTCTCGGCTGATATCTTCCTTCCGGAAGGTGCCGAGACTGCCGCCACGCTTGAGCAGGGTGAAGGCGTCCGCTACCGGATAGGCGTGATGAACGTTGTGGGTAATGAAGATCACCGCCAGGCCATCTGCCCGCGCCTTGGCGATGTAGCGCAACACGACCGATGCCTGCTTGACCCCAAGCGCCGAGGTCGGCTCGTCGAGAATCAACACTTTGGCCCCGAAATAGACCGCTCGAGCGATCGCCACGCACTGTCGCTCACCGCCGGAGAGCGTGCCTACCGGCTGGCTGGGATCTCGCACATCGATACCGATCTTGCCCATTTCCTGCTTGGCGATACGGTCGGCCAGCTTCCAGTCGATACGCTTGAATGGTCCCCAGCCCACGGTGGGCTCGCGACCCATGAAGAAGTTACGAGTGATCGACATCAGCGGGATCATCGCCAGGTCCTGAAAGACGGTGGCAATGCCGGCATCCAGAGCATAGGCTGGCGACTTGAAGCGAGCTGGCGTGCCATCCAGCCGTATCTCGCCATGGGTCGGCTGATGGACTCCCGACAGCGTCTTGATCAGGGTCGACTTGCCGGCACCATTGTCGCCCAGCAGGCACATGACTTCACCGGAATGAACTTGTACCGAGATATCGCTCAGGGCGATGACACTGCCGAAGTGCTTGCTGACGTTGCACATCTCGATCATGGGCGTACGTTCGCTCATCTCACTTGGCCTCCATCGCCTTCTTACGCATGAAATTGTTGAAGAGCACGGCCACCAGCAGCATCACGCCGAGAAAAACCTGGAACCAGTCGGTATTGACGCCGGTATAGAAAATGCCCATCTGCACCAGGCCGAAGATCAGAGCACCGAGCGCGGCACCGATGGCCGAGCCATAACCGCCGGTGAGCAACGCACCGCCGATGACAACAGCGATGATCGCTTCCAGCTCCTTGAGCAGGCCACGAATGGTGTCCGCCGAACCGGTATCCATCACTTGGAGGCAAGCAAAGATCGTCGCGGACAAGGCCGTGAACATGAACAACGAGATCTTGACGCGGTGGACCGGCACGCCGGAGTTGCGCGCTGCATTGGCGTCCCCCCCGCTAGCGAATATCCAGTTGCCGTAAGGGGTGCAGAGCAACACCCAGGTCGCCAAGGCGGTAAGGGCCAGCCACCAGACGATGGAAACCGGGACACCGGTCACTACCGGGTTGCCGGCAAAGTTGGTGGCGATCCAGCCCTGCGAGGCCATCCAGGCAAAGAGCCCTGTCGCGACCTCCCCCGAGAAGAGGGCCGCAAACCAGTCACCCGGAATATGGTCGTGGATCCCACCGATCTGGGTACGGCCAGTCAGCAGGCGGCTGATACCGATCGCCAGGCCCCGCAGGATGAACAGGAACCCCAGGGTCACGATGAACGAAGGCAGCCCCGTCTTGTTGACCAGGTTGCCATTTATCCAGCCCACCAGAGCCGCGCAGGAGAAAGCCAGTATGATGGCCGCCCACAGGGGCCAGCCGTATTCCACGGCAGGGATGGCGATGAGAATGCCGGCCAGACCGATCATCGAACCAATGGAAAGATCGAACTCACCACCGATCATCAGCAGGGCAGCAGCGGTGGCAATGATCCCCAATTGAGCCGCCACTTCGAGGAAATTGACGATACCCGCCGGCGTGAACATACCAGTGCCACTGGCAGCCACGATAAAGAACGCGAGCACCAGAACAGTACCGGCCAGGGCGCCCAGCTCAGGACGGCTCAACGCCCTCTTCCAGAACGAAACCTTCTGGAGACGCTCGTCTTGCGACTCCACCGCATCGGTTTGAGGGGATGCATTGGACTTCATGATGGTCGACTCCCGGAGCCCGTCAGACGGGCCCTTGCATGCATGATGATGTTCAGCGGATGCCCTGCTCGCTCAGCTCGAGGACCTGAGCGGCGTTGTCCGGAGTGACGAAGCCGGGACCGGTAGGAACGTCGCCGGCCGGCAGCAAGCCATTCCTGGCGAACTGATCAAGGAACATCACCGGCAAGTAGCCCTGCAGGTATTGTTGCTGGTCGATGGCAAAATCCAGTTCATCTGCCTCGAGAGCCTCGAGGATGCCGGGAGAGAGATCGAAGGTGCCAAGGGTGAACATGTCGGTGGCGCCTTGCTCTCGCATGGCCTGGAGCATGGGTTCGGCAGCCACTGCCCCCAGCGTCAGGATGCCGCGCACATCACTGTTCTCGTTGAGATAGGCAACGATGGCATTGCGGATCGACGTCGGATCATAGGTAGTGGCCAACTGCTCGGCACTGCCATCAAACCCCTCGAGAAAGCCGTCGCAACGCTGGTCGAGGCCCTGGTTACCCTGCTCATGGTTGACACAGATCGCCTTCTCGACGCCCATCTCCTGCATGCGCTCAGCGGCCTGTTTGCCTGCCTCATACTCGCTCTGGCCGACATGCAGACGACTCCCATACTTCTGCGCGACATCGCCTCCAGAGTTGATGGTGATCACTGGAATGCCGTTGTCGGAGGCCTCTTGGACGATGCTTCCCAATGCATCTTCATCAGTGAAAGAGACAATCAGGCCATCCGGGTCGGAGGCCACAGCCGCCTCGACCAGTTGCTGCATCTTGGCCATGTCGAAGGTCGACGGGGCGCGATACTCCAATTCTGCTCCTACCGTGTCAGCAGCCGCTTCGGCACCGTTCTTGACTACGGACCAGAAGGGGTCGGAGGGAACGCCATGGGTCACCATGACGAAGCGGTTCTCTTCTTGTGCCTGTACTGTTCCGGCCATGAGCGCCACCGCGGTGGTCGAGGCCAGCAGCCAATGTGATAGACGTGCCATGGATGAAATTCCTCTCTCGATTATCGTTGTGTGGAAGCAACATTCAGCGCAATGACGTGATGGAATATAGGTTCCATTTCCAAAAACAACAAAACAAAATATTCCATACTTTGGTATTAATAGAATATATGTTCCATTTAACCTAGACTGCCCCGAGATGAACGCACCGGAAGTCAACGTCCTTGCGGCGAAGACGAGGATCCCCACATGAATCAGACACCCCAGGATTTCGAGGAGCTGGAAACCCGCATCACGGCAGACTACCCGGCCCTGAGCCGCCGTTTGCAACAGACTGCACGCTTCCTGCTCGACCACCCCCGGGAGGTGGCCTTCGCTACCGTTGCTCAGCTCGCCAAGCAGGCCGATGTGACACCCTCGACCCTGATCCGCTTCGCCAACAGTTTCGGGTTCACTGGCTTCTCCGAGATGCAACGGCTGTTTCGCTCGCGACTGGTGGACGAGTTGCCCAACTACAACGAGCGTATCCACGCTGTGCGATCCGCCACCGGCGAGACCCCGGACAGCACCCAGTTGCTCTGGGAGTTTGCCGATGCCAATCGAGAGGTGCTGGAACAACTGCCGAGTCGCATTGATCCGCGCCACTTGGAGCGCGCCTTGGACATCTTTGAGCAAGCCAGCGCCATCCACGTGATGGGGGCGCGACGCAGCTTCGTGGTGGCCAGTTACATGACTTATGCGCTGCATCACATCGACAAGCGCACCTTCCTGGTCAATGGCCTGGGGGGAATGTATGACGAACAACTCAAGGCTATTGGCGATAACGATGCCTTGCTGGTGGTGAGCTTCTCGCCCTATGCCCAGGAAACACGTGAACTGGCAGACGAGGCCTGCAAGCGCGGAGTCCCACTGGTGGTGATCACCGACTCCAATCTCAGCCCCCTGGCCCGCATCGCCGACGTTTCGCTGGTGGTGCACGAAGCGGAGGTCAAGAGTTTCCGCGGCCTGACCGCTTCGCTGTGCCTGACCCAGACCCTGGCTATCTCACTGGGCATGCGCCAGGACAAGGCCAGGGATCACCCCTTGTCTGACAGCGATGCGGGGCAAGTGTGATCGGACAGTACACGACCATTCACCGATAACGAGAGGACACCGCCATGAGACTCGCCCTGATCGGCGCCGGGCGTATCGGCAAGGTTCATGCCCGGACCATCGACGAGCATCCCGAGGCCACCCTGGCCGCCGTGGCTGACTTCCATGCTCCGACTGCCGAGGCCCTGGCCGCCGAATACGGCGCCCGGGCACTCGATGCCGATACCATCTTCGAAGATGACGAGATCGATGCCGTACTGATCGCCTCGAGCACACCGACCCATGCCGACTATCTGGAACGCGCCGCTCGCGCCGGCAAAGCCGTGCTCTGCGAGAAGCCCATCGCTCTCGACCTGGCCCGCACCGTCGAGGCACTCCGGGTGCTGGAGTCGCATCCGGTGACCTGCGCTCTGGGGTTCAATCGCCGTCATGACCCGCAATTCGCCGCCCTGAAGCGTGCCGTGATGGAAGGTCGGATCGGTAATCTCGAGACACTCACCATCATCAGCCGCGATCCGGCACCGCCACCCACCGAATACATCGGCGCCTCTGGCGGCATATTCCGTGACATGACAATCCATGACTTCGACATGGCCCGCTGGCTGCTGAATGAACCCATCGCCGAGGTTCACGCCGAAGGAAGTTGTCTGATCGACCCCGGCATCGGCGCAGTCGGCGACGTGGATACCGCCATGGTCACCTTGATCACCAACAGCGGCCGGCTCTGCCATATCAGCAATTCACGACGCGCCAGCTACGGCTACGACCAGCGTATCGAGGCCTTCGGTAGCGCCGGCATGCTCCAGGCGCAGAACGAGAGCGACACCCGACTGCGCTTCACCGGCGAGCCCGGCCAGGTAGAAGACAAGCCCAAGTGGTTCTTTCTGGAACGCTATGCCGAGGCCTATCGCCACGAGATCGACGACTTCATCGATGCCTGGAGACAACAACGCGCACCGTTGGCCGGCGCCAACGATGGTCTCCAGGCACTGCGCCTGGCCGAAGCAGCCGAACGCTCGCGCCACGAAGGCCGCCGCATCACGCTTGACGAGATCGGCTGAGACCCACGACAACTCGAGGAGAGTCACGATGACTTCGCTACTGGTTCGCCCGAACGAGCCCGATACTCAGGGCAAGGTTCTGGAGGTCACGCCAGCATCCGCCGGCTGGGATCATGTCGGCTTTCGCGTGCACAAGCTGACCCAAGGACAGCAGATCGAAGGCAACACCGGCAACCGCGAACACTGTCTGGTGCTGCTCTCCGGCCGGGCCTCCGTGACCAGCGGTGAACACCGCTGGGAGGATATCGGTGAACGCATGGATATCTTCGAGAAGGTACCGCCTTACGCCGTCTATCTTCCCGATGGCGTGGAGTTCAGCGTGGACGCCACCACCGACATGGAATTGGCGGTGTGCAGCGCTCCCGGGCACGGCAACCATGAACCACGGTTAATTGCCCCCCACCAGATCAAGCAAAGCACCCGTGGTGGCGGCACCAACACCCGACACATCCAGGACATCCTGCCCGAGACCGAGCCGGCCGACAGCCTCCTGGTGGTGGAGGTCTACACCCCGGCGGGCAACTGGTCCAGCTACCCGCCCCACAAGCATGATGTGGACAACCTGCCGGAAGAGTCGATTCTCGAGGAAACCTATTACCACCGTCTCAATCCTTCCCAGGGTTTCGCTTTCCAGCGCGTCTATACCGACGACCGCTCGCTGGACGAAACCATGGCGGTGGAAAACGGCTGCTGCGTGATGGTGCCTCGTGGCTATCACCCAGTGGGCGCACCACATGGTTACGAGCTCTATTACCTCAATGTGATGGCCGGCCCCAAGCGACAGTGGAAGTTCCAGAACGACCCGGCTCACGAATGGATCGTCAGGCAGTAGGCTCTCTCGCGTCCTGTCCAGACGTCTCTTCCCCCGCTCCGGCGGGGTTTTTTTGCCCGCGCCAACGCGACGTCACCACTCCTACGAGAGCGCCTTGACGATCAATTGCACGCCGACGATGGCCATGGCCAGGATCACCAGCCGATAGAACAGCCGCTCGTTGGCCCGATGCTGTAACCAGAGACCACTGCGCACGCCAAACCAGGCCACCGGCACCAGCGCCAGCGAGGCCCAGGCGCTGGTCAGGTTGATCTCGCCGAGCCACAGGTACGGCGGCAGCTTCATCAGGTTGACCGCGGCGAACGACACAGTGCAGGTGGCAATGAAGGCGCGCTTGGAAAGCCGACGTGGCACCAGGTAGAGGTTCATCGGCGGCGCCCCGGCATGGGCGAGAAAGCTGGTCAGTCCCACGCCCATGCCCGCCGGCCAGGCCCAGAGCGCGTGGATGGGGCGCGATGCCCCCGGCTTGACGATCATGTAGGCCACGAACAGCAGCGACACCACGCCCAGCAACAGCCGAACATGGTTTTCGTCGAGCGAGCCGATCAAGAGCGTGCCGGCCACGACCCCCAGGGCCATGCCGGGCACGAGACGGCGCACCTCGCGCGCATCGTGTTCTCCCCACCAGGCCTTGACCGCGAACAGGTCCATGACCAGCAGCAACGGCAGCAACAGGCCGGCTGCCTCGATGGGACCGATGGCCAAGGCCATCAAGGGCACCGAGAGCGTCCCGAAGCCGCCTGCAAAGCCGCCCTTGGACACCCCTGTCAGGTAGGTGGAGACAATGATCAGCGTCCAGGCCAGCCAGCCGTAATCGGGCAGCATGCATGCCTTCCTTGCACAAGACGACGCCGGGGCGGCAACCGCCCCGGCGTCGGGTCGTTCGAGCGGGAACGAGCGTCAGGCGACGTTACGCTCGCCGTTGCTCGCGGCGTGCATGGCCAGGGCGGTATCGAGCATGCGATTGGAGAAGCCCCACTCGTTGTCGTACCAGGCCATCACCTTCACCAGACGCCCGTTGACCCGGGTATGGTTGGCGTCGAATGTAGACGAATTAGCATCGTGATTGAAGTCGATGGACACCAGCGGCTGGGCGTTGACGCGCATGACCGGCGATGCCGCCGCAGCTTCTTCGACGGCTGCATTGATTTCCTCGATGCTGGTTTCCCGCGAGGCGGTGAAGGTCAGGTCGACCAGGGAAACGTTGATCACCGGCACGCGCACCGCCAGGCCATCGAGACGCCCATTGAGCTCCGGCAGCACCAGGCCCACGGCTGCTGCCGCACCGGTCTTGGTCGGAATCATCGAGTGGGTAGCGCTACGGGCGCGATAGGGATCCTTGTGATAGACATCGGACAGGTTCTGGTCATTGGTGTAGGCATGCACCGTGGTCATCAGACCGGTTTCGATGCCGACACGGTCGTGCAGCGCCTGAGCGACCGGAGCCAGGCAGTTGGTGGTGCAGGACGCATTGGAGACCACCTTGTGTTCCGAGGTCAGGACGTCCTCGTTGACGCCGTACACGATGGTCGCATCGGCATCCGGGCTGGGCGCTGACACCAGCACGCGCTTGGCGCCGGCGGTGATGTGCTGGGCGGCGGCTTCACGCTTGGTGAACAGGCCGGTGCATTCCATGACCAGATCGACGCCGAGATCCCCCCAGGGCAACTTCGACGGATCGCGCTCGGAGAGGATCTCGATGCGCTGGCCATCGACGCTGAGGCTCGACTCGTCGTGCCCCACCTCGAAGGGGAAGTGACCATGGACCGTATCGTGGCGCAGGAGGTGCGCGTTGAGGGCGGGATCTCCCAGGTCATTGATGGCCACGACGCGTACGCGGTCGCGATACCCCCCTTCATACAGCGCACGCAGGACATTGCGGCCGATTCGACCAAAGCCGTTGATGGCGATCTTGAGTGTCATGGTGTCGTCCTCGCGATTCGGTACCGTACTCATGGATATGGCTGAGCCGATGGGCGGAAAGGCACCGGGGCGATCCGAGATGCCCGGACCGGACAGGCCGACGGCTCATGTTTCCCTCCAATGTGAATCACGCGAGCGCCAGACACAAGCCATTTTTAGTAACTTTACAACAAAATATGGTGCCACTTGTCATCGCACCCCACGCAACCTGCGGTAAGAAAAGCACAAATCCGGACAACTCAGCGCCAGCGTCGTATTCCTAGACCTTAGTCGAAAGACAAGCTCTTAGTAAAAAAACCACACATGAGCTATGGTGACAGGATTCTGCACCACCGAATGGCCGACACCTTTCACACGGCCCACAGGAGACTCCGGCATGCCCCATTCCGCCCTACCCGCTCGCCGCACCAAGATCGTCG
>NZ_BDEP01000021.1 GCF_001662305.1 Halomonas caseinilytica
TGAAATAGATGAAGAGCCTCGTTAGTCCAGTGGGGCGTGCTTGAAGTCGAGTGAGTAGCGTGTCTGTAGTTCCCACCACCATTGGGCTGGGAGTTGAGGGACGGCCCCTTCCAGCTCTGCGGCACGAATGCATTCGAGCACCGTTTCGAGCCCAAGGCTGAAAGCGTGATGGCTGTCTTTCATCGCAAATACCATGTACTCGTCACAGGTCAAGTCGGCCTCTTCACGGGGCGGTGGGGACTCATTCAGCTTTGCCGGGTTGTTAAGCGCATCAGCTCTATCATCTGTCATGATCAAGACTCTCCTCTCCTAGCTCTCGGTGGTGCGCGCCTAGTGCCAGGCCACTGTCACGGAGAGGCGTAGGGGCCGTCATCTGGGAATGTTAACCGTGAACAAAGGGATTTCGATGCGACAGCTGAAGCCCCAAGTCATGTCGCGGACAGGGGGCTTTTACCATGACAAGGTATCGCTGGCTTTTCGCTTCTCCAAGCAGCGGTATCACGCTCGCCGTTTGGCCTTCTGCTCCAGAATGCCCTGACACTCGATGCAGGTCGTCGCCCAGGGCGCCGCCTGACGCCTAGCGTCGGGGATGGGGTCACCACACTTCTCGCATTCGGCCGTGGTGGCTCGCTCAGCCGGCAGATGGTGATGGGCCATCAGGTCATTAGCGAGATCCGCTTCGTCTGACATGAGATGCCTCCTGGAAGATGGTCGGCGCTAGGACTACTGCAGCGCGTCGTTGAGCCGCTGCTTAATGGCAGCCTTCATGGCGTTGCCGTCATAGGGGCGTTTGTCTGATGGGAACCAGGTGTACTTGATACGTGATCCGCTTCCATTCTTCTGGATCTGGACCTTCTGGACGATGTCGTATTCCACACCACCCACGACCTGCTCCCCATAATCGCTGAGGTTATAGTAGGCCCCGGGCGTTGCATCATGCTGCCAAGCATCATCCATCATATAGCTCTGGTCGGATTTATATCCTTGATTGAAGTCGGCAGGTGACTTGAAGTCGAAGGCGGGCTTGATGCGTGCATAGGCTGTGTCGACGTCCACTTGGGACTCAATCTGGATCGACCCCGTCTGTGGCCCCAACTCCTGGACACCGACCGTCTCGCCTTCGGCATTCTGCGCGACTTGCATAGGCGTCTCGTCAGGATCGTAGTTGAGCGGTTCCCCGGTGAGGGGGTTGTTCACGCAGGTGATGCACACCCCCTGCGCGTACTGGTGGCCCTGCCCAGCGCAACCGGCCATCAAGGCCATGGCCACCAGACCGAAACCGAGTTTGAAGGGTGTCGTCCGTTGCATATCCATATCTCCTGACGAAACGTTATTGCGATGGACCGGTGACGCGAATTCAACCGGCCAACCGGAAAGTCTACAAATCGAGGTGATTGAAAAACATCAAGGCAAAGGCAGAAACGCGACGCGCGTTATACGCCCTGAGTGCCTTCGAATTCGCGGTAGTTGAGTCGAGTTCGCTCATCAGCATTCAACTGGTGAAGCCAGTCAGTCAGTGCATAGACATCGGGCTGGGCCTCGATGCGGAAGATGGGATGAGAGCGATCGACGGTTTCCATGATCACGGTACCGATCCCCAGCATCCGCTGTACCAGGGTGCGACTGGCACTGAGATCGCGGATCCGGACCAACTCGAGCTGATCGCGACGGCGGTGCAGAATGCCGCGGGTATATTCCAGGCGTTGACTGGTCACGTGGTAGGTGGTCGTCTTCAACACCAGTAACTGGAACAGCGGCGGAGTGAGGCAGACCAGCCAGACCAATCCCAGCAACCACATCAGCCCTAGACCAGGAAGCGACGCCCCGACGGTGTCCTCGAAGATCTGAGCCAGCCCTGGCCGCTGGATCACAATGAACAGCAACAGCCCGGTTACCCCCAATGCCATCGACAGCCACCAGAGGGCTGACGGAATTGCTGCCTTGGCCGAGGGCTTGAGGGTCGACAACGTCGTCTCCTCTGCCGATGACGAGGCGGCCTGCGACGGGGCAGGATTGTCGTTGTTCTCCATCATCGAGGGATCCAAGGTTCAGTCCTCCTGGTTTTCCGGTAGCTCATCGCTCTCCGATACGGCCTCGTCATGCTCCCTGGTTGGGATCGGCTGTCGGAGAAGTTTGCTGATCAGCAGGCGTGTCATGAGCGGATGCGGGCGCACCGTCATGGTCAGATGCGGACGAAGCGGCTGCGGAAGCGCCTTGAACGGTGGTTGCATTCTGCGCGGATGCGGGCGCGCCGTTATTCGAGGGAGTCATCTCCACGCTGGCGATGCGGTACGGCAGGATCGCGACGCGGGCATTGGTGACTTTGAAGGCGGCCTGTTCCTGGCCATTCTGGTCCTGCCAGGTATCGCGCACCATGCGGCCGTCGACCATAACGCTCATGCCGGGTTGGTACAGGGTGGCCCACTGCTCGACATCCCGACCGAAGATCTCGACATTGGCCCAGAATCCCCCCTTGTCGACCGGGCCATCCTCCGTCGGCACGAGGTTGTCGAACTTGACGTTGAGGCGAAGCACACCGCGCGGCGGCTGGTTGCCGTTGCTCGCAAACATGCGAACTTCAGGAGGAGTGCCGATGCGACCGTCATTGGTAAAGCGCGTGCTCATCTCAGTAGCTCCAGCGATCAATGAATGTACGAGCACTGTCCATGACGGGCATTGGGACTGTCCGCCAAGAATGTTAACGCGCTGTCAGTACATTCATTCTTGGGTTGTGGCATTGCGCAGGACCGCATTACCCAGTCGATAGTGCCGATCGCACTCGGCCTGGAACACGGACGTCACATGCTCCATGTCGGGTAGCCAGTTCTGCCGGATACGCTTCAGCGTCATGTTGACCATGCTGACCTGGGCGTTGTGGCATAGTCGCTCCATCTCCAGGTCGTGCAGGTCCTGCTTTAGGGGGAGGCTCAGGTCATCGCGGGACATGGCCGCATCCCACAGGTGTTGCCCCATCTTTTTCCCCATCCGATCTCGCCACCTGAGCGAGAGGGCGAGGCCTTCACGGGAACTGTCCCCATGGTTTCGCAATGACAGATCGAGGGCTGCCAGCCATCTCTGGTTGTGACGGTTGCTGATCTCGATCCCCGTCTGGGTCAGCCGGTTCGTCTCGTCGATCAGCTCGTCGCGTAAACGCAGGACGCTCCCCTTACCCTTAAAGGGTTTTAAAAGGCCCTTTGCGTAAGGTCGCGGTGCGAGTCCGTCGTCGGGTTGCGGTGCGAAACGATCGGTCATTCTCTGCCCCAGTTCATGTGGATAGTCAGGTTGTCCCAGCTCCAGGCTTTCGTCGCCCAGTGTCCATCGGCCACCTGCGGCACTTTCCTGGCCTGTTGGCAGTGCCAACACCTGTCGCGGTGTTCGGGGTGATGCCGGCGACATCACCCGTTAGGCATATCCTGATCCAGGGGATCTTCGGTCGGAGCGTCCGACGTGGCATCGGCTGAACCAGTCGTAGGTGTCGTAGGTGCTACCTCAGCCTCATCACTCGAGGCATCAGGTGACGTCGCTGCCGATGCTGCCTGGGCGTTTGGCTGGGTCTTGCGAATCGGCGGGGCGTACTTGCTCCGCCGCTTGCCCTGGGCAACGTCCTCGGGCAGCTCGCCACGCTTCTCGATGGCTTGACGGGCGCGCGCATTGTTCGCTGCCAGGTCATCCCGGGTAATGCCGCTGTAGCCGGGATAGCGCTTAGGAAAATCAACCAGGCCGTGCATCTTGCGATGAACACCCCGAAGGATGTTGTGTTCGGCATTGCGTGACATCTGAGCGATGTGACCGGCCAGCAGGACCTGACGAACCAGGCGGTCATAGTCGATCAACTGGCGAATGGCCAGCCAGCCCAGTTGACCGCCGGTGTAGATCGGCGTGGTGAACGGCTGTTGACTGAGGTTCTCCTCGACCGTCAGCTGATCGGGGAGTTGGGCGAGCCGCTTCTCGGCCAGGTGGAGCTGGTTGTTCAGGTATTGCCGGTTTTCGCGCAGTTTGTCCTCGATCTGGATGAGCCAATAGTCGGCATAGGGGTCATCCTGGGCGGCATCCCGCTGAATCTTGCCGATCATGGCCAACAGCTGCCGCATCCCGATGATCTGGGGTTTGCCGCTCTCGACGCCCCGGCCATGCCACAGCCGTGTCGCCTGGTAGGTGTGCAGCGTCATTCGGATCTTGCTGCGTAGGGCGCCCATTTGCTGCTGCGCTTGTGCTGCCATTGCGGTTCACTCCAGCGTGGATTCCATCTCACGGGTTCGATGGATCGAACGATGACGAACAGTGCACTGCCTGGCGACCGGAAACGTTAAATCCGGTGTTTTACGTTTCTTGGGGCGGATCATGTCGGTTAATCACGTTCGCTTCATTCGCCCGACCAGCGCCCGAACCTCCTCGCGGGCCGCCTTGCCTTTCTCGGTCAGCACGGGCTTCTCCGGCCACTGGGGCGGCGTCGGGGGTGCCGATCGAGTCGGTGATGGCTGCGCTGGCCCCGACGCGCCGCTGGATGGCCGTGTCGCGGCATAGTGCTGGGCAAACTGCGTCGCGTTGAACTCGCCCTGACAGGCGCGTGTTGCCAGGCTGCGCAGCAGGCCGACCGGGCTACGGCAGTGCCCGGCGTCGACCCGGCCGGCCACTTCGTCCAGGACGAGTTGTTGGGTGTCGTTCGGCAAAGGGGCCAACCAGTCGGTCACCCGTTGGCGGTCCGTGGCGCCCAGGTTCAGACAGTCGTGCCAAACCAAACCGGGGTTGGTATTGGTATTACTACCTACAGTACTGGTAGGGGCCGAGTTCGCCTCGCGAACTGAGGGATAAGTGCTTGATTCTAGACTGAGTTCGTTACGAGAACTGGGGGTAGTTTCGCTGTCGAACTGCCTGAGTTCGCTACAGGAACTAGGCTGTAAGTCATTGTTTCCAGGCTGAGTTCGCTTAGAGAACTGGGCAGTTTCCTGTTCGAACTGGGGCTGCACTTCTTCGAACCGGGCGGCCCGCCGCTGTAACCGTTCCATTGGCTGGGCTTGTTGCCGCTTCAGTTTGTCGGCGTGTTGCTCGGTCAGCAGGATGCCATCCTCGGCGAGCTCCTCGCGGATTCGCTGCGCGACCCCACGGACAGCGGGCGTCTTGTGATGACAGCAATGGGCGACGAACGTCAGATAGTCGCGGTCGATCAGGGCGGCCTCGGTGGGCGAGACCGGCTCGTCGTGCAGCACATAGACGTTGCCGAGCACGCGGCCATTGGTTTCGTGTCGCGCACGATGCGCCAACGACATCCAACGGGTCAGGCGCAGAATGGCGATGACCCGAGCCACGGTCCCTCGTGAGGCATTCTTGCCCACACTTCCTCGCAGCATGGGCTGTAGCTGATCATAGGTGGGAAACGCTGTGGTCTTGTCGTCGTTGGCCAACAGCCGGATCATCTGCCAGCCGAGAATGTCCACTGCACCCAATCGCTCATCGAGCAGCAGGGCACGCGGTACGGTTTCGTGAGGGTTGCCCAGGAACAGCAGCCCATCCAGCGACTCGGGTTCGTCCGACGAATCCGACGGCGCCGGGGCCTCACCCCGGCGCGTGACTTGTGACGTGGCCCGACCGATGAGGGCCTGCAGCGTGTCTACCCCGCGCATGCTTGCCTCCTGTCAAAAGGGCCGTCGGCGTCCTCCTCGGCGTCGAGTTCCTCTCGCGGGGCATCCGGTTCAGCCCAGGCCTTGACCAGGTGCCAGATCACGGCGAGCGGAATCTGGGTTTCCTCGGCCAGGGTCATCATGCCGTGCAGGTCGTCGGCCGCCCGGGGCTGATCAGGCGTCTCGCAGATGGACTGCCAGCGGTGCCAGGCATCATGTTCCATGGCCTCTTCCGGCATGGCCAGGCGCCCCTGACGGGAGGGCAGACCGAGCAACGAGCGGCGCGTGGCGCAGTCGTTGCCGGTGAGGCCGAAGAAGGTACCCATCATGGTGACACTGGCCCCGAGCGTCAGGCAGCGGTCGATGCGCGTCTCGCGATCCTGGTCCTCGATCAGTCGCTGCATGACAATCAGCAGCATCTCGTGGTCCACGGTCAAACGGCAGACGGCGGGACCATCACAGGACAGGGCTTCGATATCGGTGGCACTGAGCCGTCGTAATTCACGCAGCTCGTCGTCGCTGAAGCCGAGTGCTCGTGCGCGGCGCATGTTGCCCTCGCGCAGATAGCCGATGGCCTGGTTGAGCACGGCGAGGGTCAGCGAACGGCTCATATGACGTGGTTGTTGGTTCTGGTTCATGAGGCATCCTCCTCAGCGAGAGCATCCTTCAGCAGGCGAATCAGGCGGATCAGACGGAACAGCCGCACCAGGACCTCGTCCGGCAGCCGCTCATCATCGTCAGTGCCCCCGATCAGGCCACCGAGCACCGACAGTTCCATGGGATAGGCCGGGTTGAGCTCCTCCTCACCCAGCAAGCTGGCGAGCAGCTGCCAGACGCGCTGAGCGCGTTGGCTATGGGCTTGTGCTTCGCTAAGCGGTTCGAGGGTATAACCGAGCCCATTGTGATAGTCGGGCTGGACCGGGTTGTCGCTGTCGCCGGGGAGGTTGAAGCCGGCCCAGCGCGCGAGCGCCTGAGCAAACTGGGAAATCTGCAGCCGGAGCTGATACGGCTCGCGGTATCGAGGCTCGACGTACCACAGATCGGTGATTGGGTGCATCGGGCCATTGCTCATCAGCGGAATCGCCCGCAGCGCATTGTCTTCGAAGTCGTTGGGGGCCTCGCCATGCTCCCGGGTGAGCATGTCACGCAAGCGGCGGTGGCCCTCGGCTTCCTCGACTTCGGAGAGCGTCAGGGCGTCACGTCGGTCATCCAGCAACGCATCCAGCGTTTCGGTGGACGCCGTGTCATCACTATCCTCTGTGGTGGAGGACGGTGAGGGGACGGTGTCGGCCTCCAGTGTGGTCGACGCGACGCTCTCATCTTCAGTACGGGTGGCCAATTGGGCCTCTAGCTCCCGCACCTGTGCCTGCAGGGCTGACACCTGGTCGTCATCACCACCGGCCGGCGACTCGGTGGGCGCATTCGATGCCGGGGCGTGGGACGGTTCGGCATCCGTCTCCAGGGTCACCGGTTCCCCGGCGCTGTCTCCCAGTGGCGCCTGATCGTCCGAGCGCGGCGTCGTTCGGGGTGGCTGGCGGTTCCCGGCCTCGGGTTCCGCCGGCCACAGCGGCGGGGCGTTCTCGGGATCCCGGGCACGCTGGATCTCGGCATCCAGGGGCAGCCAAATGTCCTGGCAGTCGTCAGTGATCGGCCAGCGGCGCTGGCGATACGTCAGGATTTGCTTCAAGGCATTATCAATTGGGTGCAGGTGAATATCGGTCGAGTGATCCTCCAGCATGCCCAGCAGCCGGTCCTCGACGATCGACCACGGCAGCTCGGTCTGTTCTTCGTGATCGAACTGGCTGAGGACCTCATGAAAGGCCGGGCCGAATTCCTCTTCAGGCCGCTCGTCGATGTGCTTCCAGATACGCAGGCAGGCCTCGCGGTAGGCGATGATCTTCTTGATCTGTGGCCGACCGAGTCCGCTTTCCAAGGTGAGGGGCAACGACGGCCAGATATGCTCGACGGTGTAGAGCATCCGCGAGATGTGACTGACGTCGACAGCAAAGCCGAGCTCACGTGCCTGCCTGGCGAGTGCTCGCTGCGACAGCGTCTCACCGGCTTCCTCCTCGAGCGTATTCTTGAGTTGCTCGATGCCCAGGGCCTTCTCGATCCAGGCCAGCTCACCGTGGTCCTTGTCCTCGGACAAGTGGCCGGCCAGCACATGCGCCTCGCTGATCCAAGGGCGGTAAATCACCCAGTTGGTGTTGAAGCGATCCTCCCCGGTTTCCTCATAGAGTTCGTTGAGGATCTGCAGGCGGGTGTTGCCGCCGTCGCTGATCATATATTTGTCGTCGCCGGGACGCTGGGTCACCGGCGGTGGTTGCTTCAGCCCCACCTCGCGGATCGAGGCCTTGATCTCCTCATAGCGCGGGTTGCGCTGCCTCCGCGGGTTGCGGTCATAGGGGCGCAGCTGGTTCAGCGTCACCTGCATGCCGAACTCCTGGGACGGCGGAGCGGCCTCGTTGACGCGTTGCGAGTTCAGTTGCGGCCCTGGTTTCGTCAGGGCTTCCATCATCTGTTCCTGCGTAGGATGTTTCTTGCTCATGTGAGTCTCCTGCCTCTCCATCCATGCGGCGGAGGGTCAATCCAGTTCGCCCTCGGCGCCGCCCGACAGCAGGCGCTCGAGGTTGAGGGTCAGGTCACGCAGCGGGCGGCGGACGGCGTCATCGCGGTTCACGGGCAACTGGCGATGCAGGCAATACAGGTTGTCGAGGACCACGGTCAGGGCCTCGAGGTCTGTCAATGTCTGCATCTCCAGCTCGGCCAGACGCCGTGATTCCGCGGCGCTCTCCAGCCGCCGACAGGCGGCGCGCAGCAGCAAGGCGGTGTCGGCCAGCAGGTCATGCCAGGCGGTGAGGTCGGCGCTGGCCAGCCAGTGGCGCATCAGGTGCTGCATCGGGCACAGCAGATGCAGGTCGGCCTGGGCGACATCCTGGTCGAGGCCCAGATAGCATTCCGGGCAGCCAGGCGTGCACGTGAGCGGAAAATCGACGATGTCAGCCATGACCCAGGGCCTCCCGTTCCGGTGTCTGGATGGCGTCGTGCAGCCGGACTTGCCGACCAGCATCGTAGCCCTGGTGAACCGCCTGATAATCGTGGTGGCGGAGTTGGCCACGCTGGCGTGGCGTCAGGGAACTGAGCTCGCCCCATTGCCGCTCGGCATAGGCCTCGAGGGCCTCGGATGCCGCCGGGGAGAGCTCGACCGGCACGATGGATTCCCGCGCACCGGCGACCCAGGCCTCGGCGTAGGCGTCGCCACGGCGGATGCGCGTGGCACGCTTGATGCGCTTGTTGAGGCCCGACTGGTAGGCCTGGCGATCGCGGATCAATTGGCGTTGCAGGACCGCATAGGCGTAGGCGGCCACCTGGCTGGCCCCGTCGGTGCCCAGGAACTGCCACTGGCCGATCCAACGCACCTGGGTGCCGCTAAGCCGCGGCGTGGCCGAATAGATGGCCTGGGTGCCGAAGGCGTTATTGACCAGGGTGGCAAGCGCATTGAGATAGCGGGGCGGCACCTTGCCAGCCTGAGCGGTGGCCGTGTGATCGGTCACTGACGCCAGGGTGATGTCCTGCTCGCTCAGCCCATAGCGCTGCATCAGCTGCTGGGCCTGGCGCAGCGCGATGCCTGCCTCGTGGGCATTGGCGCTCTGCGACAGCGCGAGGCAGCGCTCGATCTTGCGCATGATGCGATCGGGAATCATGAGACACCTCCTGCCGTCAGGGACAGCACGGTGTTGTTGCGTTGGGGGAGGTGAAGCGACGCCGGCTCTTTGAGCAGGTAGCCCTTGATCCTCCGGTTCGGATGGCCGGGGACACCCACCAGTGAGGCCTCGTGGATGTTGGTCCCATCCTCATGCACCCGGTGGAGGCCCAGTTTCTGGAAGCGCTGTTGGACGTCTCGCCAGTCACTGACCAGGTCATCGTGCTCGAGACAGAACCGCCGGAAGATGCCCGGGCTCACCAACAGCCAGGTGCCCTCGACGCCATGAACCAGGGCACCGCGGGTATTGGTATTCAGGCGTCCCTCCTTGAGCCCCCGCTGCAGCCAGTAGAGAAAGACTTCGCCGATCGACCGGGGGCTCGGCGCGGCATCCCCGGGGACATCGTCGACGGCCGCGACACGTGAACGCCTGTCCGGTGCCTGACGGCCATGTTCGATGGCCGAGGCAATCGCCAGGAATTCACTGACCCGGCGGAGATTGGACATCCACCCATTGCGAGACGGCTTTTCCAGGAGCCTGAACACCCCCTGACGGACATCGTCGCTTTGCAGCAGATGGGCATATTGCCCCGAGAGGTGTTCAAACGCGGCGACGATACCGTCGCGCTGCGCCTGTTCAAGCGACGGGGCCGCCAGTTGGTCGAGGGGTTGTTCCGGATCTCGACGTTCAGTGTACATAGGCCCCTCCAGTCTGATACGCGAGGCGTTGCGCCCGCCGAAGGCGCGCGATGGCATTACGCTGTGAGCGAACATCGCTCGGCGTGGCACTGGTGAACACTGGCGGCAGGCCCGGCCGGGTCATCCGCAGATGCCCGCCCCGGGTGCGCTGGATGTGCCAGCCGTGATTGCGGGCATACCGCACGACGCGCTCGACGCCCTTCCCGAACTGGTTAGCCATGGCGGACCTCCTCGAGCAGCTGCTCGCTGTGGTGGACGTGGTCCCGGAACAGATCCAGCTGGCCCTCCAGGGCGTGGATCAATTGGCGCTTCCGAGCGCGTAAGGCCTGGACGTCGCCCTCCAGCTGCTGGCATTGCACGCGCAGTTCGGCCAGGCGTGCTTCCAGCTCGGTAAGCTCCTGTTTCATTGTCTGCTCGTCCATCACGCCTCCTCCCGCTCGACCAGGAGCTCCTCGAGCCGCAGCCCCCAGGCGAGGGCGGCGATATCCGGGGACCAGGGTTCAATGGGTTCTTCGAGTGGCTCGACGCCCTTGAGGCAGGGCCACTCCATTGGCGAGTCCGGCAGCAGGTCGCGCCGTTCGGTGGCGAGTAACTGCAGGTCAGCGGACTTGACGCTGGCTGGCAGCACAGGATCCACGCTGAATCGCTGGGCAATGGCGGACCAGAGGCGTTTCTCGATAGCCTGGTAGGTCGGCAGCATCGATTTCAGCGGCGAGACCATGTCGCCGATGTAGGCTTCGGTGGCGTCGTGCAGCAAGGCCGCCAGGGCGTCCTCACGGGGGACGATCTCGCTGACATGCACACAGTGCTGAGCGACGGAATAGAACCGGCGAGAGTGGCCACCGAATCGGCAGATGCGTGACAGCGCCTGGGCAATGTCCTGGTCATCGATGTTCTGCCACGCAGGAAACGTCAGTGACATAGGCGTGCCAGAAGCTGTCAGAATCGTGGGCGTTGGCGTGGTGGCCAGTGCCTGGTCGACCTGCCGCTGATCGAGTGCGTCACGCACCTGATCGGCAATGGCCTGGCCGCTGTAGCGGCCTTGGCCATCTGGCTCGGCATGAATGCCAAGCATGCCGGCGACCCGGAGCAGTGCCGACTCTGCCGTGATCAATCGCGCGATCTCCACCTCCATGTGGTTGATCATGCGGCTAGTGGGATCCAAGCCAACGGTCGAGGTGGAAGGCGTATTCATGACACACCTCCCTTATCGGATTCGACGTGCCAGAAGCGCCGCATCAATGCCTCACCGTCGTCCAGGGACTCGTGAAGTTCGTGACCGGAGTAAGCGGACCACTCGATCACAGTGAGCGCAGCCCGTTGCAGGTTGCGGTCCAGGCAGCGCAGGCGGGTGAGTTCGAGCGGCCACTCGGGGCCGTTGTAGATAGCGAGCAAGATCCGGCGACAGTGGTGGCTCTGGCCGCTATGGCCCTGGGCCACCTCAGCCAAGCGCTCAAGTGCCGTGGGGCCGCTCTGGTCCAGTGTGCTGAGGCGCTGCTCAACGGTAGCCTCTTCTGCGGCGTGTCTCTCGAGGGCGAGACGACTGCGCTCGTTGAGTCGCTGTGACACCTTGGGCATACGGGCATCGGTGGTCATGCGGCACCTCCTTGCTTCGGCGGATCCAGGACCAGCTTGTTGCCGACCATGCGACCGGACCATCCACTGAGCTGGCACCAGTCCTCAGCGGCTTGAATGATCTGGTCGCGCAGCGGTTCCCGGTACTCGGGATGGCTGAGCGCCAGGTGCCCGGACATGTCCGAGATCAAGCCCAATGCGCCGGCATACTGCATGTGCAGTTTGCGGTTCTCTTGCTCGAGCTCGTCGGTACGGTCTTGCTTCAGTTCCCGCTGACGCTGCTCAGCCTCGTATTCCTCGGCATATTCGATGGCATTCAGCCACGGTGAATTGGCGCTAGAGTGTTCGCCAATATCGCGGCCGGTGATCTCCATGACGGCTGCGGCGAGCCTGTCTGCCATCTCTTCGGCGGTATCACGCTGTTCAAGGGTATTGTCGTGGCTGGTGTCTTCCCGCTGGAGCTGACGTTCGAGCTCCTGGATCCGTTCAGCGGCCCGCCAGGCTGGGGTTTCCTCCAGTGCTTGAGCTCCGCACGAACGCGCTTGCTGGATGCGACCCAGGTCGCGGAGATAGTTGGTATCAATCGGTGTCATGACAGAACCTCCCGGTGTTTCCACTCGAGGTTCTCGAACCGCGTTTGTTCATCGAGCCACGCCAGGTGGACGATGCCGGTCGGTCCATTGCGCTGTTTGCCGAGGATCAACTCGGCCAGGCCGTGGTTCTCGGGGTTGTCGGGGTGATAGACCTCGTCGCGGTAGATGAAGCCGATAAGATCGGCATCCTGCTCGAGCGAGCCCGAGTCCCGGAGATCGGCCATCGTCGGACGCTTGTTCGGGCGATTTTCCAGTTGACGGTTGAGCTGGGAGAGCGCGACGACCGGACAGCTCAGCTCCTTGGCGGTGGCTTTCAGGATCCGGCTGATGGCACTGATCTCGAGGTTGCGGTTCTCGCCGGCACTCGGCTCGGTCAGCATCTGCAGGTAGTCGACCAGAATCAGCGCTGGACGGCCGTGTTTGCGGGCAATACGTCGTGCGCGGGTCTTCAGGGTCGAGGCATGGAGGCCGCCTTCATCATCGATGAACAGGCGGTTCTCGAAGTCCCTGGCCTTGGCGACCGCCGCGGCTAGGGACGGCCATTGGTCGTCCTCGAGCTGGCCGGACCGCAATGCCTGCAGGGGGAGATGGCCGATACTGGCCAGCAGGCGGAGCATGAGGTCCTCGCGGGGCATCTCCAGCGAAAACACGATCACTGGCCCCTGTGCCTGGGTCGCCGTCGACGCTAGGACGTTCTCGGCGATGCCCATGCCCAGAGCGGACTTGCCCATCGAGGGGCGCCCGGCGAGGATCACCAGCTCGGCGGGCTGCAGACCGGTGGTCATCCGGTCGACGTCGGTGAAACCTGTCGGCACGCCGGTGATACCGCCGTCAGATTGGGACGCGATGTCGATGCGGTTGACCACCTCTTCCAGGATTTCCTTGACGGAGCCCAGGGCGTGCCGTCGGTCATCGACGAGCTCGAACAGTTGTTGTTCGGCGGCCTCGATGATCGATGTCGCACTACGCCCCTGGGCATCGAGCGCCTGCCGGTTGAGCGCCACGGCCGTCTGTGACAGTTGCCGCAGCTGGTAGCGATCGCGGACGATTTCGGCGTAGGCGCTGATGTTGGCGGCGGACGGCGTATGCCGGGCAATCTCGGCGAGATAATTCAGGCCGCCGACCGTCTCCAGACGGCTGTGTTGCTCGAGAGCCTCAGACAGCGTCACGACATCAATCGGCGCGTCCTGGGCGATGAGATCGCGCATCGCGTCGAAGATGTGGCGGTGTTCAGGCCGATAGAACATGCCGCCATCAAGACGATCGGCGATGTCATCCCAGGCGCGGTTGTCGAGCATGAGGCCACCGATGACGGACTGCTCGGCCTCGAGGCTGTGCGGTAGCTGGTAGCCGATCTGTGGCACGTCAGTGTGCTGGACGGGAGCATCAGTGTTCATGGCGGCCTCCTTGTGCCTGCAAGGTGGCCTGCAGTCCCGTTAGTGCCGGCGCCCATGCCGGGTTGAGTTCGCTGGCGACGTCGATGATCTGATCGGCGCCGGCCGGGGCGACGCGGTCCCGATAGGGTTTGCGGGGCTCGAAACGATGAATCGGCTGGCCGATGGCGCTGGCCATTCGGAACGCTGTCAGGTTTTTAAGGTTGTTATCCATGACCGTGACGCGACCGTCCGGATCGTCGTAGAAGTCGAGCAGAAAGTCGGAAACACTCTTTGAGGATCGGGTGTGGTCGAGTCGGTTGAGCATCAGGGAGATGCGCGGCAGGTCCAAAGCGGTGTAGCGCGTCAGCGGCTCGAGGTCATCAAGGAGGCCGACGGTGCCGCGGATGAACTCCCGGGCGGAGAGCGCATCAATCGTGATTGGCGACAGTGCGTGGTCGGCAGCCAGTATGGCGGCCTCGAGCATGATGGAGCGGGCACCCTGGGTGTCGATCAGGATGACATCGTAGTCGGGCAACTGGCCGAGCAGGTGGTGAAGTCTAATGCGACCGTCCGGCGCCCCATGTAGCAGCTGGGGAAGCTGACCCTGGCCGTCGTTGGAGGTAATCAAATCCAGCCCCTCGATTGTGGTCGAGGAGATGATTTGCTCGGGCTCGGTGATGTTGAGAGCGATCAGCTCGTAGATCCCGCCCGGGGCGTCGTGGGCGAGTGGGTAGTAGCTGCTCAGCGTGGGCTGAGGATCGAAGTCGATCAGCAGGACGCGGTAGCCGGCATCGGCCAGCAAGCCGCCGAGATTGGCGGTCGTGGTCGTCTTGCCGACGCCGCCCTTGGAAGAGATGATGGATGTGACGCGCATGCGAAATCCCCGTGTCGTGGTGAACGAACGGGGTTACATGGTTCATCTGGTAAGACTATCGATAGAGCTGTCGCTAGGTCTGCTGTGTTGATCCCAAGTCCAAATGACTGTTAATCATTGGGTCGCAGGTTCGAGTCCTGCTCGGGGAGCCACCTTTCCTGCCTGTTGCCCGTTTCCGGGTGCATACATCGTCATTCCCCGATAGCTCAGTTGGTAGAGCAAGTGACTGTTAATCACTGGGTCGCAGGTTCGAGTCCTGCTCGGGGAGCCATCTTTTCTACCTGTCCTCAAGTCTTGGCACGAACGTCGATAGACACTTCGTATCAGCGTTGTGTGTTGGGCCTGGCCGCTTGTTGGAGACGTGCTCCGTTATAGGTTCGCAAGTGAGATGTTGTCGAGCGTAGGCATCGTGAACATCCCTGTCGCGTTGCGTCATGAGAGACGAAGGGTGTACGCAACAGAAAAGGTGTCTCGTGGCCAAGCACACCAGATCAATCGCCACCACAGCTGTGCGGTGCGAGAAAGGCTCGAAACGCTTCTAAGGCGTCACAGGACGATATAGCGTGACTGTGCAGCTTCACGAAGCTCCGGGCGGGAACGAGTGCTATGGCTTTCCCATTGAGGTGGACGACCCTGTGGCCTTGGCGAGACCCTGGCGATGCCCTTGAGCATCTACCTGGTACTGCACAACCAGGTCATTCAGGCAGATAGGGCTCGCAAGTTATAGGGTGATGATGCCGCATTCGAAGGCCGGACAGGTCGACATGCATGAAAAAAATGCCCGACGAGTATTTCGTCGGGCTCGGCGCCTTGCCCCCCGCCCAGGTCAGTGGCGGAGGGGAGAGATCATGAAATATCGGGGGTGTCGTTGACGCCGGACACTGGCAGGTCGCCGGGCACGGCTCCCAGCAGGGTGCTCGTGACCGTGTCCAGTATACCGCCGATCAGGCCAGCGATGGGCAGGCTGCCAATCAGGTCGGTGCCGCCGGGCAGCGCATCGGTAAGGCCACCTGACACGGCGTCCAGTTCTTCTGCGTTGAGTGTGCGAATGGTTGAATCGGTCATTGTCCCCTCCATTAGCGTATTCCAGTAAACTCGCGGATGGCGATCCGCTATCCCTTGAGTCTAGAGAATTTCTCCGCGCTAACCGTCACGATGTGTTAGGTCTATGTAATTCCCGGTAACACGCGGTGGCCTCACTCAGCCCGTTCGCGGCAAAGTGCCCTGGTTAATGGCTCGAAATGAACCACGATATTCAGAGTGAAAATTCAAGGATAAGTGAACTTTACTGGGGCATTGGAGGCTTCGAACGAATTGGCGTTGTTCGAGACGGAATCCTTGGATGTGCTGACGCGCGACTGCCGCCGGTTGAGCAGATGCGTCGACAAGGCCTGACGATCCAGCGGTGAATGGACCTCTATGTAGTGAATACCCGCCTTCTCCCAGGCAGTCCTCTTGATTCCGTCGCGTAGCCCGGGGTCTTTGCTCAAGTTGTACCCGATCTCCTGAACTTCCACAGCGGTGACCGGATGGCCATCACGATCGGTGACAAGCACATCGTCGCGCTTGCTGTTGATGGCCCGATACGCATCATCTTCTGTTGAGAGAACCTGGCCTCCGGACCGGTCTGGCGTTCACCGTGCCATAGCGGCGCCAGCAACGGCAGGGGCTAACCTTACGGTGCGGAGCTTGCGTATCGAAGCGGGCACAGGATGCTCGATGCGTTGCCCACAATGGGCAGTGACGCTATAGGTTGAGTGGAAGGCTGGGCGATAGCGCGAAGTACGCGAGGATGCGATAAAGGCGGGGCCGCCCGTGTGTCAGGCAGCCCTTTCAGGTCGTCGTCAGGGCGAGCGTGTCATATTTCTGTCATTTTACTCGCATTGTATTGTTTCGGTAACATTTTGTTCGTCATGGATCCATCCTCCATGGCACCCCTGATATTGCCTGGCGTCCGCGCCAGGCTTTTTCCATGCGTGGACAGCATGGCTACCAAAACGCCTGCCTAGGATAAGGGGTAATCAGCCTTGTGCGTGTAAGCGATTTCCTACACGAATTGTAGGAAAATTGATTAAGCATCAACTCATATCATTCAGCGCTGGCCTTGCAGCGCTATGCGATGGCGGTCGACTCCTGCCGATTCGCGCGGTCCATCATCGATATCTCGTCAGGTATCGGTCGTTGGGTATCGAAAATCTGATTCGAATATACGGTTTTTCTGAAATATGCATGATGTTCGAAGGTGCTGTGGCTGGAATCGACCGTGCATTTCTAATATTCAGCCGTAAAGTGAAGGGGAAATGTGCACCATTAGCGTCAATGGTTAACGGTATTGAGGTTAATGGTTAGTCGGTTTAAAACTAGCCTCTTTTCCGAAATGACCTCTTCACGGCGTTGAGACACGCAATGGCCTTCTTGCTGCAGATTTTCAGCCATGTGCTAGGGTGAAAAGGGCACGCCGCCTCTGGCGCGCAGAGTGAGACAACGAAGTGAACAAGAACTTGCTCTGGAGGGGTATAGAACTATGGCTGAACTGTTGGACATTTCGATTGGGGATGATGAGACACATACCATCTCGGAGGAAAATGCGGACCAAGAGAACACTGCTGAAATTAGTGCATTAGGCAGTGGGGAGCTGATCGTCGACGGCGTTACTGTCACGATCACTTCGATTGCGAACATTGATGGTGGCTCGAGTCCGACCTTTACTACCACTAACGGTGGTGATCTGACGCTGGATATGGGCCTGCTGGATGTTAACCAACTCAATAGCTTTACCTTCAATGTCAATGGAGCGAGTCACACGACGCTCGATGGCTCTACTCTGAGTGCACTCAGTGATCCCCTGAACAGCTATACCGTTAATTATGCGGAGGCCGGAGAAGGCTCCTTCACATTCAATCAACCGGATGCGGGGGTACTGGACAGCATCAGCTTTGACGTCAATAACATACAGGCGGGGGATGAGCTAAATATCGGCAGTGGAGACTGGAGCCTGGATGGTGCGACGGCAGATGATGCCTACGATGGTTCTTCCTTGCATATCACACAAGGGAATGGCGTTACGACTACACAAGTAAACGCCAGCATCGAGATGACGCAGGCGGAGTTCGAAGAATTCAAGGCCAACCAGGATACCTACCTCTCCGGCGGTACCTATACGCATAATTGCTTCGCGGCGGGCACCATGATCGCCACGCCCGATGGCGAAGTGCCTGTGGAGACGCTGTCGATCGGTGATCTGGTAATGACTGCCAGCGGCGAGGCGGTGCCGGTGAAGTGGATCGGTCGCCAGTCCGTTCATCGCCTCTTCTCGGCAGGTTATGCCCCCGTGCGGATCAAGGAAGGCGTCCTGGCGGATGGCCAACCCAACCGGGATCTCGTCCTCACCGCCAACCACGGCGTCATCATCGATGGCCTGGTGATCAATGCCGGTGCGCTGGTCAACCACGACACCATCGACTATCTGCCATGGGGAGAAATGCCCGAGGCGATCACTTACTACCACATCGAGACGGAGACTCATGAGGTGGTCATCGCCAACGGCACCGAAGCCGAGACCTACATCGACTATGTCGATCGTCAGGCCTTCGACAACTACGATGAATACGTGGCGCTCTATGGCCTCGAGCAACGGATCGTCGAGATGCCCCGTCATCGTATCTCGTCGCGCCGCTTGATTCCCTCCTACCTGCGCCAGCGCCTGGGGATTCAGGACATGACGAGGGAGTCCCGGGTCGCCTGAGCCACGGCAACGAATGGCCCCTTGATTCAAGTGTGCTTCTGCATTGCCCGCCTTTTCAGGCGGGCTTTTTCTGGTGGCGCGGGGCGGGGCGAGTTGGCCAGGCAGCCCAGTACGTGTAGCTAGAACGTGGAGGGGAGGGCGAGTCCAGGATGAAAGCAAGACGCCGGGCAATGCCCGGCGTCTTGTCGTGGAGTGGTGCGCTGCCTTACTCGTGTTCGGCGAACTGTATGCCACTCTCCAGCCGGGAAAAGTCGAGCAGGATTTCTGCCGCCTCCGTCAGTGGCGCGCGTTCCAGCGGTTGTGGCTCTTCCTCATCCTGGCCGCGGCTGTCGATCCAGTTGTCCAACGGCTCCAGCCCGAGGGCTTCGCGGCGTTCGTTCTCCAGGGCCAGCTGTTCATTCTCGCGGGCCTGGGTTTCTTGGCGTCGCTGCTCGCGGTTGAGGCTGACGCTGGTGTGTTGCTCGCGGAGCCGCTCGGCGAGGGTGGCACGGCGTTCCAGGTAATGGAAGTTGGGATGATCGTCGGCACGCTGGCGATGACGCTCGCGCAGGATGTCCAGGTAACGGCGTGGATCGCCGTACTGGCGGTACTGCACCTTGCGCACACTGTCCCAGCCCAGTGCGTTGTCGAGGCTGCTCTCGCCGATGCTTTCCGGGTCCACCAGACTGGGGAACTGGATATCCGGCACGACGCCTCGATTCTGGGTGCTGTCGCCGGAGATGCGGTAGAACTTGGCCCGGGTCAGCTTGATCTGGCCGAGATCCAGGTCGTTGAGCGTTTGCACGGTACCCTTGCCGAAGGTGTTGCTGCCGACCACCAGGCCGCGTCCGTAGTCCTGGATGGCGCCGGCAAAGATTTCCGAGGCCGAGGCCGAGAGACGGTTGACCAGCACGACCAGGGGGCCGTCATAAAGGCTGCCACTGTCGGTGTCGCCATAGAGGTTGATGCGACCACGGGCATCGCGAACCTGAACGGTGGGGCCGCGGTCGATGAACAGGCCGAGCATCGAGTTGGCTTCCTGCAAGGCGCCGCCGCCGTTGTTGCGGAGGTCGAGGACGATGCCTTCGACGTTCTCCTTGCGTAGTTTCTCGATTTCCTTGGCCACGTCCCGCGTGGTACTGCGATAGTCGTCCGCGCCGGCCTGCCAGGCATCGAAATCGACATAGAAGGCGGGTACCTTGATCACGCCGACACGGTGCTTGCCATCGTCGCGCTGGATCTCGACCACCTCGCTCTGGGCTGCCTGGTCTTCCAGCTTGACGGTGTCGCGGGTGATCTCGACGACCTTGGAGCGGGTCATGTCCATGGCCTGGCCAGGAACGATCTCGAGGCGCACCACCGAGCCCTTGGGACCGCGAATCATGTCGACCACCTCGTCGAGGCGCATGCCGACCACGTTGACGATCTCTTCGTCTTCCTGGCCGACGCCGATGATGCGATCGGCGGGTTCGAGCACGCCGGCCTTCTCGGCTGGGCCGCCGGGCACCAGGCTGGAGACCTTGACGTATTCACCGTCCGCCTGGAGCAGGGCGCCGATGCCTTCCAGGGAGAGCTTCATCTGGATATCGAAGTCCTCGCTCTCGCGCGGCGACATGTAGTTGGTGTGCGGATCGATGGTGCCGGTCACCGCCGTCATCAACAGGTCGAAGACATCCTCGGCGTTGATCTGGCGTATCCGGTTGAGTTGCCCTTCGTAGCGCTCGCGAAGGGTCTCCTCGATGGTCTTTTCCTTCTCGTCGACGGTATCGTCGTCGCGTGATGACGAGGTGTCCGCCTCGGTGGAGGCCGAGTCCTCGTTTTCCTCGGCATTCGCTTTCCGTTCCTCGGCGTCCTGTCGGTTGATTGCCAGCTCCAGGGCGGCGTTCTTGAGACGTTTGGTCCACAAGGCATCGAGCTGTGCCTCGTCGGTGGGCCAAGGCATGTCGGACCGATCCAGGATCATCCGCTGGTCGCCATCGAAGGTGAAGTCGAGTCCCTCGTCGAGGCGGGCCAGCAGCCATTCGAGACGATCCTCGACGCGTGTCTGGTAACGCTCGTAAAGAGCGAAGGGGCGTGCCAGTTCACCGTCGAGGACGGCCTCATCGAGCCGGGTGCTCAGATCCTGGAAGTCGTCGATGTCGCTGCGCAGCAGATAGGCGCGCTGGCCATCGAGCACGTCCAGGTAGTGCTGGAAGGCGCGCTTCGACCAGTCATCGTCGAGATCGATATCCGAGTAATGGCCGTGTAGCAGGGAGTCGGCGATTTCCTCGGCCGTTTGACGCTGGGCGTCGCTGGGGGCGAGATCGGCCAGTGCCGGGCCGGCAACCAGCAGCATGGCCAGGGCCGCCGTGCGCCCCAGGGTAGCAAACAGGCTCATCAATGAAGCACTCCCTGATTCATGTACACTCTTGTATCTGTCCAGACTGTGATTCGGCGCTCGAGTTGCAAGACCGAGCGAGCATTGTAGCAGTTCCGGCGACATGCCAAGACCCCTTGTACATTTCATCACGAGAGGACCCCATGCCCCAGGATGCCCGACTCGAGCGCTTGCTCGACTTTCTGCGTCGCTCTCCGACTCCGTGGCACGCCACCGCCAACATGGCCGAGCGATTGGAGGCCGAGGGCTTTCGCCGCCTCGAGGAGACCGAGGCCTGGCGTCTGTCACCCGGCGAGCGTGTCTACGTGACGCGCAACGATTCCTCTATCATCGCGCTGCAGTTGCCGTCAGAGCCGCTCGATGCCTTGCGCATGATCGGCGCTCACACCGATAGCCCGGGATTGCGTCTCAAGCCGCATGCGCCTCAGACGTCGGCCGGCTGGTTGCAGTTGGGTGTCGAGGTCTATGGCGGCGCCTTGCTGGCGCCCTGGTTCGATCGCGATCTGGGCCTGGCAGGACGCGTACACGTGCGCCATGCCGATGGTCGGCTCGAAGGTCTACTGCTCGATGTCGACCGGCCGCTGGCGATCATCCCGAGCCTGGCGATACACCTCGACCGCGAGGCCAACAATGGGAAGGCGATGAACGCCCAGACCGATATGCCGCCAGTCTTCCTGCAAGGCGGCGAGCATGCCGATCTGGATCGGTTGTTGCGGCACTGGCTGGCGGAGCAGCATGGAATCGAGGGCGTCGAGGTGATCGACTTCGAGCTGGCGCTTTACGACGTTCAGCCGCCCTCGCGCGTTGGGGTCGAAGGGGAGCTGCTCGCCAGTGCCCGTCTCGACAACCTCTTGTCGTGCTTCATCGGCCTCGAGGCCTTGCTGGCAAGCGATGGCCGCCAGGGGGCAGTACTGGTCGCCAACGATCATGAAGAAGTCGGCAGTGCCAGTGCCTGCGGTGCCCAGGGGCCTTTCCTGGGGGATGTGCTGCGGCGGGTCAACGCGGCGCTGGGCGAGGCCGGCGAAGAGGGCTTCATTCGCCTGGTGCAGGCCTCGCGGTTGATTTCCTGTGACAACGCCCACGCCTTGCATCCCAACTTCCGCGACAAGCACGATGCGGCCCATGGGCCGACGATCAACGGCGGGCCGGTCATCAAGGTCAACGCCAATCAGCGTTATGCCACCAACAGTGCCACGTCGGCGCTGTTTCGTGAGCTGTGCCGTCAAGCAGGGGTACCGGTGCAGACCTTCGTCACCCGTGCCGACATGGGATGTGGCAGTACCATCGGCCCGATCACTGCCACCGAGCTGGGGGTACCGACCTTGGACGTGGGGGTGCCGCAATGGGCCATGCACTCGATCCGCGAGACAGCGGGGGTGCAGGATGTGGAGTACCTGATCCGAGTGCTCACCGCCTTTCTCGAGCGCGAAGCGCTTTAGACAAGAACGCGGCTGCGCCGCTGTGCTGGAAGAAGGAAGGCCCGGGCATCGTCCGGGCCGGAAACCAAAAAGCCCGCCTGGCGAACCAGGCGGGCTTTTCGATATCTGGTGGCTACGCCCTGATTCGAACAGGGGACCCCATCATTATGAGTGATGTGCTCTAACCAGCTGAGCTACGTAGCCGACAACGGGGGCGAATCATACCGGCAAGGCCCCGGCACGTCAAGCCGTTACGGCATCAGACATTGAACCGGAAGTGGATGACGTCACCGTCGGCGACGATGTAATCCTTGCCCTCGAGGCGCCATTTGCCGGCATCCTTGGCGCCTTGCTCGCCGCCCAGGGCCACGAAGTCGTCGTAGGCCACGACCTCGGCGCGAATGAAGCCTTTCTGGAAGTCGGTGTGGATCACGCCGGCAGCCTCGGGGGCGGTGGCGCCGACCTTGACGGTCCAGGCCCGGACTTCCTTCACGCCGGCGGTGAAGTAGGTCTGCAGGCCGAGCAGGGCATAGCCGGCGCGAATCACGCGGTCCAGCCCTGGCTCTTCCATGCCCATCTCGTCGAGGAACATGGCGCGCTCCTCGTCATCGAGCTCGGCGATCTCGGCCTCGATCTGGTTACATACCGGTACCACCACGGCGCCTTCCTCGGCGGCGATCTCGTTGACGGTGTCGAGATAGGGATTGTTCTCGAAGCCGTCTTCGTTGACGTTGGCGATGTACATGGTGGGCTTGAGCGTCAGCAGGCCGAAGCTCTTGAGCTGACGCTTCTCGTCGTCATCCAGGCCGAAGCTGCGCAACGGCTGGCCCTCGGCCAGATGGGGCTGGATGCGATCGAGGATGGCCTTGGTGGCAATGGCCTCCTTGTCGCCGCCCTTGACGACACGGGCGAGGCGCTGGATGGCGCGTTCGACGGTGTCCAGGTCGGCCAGGGCCAGCTCGAGGTTGATCGTCTCGATATCGGCCCGCGGATCGACCTGGTTGGCCACGTGGATGACGTTGTCGTTGTCGAAGCAGCGCACGACATGGGCGATGGCCTGGGTCTCGCGGATATTGGCCAGGAACTGGTTGCCGAGCCCTTCGCCCTTGGAGGCGCCTGCCACCAGGCCGGCGATGTCGACGAACTCCATGGTGGTGGGGATCACCTTCTCGGGCTTCACCATGCTCGCCAGCTTGTCGAGCCGCGGGTCCGGCATCGGCACGATGCCGACGTTGGGCTCGATGGTGCAGAACGGGAAATTCTCGGCGTCGATACCCGATTTGGTCAGGGCGTTGAAGAGGGTCGACTTGCCGACGTTGGGCAGGCCGACGATACCGCAGTTGAAACCCATGGGCTGATCCTGGAATGAGAGTTCGAAAAGGATGATTGGCCGGTATTCTACGGGACGCCTTCGGCGCGAGCCAGAAGGGGAAGTCGGAAGAGAGAAGAGACTACCGGTGGACCTCTATCCCGCCACGGAGTGCCTTTCATCCTTCTTCAAGCGGCGCCGCCGCGTTCTGCCGTCTTATGCCTTGAAGCTGTGCAGCCGTTGCATGGCTTTCGTCCAGTCGCCGGCGATCGCCTGGGGCAAGGTGATCAGGCACTCGTTGATAGCGTCGTCGATGGCGGTGCGCTCGGCCTTGCCGGGGCGCCCCAGGACGTAGTGGGTGACCTGGCGGGCGTCGCCGGGATGACCGATGCCCAGTCGCAGTCGATGGAAGGTGTTGTCGTTGCCCAATGCCCGGACGATGTCGCGCAAGCCGTTATGGCCGCCATGCCCGCCTCCGGTCTTGTAGCGGGCCGTGCCGGGCGCGAGGTCCAGCTCATCGTGGGCGATCAACAGTTCACCGGGCGCCAGCTTGAAGAACTGGGCCAGGGCGGCGACGGCACCACCGCTGCGGTTCATGAAGGTGGTGGGCTCGAGCAGGTGCAGATCCTGGCCATCCAGGCGGATACGCGCGTAACGCCCGAGAAATTTCTTCTCCGGACGCAGGGTTTCGCCGGCGTCGCGAACCAGGGCGTCGACCAGCCAGGCACCGGCATTGTGGCGGGTGGCTTCGTACTCGGCGCCGGGGTTGGCCAGCCCGATGATGGCTTTGACCTGGGTCATCTTCTCTGTCTCCAAAGCATCGTCTGGAACGATTTTCGAGGTTGTGCCTGCGGCGATCCGGAGGGTGGCTGCCAGGATGGCAGGCCACAAAAAAAATCAAGCGCCGGAGCGCTTGATCGTGACGAAAGGGCCGCGCCGATTCGCGCGGCCCTGGCGGCTCCGGATTACTCGGCGCTGCCTTCGCCTTCTTCGCCCTCGGCGGCGTCGCCGTCTTCGGCATCGCTGTCGTCGCCACGAACCTTGGCTTGGGTGACGCTCAGCACGGCGTTGTCATGGTCCTCGCCGTGGGTCAGTGCGACCAGTGTCACGCCGGCCGGCAGGTTCAGGTCGGACAGATGCAGCGTGGTGCCCAGGCTGACCTCGGCGATATCGATCTCCAGATAGTCGGGCAGATCCTTCGGCAGGCAGCTGATCTCGACTTCGTTGGAGAGGACGTGAAGCTCGCCGCCCTCGTCCTTGATGCCCTTGCAGCTCTCCTCGTTCACCACGTGCAGCGGCACGCGCATGGTGATCTCGTGAGTGGCATCGATACGCATGAAGTCGGCGTGGGTCACCAGCGGCTTGTAGGGGTGACGCTGGAGGTCACGCACGACCACTTGCTGGGCCTTGCCTTCCACTTCCAGGGTGATCACGGAGGAGAAGAAAGCTTCTTCCTCGATTGCCTTGTAGAAGCGGGTCTTGTCGACGGCGATTGCCTGCGGTGCCTGCTCGCCACCATAGATGATGGCCGGTACTTGTTCGTTCGCACGACGCAGGCGGCGGCTCGCACCTTTCCCCAGGTCGTGGCGAACGCTGGCGGTGAGGATGTAATCGGACATGGTTTTGCCTCTTGCTTGAAATAAGGAGGGCGCCAAGGACCGCGACCAGTTCCTTGACGCCTCCGATTGCCCCGAAGGGTGCTTTTCCGAGGCCATGGTCCGCCGAGGGAAACCTCAGTGGAACATGGCGCTGACGGATTCCTCGTTGCTGACCCGCCGGATCGCCTCAGCGATCAGGCCGGCCACGCTGAGCTGGCGAATTCGGCCGCTGCGACGCGCGTTGTCGGACAGCGGGATGGTATCGGCGACGACCACTTCGTCGAGCACCGAGCCGGTAATGTTGTCGACGGCGGGGCCGGACAGGATCGGGTGGGTGGCGTAGGCCACCACGCGGCGTGCGCCGTGCTCCTTGAGTGCCTCGCCCGCCTTGCACAGGGTGCCGGCGGTATCGATCATGTCATCGACCACCACGCAGGTGCGGTCGTCGATCTCGCCGATGATGTGCATCACCTGGGCCTGGTTGGCTTGGGGGCGGCGCTTGTCGATGATCGCCAGGTCGGCATTGAGCTGCTTGGCGATGGCGCGGGCCCGCACCACACCGCCGACGTCGGGCGAGACCACCACCAGATCGTCATAGTTCTGGCGCTCGATATCGTCGAGCAGGATCGGCGACCCGTAGACGTTGTCCACCGGGACGTCGAAAAAGCCTTGGATCTGGTCGGCATGCAGATCCATGGTCATGACCCGGTCGACCCCTGCCTTGACCATCATGTCGGCGACGATCTTGGCGGAAATCGGTACGCGGGCGGAGCGGACGCGACGGTCCTGACGGGCATAGCCGAAGTAGGGAACCACGGCGGTGACCCTCGAGGCGGAGGCGCGGCGCAGGGCGTCCACCATCAGGATCAGTTCCATCAGGTTGTCGTTGGTCGGCGCGCAGGTGGGCTGCAGGATGAAGACATCCTTGCCGCGCACGTTCTCATTGATCTCGACCGCGACCTCGCCGTCGCTGAACTGCCCGACCGTGGCGTGGCCCAATCGGTTGTCCAGGCTCTCGGCGACCTTCTGGGCGAGCTCGGGATTGGCGTTCCCGGCGAAAACCATCAATTTTGACACGCGCAGCCACCTTTGCAGTGTTGGGTCTTCAGTGTTCGGATCGGTGTCGCTCCAGGCTGGAAATGGCTGGGGTAGCAGGATTCGAACCTGCGCATGGCGATACCAAAAACCGCTGCCTTACCACTTGGCTATACCCCAGCGACCTACCGCACCGGACCGAACCGCGAGTCGCCATTCAGGGCGCTCGTCGATCCAAGGCATCATGGAGGGGAGAGCGGTTACGGCCTGGCGCCTTGAAGGCTTGCCAGCGCTCCGATATCTCGGCCAGCAGCGCGTCGGCATCCTCTTCCCGTTCCAGCCGGGCGAAAATGCAGGCTCCCGTGCCCGTCAGCATTGACGGTGCCCGCGTGCCAAGCCAGTCGAGTGCGGAGGCGACCTCGGGATACAGTGCCCTGACCGTCGGTTCGCAGTCGTTGCGCCAGCTCGCCACTCCCCCCTGAAGTGCGCGCGCCATGGTAATCGGGGGGGTATCCCGTGTCAATTCCGGGGCCCCGAAGACGCTCGCCGTGGAGATGCCGACACCCGGGTGGACGACCACGAACCAGGGCGTGTCGAGCGCGACGGGGGTCAGGCGCTCGCCGATGCCTTCGCCCCAGGCGGCATGTCCCCTGACGAAGACCGGCACGTCGGCGCCGAGCTCGAGGCCGAGCGAGGCCAGGGATGCCAGAGGCAGGTCCAGCTTCCAGAGTCGGTTCAAGCCGAGCAGGGTGGTCGCCGCATCGCTGCTGCCACCGCCGAGTCCTCCACCCATCGGCAGTCGCTTGTCCAACGTGATGTGGGCGCCGTGGTGTGTTCCGGTGATGGCCTGGAGTCGCCGGGCCGCGCGCAGGATCAGGTTGTCGTCGGAGGTCACGCCCGGCAGGGTGGCATCGAGTCGAATCTCGCCATCGGCGCGGGGGGCCAGCGTCAGGGTGTCGCCATGGTCGAGGAACTGGAAGAGCGTCTGCAGCGCATGGTAGCCGTCGTCGCGGCGGCCGGTGATGTGCAGCATCCGGTTGAGCTTGGCGGGTGCTGGCAATGTCAGCGTCCCGGCCTCAGGCATCTTCGTCGGGCTCCGGCTGCCAGCGAGTCACCACAAGGGTGACGTCCAGGTCGTCATAGGTCAGCTTCATCCGCCGTGGCAGCCATAGCTCGCCGGTATGGGTCCAGTCGCGGTAGACGATCTGCCAGCCGTCCTGCTCGAGGCGGGCCGGGAAGCCCAGCTCGTCCTTTTCCATGTGGTGGGGCCGGTCGGCGGCGGGCAGGCCGCGAATCCAGTCGGTCAGGGCGGAGACGGGCAACGACCAGCCCAGTTCCTGTTGCATCAGGGCCTTCGGGCTTTCCGCTTCGGTTCGCCCTTCGCCGGTGGTCAGCGAGACGCGCCCCTCACGACCCTCCAGCACGCTCCGCCCGCTGCCGAAGGGGCCGCTGAGCAGGATGCGGAAGTAGTAGGGCGTCTGCAGCCAGTCGAGATTGGCGCTGGTGGAATCCTGGGGCGTGCGCAGGCCCGCCTTGCCTTGAAGTTTCCAGCTCTGCAGTTCGGCCAGGCGTTCCTGCTGAGCTTCCCACTGCCCGATATCGCGTTGCGCGTCTTGCATGGGGGTGCGGCTGGCGCAGCCGGCCAGCAGGATCAGTCCCATGGCCAGGCAGGTCAGTCGGATCGAATGGCGGAATGGCATGGTCGATTCCTTTCGTGGATGAGTCATGTGCGCATGCTCCTATGGCGATGGCGCCTGTCGCTATTGCGCCAGCTCGGGCAGGCGATCGAGCAACGCATCGATTCGCGGGTGAGATGCGAAGCGTTGATGTGCCTGCTGGAGCAACTCGCGTGCCCGGTCATGGTGTCCCAGTTGCCAGAGGACCTCGATCAGGTGGGCAGCCACCTCCTGGTCGGGCATGCTGGCCCAGGCGCGCTCCAGCCAGGGCAGGGCGGCCTCGGGATTGCCCTGGCGATAGCGTACCCATCCCATGCTGTCGAGAATCGCCGGATTGTCGGGCGCGATTGCATGGGCGCGCTCGATGAGTCGCCGGGCCTCGTCGAGCCTGCCGTCGATGTTCTCGTCGGCCAGGGTGTAGCCCAGTGCGTTGAGGGCATTGGCGTTTTCCGAATCCTGTTCGATCAGGATGCGCAGGTCGCGCTCCATGGCGGCGATGTCGCCGTGACGGAAGGCCCGCATGGCCCGCTGGTAACGCAACTGGTGGCTTTCGGGATGGGCCTCGACGGCTTGGTTCAACAGGGCATCGGCCTGTTGACGGGCGCCGGATTCGTCCAGCAGCTCGACTTCCAGCGAGTAGAGTCCAGGCGCGTCGTCCGGATGCCTCAGGCGTTCGATGCGCAGAAAGGTCCGGGCATCGCTCGGTCTGTCATGCTCGAACAGCATGCGGGCGGCATTGGCCCTGGCGGCCAGGAAGTTCTCGCCCTCGGGAACCTGTCGGTAATAAAGGAGGGCATTGTCGATTTCGCCTTCTTGCTCGGCGATGGCACCAAGCATCAGGTAGGCCGTCGAGGCGGGCGTCTCGTTGTCCGTCAGGGGCAGAAGCAGACGCCGGGCCGGACCGGTATGGCCTTCCTCGAGATAGAGCTGCGCCAGCGCCAGGCGCAGGTCGGGGCTGTCGCCATGATCCTCGAGCAAGGCATCGGTATTGGCCTCGGCGGCCTGTGTATTGCCCTGTCGTATTTCGGCCTGGGCCAGCAGCAGGATCAGCCGTGGGTCGCCGGGCGTGTGTTCGAGGCCTCGTCGCGCCATGGTCTCGGCTTGCCGAGGGGCGCCGGTGTCGAGCGAAACGGCGGCGCGGATACGCCACAGGCCGGGAAGTCCTGGCATCTCGTCGGCGAGTCGGGCAAGCCGGTCCTGTGCCGAGGCGGTAAGCCCATTGGCGGCTTCCAGCAGGGCGGTGGCGAGTTCGACGTCGTGGCGTGACGAAGGCATGGGGGAAAAATCCCGTAGACGCGCCAGGAGCGATGCGGGAGGCGCGCCAGATTCCAGGGCCGATTCGAGAAAGGGGACGAGCTCGTCGGCGCCATTGCGCTCGATGAGGTCGAGATGCCGGGCCAGGGCGGTGTCCCAGTCCCCCCGTTGCGCGGCGAGGCTGGCCAGCAGGCGAACCGGAGCGGTGTCATCGGGTGCCAGGTGCTGCCAGCGTTGGGCCGCGTGCTCGAGCAGGTCGGAATTTTCGTCGAAACGTGCGGCCAGGGCGGCCCGTTCGGCCAGGTCGGCGGCGCCGTAGCGTTCGGCACTTTCGAGATAGCCTCGGCTGGCGCGTCGATAGTCGCCGCGCTGCCCGGCCAGTTCGGCCTCCAGCAGGGTGGACAGCCCTCTGGCATCGAGCCCCCGGGTGATGGGGGGCGCACTGGCAAACGGGTCGTCCGGTGAGGCGTCGGACGATAGGGTCTGGCAACTGCCGAGCATCATCGCCAGACCGAGAATGGCGATGGGGTGGCGATGGGCGCGCGACTTGAGAAGTGCTCGGGACATGCGAGTCTCGATAAGTAAGGCCGAGCCGTCAGCATAACGGCTTGTCTTCGTTGGGCAAAGGACATCGCGACCGGTAGATGGGCGCCGTCGCAGGATGCGCTGTGGTAGAATGTAGCGCCGTGGCGACGCAATGGGATAGGGTGCCAAGCCATTCCACCGCTATGACGACGCCGGCTCACTTTCGCAAAGACACCGACGCATGACGCTTCTTGCCCTGGGAATCAATCACCGCACCGCGACGCTCGAGGTCCGCGAACGGGTCGCCTTTACGCCGACCCAGCTCGAGCAGGCGCTGACCGAGTTGCGGAACCTGCCTGAAGTCCGTGAGGCTGCGGTACTCTCGACCTGCAACCGCACCGAACTCTATTGCGTGACCGACCAGGCGGGCGAGCACGCAATCTACGAGTGGCTGGGGCGTTTTCATGGCATGGAGGTCTCGGCACTGACGCACTGTGCCTACCATTTTCTCGATGGCGATGCGGCGCGCCACCTGATGCGGGTCGCGGTGGGGCTCGATTCCATGGTGCTCGGCGAGCCGCAGATCCTCGGCCAGCTCAAGGAGGCCTACCAGGTCGCACGACGTGCCAAGGGCGTGGGCGGGGAACTCGAGCGACTCTTCCAGCATACCTTCGCCGTGGCCAAGCAGGTGCGGACCGAGACCGGTATCGGGCGCAACCCCGTCTCGGTGGCCTATGCCGCGGTCAGCCTGGCGAGTCGCATCTTCGACGACCTGGCCGGCTCCCGGGCACTGCTGATCGGTGCCGGCGAGACCATCGAGCTGGTGGCCCGTCATCTGCACGAAGCTGGAGTGCGCCGCCTGACGGTGGCCAACCGGACCCGTGAGCGGGCCGACCAGCTTGCCGCTCCCCTTGGCGGTGAAGCGATCACCCTGGATGGCATTCCCGACGCGCTGGTCGACGCCGATATCGTGATTGCTTCCACTGCCGCGGAGCTGCCGATTCTCGGCAAGGGCATGGTCGAGCGAGCATTGAAGAAGCGCCGACACCGCCCCGTCTTCATGGTCGATATTGCCGTGCCTCGCGACATCGAGCCGGAGGTGGGAGAGCTGAGCGATGTCTTCCTGTATACCGTCGATGATCTCCAGGAGGTCATCGAGGAGAATCGCCGTCATCGGCAGGTCGCGGCCGATCAGGCTGAGTCGTTGATAGAAAGCGGCGTGGGACGCTGGCAGCACGAACGTCGGTTGCGCGGCGGCGGGGAGTTGATTCGTGACGTTCGCGCCAGGGGGGAATCGTTGCGGGACGAAGCTCGCGATCAGGCGCTGGCGCGCCTGGCCAGAGGCGAGGACCCCGAGGAAGTCGTGCGCCGTCTGGCGCATCAGTTGACCAACCGCTTGCTGCACCGCCCTACCCTGGCCCTGCGCGAAGCCGCCTCGGACGATCGCCATGATCTCATGGACGCCGCCGCGACCTTATTGCTGGACGACACTTCTGACCCACCCCGATAGGACCTGTTGATGAAAGCTTCCCTGCGTCAGCGCCTCGAGACGTTCGCCGAGCGCTTCGAGGAGCTCGCCGCCCTGTTGGCGGATCCTGAGGTGATTGCCGATCAGCCTCGCTTTCGCGACTATTCGCGGGAATATGCCGAGCTCGATGCTCTGGTGGCGGCCTGGCGCGATTATCGCGCCGTGGAGGAAGACCTCGAAGCCGCCGAGGCGCTCGCCGACGATGCCGATGCCGAGATGCGTGAACTGGCCTCGATGGAACGCGAGTCCGGTCGGGAGAAGCTGGAGGCGCTGGAGACTCGGCTCAAGCAGTTGCTGGTGCCGCGGGATCCGGATGACCAGAGCAACGTCTTCCTGGAGATTCGCGCCGGCACTGGCGGCGACGAGGCCGCGCTGTTCGCCGGCGACCTGTTTCGCATGTATTCCCGCTATGCCGAGCTGCATGGCTGGAAAGTGGAAATCGTCAGTGCCAGCCATGGCGATCAGGGCGGCTACAAGGAACTGATTTCCCGGGTCAAGGGCGAGGGCGTCTATGCCCGGCTGAAGTTCGAGTCCGGCGCCCACCGTGTGCAGCGCGTGCCGGCGACCGAATCCCAGGGGCGCATCCATACCTCGGCCTGCACCGTGGCGGTGATGCCAGAAGCCGCCGAGGTGGGAGAGGTCAACCTCGACCCCAATGAGTTGCGCGTGGACACCTTTCGCGCCAGTGGGGCAGGTGGTCAGCACGTCAATACGACCGATTCGGCGATCCGTATCACTCACTTGCCGAGCGGCGTGGTGGTGGAATGTCAGGAAGAACGCAGTCAGCACAAGAACCGCGCCAAGGCCATGTCGCTGCTCGCCGCGCGCCTCAAGCAGGCGGCTCAGGACAGTCAGCGCCAGCAGCAGGCCGATGAGCGGCGTTCGCTGGTGGGCTCGGGCGATCGCAGCGAGCGGATTCGCACCTACAACTTCCCGCAGGGGCGAGTGACCGATCACCGCATCAACCTGACGCTCTACAAGCTTTCCGAGGTGGTCGGCGGCGAGGGACTCGACGATGTCATCGAGCCCTTGATCAACGAGTACCAGGCAGAGCAACTGGCCGCCCTGCAACAGGAGGGATGATGCGGCTGGATATGCTCCTGGCACAGGCCGCCTCTCGGCTTGCCGACGCCGGCTCGCCGAGTGCGCGTCTCGATGCCGAGGTCTTGCTGTGCCATGTGCTCGGTGTCGACCGCACCTGGCTCTATACCTGGGGGGATCGGAACGCTGACACCTCCGAGCAGGCGCGTTTCGAGGCGCTCGTCGCCGCCCGCGCGGCGGGGCACCCGGTGGCCTATCTCACCGGTGAGCGTGAATTCTGGGGGCTGCCCCTGTTCACTGGGCCGAGCACTCTGATTCCCCGACCCGACACCGAGACGCTGGTCGAGGCGGCGTTGGCGCGCATGCCCGCTCGCGCCGGCCGGCTGCTGGACCTGGGCACAGGCACTGGTGCCGTGGCCCTGGCCCTGGCAAGCGAACGTTCCGGCTGGCGTGCCGTCGGCATCGATCTCAACCCCGAGGCCGTGTCGCTGGCGATACGCAATGCCGAGCGCCTGGGCATCGACAATGTCGACTTTCGAGTCGGCGACTGGTTTGCGGCACTCGAGGAGAGCGACTTCGACGTGATCGTCGCCAATCCTCCTTACCTGGCCGATGATGACCCGCACCTCGATCAGGGCGATGTCCGTTTTGAGCCGCGTGGCGCCCTGGTGGCGCGCGAACGAGGGCTCTCGGATCTTTATCACCTGGTCGATGCCTCGAGGGAGCGGCTCGCGTCGGGTGGCTGGTTGCTGCTGGAGCATGGTGCCGATCAGGGAGGCGCGGTGCGCGAAGCATTGCATGCAAGCGGCTACCAGGACGTGACCTGCGAACGCGATCTATCGGGGCATGAAAGGGTCAGTCTTGGGCGTTGGACGAAAGCGTGCCGTTGAGGGCCGGGGTGGAGCCCGCGGGGGCGGCTGTGTTAAACCTGAACGCAGTAAAAAATGCCATCAATGGCCGGCTTCGCATGAGTGAAAACCAACAATCGCCTGCCAAAGGGTGATTTTCAGGTAAAGCTTCTGCCAAGACGGCAAAGACCAACGCCCACCGCGTGTCAGGAAGACAATGAAAACCAAGACTCGCTCGCTCGATCGTATCGACCTCAATATCCTGCGTTGCCTGCAGGAAAATGCCCGTATCTCGTACGTGGATCTCGCCTCTCAGGTGGGGCTCTCCACGACGCCCTGCCTGGAGCGCGTCAAGCGCCTGGAGCGTTCGGGCGTGATCCGTGGCTACAAGGCGCTGCTCGACCCTCGTGCCCTCAAGGCCAATCTGCTGGTCTTCGTCGAGATCAGTCTGGAAACCCAGTCGCCCTCGGTGTTCGACGAGTTTCGCCGCGCCGTGGCCAAGCTGCCGCAGATTCAGGAATGCCATCTGGTCTCGGGTCAGTTCGACTATATTCTCAAGTGTCGTATTCCCGAGATGTCGGCCTATCGCCAGTTGCTCGGTGATGTGGTCCTGACCTTGCCGGGCGTCAAGGAATCCAAGAGCTATGTGGTGATGGAGGAGGTCAAGGAAGACGTCTCCCTCCATGTGCCCGATATCGAGGAGTTCGACGACAAGTGAGCCCCATGAACGATGCAGCGCTGTTGCGTTACAGCCGTCAGATCATGCTCGAGTCGATCGATGTCGAGGGGCAGGAGCGGCTGCTGGCCGGGCACGCCCTGGTGGTCGGGGCCGGCGGGCTCGGCTCCCCGGTGGCGCTGTACCTGGCAGCGGCCGGGATGGGGCGCTTGACGCTGGCCGATGACGATACCGTGGAGCTTTCCAACCTGCAGCGCCAGATCGCTCATGGCATGGCCGACATCGGTCGTCCCAAGGCGGAATCGGCCCGTGATGCCAGCCTGGCGCTCAATCCCGATTGCGATATCGTTGCGCTGCCCCGACGCCTGAGTGGTGAAGATCTTCGTACAGTGGTGAGTCAGGTCGATGTGGTGCTCGACTGCACCGATCGCTTCAGCAGTCGCTATGCGGTCAACGAGGCCTGCCGGCATGCCGGTGTGCCTCTGGTGTCGGGGGCGGCGATCCGTTTTTCCGGGCAGTTGGCGGTGTTCGACCCGCGTGATCCACAGGCGCCGTGCTACGGTTGCCTTTATCCGCCGGGGGAAGGGGGCGACGACGAGTTGCGCTGTGCCGAGAATGGGGTAGTGGCTCCCCTGGTCGGGCTCATCGGCAGCTTCCAGGCGCTGGAAGCGCTCAAGCTGGTCAGTGGCGCGGGCAGCGTGCATCAGGGGCTTTCCACCTTCGATGGCCTGACGGGGCAGTGGCGCCATTTCAAGGTGCCCCGAGACCCCGAGTGCCCGGTATGCGGGGCCTGAATGGCGCCATGTTGCCGCCCCGGCGTCCCAGCCGGTCAGGCCGGCTCTCTCGATGCTCCCTTTGATGATGCTTGATGGTGTTTATTTGACGCCTGGTGGCGACTGGCGGTGGAAGGGCTGCTGCATGAATTCCGAGCCGGGTGCCTTGAAGAAGGCGACAAGACGCGATGCTTTTGGCCTGCCATCCTGTCGGCAGACGTTGTTGTTCCGTTATTGAATACTTGACATTAAACGCAGTGCTGGTGTCAAACTGAAGCTGTCCCGATCGGTGGCAGCCATCGGGGCGATGAACAACAACGAGCGCACTGCGCACCGAACAGGCTGAGTGTATGAAGACTTCTGCGCCACACGAGCGTCCCGCCTCCTGGTACCGCGATTCCATCGCCGTCGAACTCGAACCCTGTGCGCCTTTGACCGAGGACCGACATGCCGATGTCTGTGTGATCGGCGGAGGAGTCACCGGTTGTTCGGCGGCGCTGCATCTGGCCGAACGTGGATATTCGGTGGCGTTGCTGGAAGCCGAGGATATCGGCCATGGCGCTTCCGGCCGCAGCGGCGGTCAGATCCTGCCCGGACTCGGGACCGACATCGCCACGGTCGAGCAGGCGCTGGGACTCCAGTGTGCACGTCGCATCTGGGAGATGAGCCGAGAAGCGGTACGCCTCACTGCCGAACTGGTCGAGCGTCATGCGATTCCTTGCGAGTTGGCCTGGGGCTATCTCCATGCGGCGGTCAAGCCGCGCCACGTCCGGGAGCTGGAACAGTTCCGCGAGGAACTGAGCCGCAAGTACGGGTACGAGGCGCTGGAGTGGCTGGAAGGAGAGGCGCTGCACGAGCACGTGGTCACCGATGTCTATCCCGCGGCCCTCTACGATCGCGAGGGGGGCCACCTTCACCCGCTCAACTATACGCTGGGCCTGGCTCGTGCCGCCCAGCGAGCCGGTGCTCGGCTGTATCCGCACAGTACCGTCCAGGAAATTCGCCGTGGCGAACCGGCTGTCGTGCGCACCGAGCAGGGCAGCGTCACGGCCGATGTCGTGGTGCTGGGAACCAATGCCTACCAGACTGGCCTGGTGCCGGAGCTGTCGGGACGCATCATGCGGGCGGCCAACTACATGGTCGCCACCGCGCCACTGACCGAGGAACAGGCCGCCCAGGTGTTGCCGCGTGGCGATGCCTTGTCCGATGCCAATTTCGTGCTCGATTATTATCGCCTCTCGGCGGACCGTCGCCTCATCTATGGCGGCGAGGTCAGCTACGATGGACGCGAGCCCCCGAATCTCCAGACACGCATGGACGCCAAGATCGCTCACCTCTTTCCCGTTCTCGAGGGCGTACCCATCGAGTACCGCTGGGGTGGCGACGTGGCCATCACCCTCAATCGGGCGCCGGATTTCGGTCGCCTGGACGACAACCTCTTCTACGCCCAGGGCTATTCTGGGCATGGCATGGCCATGGCGGGGCTCGCTGGGAAGTTGATGAGCGATGCCGTCGCCGGGCATGGCGAGGGGTTCGACACCTTTGCCGCCATGCCGCACCGGCATTTTCCCGGGGGGCGGCTGCTGCGCAAGCCTCTACTGGTGCTGGCCACTCAATTCTATAAACTTCGCGATCGCCTCTGAGTGAGGCCATCGACCAACGAAGAGGGCACCTCCATGAGCGATACCATCTCGGCGGACATCGCCGACAAGACGGGTGTGGCGCCGGCGGCGAAGACAACACGACACCAGGCGTCGACCCGCAAGGCCTCCGCCATCGAATTGCGGGGCCTGCACAAGCGCTTCGGACGGGATACCGTGGCGCTGGACGGGGTCGACCTGACGATCCAGGCCGGTGAGTTCTTCACCCTGCTGGGGCCTTCCGGTTGTGGCAAGACGACCTTGCTGCGCATCCTTGCCGGTCTCGAAGAGCCCGATCAGGGAACGCTGGTGGTGGGCGGCAAGGAGCTCACCGAGGTGCCCCCGCACCAGCGTAGCGTCAATACTGTCTTTCAGTCCTATGCGCTCTTTCCTCATCTTTCGGTGCGCGACAACCTCGCCTTCGGCCTCAAGATGCGTGGTCTGCCGGCGGAAAAGCGCGATGCCAAGGTCGATGAGATCGCGGCATTCATCAAGCTGGGGGACCTGGTCGATCGACGCGTCGACCAGCTTTCAGGGGGGCAGCGTCAGCGCATTGCCCTGGCGAGGGCGCTGGTCTGCGAGCCCGATGTCCTGCTGCTCGACGAGCCGCTTTCGGCGCTCGATGCCGGCCTGCGCGCTCAGCTCCAGGTCGAGTTGCAGCGCCTGCAGAAGCGACTGGGCATGACGTTCGTGTTCGTGACCCATGACCAGGACGAGGCGATGGTCATGTCGGATCGCATCGCCGTGCTCGATGGCGGCAACATCCAGCAGGTCGGTGCTCCCAACGACGTCTACGAGCGTCCCGCCAATGCCTTCGTGGCCCGTTTCATGGGGCACGACAACCTCTTTGCCATTCATCATAGTGAAGGCGACTGGGTGGAGACCGAGATCGGTCGGTTGAGGCTGATGCCCGGCGAGCAGCGTGATGACGCCGATGGCTGGTTGCTGGTGCGTCCCGAGACGCTGGAGCTGGGGCCCGAGGTGCCGGAGGGCTACAACCGAATGACGGGCATCGTACGCGAACGCCTCTATCGTGGCAGTCGTATCGAGTACCGGCTCGAAGTCAACGAGTGCATGGTGATGGCGGTGGCCAGCAATCTGGGCCAGCGGATACATCACGAGGGCGATGAGGTGACCATCAGCGTCTGCCCGGAAGATCTGGTTCGGGTCGCTGCCTGAGGAGGGCGTCATGGCCGAGATATCCCAACATGCGATGCGTCGCCGGGCCGTGGTCGGCGAAATGCGTCATCTGCTGTTCAGTGTCACGCCCGGTGCGGCCTGGATCGTCATCTTCCTGGTGCTGCCCAGTGCTTACCTGATGGGCGTGGCCTTCATGACCAACGGCCCCTACGGCTTGCCCGAGATGCCCCTGACGCTGGATGCATTCGAGCGCCTGGCCGGGTTTGGCTTTCTCGGCTGGAGTCCGGGCAATCTCTACACCCTGCTGCGCTCGCTGTGGCAGACCCTGCTTTCCACGACCCTGGTGGTGCTGGTGGCCTATCCCATCGCTTACTACATCACCACCTGCCGAGAACGCTGGCGTCCGATCATGCTGCTGGCGGTCGTGGTGCCCTCCTGGACCAATCAGGTGATTCGCACCTTTGGCTGGATGAACTTGCTGGCGCCGGGAACGCCCATTTCGGAATTGGCGGAAGGGCTTGGCCTGATCGCGCCCAACATGGGGCTTTATCCTTCCAACTTCGCGGTCACGCTGGGGTTGGTCTACAACTTCCTGCCCTTCATGGTCTTGCCGCTCTATGCGGCCTTCGAGAAGCTGGATACCGCTCAGGTCGAGGCGGCCCAGGATCTCTATGCCTCGCCGGTGCGCGCCTTCTGGCATGCGGTCTTTCCGCAGACCCTGCCGGGGTTGCTGGCGGGCATCGTGCTGGTGGCCATCCCGGCGTTCGGCATGTACGTGATCCCCGAGCTTCTGGGGGGCGGCAAGGGCATGATGCTGGGCAACCTGGTGGCTACCCAGTTTTCGGGAGGCTCCAACTGGCCGCTGGGTGCGGCCGGCGCGATCCTGATGTTGATCGCGACCTTCATCGGGCTCTTTGCCATGCGACGCATCGGCAAGCGCCTGGGCGGCGGTGAGGAGGTGGTGATATGAACAAGCGGGTATTGAGGCGTGGCCTGACCGGCTTCTGGTGGCTGACCCTGGTCTTCCTGTACCTGCCGCTGGCGGTGGTGGTCCTGTTTTCCTTCAATGCCGCCAACAGCTCGGCCAGTTTTGCGGGCTTCTCGCTGCGCTGGTACCAGCGTCTGCTGGGTAACGAGCAGATACTCTCGGCCTTCGCCAACAGCATGGTGCTGGCCATCGTCTCCTCGGTGATCGCCCTGGTCATCGGTTGCCTGATCGGTTACGGCATGTATCGCCATCGCCATCGCAAGCTTGGTTGGCTGATCGTGCTGATCTATCTGCCGATCGTTCTGCCGGATATCGTCTTCGGCATCTCCGAGATGGCCTTCTTCGTGCAGATCCACGAGGCTACCGGGTTATTGAAGCCGGGACTTGGCACCATGATCATTGCGCACGTGACCTTCCAGATTCCCTTTGTGGCGTTGATCGTCTACTCGCGTTTCGTGGGACTCGACCCGACGCTCTTCGAGGCCGCCAAGGATCTGTATGCCACGCCATTCAAGCGGGTGCTGCATTTCATGCTGCCGACCATCAAGCCGGCGTTGATCTCGGCCTTCTTCCTGTCCTTTACGCTGTCCATCGATGACTTCGTCATCAGTTTCTTCACGGCGGGACCGGAAAGCGCGACCCTGCCGATCTATATCTGGGGCGCGATCAAGAAAGGCGTGTCGCCGGAGATCAATGCCATCGCATCTCTGATGATCGGTGCGGTGGTGGTCGCCGCCATCCTGAGTCTCTTTTTCAGCCGTCGCCGGCGGGCCTGAGCCGGCATCATCATCGAGGGGAAACGAGGAGTCCATCATGAAGACCAACAAGACCGCATTGGCCCTGTCCCTGGCTGGCCTGGCGCTGGCAGGGCAGGTGCAGGCGCAGGAAAACAAGCTGTACCTGTTCAACTGGACCGAGTACATGGATCCCGCGATCATCGAGGCCTTCGAGGAGAAGTACGATGTCGAGGTGGTCCAGAACTATTTCAATTCCAATCCGGAGATGTTCGCCAAGCTCAATGCCGGCGGCGTCTCCCAATACGATATCATCGTACCGTCGAACTACTATATACCGCGCCTGATCGAGACGGGCCTGGTCCAGGAACTCGACAAGTCGAAGCTCGACAATCTCGACAATGTCATGGAGCAGTTCGCCGATCCGTCCTACGATCCCGGGGCACGTTATTCCGCGCCTTACCAATGGGGCGTGACCGGCATCATCTACAATGCCGAGACCTTTCCCGATGCGCCCAAGAGCTGGTCGCTGCTCTTCGATCCCGAGGTCAACGCGCAGCATCCCTTCGGTCTGATGGGAGATGGTCAGGTCAGCATGGGAGGCGCCTGTGCCTATCTCGGCCATGGTTACGACTGCACCTCCATGGAGGCCTGGCGTGAAGCGGCGCGCCTGCTCATCGAAACCAAGAGTCGCGAGACATTCAGCGGCTTTACCGACGGCACGCCGGCATTGCAGCAGCTTTCACGGGGCGTGACCCATGTCGGACTCTCCTACAATGGCGACTTTCTGTTCTACAAGGAGGAGAATCCGGATGCCTTCGCGAACATGGAGTTCATGATTCCCGACGAAGGTGCCGAGATGTGGGTGGATGCCATGATGATTCCCAGTGAAGCGCCGAATCCCGACATGGCCTACAAGTTCATCGATTTCATTCTCGACGCCGAGATCGGTGCTCAGCTTTCTAACTACAACTACTACGCCAGCCCCAACGAGGCGGCCCGGCCCTATCTCGACAAGGTGCTGACCGAGCCGCCTGTCCAGCCCAGCGAGGCGGACATGGAGCGGCTGCGTTTCACGCCGACCCTGGAGGGCGAGCAGCTGCAGACATTCCAGCAGCTGTGGTCTGAGGTGAAGTCGCGGTGAGGCACGAGGGCCTGGCCTGGTGCCGGGCCCACCTTCAGCAGCAAGGATATTCCCATGAGTAACCGTCAGGAGCTTCCGCTCCTCAGCGATTGGTTTCAGCAGCATGGCATCACCGAGGTCGAGTGCCTGGTGACCGATCTGACCGGCATCCTCAAGGGCAAGATCATGCCCGCCGGCAAGTACCTCAATGGCGGCCGCCCACGGCTACCAGATTCGATCTTCATTCAGACCGTCACCGGCGGCTATCCCGATGACGAGGACACCCAGTTCTGGAATCCCGTCGAGCGCGACATGGAGCTGGTGCCCGATCCGAATGCCGTCTACCTGGTGCCCTGGACCGAGGACGCCACCGCTCAGATCATCCATGATTGCCATTATCTGAGCGGCGAAGCCGTGGAACTGTCGCCGCGCCATGTCCTCAAGCGGGTGCTTGCGTTGTACGAGGCTCGGGGCTGGAAGCCGGTGGTGGCCCCCGAAGTGGAGTTCTTCCTGGTCAAGACCAACACGGATTCGGATTATCCGCTGGAACCGCCGATCGGCCGCAATGGGCGACAGGAGAGCAGTCGTCAGTCGTTCTCCATCGACGCGGTCAACGAGTTCGATCCGCTGTTCGAGGAGATGTACGACTACTGCGAGGCGATGGGCCTGGATCTGGACACCCTGATCCATGAGGAAGGGGCCGGCCAGATGGAAGTCAACTTCCAGCACGGCGACCCGCTGACATTGGCCGACCAGGTGGTGCTCTTCAAGCGCACCCTGCGCGAGACGGCCTTGCGTCACGGCATGTATGCCACCTTCATGGCCAAGCCCATGGCGGGAGAGCCGGGCAGCTCGATGCATCTTCACCAGAGCCTGATGGATGCCGAGAAGGGGCATAACCTGTTTGCTGGCGACGACGGCCAGCCGAGCCGCCTCTTCCATCATTTCATCGGTGGCCTGCAACGCTATCTGCCGGCGGCCATGCCGTTGCTGGCGCCCAACGTCAATTCCTATCGGCGGTTGCTGCGAACCGAGAGCAGCGGTTCGGCACCGATCAACGTGGAATGGGGCATGGACAATCGGACCGTGGGGCTGCGGGTGCCGGTGTCCACGCCCGAGGCCACCCGAGTCGAGAATCGGCTGGCCGGCGCCGATGCCAATCCCTATCTGGTGATGGCGACCTCACTGGCCTGCGGTTATCTGGGCATGCTCAGCCAGCTCGAGCCGCGGCCCCCCATGGTCGGCTCGGCCTGGTCTCATGGCAGCAAGCTACCCGACGACATCGGGCCGGCACTGGAGCTTCTGCGTGACTGCAAGCCCCTGGCCGATATTCTGGGAGAGCGTTTCACCAACAGTTACCTGGCGGTGAAGAGCGCCGAGCATCGCGAGTATTTCCAGGTCATCAGTTCCTGGGAGCGGGAGCATTTGCTGCTGAGAGTCTGAGAGGGCCGACCCATGACGGCGCTCGCCCATACGGTGTCGACTTCGGCTCGATGCGCTCATGCAGGGTGGCGAAACTTCGCGTCTCTTCGCATTTTCGCCTTGTCGGGCCGTCCTCGTGATGTTGGCAAACAGCCTCTGAGTGGGCGATAGGCTAGGCTGGAAGGGCTTTTCATCCATATGGAGATACGCTCATGCGACCCTTCCTGGCCGGCATTGTCGGCGCTTGTCTGCTCGGCTCCGGCACGATGGCAAGTGCTGCCGACAAGCTCTACCTGTTCAACTGGACGGAATACATGGATCCCGAGGTCGTGGAAGCCTTCGAGAAGGCCCACGACGTCGAGGTGATCCAGAACTACTTCACCTCCAACGCCGAGATGTTCTCGAAGCTTTCGGCGGGTGGCGATGCCCAGTACGACGTGGTGGTACCCACCGATTATTTCGTGCCCAGGCTCATCGAGGCGGGGCTCGTCCAGCCGCTCGACGCTTCCTTGCTCCAAGGGCGCGACCACCTGATGACAGCGTTCCGCCATCCGCCCTACGATCCGGAGGAGCGCTACAGCGTGCCTTATCTATGGGGCGTGACCGGTATCGTCTACAATACCGAGACCTTCCCCGATCCGCCGCCGTCATGGCGCCTGCTCTTCGAGCCGGAGGCGAATCCCGATCAGCCCTTTGCGTTGCTGGGAGGCGACCCGCAGGTCGCATTGGGCATGGCCTGCGCTTATCAGGGAGCGGGCTTCGACTGTGTCGGCCAGCAGCCCTGGGTCGAGGCGGCGCGGCTGGTCGGCGAGACGCTGGAGCGTCCCAATTTCACGGGCTTCGTCGACAGTACAGCGGCCGTCGAGCAGGTGGCCAGGGGCGTCACTCAGGTCGCCGTGACCTACAGCGGTGACGTGGAGTATCGCAAGGCGGCGTCTCCCGATACTTATGAACATCTCGAGTTCTTCGTGCCCGAAGAGGGATCGCAACTGGGCGTGGATACTCTGGTGATTCCCGCTCGAGCACCGCATCCGGAACTGGCCCATGCTTTCATCGATTTTCTGATGCAGCCCGAGAATGCTGCACGCTCGGCCGAGTATGCCTATTATCGGACGCCCAACGAAGCGGCACTCGAACGATTGCCCCCGGCGTTGGCCGAGAGTTCGCGGCTGGATGGGGAGCATCGCGGTCGTTTGGTGACCACTCCGCTCATCGAGGGAGATGCGCTGCAATTGCTGCAGCAGTTGTGGACGGAAGTGCGCAGTCGCTAGCCACTTGCGCCGAGCACGGTCACGTGACCCGGAAAGGCGAGCAACGGAGAGATCCCTTGCTCGCTTTTTTGGTGAATATAATGTGACTCTTGGTTTGCCATGTGATGGGAGAGTGCCTATCATCGGCGAAAACATGTTGAATAAATTCACCGATTGGAGGCTTCCATGACTGCCACCTCATCCACGGAACACGTCGCATCCTGGTATGCGGCATCCGCGAATCCCGCACCGAGGCGCCCCGCTCTGGAAGGGGAGGTCAGTTGTGATGTCTGCGTCGTGGGTGCTGGCTTCACCGGGATCTCGGCGGCCCTGCACCTGGCCGAGCAAGGGTTCGACGTGGTGGTACTGGAAGCTTCCAGAGTGGGGTTCGGTGCGTCCGGGCGCAATGGTGGGCAGATCGTCAACAGCTACAGCCGTGACATGGACATGATCGAAGCCCGGTACGGCGCCGAGACGGCTCGCGCCCTGGGCGACATGGCCTTCGAGGGCAATCGCATCATCCGCGAACGCGTGGCCGACTACGATATCGCCTGTGACCTGCGTGATGGCAACCTTTTCGCCGCCTGTAATGCCAAACAGCTCAAGGGGTTGCGCGAGCACAAGGCGCTCTGGGAGCGCTATGGTCACCGGGAGCTGGAGCTGCTGGAGGGAGCATCGGTCAAGCGCGAGGTGAATTCGGAGCGTTATGTCGGGGCACTCGTCGATCATTCGGGCGGACACATGCATCCGCTCAACCTGGTGCTGGGCGAGGCCGCCGCCTTCGAGTCGCGGGGCGGCACGATTTACGAACAGACACCGGTGACTCGCCTGGCGCATGGCGATCCGGTGCAACTGACCACACCCGGTGGCGTGGTGCGTGCTGCTCGGGTGGTGATGGCCGGCAATGCCTACCTGCAGGGCGTGCTGCCCGAGCTGGAAGGCAAGTCCATGCCCTGCGGCACCCAGATCATCGCCACCGAGCCACTGGAGCCGACGCGTGCCCAGGCACTGTTGCCGAACGGCATGGCGGTGGAAGACTGCAACTATCTGTTGGATTACTTCCGTCTCACCGCCGACAACCGGCTGCTCTATGGGGGCGGCGTCAACTATGGGGGGCAGGATCCGAACGATATCGAGGCAGTGATCCGACCCAAGATGGAGAAGACCTTCCCTGGCCTGAAGGATGTCGGCGTCGAGTATGCCTGGAGCGGAACCTTCCTGATGACCCTCAACCGGCTGCCCCAGTTCGGCGTGCTCAACGATAATGTCTATTATGCTCAGGGCTATTCGGGCCATGGCGTGACCTGTACCCACCTGGCCGGACGTCTGATCGCCGAGGTCATGACCGGCCGCGACGAGCGCTTCGATGCCTTTGCCGGCCTGCCGCACCTGCCATTTCCCGGTGGGCGCATGTTGCGCGTACCGCTCTCGGCCATCGGGGCCTGGTACTACCAGACCCGGGACCGACTGGGGCTATAGGCCCTGGATCGTCGCCGACCGGCGACGGCCGGTCCAATCAATGTGGAAGTCTTGCCGGAACGCCCCTCGGGGCGTTCCGGCCGTTTATGCTAGGAGCATCGGGCGCGGGAGGCGCCGTTTCCCATCGCTATCCTCGGTCTTGCTGTCGTAGAGCCGATGATGATCACAAGAGGAGGTGGAACATGAGCAAGTCGATCGTCGTGGGTACCACCCTGGCCGTGCTGGGCCTGGGTGGCATGGCCTTCGGCGCCTGGCAGATGCAGGAGGCGCAGGAGGCCCGGCAGCCGCAATATGCCGATATCACCGGGGTCGAGCCATTGACGCGCAGCGTCGAGACGCCGCGAGAGGTCTGCGAGAACGTGACGGTCCAGCGCCAGGCGCCGACCCGTGATCCGCATCGTGTCGTCGGATCGGCTGCCGGCGCCATCGTCGGCGGGCTTCTCGGCAATCAGATCGGTGGCGGCAGCGGCAAGAAGATCGCCACCGTGGCCGGGGCGGTCGGTGGTGGCCTGGCCGGGCGCGAGGTGCAGGAGCGCATCGAGTCCGGGCAGACGGTCACCACCACCGAGCAGCGCTGTCATACGGTGACCGATACCCATCAGGAGACGACGGGCTATGAAGTGACCTGGCAGCACGATGGCGAGGTACGTACCACGCGCCTGGACAACCGGCCCGAGGGCGAGCGTGTCCGACTGGTGGATGGCCAGCCCCAGTGGAAGTCGTTGCCCGCCGAGGGATGAGCGACCGTCACCCTGACCTTGGCTTGGGGCGTGGATGTCCTGCCAGGAAAGGGGCGATCAAGAGGCCTGGCGGCGCTGCTCGGCCATTTGTTCGACGGCTTGCCGGGCGATCGGGCTCAGGTCGCAGTCGGCGTCGTCCAGGCAGCCGATCAGGCGTTCTTTCATGCTGCGCGCCCAGAACTTTTCCAGGTGAGTGCGCACGCCCGCTGCGGCGTCATCGGAACTCTGCAGGTTGGCGGCAATCTGGTTGGCCATGTGAATCAGAGTGGCGCGTTGGTCGTGCTGCATATCGATGTCCTCAACCGGCCATGGACGCCGGTGATGGCTGGATGGCGGGGCGATGGTAGATGAGATGACGGCCCGGGCGGGCGAATCCGACCAGTAACAGGCCGGCGGTCTCGGCTTGTGCCACTGCCAGATCGGTGGCCGCCGAGACGGCGACCAGGGCGCCGAGGCCGACGCTGGCGCACTTGTGCACCATCTCGTAGCTGGCACGGCTGGAGACCAGGACGAAGCCGGCATGGCGGTCGACGGCTTCGCGAGCCAGGGCGCCGATCAGCTTGTCCAGCGCATTGTGACGACCGACATCCTCGCGGACGAGGAGGATGTCGCCGTTCAGGTCGCACCAGGCGGCGCCATGGCTGGACCCGGTAGCGGCCTGGACCGGCTGGTACTCGCGCAATTGCACCAAGGCATGCTGGATGGCGTTGTCGCTCGGATCAGGCGCGATGACCGAAGGGATCGGTCGGATGGCCTGCTCCAGCGATTCGGTACCACAGAGGCCGCAGCCGGTCTTGCCCGACAGGCTCCGGCGACGCTGGCGCAGTTCCGCCATGCGCTGGCTGGCGATCTCCATATGAATGGCGACGCCTGCCGCTTCGTTGTGCATCTCGATGTCATAGAGCTCGTGAGGATGCTCGAGAATGCCCTCGGTCAGGCTGAAGCCGAGGGCGAAGTCTTCCAGGTCGTCGGGGCTGGCCATCATCACGGCATGGGAGATGCCGTTGTAGACCAGCGCCACGGGCGTTTCCAGGGTCAGGTCGTCGTCGCGAACAATGGCTTCCCAGGTCGGCTCCCGGTGTTCTTCGACCGGCAGCCGACCCATGCGCTCCATGTCACCCGTCACGGTGCCACTCCCTGCGACGCGGGTTCTCTGGCCGCTTCGAGGAACTGGCGCTGTTCGCGATCGAAGTCATCGAAGCGCCGCTGCCAGGCCGAGGGACGGCTGACCTTTTCCACCTGTACCGCCGTGACCTTGTACTCGGGGCAGTTGGTGGCCCAGTCGGAGCTGTCGGTGGTGATCACGTTGGCACCGCTGGCCGGATGGTGGAAGGTGGTGTAGACCACCCCCGGTTGCATGCGCTCGCTGAGGCGGGCACGCAATACCGTCTGGCCGGAGCGGCTGGTGATGCCCAGCCAGTCGCCATCGGCGATGCCGCGCATTTCGGCATCGGACGGATGGATCTCCAGGACGTCCTCGTCGTGCCAGACCTGGTTGTCGGTACGCCGGGTCTGGGCGCCGACATTGTACTGGGAGAGGATGCGCCCCGTGGTCAGCAGCAACGGGAAGCGCCGGTTGGTGCGTTCCTCGGTGGCCACGTACTCGGTGATCGCGAAGCGTCCCAGGCCGATCGGGAAGTCGAACTCGTGCATGGTCGGCGTGCCCTCGGGATGTTCAGCGTTGCAGGGCCACTGCAGGCTGCCGAGGCGCTCGAGCTTGTCGTAGCTAACACCGGTGAAGGTCGGCGTCAACTGGGCGATTTCGTCCATGATCTCGGAGGGATGGCGATAGTCCATCGGATAGCCCAGAGCCCGGGACAGTTCGACGGTGATCTCCCAGTCTTCCTTGCCGGCACGCGGCGGCATGACCTTGCGTACCCGGTTGATGCGTCGCTCGGCGTTGGTGAAGGTGCCGTTCTTCTCCAGGAAGCTGGAGCCGGGCAGCAGCACATGGGCGTACTTGGCGGTCTCGTTGAGGAAGATGTCCTGCACGATCAGGCAGTCCAGCGAGGTCAGCGCCGCTTCGACGTGCTGGGTGTTGGGGTCCGACTGGGCGATGTCCTCGCCCTGGACGTAGAGCGCCTTGAAGCTGCCCTCGATGGCCGCGTCGAACATGTTGGGGATGCGCAGGCCGGGCTCGTCGTCGATGGGCACGCCCCAGAGTTCCTCGAAGCGTTGGCGGGCCGTGGCGTCGGCGACGTGCTGATAGCCGGGCAGTTCGTGGGGGAAGGAACCCATGTCGCAGGAGCCCTGAACATTGTTCTGGCCGCGCAGCGGATTGACGCCGACCCCCTCGCGCCCGATGTTGCCGGTGGCCATGGCGAGGTTGGCGATGCCCATCACCATGGTCGAACCCTGACTGTGCTCGGTGACGCCCAGGCCATAGTAGATGGCGCCATTGGGGGCTTTTGCGTAGGTGCGAGCGGCGTGGCGCACGGCCGCGGCGGATACGCCGGTGACCGATTCGACGGCCTCGGGGGAGTGGCGCTCCTCGCTGATGAAGTCGCGCCAGGCCCGGTAGGCCTCGGTGTCGCACCGCTTGGCGATGAAGTCGTGGTCTTCGAGACCCTCCGTGACCACCACGTGCGCCAGGGCATTGACCAGCGCCACGTTGGTACCCGGACGCAGCGGCAGGTGCTGGGCATCGCTGCGATGCGGGGTGTCGAGCAGGTCGATGTGGCGCGGGTCGGCGACGATCAGGCTGGCGCCTTCGCGCAGCCGGCGACGCATCAGCGAGGCAAACACCGGATGAGCATCGGTCGGGTTGGCGCCGATGACGATGATGGCGTCGGATTTCATCACCGAGTCAAAGGTCTGGGTACCGGCGGATTCGCCGAGGGTGGTCTTGAGACCATAGCCGGTCGGCGAATGGCAGACCCGAGCGCAGGTGTCGGTGTTGTTGTTGCCGAAGGCGGCGCGGATCAGCTTCTGCACCAGGTAGGTTTCCTCGTTGGTGCAGCGCGAGGAGGTGATCCCGCCGATGCTTTCGCGACCGTATTTTGCCTGGGTGGCCTTGAGGCGTTCGGCGGCGAAGCTGATGGCTTCCTCCCAGCCGACTTCGCGCCAGGGCTGGTCGATGGAATCGCGGATCATCGGGGTGGTCAGGCGGTCCTGGTGGGTGGCGTAGCCGAAGGCGAACCGGCCCTTGACGCAGGAGTGGCCATGATTGGCGTCACCGCCCTTGTAGGGCACCATGCGCACCAGTTGATCGCCCTTCATCTCGGCCTTGAACGAGCAGCCCACGCCGCAGTAGGCACAGGTGGTGATCACGCTGTGTTCCGGCACGCCCTGATCGACCACGCTCTTCTCCATCAGCGTCGCCGTCGGGCAGGCCTGGACGCAGGCGCCGCAGGAGACGCACTCGGAGTCCATGAAGTCTTCCATCTGCCCCGGCGAGACCTTGGAGTCGAACCCTCGGCCGTCGATGGTCAGGGCGAAGGTACCCTGGACTTCTTCGCAGGCGCGTACGCAGCGCGAGCAGACGATGCACTTGCTGGGGTCGAAGCTGAAGTAGGGGTTGGAGTTGTCCTTCTCGGCGGCCAGGTGGTTCTCGCCTTCGAAGCCGTAGCGCACTTCGCGCAGGCCCACGGCGCCGGCCACGTCCTGGAGCTCGCAATCACCGTTGGCCGGACAGGTCAGGCAATCCAGCGGGTGGTCGGAGATGTAGAGCTCCATGACGTTGCGGCGCAGCCGCGCCAGCTTGGTGTTCTGAGTGGTCACCTGCATGCCGGCTTCCACTGGCGTGGTGCAGGCGGCCGGATAGCCGCGCTTGCCTTCGACCTGTACCGCGCACAGTCGACAGGAACCGAAGGCCTCGAGGTTGTCGCTGGCACATAGCTTGGGGATATTGATATCGGCGAGTGCCGCCGCCCGCAGCACTGAGGTGCCTTCGGGCACGCTGATCTCCACGCCGTCGATCGACAGGCTGACGTGGTTCTCTGACAGCCTGGCGGGGGTGCCGTAATCCTTGTTGGGGTCGTAATAGCCGATCATGGCGATCTCTCCCTCAGCGTTCAACGCTGCAGGTCGTCGGGGAAATGGGTCATCACGCTCTTAACCGGGAAGGGGGTCATGCCGCCCATGGCGCACAGGGAGCCGTCTTCCATGGTTTCGCAGAGCTCGTCGAGCAACTCGAGGTTGGCGTCGCGATCCTGGTTGGCAAGGATGCGGTCGATGACCTCCACCCCGCGGGTCGAGCCGATGCGACAGGGGGTGCACTTGCCGCAGGATTCCACCTTGCAGAATTCCATCGAGAAGCGTGCCTGTTCGGCCATGTCGACGGTGTCGTCGAACATCACCACGCCGCCGTGTCCGACTCCCGCACCGACGCCGGCGAAGGTCTCGTAGTCCAGTGGCAGGTCCCACTGGCTCTCTGGCAGATAGGCGCACAGCGGGCCGCCGACCTGTACTGCACGTAACGGACGTTCGCTGAAGGTGCCGCCGCCGAAGTCTTCCATCAGCGTGCGAAGGGTGGTGCCGAAGGCCAGTTCGACCAGGCCGCCGCGCTTGACGTTGCCGGCCAGTTGCAGCGCCAGGGTGCCGCGCGAGCGGCCCATGCCGTAGTCAGCGTAGGCCTGTCCGCCCCGGGCGAGGATATAGGGAATCGCCGCCAGGGAGAGCACGTTGTTGACCACGGTGGGACGTCCGAATAGCCCCTCGATGGCCGGCAGCGGCGGCTTGTAGCGAACCATGCCGCGCTTGCCCTCGAGGCTCTCCAGCAGCGAAGTCTCCTCGCCGCAGATATAGGCGCCGGCGCCGAGGCGCACTTCGAGGTCGAAGCGTCGACCGCTGCCGCGAATGTCGGCCCCCAGGTAACCGGCCTGCTCGGCCCGCGCGATGGCGTCATCGAGGATGCGATGCGCCAGGGGGTACTCCGAACGCAGGTAGATGTAGCCCTGGGTGGCGCCGACGGCGAGGCCGGCGATGGCCATGCCCTCGATCAGCATGTAGGGATCGCATTCCATCACCAGGCGGTCCGCGAAGGTGCCCGAGTCGCCCTCGTCGGCGTTGCAGACGATGTACTTCTGGTCGCTCGGGGCATCGTGCACGGTCTGCCACTTGATGCCGGTAGGGAAGGCAGCGCCACCTCGGCCACGCAAGCCGGATGTCTTGACCTCGTCGACGATGGCCTGGGCGTCGAGGGTCAGGGCGGTTTCCAGGCCACGGAAGCCATCGTGTGCCAGATAGTCGGCTAGCGAGAGGGGATCGGTGACGCCGATTCGGGCGAAGGTCAAGCGTTGTTGGCCAGCCAGGTAGGGAATCGACTCGGTGAGGCCCTGGGCCAGCGGGTGGTCGGTGGCGCCCTCCAGCAAGCCGGCATCGAGAAGCCCCGGCACGTCTTCCACGCTAACCGGGCCATAGGCCATTCGGCCGGTGTCGGTCTCGACCTCGACCAGAGGCTCCAGCCAGGCCAGGCCGCGCGAGCCGTTGCGGGTCAGGGCGATCTCGATGCCTCGGGCCTCGGCTTCGGACATCAAGCGGTCGGCCACCTCGTCGGCGCCCATCGCCAGTGCCGTGGTATCACGGGGAACGAAGACGCGAGCCATCATTTCACCTCCAGTGGCGTGGTGCGCAGGTCATCGACCAGGCGGTCGAAGGCTTCCGGGGTGACACGACCGTGGACGCGGTCGTCCACGCATATCGAGGGGCCACAGGCACAATTGCCCAGGCAGTAGACGGCTTCCAGGGTGATCTCCCGGTCGCGGGTGGTCTGGTGGTAGTCGATCTCGAGACTGGCCTTGGCGTGGGCTTCCAGCGCTCTGGACCCCATTGCCTGGCATGCCTCGGCGCGGCAGATACGGACCACATGACTTCCCGGGCGGGACGTGCGGAAATGATGATAGAAACTGATCACGCCATGGACCTCGGCACGGGTCAGGCCCAGGGATTCGGCGATGATCGGTACGGAGGCGTCGGGCACGAAGCCGACGCGATCCTGAATCGCATGGAGAATCGGCAGCAGGGCGCCGGGCTTGTCCTTCAGGGCATCGACTTCGGCCTGAATCAGCTGCGGCGTCCACTCGGCGGGAGCGCTCATCGGGCATCACCTGATCGTTGTTGTGTCTATATAGGCACACCATTTCATATTATGGTGGATCGGTGTGCGTCACGGTTGATTTAAAGCTAGCATTGGTATGCCAATTGCAAAATATGAAACTTGCTTCATATGAAACGGATACGCATCACGCCGGCCTGGTACTTCAGCGACGAGGCAGGCAATCAGATCGACCCGCAGCTGTTCGTGTTGCTCGAGGGCGTCCATCGTCATGGCAAGTTGACCGAGGCGGCGAAAATGGCCGGGGTGTCCTATCGGCATGCCTGGAACCTGCTCGGCAAGTGGCAGGAATTCTTCGGCATCAGCCTGGTCGAGCTGCAGCGTGGGCGTGGCGCGCACCTGTCGCCGCTCGGCGAGAAATTGCTGTGGGCCGAGCAGCGCGTGATCGCGCGTCTCGGTCCACAACTGGAAAGCCTGGGGTCGGAGCTCAACCTGGCCATCCAGCAGACGTTGGAAGGGGTGAAGCCCGTATTACGCTTGCATGCCAGCCACGGTTATGCGGTGGAGCTGCTGCCGGAATTTCTCGATGAGCTGCGCCTCGATCTGCAGTATTGCAGCCCTCGGGAGGCGCTGGTCGCCCTGAATCGCGGTGCTTGTGACCTGGCCGGCTTTCACCTGCCCCAGGGGCCGGTCGGTGAACGGCTGGCACGTGATTATCGCGCGTTGCTGAAACCGCGCAGCCATCGTGTGCTGCGCTTCATCACCCGCCGCCAGGGGTTGATGGTCACGCCGGAAAATCCTTGCGATATCCATGGCCTGGCCGATCTAACACGCGGCGAGGCACGTTTCATCAATCGTCAGTCCGCATCTGGTACGCGCGCCTTGCTTGACGGGTTGCTGCGGGCCGAGGGCCTATCGGCCCGTCGCATTCGTGGCTATGAGCTGGAGGAATACACCCACTCGGCGGTGGCCGCCTACATCGCGGCCGGCATGGCCGACGTGGGATTCGGGGTGGAGACGGCGGCACGGCGTTTCGGGCTCGATTTCGTGCCGCTGGCCAGCGAGGATTATCTGCTGCTGTGCCATCATCGCAGCCTTGCCGAGCCAAGGCTGGAAAGCTTTCGGGAGGTGCTGGCCGGCCAGGCCTTCCAGGAGGCCGTTCTGGCGTTGCCGGGCTATTCGCTGAACCGGTGTGGCGAGGTCGAGGGGATCGAGGCGCTGATGGCGGGATGAGGTCGACCACGCCCGGCCCGGGCGTGGTCGAAGGAGGTCAGCTCAGGGCGAAGCCGAGTGCCAGGAAGCCGGCGGCAGTCACCAGGGCGCCGAGCAGGGCGTAGGGAAACTGCGTCAGGCCATGCTGCATGGGCAGGCAGCCGCTGCCCTGGGCGGAGAGCACCGAGGAATCGGAGAAGAAGCAGGCATGGCTGCCGAAGCTCGAGGCCGAGAGCAGGGCGCCGACCACCAGGGGCATCGAGGCATCCAGGTGCTGGGCCATGGGCACCACGATGGGAATCGAGATCACGAACACGCCCCAGGACGAGCCGGTGGCGAAGACCACGACCGCCATGGACAGGAATACCAGGGCCGGCAGCAGTGCCTTGGTCAGATAGGGCGACAAGGCGTCGATCATGAACGGGGTCATGCCCAACTGGTCGTTGATCTCGCGCAGCACGAATCCCACGGCAACGATGGCCAACGGCAACATCATGGTGCGGAAGCCGTCCATGATGGCGTCCATCAATGTATTGAAGGTCGCCAGCCGCTGGATGAGATAGAGCACCAGGGTGAACAGGGTGGCGACGATCACGCCCTTGAGCAGGTCGATCTCGAAATAGGCGCTGGCACCGATCAGCACCGCCATGGGGGCGAGGAAGTTGAACACGCCGACCCACGGACGTCCGCTCGGGGCCGCGTCGTCGGAGAGTGGCTTGTCCGGAGCGCCGTCGGGGATCGGTTGCCCGCGTTTGGCGCGCGCTTCGGCGGCCTTCATCGGTCCCAGGTCGGGCAGCAGGCCGAGCGCCACCAGCACCACCAATCCCATGGCCACCCAGCCATAGAGCATGAAGGGAATCGACTGGATGTACAGCCACATGCCGGGACCGTCAGTGGCGGCGTTGGTTTCCAGCAATTCGGCGAAGTACACCGCCCAGGTCGACAGGGGCACCAGGATGCAGATCGGTGCTGCCGTGGAGTCGACGATATAGGCCAGCTTCTCGCGGGAGACGCCGAAACGGTCGGTCAGGCGCTTCATGGCCGCCGAGGTGGCCAGAGCGTTGAGATAGTCGTCGATGAAGATCAGCACACCCAGTGCGGCGGTGCTGAGCATCGACTGCCGACGGGTCTTGACCAGCCGTGTCAGGCAATGGCTGAAGCTCAGGGTGCAGCCGGATATTTCCAGCATGGCGATGAAGCCGCCCATCAGGCCGCAGACCAGAATCAGCCAGGCGATGGTCTCGTTCATCATCACCGACAGCGAGATATCGGCCAGCTCGCCGATGAAATCATCGGGCTGCAGCAGGATCAGGCCGCAGATGGCACCGATCGCCAGGGCCTCAAGGGTGCGATGGGTGGTGATGGCCACGATCAGCACGATCAACGAAGGCACCAGGCTGACCCAGCCATAGTCGCTGACGCCGCGGTGCGTCAGGGCCAGGGTCGTCACGGTGGCCAGTATGCCGATGACCAGCAGCAGGGTACGGCCTGTACCGCGCTGCATCGGCAGGCTGGGAGCGAAAGGATGGGGTGACTGGCTCATGCTCGACCTCCTTCGGTACGGAAGGCAGGCCGCTTGACCGTTGTCGAGACGATGCAGGTTGTCGTTGTCATCTTGCCTGTCCCTTTGTTGTGGATGAATGGAATGGGATATCCGGGCATACGGGCCCTGGCCCGGCCGCTGGGGCAGCCGGGAAGGTGGTGTAGTGCCGGGGTGGGAAGATCAGACGTGGCGCAAGTACCAGTCGTATTCCAGCTTGCTGATGGACTGCATGGTCTGGTCCCGCTCGACGCGTCGATTGGCGATGAAGACCCGCAAGAAGTCGGGACCCAGCGCCTCGGCGAGGGTGGTATCGCGCTCCAGCAGATCCAGCGCCTGGCGCCAGCTGTTGGTCAGGGTAGGGGCGACCTGGTCATAGGCATTGCCGGTGATCGCCGGTGGCGGCGTCAGGTGATGGTGAAGGCCGTGATCAATGGCGGCGAGCAGGGTAGCCACCAACAGGTACGGATTGACGTCAGCCCCGGCAACACGATGTTCGATGCGCCTCGCCCGGTTGTCGCCGGAAGGGATGCGCACTGCCACCGAGCGATTGTCGTAGCCCCAGGTCGGCGCCATGGGCACGTAGAGGCCGGGCTGGAAACGCTTGAAGGAATTCAGGTTGGGAGCGAGCAGCCCCATCGAGGCCGGCATGGTCTCGAGCAGGCCGGCCACCGCGCGCTGTAGCTCGGGAGTGCCCAGGGGTGCCTCGTCCTCGGCGGAAAAGACGTTGCGACCGTTGTCGTCGAGCAGGCTGATGTGTACATGGGTGCCGCTGCCGGCTTCGTTACCGTAGGGCTTGGCCATGAAGGTGGCATCGAAACCATGCTGGAGGGCCACGCCCTTGATCAGGCGCTTGAGCAGAACGGCGCTGTCGCAGGCCGTCAGGGCGTTGTCGCAGTGGAGCAGGTTGATCTCGAACTGTCCCGGCGCACACTCCTTCAGGGCCGTGTCCAGCGGCAGCTCCTGGCGTTCGGCGGCGCTGTGGATCGCTTCGAGGAAGTCCGCGTATTCGTCGAGTTCGTTGATCGAGTAGAGCTGGCTCTGGGTGGCGCGCTCTCCGCTGCTCGGTGACAGCGGCGGCTGGATCATGCCCAGCGCGTTGCGCTGGCGATCGACGAGGTAGAACTCCAGCTCCACCGCCACGACCGGCGTCAGCCCGACACGCCGGAAGCGCTCCAGCACGCGGGCGAGCACCTGGCGGGGATCCGCGAAGAAGGGCGCGCCGTCGGGCTCGGTCATGGTCATCAGCAACTGGGCCTGCCGGCCGTCGCGCAGCCAGGGACTCGGCATCAGGGTGCCCGGCACCGGATGGCAGACTCGGTCCCCATCGCCGCTGTCGAGCCCCAGACCGGTTTCCTCCACGGTATTGCCGTGAATGTCCAGGGCGAACACCGAGGCAGGCAGGTTGACGCCGTCGCGATAGACCTTCTCGAGGTTGTCCCGGGGAATGCGCTTGCCGCGCAGTACGCCGTTGAGGTCGCTGATCAGCAGATCGATGCTGACGATGTCGGGGTGGCGCTCGAGAAAGGCTCGGGCCTCATCGACGGGATTGGGTGACATGTGGCACCTGTTGGAATCGGATTGTTGATGATGCTGTCATCTTTGAATCAACTCTTCGTGTTGTCAAATTTTTTACGACATCTCGCGGATGCCTGGCAATAGCTTCTCCGTTTTTTCTGCATTTATGATTAATATCAATTGGTTGTGTTAAGAGGTTGGGTGTTCGTTCTGACGAGAGTTGGCAAGATTATTCAACCTGTGTATGTTGATTAAAACATAACAAGCGTGATCTCGATTCGATCAAGGAGGCTGCCATGCCGACTCGACCCCTGGTGGGTGTCATCGCCTGCCGCCGTGAGGTGGAGGGCCATCCGTCACACATGGTCACCGACAAGTATCTGAGCGCCCTGCGTGACTATGGGCTCGCGCCGGTGATGCTGCCGGTCTGGGAAGACATCGCGCCGGCGGAGGTCGAGGCCCTGACCGAGCGGCTCGACGGCCTGGTGTTGACTGGTAGTCATACCAATGTCGAACCACAGCGCTACGGGGCCGAGCGGGCGCCGGAGAATACCCGAGCGGATCTCGACCGCGACGCGCTTGCCCTGGCGCTGGTATCGGTGGCGCTGGCGCGCAGGTTGCCCCTGCTGGGTATCTGCCGCGGGTTCCAGGAGATCAACGTGGCGCTCGGCGGCAGCCTGTATCAGGCGGTGCAAAACCAGCCCGGCAAGCTCGACCACCGGGAGCCCGAAGGCGACAAGGCGACACGCTATGCGCCCGTGCATGATCTGGAAATCCGGCCGGGTGGTGTCCTGTCGCGGCTGTTCGAAGAAGGGCGGTCACGCGTCAATTCGCTGCACCAGCAAGGGATCGACAGGCTCGCCGATGGCCTCACGACCGAGGCCGTGGCCCCCGATGGGCTGGTCGAGGCGGTGTCGGTGACCCAGGCCGAGGGGTTCACCCTGGCGGTGCAGTGGCATCCCGAGTGGCAGCCTCGGGAACACCCGCTCTACGACGCCATCTTCCGCGGCTTCGCCGGGGCCTGTGAGGCGTACCACAGACAGGTAGCGGCGGTGACGGCCTGAGTGCTTTGCGAGCCCCTTGTGAATGGAGAACAACATCATGCAAACCCAAGACTATCAGGCCCTGGATCGCACCCATCACCTGCATCCCTTCACCGATTTCAAGGCACTGGGCGAAGAAGGCAGTCGTGTCGTGACCCATGCCGAGGGCGTCTACCTCCGTGACAGCGAGGGCAACCGCATTCTCGACGGCATGGCGGGGCTGTGGTGCGTGAATCTCGGTTACGGACGCCGCGAGCTGGTTGAAGCGGCAACGGCGCAGCTCGAGCAACTGCCGTACTACAACACCTTCTTCAAGACCACGCACCCCCCTGCGGTGCGCTTGGCCGAGAAGCTGTGCAAATTGGCGCCGTCGCACATCAACCAGGTGTTCTTCACCGGTTCCGGCTCCGAGGCCAACGATACCGTGCTGCGCATGGTGCGCCGTTACTGGGCCTTGAAAGGTCGGCCCGACAAGCAGTGGATCATCGGTCGCGAGAATGGCTATCACGGTTCCACCCTGGCTGGCATGAGTCTGGGCGGCATGGCGCCGATGCATGCTCAGGGCGGCCCCTGCGTTCCCGGTATTGCCCATATCCGTCAGCCCTACTGGTTTGGTGAAGGGCAGGGCATGTCGCCGGAAGCGTTCGGCCGGGAGTGCGCCGCCGCGTTGGAAGCCAAGATTCTCGAGCTTGGCGAAGACCGGGTGGCGGCCTTCATCGCCGAGCCCGTTCAGGGGGCCGGGGGCGCCATCATGCCGCCGGAGAGCTACTGGCCGGCCGTCAAGAAAGTGCTGGCGAAATACGACATCCTGCTGGTCGTCGACGAGGTGATCTGCGGTTTCGGGCGACTTGGCGAGTGGTTTGGCAGCCAGCACTACGGTCTCGAGCCCGATCTGATGCCGGTCGCCAAGGGGCTTTCATCCGGCTATCTGCCGATCGGTGGCGTGCTGGTCGGGGATCGTGTCGCCGAGACGCTGGTCGAAGAAGGCGGCGAGTTCTTCCATGGTTTTACCTATTCAGGGCATCCGACCTGTGCCGCCGTGGCGCTCAAGAACCTGGAACTGCTCGAAGCCGAGGGCGTGGTGGATCGGGTGCGCGAGGATCTTGGCTCCTATCTGGCCGAACGCTGGGCCAGCCTGGCCGATCATCCGATCGTCGGCGAGGCGCGTTCCCTGGGACTGATGGCCGCCCTGGAGCTGGTTGCCGACAAGACGACCGGGCAGCGCTTCGACAAGTCGCTGGGCGCCGGCAACCTGTGTCGTGACCTGTGCTTCGCCAGTGGTCTGGTGATGCGTTCCGTGGGCGATACCATGATCATTGCGCCACCCTTGGTGATTCGTCGCGAGGAAATCGACGAACTGGTGGAACTGGCCCGACGGGCCCTGGACGAGACGGCTCGCCGACTGACGCACGCCCCGCACATGCAAGAGGAGCCAACCGCATGACCGCTCAATCCTCGATTCTCGCCACCGAGTCCCCCGAAACCCATGCCGACTGGCGGGCGCTGGCCGCCACGCTGGTCGAGCAGGGTCTCGAGACCCGTGCCTATATCGACGATGCCTTCGTCGCGGCCATCGGCGGCGAGACCTTCGCCACCGTCAATCCGGCCACC
>NZ_BDEP01000022.1 GCF_001662305.1 Halomonas caseinilytica
GAGGGCTCGATTCGAAGTCGCCTCCATGAGGTGCGTCGCTCTCGGAGAAGATCGAGCTTGACGCCAGGCATCGAATCGGTAGAATACGCCTTCCTCACGAGGCGCCGCGCCACGGGCTCGGCAACGTGAGATGCTCTTTAACAATCGATCAGGTAATTCATGTGGGCGCTTGTCGGGATGTCGGTGACCAGTCACCGAAAATCAAGGCAAGCGACTCGTCAAAGGCCTTCGGGTCTTTTTGAGAACGTTTGAACCTTGAGCCAAGTTTGGTGCACTCAATGCACTATCAGCTTTTCAACTGAAGAGTTTGATCATGGCTCAGATTGAACGCTGGCGGCAGGCCTAACACATGCAAGTCGAGCGGAAACGATCCTAGCTTGCTAGGAGGCGTCGAGCGGCGGACGGGTGAGTAATGCATAGGAATCTGCCCGGTAGTGGGGGATAACCTGAGGAAACTCAGGCTAATACCGCATACGTCCTACGGGAGAAAGCAGGGGCTCTTCGGACCTTGCGCTATCGGATGAGCTTATGTCGGATTAGCTGGTTGGTGAGGTAACGGCTCACCAAGGCGACGATCCGTAGCTGGTCTGAGAGGATGATCAGCCACATCGGGACTGAGACACGGCCCGAACTCCTACGGGAGGCAGCAGTGGGGAATATTGGACAATGGGGGCAACCCTGATCCAGCCATGCCGCGTGTGTGAAGAAGGCCCTCGGGTTGTAAAGCACTTTCAGTGAGGAAGAAGGCTTGTCGGTTAATACCCGGCAAGAAAGACATCACTCACAGAAGAAGCACCGGCTAACTCCGTGCCAGCAGCCGCGGTAATACGGAGGGTGCGAGCGTTAATCGGAATTACTGGGCGTAAAGCGTGCGTAGGCGGCTTGATAAGCCGGTTGTGAAAGCCCCGGGCTCAACCTGGGAACGGCATCCGGAACTGTCAGGCTAGAGTGCAGGAGAGGAAGGTAGAATTCCCGGTGTAGCGGTGAAATGCGTAGAGATCGGGAGGAATACCAGTGGCGAAGGCGGCCTTCTGGACTGACACTGACGCTGAGGTACGAAAGCGTGGGTAGCAAACAGGATTAGATACCCTGGTAGTCCACGCCGTAAACGATGTCGACTAGCCGTTGGGGTCCTCGAGACCTTTGTGGCGCAGTTAACGCACTAAGTCGACCGCCTGGGGAGTACGGCCGCAAGGTTAAAACTCAAATGAATTGACGGGGGCCCGCACAAGCGGTGGAGCATGTGGTTTAATTCGATGCAACGCGAAGAACCTTACCTACCCTTGACATCGTGCGAACTTTCCAGAGATGGATTGGTGCCTTCGGGAACGCACAGACAGGTGCTGCATGGCTGTCGTCAGCTCGTGTTGTGAAATGTTGGGTTAAGTCCCGTAACGAGCGCAACCCTTGTCCCTATTTGCCAGCGATTCGGTCGGGAACTCTAGGGAGACTGCCGGTGACAAACCGGAGGAAGGTGGGGACGACGTCAAGTCATCATGGCCCTTACGGGTAGGGCTACACACGTGCTACAATGGCCGGTACAATGGGTTGCAAAGCGGCGACGTGGAGCTAATCCCATAAAGCCGGTCTCAGTCCGGATCGGAGTCTGCAACTCGACTCCGTGAAGTCGGAATCGCTAGTAATCGTGCATCAGAATGGCACGGTGAATACGTTCCCGGGCCTTGTACACACCGCCCGTCACACCATGGGAGTGGACTGCACCAGAAGTGGTTAGCCTAACTTCGGAGGGCGATCACCACGGTGTGGTTCATGACTGGGGTGAAGTCGTAACAAGGTAGCCGTAGGGGAACCTGCGGCTGGATCACCTCCTTAATCGACGACGTCGCCGACACTCGGCAAGTGCTCACAATGAATTACCTGATCGGCCAGAGCAAAGACTGTTTGGGTAGAGACCCAGCGTGACCCTAGGGTATTCGCTCAGTTGGTGAGAGCGCACCCCCTGACCTTTGTGGAAAGGAGGGTGAGGTCGGCAAGCCGGCCGTGTTTTATCAGTGAGAGGATAGGTTTGGGTCTGTAGCTCAGTTGGTTAGAGCGCACCCCTGATAAGGGTGAGGTCGGCAGTTCAAGTCTGCCCAGACCCACCAATTTTATCCAGTTCTGCGTTGCGTCGACGCTCGTGTAGTTCACTACACGTCGCGCCAAAGCGCCTTGACCTGAATAAAATTCTCCGTGTCACGTGTGACGGGCATCAGAGGGGCCTTAGCTCAGCTGGGAGAGCGCCTGCCTTGCACGCAGGAGGTCACCGGTTCGATCCCGGTAGGCTCCACCACCCAACAGTCCATGTGACGAGACCAGTCGCAAGTCTTGAGACATAGAAGAGGTTCTTTCTTCTTCACTCTTATGACTTCCGACTGT
>NZ_BDEP01000023.1 GCF_001662305.1 Halomonas caseinilytica
ACCTGGCCATGTGGCTGGTTTGACGACAAGACGGGCGATGAGGGGAGCAAACGGCGTTGAGCCCTCTCGCGCGTCTCCTATCAATCGACAAGGCCAAGGAGGCAAACAATGACAACACGGCGCCTGACCTATCTGGAAAAAGTCGGGTTCGGCAGCGGGGACATGGCGATCAACATCGTGATTTCCTCGATGTTTCTGATCATTTCATTCTTCTACACGGATGTCTTCGGCTTGAAGCCAAGCCACATGGGAATTCTCTTTCTCGTGGCTCGCCTCGTGGATGCCATTACCGATCCCCTGATGGGCATCGTCACCGACAAGTTCAACAGCCGGCGCGGACGATACCGCCCCTATTTCCTGATCTTTTCGGTGCCCTTCGGCATTTCCGTGTTGCTGCTGTTCACCACGCCGGACTGGAGCTATAACGCCAAACTGGTATGGGCCTATTCCACCTACCTGTTCGTCACCCTGATGTTCACGGCCGTGACGATTCCCTACATCTCGTTGATCGGTGTGCTGACGCCCGATCCCCAGGATCGGCTCTCCGCCAACGGCTATCGGCTCTTCTTCGCCAAGATTGCGGCCTTTCTCGTGACCATCATCGTGCCCAAGCTGGCCGAATACGTGGGCAGCGAGAGTCTTCAGTTCGGCTATCAGTTCGCCATGGGGCTGATGGGCGGGCTGGCCACCCTACTCTTTTTGTTCTGCTACGCCACGACCACCGAGCGAGTGCAGCACACCATCGAGGACAAGCCACTCCGTTCCCAGCTGAGCATCCTGAAGAAGAACGATCAATGGCTGGTGCTCTGCGCCGTCTGCTTCACCGGCACCCTGGGCTATGTCATGCGCAGCTCGGTGGCTGCCTACTATGCCAAGTATTACCTGGGGGCCGATGCCACCCTGCTATCGGCCTTTCTCACCACAGGCGTCAGCGCGGCGATTCTCGCCATGGTCGCCTCGACGTGGCTGACCAAGCGCTATTGCAAGATCCAGCTGTTCCGCTGGAGTCAGCTGGCGGTCGGCGCCTTGAGCGTGCTGATGTTCGTCGCCGTCGGTCCGGGAGATATCACGCTCGCCTTCGTGCTGTACTTCCTGATCTCCTTCATCGTCGACTTGCATGCGCCCGTTTTCTGGTCGGCGATCGCCGAATCCGTCGACTATGGCGAGGCCAAGACCGGAAAACGCGTCTCGGGACTTGCCTTCGGCGGCATTTCCTTCTGCCAGAAGGCTGGCATGGGCGCGGCAGGCTTCCTCGTCGGTCATCTGCTGACCTACTTCAACTACGAAGCCAACGTCGAGCAGAGTACCTTCACCTTGACCGGCATCGCATTGATGCTCTCGGTCATTCCCGGGATATTCCACACCCTGATGGGCAGTCTCATGTTCAAGTATCGCATCACCAACCGCTACTACGACGCCATGCGAGACGGTGAGTTAGGTGACACGCCCCCATCGGCCATTGATACCCGGACATCATGACGCCAGCAGGTCAACAGGAGAACGGAATGGACAAGCCACTTGCCCCCCTGATCGAACAACGGGCGGACCCTTTCATCCACCGTCACGATAACGGCTACTACTTCATCGCCTCGGTACCTGCCTACGACCGGCTGGAGCTGCGTCACGCCACCACCATCGCCGGCCTCGCCGAGGCCGAGCCGGTCACCATCTGGGAAAAGGAAGACCACGGCCCGTTGAGCGAACTGATCTGGGCCCCGGAACTTCACTACCATCAGGGTCGCTGGATCGTCTATTTCGCCGCCGCTCCCAGCCGCGAGATTCGGGACGGTCTCTTCCAGCACCGCATGTACTGCATCGCCACCAGCGCCCGCGATCCCATGCTGGGCGAGTGGAGTCATCCTCGGCAGATCGATACTGGTATCGACAGCTTCTGTCTCGATGGCACCGCTTTCCAGCATGACGGCGAACTCTACTATGTCTGGGCGCAGAAGGAAGCCAGCATCCCGGGCAACACCAACCTCTACATTGCCCGGATGGCCACGCCGGAGACCCTCGACACTCCGCCAGTGCGGCTTTCCATTCCCGAATTCGATTGGGAAACGCGTGGTTTCATGGTCAACGAAGGCCCGGCCGTGCTGATTCGCCACGGCCGCGTTCTGCTCACCTACTCGGCCAGCGCCACCGACGAGAACTACTGCATGGGATTGCTGTGGGCCGACCAGACGGCCGACCTGCTGAATCCCGCCAGCTGGACGAAGTCGGATACGCCCGTGTTCACGAGCGACCCGCAGCGCTCGGTATTCGGCCCCGGCCACAACAGCTTCACCGTGGCCGAGGATGGCACTACCGACGTGCTCGTGTATCACGCCCGAACCTACACCGAGATCGTCGGCGATCCCCTCTGGGATCCCAATCGCCATACCTACGTCAAGCCCATTGCCTGGGACCCGGATGGCTTCCCTCGCTTCGGCCGGCCATCGCTGGATGACGTCTCGCCGAACGACGACGAGAAGGCAACGTCATGACTATGTACAACATTTGGATTTATTTATTGAACATGCCATCCTGTCCCGCATGCAGCAGCGGCGACACGCCGAGGAGGACGACCCCATGCGCCTGATCCAATGCCTGCACGAAGACCGTCTGCACGCCGCTCTGGTGGAGGACGAAACGACGGTACGGCTCGCCGACGCCGATACCTATCATCTCGCCTGCGATGCCATGGCATCGGGCCGGTCATTCGTCGACGTCGTCGAGGCACGATTGACCGATACCCGCCTGGACTATGCCGAACTCATCGAGGCAGGCCGCCTGATGCCGCCGCTCACGCATCCGGACCCGGCGCATTGCCTGGTCACCGGTACCGGACTGACCCATCTGGGCAGTGCCGATACGCGCTCGGCGATGCATGCCAAGGCCCAGGCCGACGAGGAGGACCTGACCGACTCCATGCGCATGTTCAAGCTCGGCGTGGAAAACGGCAAACCCGCCACCGGCGAAGTGGGCGCCCAACCCGAATGGTTCTACAAGGGCGACGGCGACTGCGTGGTAGCGCCCGAAGCGCCCCTGCCCTCGCCGGCCTTCGCCCAGGACGGCGGCGAGGAGCCGGAACTGGCCGGCCTGTACCTCATCGACGACCAAGGCCGCCCCCGGCGGCTCGGCTTCGCCGTGGGCAACGAATTTTCCGACCATGTCACCGAGCGTTTCAATTACCTGTGGCTGGCCCACTCCAAGCTGCGCGCCTGCAGTTTCGGACCGGAACTGTTCATCGGCACGCTGCCCGGCCATCTCGAGGGCGTCAGTCGCATCACCCGCGATGGCGAGACCCTGTGGCAGAAGCCCTTCCTGACCGGCGAGGACAACATGGCCCACAGCCTCGCCAACCTGGAGCATCACCACTTCAAGTATCCGGGCTTTCGTCGTCCCGGCGACGTGCATGTGCACTTCTTCGGAACGGCGACCCTCAGCTTCGCCGACGGTATCCAGCCACGCGAGGGCGACCGTTTCGAGATCGAGATCCCGGCATTCGGGCGCCCTCTGCGCAATCCATTGACCCGGGAGACGGCTGACGACGGCGCGACGGTCTCGCCGCTCTAGAAACGCCACAGACCGGTGCCGTTCCCAATCTCTACCCAAGAAAGGAGTGACCATGACACTAGAAGGCACGCAACTCATCGGACGTGAAACCGTTCTGGCCTCGGGCGAGGCCTTCCATGCCATCGACCCGTCCACCGGTGAGACGCTCCAGCCCGCCTTTCACACCGGTGGCCAGGCGGAAGTTTCTCGTGCCACTGAACTCGCCTGGGCGGCTTTCGACCGCTACCGCGAAACGGGACTCGAGGCACGCGCCCGCTTTCTCGAGATGATCGCCGACAAGATCGAAGGCATCGGCGATGCGCTGATCGAACGCGCCATGGCCGAATCCGGCCTGCCGCGCGCACGCCTCGAGGGAGAACGGGGCCGTACCTGCGGCCAGCTTCGTCTGTTCGCCAAGGTGGTGCGTGCCGGCGAATGGCTCGACGTGCGCATCGACCCGGCACTGCCCGAGCGCCAGCCCATGCCGCGGGTTGACCTGCGTCAGCGTCACGTGGCCCTGGGACCGGTGGCGGTGTTCGGTGCCAGCAACTTCCCGCTGGCTTTCTCGGTCGCCGGCGGCGATACCGCCTCGGCCCTGGCCGCCGGTTGCCCCGTCGTGGTCAAAGGGCATCCCGCCCACCCCGGCACCTCGGAACTGGTGGGGCGCGCCATCCAGTCGGCGGTGGCCGAATGCCAGCTCCCTGAAGGCGTCTTCTCCCTGCTGCAGGGTGCCGGCAACGAGATCGGCCAGGCCCTGGTGACGGATCCGAACATCAAGGCCGTCGGCTTCACCGGCTCTCGTGGCGGCGGTACCGCCCTGGCGCGCCTGGCGCAGAACCGCCCGGAGCCGATCCCGGTCTATGCCGAGATGAGCAGCATCAACCCGGTCTTCCTGCTGCCCGAGGCTCTCCAGGCCCGGGGCCAGGAACTGGCCGAAGGCTTCGTCGGCTCGCTCAACATGGGCGCCGGCCAGTTCTGCACCAACCCGGGGCTGGTGATCGGCATCCAAGGCGAAGCGCTCGATCGCTTCCTGGCCACCGCCGCCGAGGCCGTCGAGGCCAGCGGCACCCAGACCATGCTGACACCGGGCATTCAGGAGGCCTATGAGCGCGGCGTGGCGAGTCTGGCGTCCAGCGACAAGGCGCGCGAAGTGGCGCGCGGTCAAGGCAGCGAGGCTCCCAACCAGTGCCGGACAGGCTTGTTCGTGGCCAAGGCCGACGACTTTCTCGCCGACGAGGCCCTGCAACAGGAAATCTTCGGTGCCACCTCCCTGGTCGTGACCTGTTCCGACCAGGATGAGGTCAAGCGGGTCGCCGAACACCTCGAGGGCCAGCTGACTGCCACCCTGCAGATGGACGACGCCGACCTCGCCTTTGCCCGCGAACTGCTGCCGACGCTGGAGCGTCGCGCCGGCCGCGTGATGGTCAACGGCTGGCCCACCGGCGTCGAGGTCTGTCATGCCATGGTGCACGGCGGCCCTTATCCGGCCACGACCGACTCGCGCACCACCTCAGTGGGCAGCGCGGCGATCCATCGCTTCCTGCGTCCGGTGTGCTATCAGAACCTGCCCCAGGCGCTGTTGCCCGAAACCCTGCGTGACGGCAATCCTGACGGCGTCAGCCGGCTGATCGACGGTCAGCGAGAAGCCTGACTACACGGCAAGACTTCGGTGCGGTGAACGTGTCGGCGAGGCCTCGGCGTCGCCGGCGCGTTTCGCGCCGTTCACGAAAAGGACAAAGCTCCCATGCCCCACGACAATCGACTCCCCGAAGATCACCACCGGGCCCTGCTGGTCGGCCGGGTCTGGTGCGATGCGCCGGAAGGCCCCGCGCTGGTGGTCGTGCGCGACGGTCAGGTCATCGACATCTCCGACACGATCGGGGTCATGGCCGACCTGCTCGACCGTGACGATGCGCCACAGATCGTGGCCTCCGCCACGGGTCCCGTGCTGTGCGATGTCGCGACCCTGCTCGACAATTCCACGCACTCGCCCCAGGTCGCTCCCCACCTGCTGGCACCTTGCGACATTCAGGCCATCAAGGCCTGCGGCGTCACCTTCGCCGTCAGCCTGCTCGAGCGCGTCATCGAGGAACAGGCCGGGGGCGACCCGAAACGGGCTACCGAGCTGCGCGACGAGCTACAGCGGCTGATCGGTGGCGACTTATCGAAGATCACGCCGGGGTCCGATGACGCCATGGCCCTGCGCGACGAGCTCAAGGCCCGCGGCGCCTGGTCCCAGTACATGGAGGTCGGCATCGGGGCGGACGCCGAGGTATTCACCAAGGCGCAGCCTCTCTCCTCGGTAGGGTTCGGTGCCTGGGTCGGCCTGCACCCGGCTTCCCGCTGGAACAACCCCGAACCCGAGGTCGTGCTGGCCGTGAATGCGACAGGCAAGCCGGTTGGCGCCACCCTCGGCAATGACGTCAATCTGCGTGATATCGAGGGACGCAGCGCACTGCTGCTGGGCAAGGCCAAGGACAACAATGCATCCTGCGCCATCGGCCCCTTCATTCGCCTGTTCGACGAACACTTCACCATGGACGATGTGCGTACCGCCATGGTCGACCTGCGTATCGACGGTGAAGACGACGGTTTCCGACTCGAGGACTCGAGCGACATGCGCGAGATCAGTCGCTCACCCGAGGAGCTGGTCCGCCAGACTGTCGGCCCTCATCACCAGTACCCGGACGGCTTCATGCTGTTCCTCGGCACCATGTTCTCGCCGATCCAGGACCGGGACGGCCCAGGCCAGGGGTTCACGCATCACACGGGAGACACCGTAACCATCGCGACGCCCCGCCTTGGCGCCCTGGTCAATCGCGTGGAGCGAAGCGACCGCTTGCCGCCCTGGACCTACGGCATCCGCCGCTGGCTGGCCGACCAGCAACGTCGGGCGGCTCGGCGAGCATGACGCCTCGGATAGAACCGCGCCTGCTCGGGCACGCGCGGCTCTCCGTGCCGCGCCATGACCCCCAATCTTGAGGCATGAGGCCGGGCGGCTGCCATCCGCCCGGATTGCGGTCATGTTGACCATAAGCTAGGATCATCGCCATTTCTGCGGAGCCCGTCAGTGCCAGCAACCTCCCGCCCTTCGCGTTCACGTCCTTCCATTGCCGAGCATCTCGCCGAAGCCATCTTTGCCGGACGCTACCGCCCCGGCGATTTCGTTCCCAAGGAAGTCGACCTGGCCCAGCAATTCGGCCTCAATCGTTCGGCAGTACGCAGCGACCTGCGAATGCTGGTCGATGTCGGCATCATCGAGCGCATCTCGGGCCATGGCTCGAAGGTTCGTGACTACGAGGCATGGAACATCCTCGATGCCCAGGTCACCGACTGGATGACGCGCTATGCCGCGCCCAACCCCAGGATCCAAAGAGAGATCCTCGCCTTTCGCCTCGACGTCGAACCCTATGTGGCCATGACAGCAGCTCGCCGGGCCACCGCCCGGGATCTCGTCGCCATCGAGGAGGCTTTCGAGGGCATGGGGCAACACCTGCACAACGCCACCTGCACCGAGCAGCGTCGCCTGCACAGCGAGCATGACGTTGCCTTCCACGTGGCCATCTTCAAGGCGACGCACAACATCGTCTGGGCCCAGCTATCGCATATCCTGCGCCCCTCGATCCATCTGTTGATCGAGATGTCGAACATCAGCGCCACCGACCCGGAAGCCAGTCTCGAACGACATCGCCAGGTCATGGAAAGCATTCGTGCACGGCGCCCCGCCGACGCCTTCCGCGCCGCCCAGGCGGTTCTCGCCGGTACGGCCTCGGCATTGGGCATCGAGCCCGGAGAAGGGACGCTAGGCGGGCAGGCCATTCCCCCCAACGATTGAACACCGCCGACAGTCCAGGCGGAGGGACCGGTGATGCCAGCAGGCAGGCACGATGCATGAACGCGCCTTCGCTAGCCACAGGCCCTCGCTCGATAAGATCGGCATAGGATAGTGCCGAGGGCAGCGGCCTGAATCCCGAGGCCCGCTGGCATTCATCGATCGCCCACGAAAAAGCCGCCTGATGCATTGCATCAGGCGGCTGATTCACCAAAACTCTTTGGTGGAGCCTAGCGGGATCGAACCGCTGACCTCAACACTGCCAGTGTTGCGCTCTCCCAGCTGAGCTAAGGCCCCACATGTGCTCGCCGTCGCGAGAACGAGGCGTATATTATTCATCGCAGCGCGCCTCGTCAACCCCGGGAACGAAAAAAGACAGGCAACCGATCACGGGAATGATAAGAAACGTTAACGGAGAACCATCGCCAATTCCCCTTAACTGCATGTTATGTCAAGGTATACGTGATTCAACGGTGGCCTTTCAGCCGGGGCCGCACCACGCGTCGGTGCGGCCCCTGCCCCGTATCCCGTCCACTTCGTAGTAGGAGTTCCTTCTTGATCAGGGTACTCGTCGCCGATGACCACCACCTGGTGAGGACCAGCATCGCCCATCTGCTGAATGACGAGCCGGACATCAGCGTGATCGGTGAGGCAGCCGATGGCGAGCAGGCCATCAGCCAGGCCCGTCAGCTCAAGCCGGACATCATCCTGATGGATATCCGCATGCCTGGCATAGGCGGTCTGGAGGCCACCCGCAAGATCACTCGACTAACCAGCGATGTCAGAGTCCTGGTACTGACCGCCTTCATTGAGGAGGCCTTCGCCCAGCGGCTGCTCGAGGCCGGCGCCCACGGTTTCATCAGCAAGGGGTCGCAGCATGACGAGATGGTTCAGGCAATCCACAGCGTCTTTGCCGGCAAGCGCTATATCAGCCCCGACATTGCCCAGCGCCTGGTCCTGTTTCGCATCGATTCCACTGACAACCCCTTCGATCAGCTTTCCCAGCGCGAGCTCCAGGTCGCGATGATGATCGTCAACTGCCAGAAGGTGGCCGACATCGCCGATCGCATGTTCCTGAGCCCCAAGACCGTCAACACCTACCGCTACCGGATCTTCGAGAAGCTCGACGTGCACTCCGATGTGGAACTGACTCACCTGGGACTGCGTCACGGATTGGTGGACGGTTTCAGCGAAGCGGAATGACCGGGCGGATGGCGAGTCTGATAGGATGAGTTCCGTTTCATCCGCTATCGGCATCTCGATGAGTTTCGATTCACGCCAGTTCCTCGACACCGTCACCGAGTCCCCCGGGGTCTATCGCATGCTCGACGAGCACGGCGATACCCTCTACGTCGGCAAGGCCCGACGCCTCAAGGCACGCCTTGCCAGCTATTTCCGTGGCGCGCTTAACACCAAGACCCAGGCGCTGGTCTCGCGCATCGCCGACATCCAGGTCACCGTCACCAACAGCGAGACCGAGGCCCTGCTGCTCGAGCAGACCCTGATCAAGGAGCAGCGTCCGCCCTATAACATCCTGCTACGCGACGACAAGTCCTACCCTTTCGTCTTCGTGACCGATCACCACCCGTATCCGGCGCTGGAATACAAGCGAGCCCGCACCCGGCATGGCGACGGTCGCTACCTCGGTCCCTATCCCAGCAGCGGTGCGGTGCGCGAAAGCCTCTCGCTGATGCAGAAGATCTTTCGCATCCGCAATTGCGAAGATAGCGTGTTCGCTCATCGCAGCCGACCATGCCTGCAGTATCAAATCGGTCGTTGCAGCGCGCCTTGCGTGGGCTACATCGACGAAGCGGATTACCGTCGAGACCTGGAACATGCCGTGCAATGCCTGGAAGGCAAGAGCGAGGCTGTCACTGAGGAACTGACCCGGGACATGGAAGCCGCCAGCCTGGCGCTCGACTTCGAGGAAGCCGCGCGCTTGAGAGACCAGATCCAGCAACTGCGCCAGCTTCAACAGCGTCAGTTCGTCGACACCGGCAACGGCGATGCCGATATCTTTGCCCTGGCCAGTCGCCCCGGCGCCCTGTGCATCTCGGTGCTCTCGGTACGTGCCGGACGGCTGCTGGGAGCGCGCCATCATACACCCGGCAATGGCCTCGACCTGGCACCCGACACCCTGCTTGGCGACTTCATCAGCCAGTACTATCTCGGCCAGGCGCGCGAGATTCCCGGCGAAGTCATCACCAGCCATGCGCTGTCCGATACCGACCTGATCGCCCGGGCACTGGAAGCCCGTGCCGGCAAGCGAGTGCGCCTTACGTCACGGGTGCGCGGGCACCGCGCCCAGTGGCAGGAGCTCGCGCGCACCAACGCCGAGCAACAGCTGTCCAGCCAGTTGGCCAGCCAGTCCCAGTTGGCTCATCGCTTCGCTTCCCTGCGCGACGCCCTGGCCCTCGACCAGGTACCGGCTCGCCTCGAGTGCTTCGACATCAGTCACAGTCACGGCGAGGCCACGGTGGCCTCCTGCGTGGTCTTCGATGCCAATGGCCCTCGCAAGTCCGACTACCGGCGCTTCAACATCAAGGGCGTCGAAGCCGGCGACGACTACGCCGCTATGCGCCAGGCGCTGACACGCCGTTTCAAGCGCCTCAAGGATGGCGAGGGCGAAGCGCCCGACCTGTTGATCGTGGATGGCGGCAAGGGCCAACTCAACATGGCCCGAGAGGTGTTCGCCGAACTCGGCATCGAAAGCATCAGGCTCATCGGTGTGGCCAAGGGCACGACCCGCAAGGCAGGACTCGAGACTTTGTTCATCGAGACGCCGGATCGCACCCTGGACCTCGATACCTCATCGCCCGCCTTGCATCTGTTGCAGCATATCCGCGATGAGTCGCACCGCTTTGCCATCACCGGCCACCGCACCCGGCGCGACAAGGCACGACGCACCTCGACACTTCAGGACATTCCCGGGGTCGGCCCGCGTCGACGACGCGAGCTGCTGCGCTTCTTCGGTGGATTGCAGGGTGTCAAGCAGGCCAGCCGCGAGGAGCTCGCACGCGTCCCCGGCATCAGCGCGACGCTTGCCGAGTCGATTCATCGCGCCTTGCATGGATGAGAGCCGACAAGCCGGATAGAATAGGTGCGTTTTCCGGCATCCCCCTTCAAGGCAAGGACCGCAGCTCCGATGAACATACCCAATCTCCTGACGTTGGCCAGAATCATCTTCATCCCGCTGCTGGTGGTATTCTTCTATCTCCCCTTCTCGTGGAGCATGCCACTGGCGGCCACTCTCTTTGCCCTGGCCTCGGTGACGGATTGGCTAGACGGTTTTCTCGCACGACGCTGGGACCAGTCGACTCCCTTCGGCGCCTTTCTCGATCCGGTCGCCGACAAACTGATGGTCGCAGTGGCCCTGGCGTTGCTGATCGAGCGCTATGACGCCATTTGGCTGACTCTGCCGGCCCTGGTGATCATCGGTCGCGAGATCGTCATCTCGGCACTGCGAGAGTGGATGGCCGAAATGGGCAAGCGCGGCACCGTGGCGGTCTCCTGGATCGGCAAGCTCAAGACCACCCTCCAGATGGTCGCCCTGCTGCTATTGCTCGCTTTCGCGCCGGGAACCCCCATCGCCATCCTCGGCGTCGTCACGCTGTATGTCTCCGCACTGCTGACACTCTGGTCGATGATCCAGTACCTGCGCGCCGCCTGGCCGCACCTGAGCCGCTCGATGTGATGGCGCGGCGGAAAAGCGTTTGACAGTCACCAACTTATCCGTATAATACGTCCTCGAGTCGAGCGGGAATAGCTCAGTGGTAGAGCATCGCCTTGCCAAGGCGAGGGTCGCGAGTTCGAATCTCGTTTCCCGCTCCATTCCTCGAGAATGGCATGACTCCGTGAGGCTGGATGGCAGAGTGGTTATGCAGCGGACTGCAACTCCGTGTACGCCGGTTCGATTCCGACTCCAGCCTCCATTTCCCCTTCTCCAAGTGCCCGCTCGAACCCCGCCCGGATGGCGAAATTGGTAGACGCAAGGGACTTAAAATCCCTCGGTGGCAACACCGTGTCGGTTCGAGTCCGACTCCGGGCACCAATTAGATAAATGCTTTACGCGATCTAGTCCCTCGGCACTAATTTCTTTGGTCGCATATGCGCGGCAACTTATCCGCGACCTCATCCAATCTCGAATCAAACATGTGCGCGTAGCGGCTGGTCACAATCAGCGAGCTGTGCCCAACATGTCTCGCACTGTCGTCAGCGTCTCCCCTGCTTCTGCCAGTAGCGATGCATATGTGTGGCGCAGGTCATGAAATCGTAACTCCTCACGTCTGATTCCTTTTCTCGCCGCCTCGAACGCCTTGCGAAGCTGGTGCCCTGTCGTGCTGAACGGCAAGTCCTCCACCAACGCCATGCCATCCGGCGGTAGCGGCACCACCCGAGCTTTTCCGCTCTTGGTCTGCCCTGGTCGCAGGATGATGCGACCACCCTGCACGTTCGGTGGATCAAGGCTCCGTAGCTCTCCCCGCCTGAGCCCCGTCAACGCCGCCAGGGCGATCACTCTGCGCTCCTCTGGCATATCTCATCCGGCACAGCCTCGATCAGTCGCCTGACATCACCCTGTGTCAGGTAGATGTGCCGCTCGTTCTTGGGCGTTGGCTTGCGCAGTTTCGCGTCCAGGGGCTGGTCCAGCCAATCCCACTCCCGGTAGGCCAGCGACAGCACTCGCTTGACCACCTGGGTGCGATTGTTGATCGTGCTCTGGTCGAGCCCCTGCTTGCGCAACGTCTTCTGCATCCGGCGTGCCGCATCCACCGTCTCGCGGCCCAGCAACACGCCTTCGGCGTTGTCGTTGAACCAGGCTGCCACCTGCCGGATGCTACCGGCTAGGCTCTCGGTATCGTACTCATCGACCCAGCGCAGCAGTCCCTCCATGAAGCTACGCCGCTGGGTGCATCCCATCACGCCCATGAAAGCCACTTCGTTCGGTTCTGCGCGGCGTTTCGTGGCGTATTCTTCCGCTTCTTCTGCTGTCTTAAACGTTCGTTGATGTCGGCCACGCTCACTCGTCTCGGTGACAACCCACCGGTTACGGGCGGCGCGGCGCCTGACCGTGATTCCCATGGTGTTTGCTCCCCTTCCATGGGGCTGCGCTTGCATCGCTCAATATATGCCTGCACAGCCTCTTGCTCAAACCGGACGTTTCCCCCGACCTCCACGTATCCGATCACATCTTTAAGCGCGTACGCTTTCGATCGGCTGACGCTGAGAAGCTGGGAAACCTGCATTGGGGTTAGTAGGTTGCTCATAGCCCCTACCTCCAGAAACAAGAAAACCGCCTCGGTGGGCGGACATAGAAAAGCCCGCGCTGAGGCGGGCTGTGTCGTGATTTGATCATCACATCATGGGCTGGATTGCACTTGTCAAAACCTGATCTGTTCCCAACTGATGTTTTGTTCCTTCCCGATATAGTCAAGGCTCTTCTCGCGGCCTTCGATACTCTCACTGAGGAGCTCTACTGTGTACTCTCCATTCGGGAGCCGTTCCTTGACTCGGCAGTTGATGTGTCGGCCATGACGGTCAAGTACAAAAAACTGTTCTTCGCCCACTTGTAGATGCTTAGCCTTTTCCAACGGCTCATCTGCCATCATAATGTCTAGGTCTGCCATATCGCCGCTTCTCCGGTCAGTGCATGATCTCGGGGCCCATAGCCCATGTGGCCTCTTCCTTCTTTGATCCTCGGGCGGCGCCCTGCCTGCTATTGTCGTCATAGGCGCCTGATTTGTATCGCAAGGCTCATGTGACCCTGTGCACCCAGAGTAACACTAGGCGGCGTAGCCAAACACGGCTTTGTGATCTTTGCGGCGGAGGAAAGCGTCAAGCCTACCTAGAAGGACAAGAGAGCCCATCACTCTTCTTCACCTCTCGAATTCATTTTCCGGGCACCGATATAGAACAGCAGCGCCTCTACTCCCAGCGTCAGTACTATTCCGATGGCGATATAGATGAAGGGCATGGGTGATTCCTAATCTCGTACTGGTATTCGTGCATTACGTCGGTTTGGTCTCAAGTACGTCTCACAGTCCTTTCGTTATCTTCATCTTTTGGTGAAAGAGGCTGGAGATGTGGCATGTGCTCAATAAGCAAGCCCACAGCCGCATGGGGGGCGACAGAAAAAGAATCTATCTTATACCTCTTACTTATATAGTTGTGAATTCTTCCGTTTAAACGGAGCCAACTTTTCAGATTGTTCCTACACATTGCCAAGATATTCTCCTGTTCACATGCTCCAATTGTCATATGGTGATGACGCGTGGCTGGACCGGGACAAGGAGCGCCTCGAACGATGCGGTCATGCGACACTCTGCTAAGAAAATGTCAGGGCTTCTGGCCGGTGCCATGGCCCTCCTCTTCCAGAGTAGCCGGCCTATTTTGGAGCAGATCTGTCTATCATGTGTGTACCAAGGTACTTGAATTTTCTAAGTGAATTTGGCCTACTTGCTGAGAATCCATAGCGAAAGGCACTCCCAATGCGACTGAGATACTTCTCACTATTCCTGCCCTTTGCATTGGCTGCCTGCGCGTCTCACGAAGAGGCGCCCAAAGCAGGCATGGCTAACCCAGCTTCAGTTTACTGTGAGGAGCAAGGGGGAACGTTGGAGATCAAGCAAAATGCCGATGGGCAATATGGGATGTGCGCACTGCCGGACGGCACTCAGATTGAAGAATGGGATCTGTACAGGCGCGACCATCCCAGTAAGTAGGTCTCTAGGAACAGCAGCACCGGCAGTTGATAGGCGTTGTCATGCGGCCTCTATGCATTGGCCGCCTTAGTGGGCGGGGGCGGCCCGGCGTAGTTGTGTAGCAGGTCACGCGATCACCGAGCAGATCGGTGCCCGCCGGCTCGACCTCGCCCCGGGATGCAAGCGACTGGATGGTCCGCGCATGCACCGGCGTGCCATCCAGAAGCCTCCACCCAATCACGAAATGGGCTTTCTGGCCTCGCTGCATCGACTGGAGCAGGCGCTCTTGTGGTTTGGTGTGGGTCATGACGCTTCTCCGTTCACGGCTTCATGAAGACCAGCCAGTGAGTAAGCCCTCCGCGACCTGAGACCCGCCCGAACAGCGGCTGGATCTCCGTCAGCGACAGAACCTCGCACAGCTTTACCTGCGCTTCGTTCCACTTGAATACGAAGACGCCCTCTGGCTCCAGGACGCGGAAACACTCGCAAAATCCGCGCCGAATGTCGTCTCTCGACAGTCATCGCTCAGCTTTCCGTAGCGCGCAGCCATCCAGCTCTTGGGACCGGCACGCTCCAAATGGGGCGGATCGAAGGCAACTAGGCGGAATGTGTCGTCGGCATATGGCAGTTCGCGAAAGTCGATGAGCTCGTCAGGCTCGATGCGCAGGATTCGCTTGCCGTCCTGCCGCCCGTGGCTGCGATCAGTCACCGTGATTGCCTCACTGCGGATGTCGCCGAAAATGGCGTTGGGGTTCTCACGGTCGAACCACATAGACCGAGGCCCGCAGCACGGATCGAGAATTCGCTCCATGAGGTTTTCTCCCTGGCATGAAAAAGGCCACCGGGTGGTGGCCGGAACAGATGGGCTGCTCTAGGTTGATAGACTCAGCCGGCTTAGATGCGGAGGGTGGTATGGATTGTCTGAATTGCCTGATATGCAAAGCGAGCGCTAAAGAGCTGACTCCCGAAAAGGAAGGGGTTCATCTCGACTGCCCAGAATGCGGCCAATACACGGTGTCAGGCTCCATGGTACGGATGTTCGATGTCAGGGAGCTAGATATAGGCAAGAGAAAGACTGGACCAGAGGCGCCAAGACGGGGAATCACCGCTGCTAACCACTTATGACGATGATCTGTTGGTCTAGCTTTGCCTCATCCCCTTCACCTGCCGCTGGGCTCTGCGCTTGGCGGCGGCCCGCTGATGTTGCAGAGCAATTGTGCAGTTGGCTGCCTATCGAAAACGCTCTATGGCTTTCTCTACCAATCATGCTGCTCCGAGAGGCGGAATGACGATTGGCCATATCAGACAGAGAAGAAGCGCGGCGCCTATTTCATTGCTGTTGTTAGGATGAGGCCTTGTGCCGAGCAATAAATAAAAGTTAATAACGCATCCAAGCATGTAGGCAATCATTCCGATATTCATCTGCAAACCTATCGGATAGCTTTTCCCAGGAGGTTGTAGCGATACCACAGTAGCTGTCCACTATTAATGCAGTGTAAGCCCATCTCTCGCTCCTTGGCCCTGCGGGCCGGTGGTCAGCACTTTTTCCCGCCCTCGGCGGTACGATTCTCCAGCTTGTGGTCGGCCCGCCGGGCGTTGTACTCGAGCTTCTCCAGCATGGCGCCGACGATGTCGTAACCGGCGCGTCCGGCCCGGTCATAGATACGGATCACGGCATCGGCGAGCTCCACCTCGGTCATTTCCCGATGCGGCAGGTCGTCCATGATCCCCTTTCGGTGACCTTCCATGGCCTCACTGACCTCGGAGTGGATCAGGCATAGTTTCTGCGCGAAGCGCTCGGGGGTGAGGTCGAGCGGCTTGCCTGTTTCGGGGTCGTTCCACCACCCCGCCTCAGCGGACTGGAGGTGACACAGATTGGCCAAACGAGTGGCGCCTCGCTGATCGATATACGTGAACATATCGTTGTTCATGTCGTTGCCTCACTGCGGTTGAATCGTGCCGCTATCTCGCCGCGGTGCACGCATTGCCTACCGCTGCCATGCACGTGGTCCGCCCGCCAGCGCTACTCCGATCGATCTGTCGGACTGGTGGCGAAGGTAGGGCGGGGAGTGCGCGGTATCGTCGCTGCTCGTGGATATTGGGTGTTGCTGTCCCGGCCGGCCCGTCCTGGCGAGCAGCCTCGGTTTACGGTCGGGGGAGACGGTTCTGGCCTCGCCAACCACCATCGACGCACCCTGCTCACAGCGCGGCAGCAAATCTCGCCAAATGGCCGCAAGGCATTCCACAACGTCACCTTTACCAGGCAAGATCGACATCTGAAGCTGACTGCCTCCACCCTGGACAAGCCGTCCCCCAGAACGATGCAACGCACATGAGCACAGCGTCACTCGACTGTCTGATAGCAGAAAACCTGGCCCACTGGCCTGAACAGACGGTCTATGCCTCGCGTGATACGCAAGCCGTACACTCGCCTCTTTTCCCCGTCGAGCAAGCCGCCATCGTGGGCGTCAGCGCGCAACGACAAAGGGAATTCGCAGCAGGCCGCTTTGCCGCACACGCCGTGCAAGCCAAGCTCGGCTTTCCTCCCACGGCGATTCCGATGGGCGAGGATCGTTCCCCGATCTGGCCTGCAGGGATGGTCGGCAGCCTCTCGCATACTGCAGATGCCTGCATCGCGGTGGGGGCCTTGTCACATCGTGTCCAAGCCATCGGCGTCGATGTCGAAAGCTTGGTCCCCCTTGAAGACACGCTTCACCCCGACATTGCCAGTCCAGCGGAACTTGCTTGTCTCGACAGTCCGCCCGGCCTGGCCGCCTTGCGGATCTTCTCGATGAAGGAAGCGGCCTACAAGGCCCAGTATCCTCTCAGCCAGGCGTTTTGCGACTTCGATGCCCTGGAAGTCGTGCCCGAAGGTCTGCGCTTTCGTCACTCTGTCGCTCCCTTTGCTCGAGGCACCATACTGCCCATCCGACAGTGGACGGGCTTCGGCCTGTGCCTGTCGCTCTGCCTGTTGAAAAGGCCCGCCTAGCGCAACGCGCCAGCGGGCCTCGTGAGCGTAAAACCGGCCGGAGATGAGACCCCGGCTAGTCGACAGGGGCCGTGGCCAGAGGTATCGGCACCCCCAGGTACGACAGGTAACGCTCCAGTTCCTCGCGGGCGAATACCGGTTCCTCGATACCGCTCCCCCTGAGGTAGTGCTTGGTGTTGCGACAATCCCAGCGATAGGTGTTCTGATACAACTCTACCGTGGACCGATCATCGTACATGGTGTCAGTGAACAGGCTCAGCAAGGGATAAAGCGGTGCTTTGGGGTTCTGTTCCCACTGCGCCTTCCACCGAGAATAGGGCAACACCTGGAAACGATAGCCGAAGAGTTCCTCCAGACGAGCGAAGAACTCCTTGAGCGTCGGGTTGTTGTCATCCTCATGAGTCAGATTGAACTTGCGACCCAGCCCTTCCGGGTTTCGCGATATATGAGCAATCGCCGCCGTCATGTAGTCGACGCTGGTCAACCCCTCTCGCAGTGCATCCAGATCGGGAATACTGCGATGCGCCACGCAGGTCTGAACCAGACGCCCCCACCACTGGTAATCCGCACATACGCCTCGAGTACTGTGATAGGTGGCGTAGCCCAGTCGGAAGGTCATCAGCGGCAAGCCACGCTGGGCTGCCTGGTCGGCCATCTTTTCCATGACCCATTTGCTGCGTACGTAGCCGATGTCGGTGATGACCGCGTCCAGATTCTGGTCGATGTCATCATCCTCGTACATCACACGCTTGCCAGTGTGCAGGTGGCCCCAGCTATATACGGAGATGGTGGAGAGCAGCATCAGAGGCTTCGTGCGCCTGGCAGCGGCAAAGCGCAGCAATTCCAGCAGCCCCTGGACATTGTCACGCTTCATGTACGAATAGGGCTGGATGAAATTGACCGCGCTGGCGGAATGGTAAATCACGTCCACTGCCTCGGCGAGCTCGTCGTAATGCATCTCCGTCAACCCGAGCCAAGGTTCCGACAGATCAGCCCGATACATCTCGACGCGTTCGCGGTCCGCTTTTGAAAGCGTGATGCCGTAGCGCGTCAGAGTTTCGTCCAGGCGTCGCCATGGATCCACTCCCGAACGGGCACGTACCGGGCAGTGCACGCGCGCCTCGGTGGTGGCCAGCAGGTCGGCCAGCAGATGGGCGCCGACGAAGCCGGTGACACCAGTGAGCAGAATGTGACGAGGCCGCACCAGTGAATCCGGCGCCTGCCACGTCGAGAACACCAGATCGTCGGGTAGGCTGGCATCTTCGCGCAAGGGATGGATCCTCTCCCGGTCCAGCGAGGGCCCTGGTTGGTCATTGCGCCGCCGCTCGTCCAGCAGTCGTGCCAGCGACGCGACGGTATCGTGTTCGAAAAGGTCGCGGATCCAGACCTGAACGGACAACCGTTCACGCACATCCTGCATCAGCCGAGCCGCCAGCAATGAATGACCACCGACATCAAAGAAGCGGTCGGTGCGGCCAAAACGGGAGTGCTCGAGCACTCTTGCCCAGGCATCGGCGATATCGCGTTCCGTCTGACTGGCATATGTCGCTTCCGGCGGGTGCTCCTGAACGTCGTTGTCAGTCTTGCCTGTCAGCTGTCGGTATCTTTGCAGCAACGCCTGCTTGTCCGTCTTGCCATTGGCATTGAGCGGCAATGCATCGAGTGGCAGGATCGCTGAAGGTGCCATGTAGTCCGGCAGGGTTTCCAGCATTCCGCGGCGCAGTTCAGCCTCCGGCGGTGCCTGTTGTCCATCGGGCACGATGAAGGCCAGCAGCTGCCGCTCGCCACCGCCCTCCGTCTCGGAGGCCAGAACGACCGCCTCGCTCACCCCGGCCTGTGCATGCAACGCCTCTTCCACTTCGGCCAGTTCCACCCGGTTACCACGGATCTTCACCTGGTCGTCCAGGCGCCCCATAAATTGGAGGCGTCCATCCGAAAGTCGACGGGCCATGTCGCCCGTTCGGTACAGGCGCTGTCGCCACTGCGGATGAATGATGAACTTCTCACGTGTCAGCGGCTCGTTGTAGAGATATCCTCGAGCCAGATTGTCACCGCCGATGAAGATTTCTCCCGCCTCCCCCTCTGGCACCGGCGCCAGGCTCTCATCGAGCAAGTAGATATCGCTGCCGGCCATGGGATGGCCGATGGAGGGCCGATCATCCGTCTCGGCACCGGGCACACGATGACAGGTGGCGAAAATGGTGGCCTCCGCCGGCCCATAGCAATCCACCAATTGGTACGGCAAGTGCCTGGTAGGCGGCGGGAGCAGCTTTTCCCCAGCCGTGAACAGGTGGGTCAATGTCAGTTCCGGCGGCTGGGAGCAGGCAGTGACCGCCGGCACCAGTGCCGTGGGCACGAAGGCATGTGTGAGACGCTGGTCCGCGAAGAACGCCAACAACCGATCGGGATCCAGGCGTGTTTCCTCGTCTGGCAGGATCAGTGTGCCTCCGGCCATCAGCATCGACGCGATTTCCAGTTGCGCCACATCGAACCCGGTACCGGCCATCAGCGTGGAACGGCTTTCTGAGGTCACGCCCAGATTGTCGTTATGACACGCGACCACTCGCTCGAAGGCATGGTGCTCCACCATGACCCCCTTGGGGTTGCCAGTGGTACCCGATGTGAAGATCACATAGGCCAGGTCCTGGGAAGAAGGCAGGCTGTGGGGCCCGCCATCGCTATCTGGCATGTCGTCGATAGCATGCACCGGGAAAGGCGCATCAACCGGACGGACACTGCAGGCCGCCAGCGCGAAAGGTGCGCCGCTTTGCGTCAGGATCCGTCGTTGCCGTAGAGCAGGATAGCGAATGTCCACCGGTATGTAGCCCGCCCCGCTTTTCATGACGCCGAGGATGGCCACCACGTAGCGGTGTGAGCGATCACACAGCAAGGGAACAAGATCTCCCTTGCCTACCCCCTGCTCACGCAAGAACGACGCCACGGCGCTACTGCGGCGATCCAGGTCGCCGTAGGTGAGGCTGGCGTCAGAATCGATCACCGCTTCCCGGTGCGGGAAATGCTCGGCATGCGTCAGGAAATGGTGCAGTACGGTTTCGCAATGTCGCATCACGTGCTTATTCCTTACTGTTCATGGACAGTGGTTATGCCTCTTTGCCCTAAAACGAGATACCCATGTCACACCGTTGTATGCGACATAGGCGATCGACTTGAAATGAAGAAAATACGTCTTTGCCAGATGCTCGTCTCAAAGTCACCGATGCTTATCAGTGCCCCGGTGAGCACGGACATCTCTGCATTCGGACTTTTCGCCAAACTTCAAGAAAAGAGATCGAGCTTTCTCGCATCATGAGCTTCGAGATAACGAAGACCCACAAAAAACCTAGCAGAAACAACGGAGACATCTAATGATTAACGAAAAGAACAGTTTTTATTTGTAAACACTGGAAACAAAAGTCACCGCTCGATATTCCTGCCTTCATGCGTTTCAGGACGCACAACTTATTATCGAGCCGGCCACGACAAAGATTGGCATGTAACTTTTATTATCTTTACGCGGGGACAAGGGTGAGAACGGCCGATAGTCGGCATGGTGCCACCGCCACCTTTTCCCACCTCACAATCCAGAGGTAGAGAACCCCACTTGCAACAAGATGCCTAACGCCAGGAAGAGATAACTGATCAGTCCCAGGAACATCAATGAACCAAAGATCAGGGTCTTGAAAACACGCTGATGATGCGACAGCTTCCATGCCAGCGACAGACACGCCACGTACAGGGGCAGGAGGACGAGAAGCAACGTCAGCTCAAACATGGTGTTCCTCCCTGCATGTCACGTCGTTTCCCCTATCCCAGCCAGGACAGCGGATGATGGCGGATGGCCGTGCCCACGATATAGACAAACACCAGCACGGCCAACAAGGCGGCACTCGCACGCTGCAACGGGGTACGGCCACGCTTGATGGCGACGCTTCCCAGCCCGATGTAGATCACCAGAGCGATGAGTTTCGCGACAAGCCAGGGATGCTGATGAGGCCAGAAACGCAACATCAGCATCAACCATACCCCGAAGGCCAGCAAGACCGTATCGACCAGATGAGGCAATACACGCACCCAACGTCTCTGCAACCGCTGCGGTGCCGTCACCGACCACCATGCCCTCAGCACGAACAAGACCAAGCTCAGGCCAGCCATAGCCATGTGCAGATGCTTGATCAGCCAATAGAGCGACATGTCCCTCCCCATCGTCACTCGCCCCGACTGCCGCCGATGCACGTCCGCCGTCATCCCGGCTTGCCATCGACCCTCGGTCGCATCAGTGGCACGGCATAGCGCCACACGAACATCGCGAACGCCAGCAACCAGCACAAGATACTCAGGCTTATTGTCCAGTGCGCCGCCTGTGGCCACAGCGCCGGTATCAGAGCACGCAGCACGGCCGCCAGCACCAGTGCCCCCAGCGCCATCCCGATGCCCGGCAGCGTCTCGATCGGCCGCCCGGTATGCCCCAGGGAGACACGGGCCATCATGGCCATCATCATGGTCCCCATGCCACCCACCGTGATGGCATGCAGCGCCAGCGATGGACCGATCAGCTGCAACGCCACCATGCCCCACATCGCCAGCCCCACGCACATCATGAGATAGCTGAGGTGCAGCCCCCACAACAAGGGCTCATGCAGGCAGCGCCACCCACCCCAACGAGCCAGGCGCAGCACATTGAATCCTGCCGCTGACAACGAGGCACTGGCCCATGCCGCACCTGGCAGAGCGGCGCCGAAACTCGCCACTTGCATGCCCACCAGGACAACCACCAGGCCAACCGCCAGAAATTCCAGCCACTTCAGGCCTGCCACCTGAGGGCGCCCCAGACGCCGGGCGGTGAAAAAAGGAATGACCCGCCCGCCCAGCACCACCATCAACAGCACGATCAACAACACCGTCAGGTGTGCACCGGACCGGACCATCATGGCATCGCCTTTCAGCATTCCCATGTGCATTGAGGCATTGGCCAAGAACAACACGCCAAGCACCGGCAGGAACACCAGGTTGCGCCACTGCCGAGCCCCAATCACCGCCTGAGCCAGCACCAGGGTCACCACCGGCAGCAATGCCAGGTCGACCAGCATCGGCAAGAGTTCGTGGCCCCCCGGCGGAAAGGCCATGACGCCCCGCCCCGCAAGCCACAATACCACCAGCCCCGCCAGCGGCAGCCCGTTCAGACCTCGCCGGCCGGTCCAGGTCTGCACCGCCGTAAGCAGAAAGCCGATCACAATGGCCATGCCGAAACCGAACAGCATCTCGTGCTGATGCCACCACAGCATGCCGCCATACGGCCTGAGCAGGACGCCGCCATGCCAGAAAGCCCCCCATATCGCCATCGCCAGCAGGCTGAAAACGGCGCCCAGGAGAAAGAAGGGGCGAAAGGCCAGTCGCCAGAACGCCATGCCCCTGGCGGGGACGGTCGAAGCCGGAGGAATGGAGTGCCTGGCCATGTTCGTCATCTCCCTTGCGTCCAGCGGCAAACCACGCATCCCCGGCGCCACCGGACTGCCGCCGAGGTCCGCTGGCCGATAGCGATATGAGCCATCGGCTCCCTCACTGCATCAGCACCTGATCGACATCCTCATCCAGCCGGATGCCTTCGACGCCAAATCTGGCTTCCAGCTCCAGCAGATAATGCCGTAGCGCACGGCGGGAAGCTTGCTCGCACAAGGTATGGCGGACCCTTCCCGCAACGCTTTCGAAGGGCAAGGGGCGCCCCTCCCGACGCTCGTCGATGACGACTACATGCCACCCATAGCGCGACTCCAGAGGCTGCATGTGCAGACCTTCGGGCAAATGCTGAAGGGCACGATCGAGTTCCTCGACGGTCTGGCCCGGCACCAGCCAACCCAGCTCGCCCCCCTCGTCCCGCGATGGACAGGCTGAGTGGCGCTGAGCCAGCTCGGTGAAGCGCCAAGGCGCGTCGCTCAACAACTCGATGAGCGATACGCCCTGCCGATGACCGGCATCGCGTGCCGCCACATCGTCCGGGGCGGCCGCCAGCAGGATGTGGCGGACGCACATGGTCGTCGGCTCACTGAAGCGCGCCTGATGGGCCGCATGAAAACGGCGGCAATCCGACTCGGTCGGTTCGGGCAGTTCGAGTTCGCGCTCGAGCAACTCGGCAATGGCGCCCTCGACGGCACTCTCATCATCCACCCTCAACCCTAGCTGCCCTGCCCGTTGCCGTAACAGCTCGCGAACCACCAGGGCCCGAGCGGCCTGAAACTGGGCCTCATCAGCGCTGTCGGCCGGATGGTACTGCATCTCCCTGGCGATCATCGCCTGATCGATCCGGATCTCGCCGACCTGAATGGGCGGCGGGGTCACGTCTGCCGGGACCATCTCAATATCGATCTTCTGCATGATAGTGTCCTTGCGCTTGCCAAGCGTGTCCTGAGCTCACCGGAATCGGCGCCCACTTCAGGCCCGACGGCGAACGATCTGGTAACGCCGGGTCAGATACCCCAGGGGCGCACTCCAGACATGCACCAATCGGGTGAAGGGAAAGAGCAGCACGATGGTCAGGCCTACCAGGATATGCAGCTTGTAGATGAGCCCGATCCCGATGAGGTGATCGGCGGCGCCCCCCTGGAAGAAGACGATGGCCTGAGCCCAATGAGCAAGCGCGAGCATCACGCCGCCATCCAGGTGGTTCAGCGCCGGGATGATGGTCAGGAGCCCAAGCGTCACCTGGATCACCAGCAGCAGGATGATGACCGTATCCATGAAGCTGGACGACGCCTTGACCCGGGCATTGGTGAGGCGTCGATAGGCCAGCATGGCCCCGCCGACCAGACACATGATACCCGCGATGCCGCCCACCAGAATGGCGATCACCTGCTTGGTGCCGGCGCTCATGAAGGGCGCATAGACCCAGTGCGGCGTCAGCAATCCCACGAGGTGGCCGAAGAAGATCACGAGGATGCCGATATGGAAAAGATTGCTGGCCAGCCGCATGCGCCGCGATGACAGCATCTGGCTGGAACCCGCCTTCCAGGTGTACTGGCCATGATCGAAGCGCAGCAGGCTGCCGATCAGAAAGATGGTGCCGGCAAGATAGGGATAGATCCCGAACAAGAGCGTATGCAAGAAGTGGCTCATGACTGACCTCCTTGATGCGGTGCGGCGTCGGGGTCGAGGATCCGCACCGTCGTACTCTGTGTCGCCGCCTTGCGCTCGGCCAGGCGTCGTCCCTCGGCGGATTGCAGGGCACAATCCTGATCGGAGGCGGCGGAGAAGCGCACCGCCTCCTCTTCCCAGACCGCATCCAGAGCCTCGGCCGTATGGTCCGGCGGTTCAGCCTTCACCGGCTCGCGCTGGGCTTCCAGCTCCGCCTCGGCGCCAATCAGCGCCAGCAGCGCCAAGGGCACCAGGGCATGATCGGCCTCGCGCTCCTCCAGGCGAGCCCCCAGGCAAGCCAGGATGTGACGGATCTCTCCCAACCATTGGGCGATCTCGGCCTCGGGGCGGGTGGAGAGATATTCCAGGAACAACGGCAGGTAATCGGGCAGCTCCCGAGCGTCGATCTCGAAGCCCGCGGCACGGTACTCGGCCAGCAGATCGACCATGGCCTGACCACGCTCACGGGACTCACCATGAACATGCTCGAAGAGCAACAGCGAAGTGGCCCGCCCACGGTCGAACAACGCCACGTACTCGGCTTGCCTCTCCATGAGGTCGTCCTCGGCCAAGCGTTGGCACCACCCCGTCAAGGCGGCGCGCAATGTTGGCGACCAGCGTCGCTCGGCGTCGAGGATCTCGATCATTTCGTCGGTGGCTGCCTGCAATGCTGCCGAGGGATAATCCAGCAAGCGAGACAGCACCCGCAGACTCAACATGCCACCGGGCGACTCATCATGTTGCATCGCTGCCTCAGTCATCGCGCGCCTCCTCGGCCTTTTCGTCGTGCCGAGCCTCACGCTGGGCCCGTGGATCGAAGACGTCCACCGGCTGCACCAGCGTCGAGGTCTGCTTGCGACCACCGAACAGGCTTCCGCCACTGTCGCCACCATGGCAGCCATCACCAAAGCTGAACCCACAGCCACCGCGTTCGGGGAAGGCATCGATGGCCTGCTCCCGATGGCTGGTGGGAATCACGAAACGGTCCTCGTAATCGGCAATGGCCAGGTAGCGATACATCTCCTCGACCTGGGCCTCGTCAAGCTCGACCTCGTCGAGCACCGTGACATCCGACTGTCCTTCGACATGCTTGCCTCGCATGTAGAGACGCATGGCCATCAGTCGCTTCAACGCCAGGACCACGGGGGCCTCCTCACCGGCGGTGAGCAGGTTGGCCAGGTATCTAACCGGGATGCGCAGCGACTCGATCTTCGGCAGTACGCCGTCGAACTCGACCTTGCCCGCCTCGGCGGCGGCTTGGATCGGCGACAGCGGCGGCACGTACCAGACCATCGGAAGGGTGCGATACTCGGGGTGCAGCGGCAATGCCAGGCCCCACTCCATGGCCAGCTTGTAGACTGGGCTTTCCTGGGCCGCCTTGATCACGTTGTCGGCAACACCGTCCTGGCGAGCCTGGGCGATCACCTCAGGATCATGGGGATCGAGGAAGATGTCGCGCTGACGATGATAGAGATTCCGCTCGTCCGGGGTACTCGCCACTTCCTCGATACGGTCCGCATCATAGAGCAGCACGCCCAGATAGCGGATACGGCCCACGCACGTCTCGGAACAGACGGTCGGCTGCCCCGCCTCGATACGTGGGTAGCAGAAGATGCACTTCTCGGACTTGCCACTCTTCCAGTTGTAATAGATTTTCTTGTAGGGACAGCCCGAGATGCACATCCGCCAGCCACGGCACTTGTCCTGATCGATCAGCACGATGCCGTCCTCCTCGCGCTTGTAAATCGCCCCGCTGGGACAGGACGCCACGCAGGTGGGGTTCAGGCAGTGCTCGCATAGCCGCGGCAGATACATCATGAAGGTGTTTTCGAACTGGCCGTAGATATCGGCCTGCACCTGATCGAAGTTGGCATCGCGGCGCCGCTTGGCGAACTCGGTGCCAAGGATCTCTTCCCAGTTGGGCCCCCATTCGATCTTATTCATGCGCTGGCCGGAAATCAGCGAACGCGGTCGAGCCACGGGCTGATGCTCGCCCTGTCCGGCGGTATGCAGATGCTGGTAGTCGAAGGTGAACGGCTCGTAGTAGTCGTCGATTTCCGGCAGATCCGGATTGGCAAAGATGTTCGCCAGTACCCGCCATTTGCCACCGATGTGCGGCTCGATATGGCCGTCCGTGCGACGCAGCCAACCGCCGCGCCACTTCGCCTGGTTCTCCCACTCCTTGGGGTAGCCGATACCGGGCTTGGTCTCGACATTGTTGAACCAGGCATACTCGACCCCCTCGCGGCTGGTCCAGACGTTCTTGCAGGTCACCGAGCAAGTATGGCAGCCGATGCACTTGTCGAGATTCAGGACCATGCCGACCTGAGAACGAATCTTCATTTTACGGCCTCCTGCTGATCATCGTTGCCCTCTCCGTCCAGCCAATCGATGCGTTTCATCTTGCGCACGATGACGAACTCGTCCCGGTTGGAACCGACGGTACCGTAGTAGTTGAAGCCATAGGACAGCTGCGCATAGCCGCCGATCATGTGGGTCGGCTTGGGACAGACACGCGTGACCGAGTTGTGGATCCCCCCTCGGGTCCCGGTCACCTCCGACCCCGGGACATTCAGGATGCGTTCCTGAGCGTGGTACATCATCACCATGCCGTTCTTGACCCGCTGGCTGACCACGGCCCGGGCCGTAATGGCGCCGTTGGCGTTGTAGAGCTCGAGCCAGTCGTTGTCCTCGACACCGATCGACCGGGCGTCATCCTCGGACAGCCAGACGATGGGGCCACCCCGTGACAGGGTCTGCATCAGCAGGTTGTCGCTGTAGGTGGAATGGATCCCCCACTTCTGGTGCGGGGTGATCCAGTTCAGGGCGATTTCCGGGTTGCCGTTGCCCTTAGGCGCCGCCACGCTGGCCATCGCCTTGGTATCGATCGGTGGTCGATAGACCAGCAGGCTCTCGCCGAACGCACGCATCCAGGCATGATCCTGATAGAACTGCTGGCGACCGCTGACGGTGCGCCAGGGAATCAGCTCGTGGACATTGGTATAGCCAGCGTTGTAGGAGACATGTTCGTCCTCCAGCCCGGACCAGGTCGGGCTGGAAATGATCTTGCGCGGCTGGGCGACCACATCGCGAAAACGGATCTTCTCTTCTTCCTTGGGCTCGGCAAGATGCTTGTGATCGCGACCGGTGACCTTCGAGAGCGCCTCCCAGGCCCTTACCGCCACTTGGCCGTTGGTCTCCGGCGCCAGCGACAGAATCACCTCGGCGGCATCGATGGCCGACTCGATGCGCGGTCGTCCCTTGGCCGCTCCTACCGATTTCACGCGATTGAGCTTGCCAAGCAGCTCGACTTCCCGCTCGGTCTGCCAGTTGATTCCCTTGCCGCCATTTCCCAGGCTGTCGAGCAATGGTCCCAGGGAGGTAAAGCGCTCATAGGTGGCCGGATAGTCACGCTTGACCTCGATCAGTGACGGCATGGTCCGGCCGGGTATCGGGTCACATTCACCACGCTTCCAGTCCTTGACCTCCGGCTGAGCCAGCTCGGCGGGAGAATCATGCTGCAGAGGCAAGGTGACCAGGTCGGTTTCCTGGCCCAGATGACCCACGCAGGCCTTGGAGAACGCCTTGGCGATGCCCTTGTAGATGTCCCAGTCGCTGCGCGACTCCCAGGCCGGATCGGTGGCCGCCGTCAGCGGATGGATGAAGGGGTGCATGTCCGAGGTATTGAGATCGTCCTTCTCGTACCAGGTGGCCGTGGGCAGCACGATGTCCGAATACAGGCAGGTCGTGGACATCCGGAAATCCAGGGTCACCAGCAGGTCGAGCTTGCCTTCCGTTGCCTCGTCGCGCCATACGACCTCCTCCGGTTTGGGGCCACCTCCCTCGCCCAGATCCTTGCCCTGGATGCCGTGGCGGGTGCCCAGCAGATACTTGAGCATGTACTCATGCCCCTTGCCGGAACTGCCCAGCAGGTTGGAGCGCCAGATGAACATGTTGCGCGGAATGTTCTGGGGATCGTCCGGGTCCTCGGCGGCAAAACGCAACGTGCCGGCCTTGAGTTGGTCGACGACATAGTCGGCGCAGGACTGCCCCGCCTCGGCGGCCTTGCCGGCCAGCGACAGCGGATTGGTGGCAAGCTGTGGCGCCGAAGGCAACCAGCCCATGCGCTCGGCACGCACATTGAAGTCGATCAGGCTGCCACGGTAGTCGGCCGGATTGGCCAGCGGTGAGAGGATCTCCTTGATCTCGAGCTTTTCGTAACGCCACTGAGAGGAATGGTTATAGAAGAAGGAGGTGGAGTTCATCTGTCGTGGCGGACGCTGCCAATCCAGCCCGAAGGCCAGCGGCAGCCAGCCGGTCTGCGGGCGCAGCTTTTCCTGGCCGACGTAATGGGCCCATCCACCACCGCTCTGGCCAACACAACCGCACATGATCAGCATGTTGATCAGGCCACGGTAATTCATGTCCATGTGGTACCAGTGGTTCATCCCGGCACCGACGATGATCATGGAGCGACCCCGGGTCTTGTCGGCATTATCGGCGAACTCCCGGGCAATGCGCAGGCACTGCTCGGCGGGGACGCCGGTGATCTTCTCCTGCCAGGCTGGGGTATAAGGCTTGACCTGATCGAAAGCGGTCGCACCATCATCCTCCCCCTCGTGCTCGCCGAACCCACGGTCGATCCCATAGTTGGCGCACATCAGGTCGAAGACCGTGACCGCCAGCACTTCGCGGCCGGAGGCCAGCGTCAACCGCTTGGCCGGCAGGCAATGGAACAACAGCTCGTTGCTCGGCCCGGAACTCTGGACATGGTCGAAATGCTCACGGGCAATGCCGCCGAAATAGGGAAACGCGACCCTCGCGACCGTCTCGCCGGTCTTGGCTAGGCTCAACAAGGGACGGATGTCATTGCCCTGGGCATCGCGTGGCTCGAGATTCCACTTGCCGTCTTCTCCGCCACCCTCTCCCCAGCGAAAACCGATCGACCCGCGTGGCACGACGAGGCGGTCGCTCAACTCGTCCCAGGCCACGACTTTCCACTCGGGATTGTTGTCCTGCCCGAGGTTGTCCTCGAAGTCACCGGCGCGCAATTGCTTGCCGGGCATGTAGCTGCCATCCTCGCGCTCTTCGAGCTCGACCAGGCAGGCCATGTCGGTATAGCGACGCACATAGTCGGTGAAATAGGCGCTCGGATTGTCGAGATGGAATTCCTTGAGAATCACGTGGCCCATGGCCATGGCCAGTGCCGCATCGGTCCCCTGCTTGGCGGACAGCCACTCATCGGTAAGCTTGGAAACCTCGGCGTAGTCCGGGGTCACCGAGACGGTCTTGGTGCCCTTGTAACGGACTTCGGTGAAGAAGTGAGCGTCCGGGGTGCGGGTCTGGGGCACATTGGACCCCCAGGCGATGATGTAACCCGAGTTGTACCAGTCGGCGGATTCCGGCACATCGGTCTGCTCGCCCCAGGTCTGCGGGCTGGCCGGCGGCAGGTCGCAATACCAGTCGTAGAAGCTCATGCAGACGCCGCCGATCAGTGACAGATAGCGACTGCCGGCCGCATAGGAGACCATCGACATGGCAGGAATCGGCGAGAAGCCGATGATCCGGTCCGGCCCGTACTGCTTGGCCGTGTAGACGTTGGCGGCGCCGATCAACCCATTGACCTCGTCCCAGTCGGCGCGCACGAAACCGCCCATGCCCCGAGCCTGCTTGTACTGCCTGGTGCGAGCCGGATCCTCGACAATCGACGCCCAGGCATCCACCGCATCGCCATGTTCGGCCAGCGCCTCCCGCCATAGCTTGAGCAACGGCTTGCGGATCAATGGATACTTCAAACGGTTGGCGCTGTAGATGTACCAGGAATAGCTGGCCCCACGCGGACACCCCCTGGGCTCATGATTGGGCAGGTCGGGCCGGGTACGCGGATAGTCGGTCTGCTGAGTCTCCCAGGTGACCAGTCCATTCTTGACGTAGATCTTCCAACTGCATGAGCCGGTGCAGTTCACCCCATGCGTGGAGCGCACCACCTTGTCGTGCTGCCAGCGCTGTCGATAACTGTTCTCCCAGTCCCGGGCTTCCTCGCGCAGTTCTCCGTGATCATTGGCGAAAGGAACTCGGGTCTTGCGAAAGAAGCTCAGCCGATCAATGAAATGGCTCATGGTGGCTCTCCAGGCTCCGCGAAATCAGCATGTCCGCCACGCCAGGTGGTCACGGTCATGCCGGCGTGGACATCGTTAGCTAGTAGGATTCTGGGCGATCACACCACCAATTACTGCCCGATTACCTCCATATCGTCCGCGACTACCTCCAAGGAGATAGAAGGCACCTCCTCGATGGGCGCAGCGATAATGCGTGGGCACGGATGCCGAAGAAAGGAACAGCCGATAGACCTGACTTGGAGAGGCATCGACAGCCCACTAAGGTATAGTGGCGTTCCTGTTCAACGTTGCCTTTCGGAGTCCCGATGAAACTGCTGCAACGCTCCCTGGCGGCCCGCATCACGGCTTCGTTGCTGACAATCAGCCTCATGGCATTGATCAGCATCGCCATGACCGTGTGGATGGCCGGGAGCAGCCGAGGGGATGCCGACGCCATCAACTGGGCCGGCTCATTGCGCCTTAACACCTACCAGTTGATCACGGCCTTGCAGCGTTACCAGCATGAGCCTGAGGATGCACAACGCCAGCATGTGATAGCGCTGGCAGAACGCTTCACCGACCGCTTGGACAATCCACGATTGATGGGCTCCCTGCCGACGACCGATGAGCCTCGAATACAGGCCCGTCACCAGCAGCTCGAGCACCACTGGCGGGAGCAGCTTGCCCCTCGGATCGCCTCTGTCTTCAATGATGATGCTGAGGTCGCCCGGCTCATCGATGAGCTGGAAGACCAGAAGAGCGCCATCGATCACCTGGTTTCGTTGCTCGAGCGCAACAGCGAGATCAAGTTCCAGCGCCTCGAGCTGCTGCAGATCTTCTTTCTGGCGCTGACGGTCATGGTCGTCGTCATCGCCCTCTACGACATCCGCCACAACCTGGTACGCCCGCTGCGCCAGCTGGTCGTACTGGCGCGGGAAACCAGCCGGCACAATTTCACTCATCGTAGTCAATTGCAGGGTGGCGACGAACTGGCCCTGCTCGGCCGCGCCATGGATACCATGACCGCGGAGCTTGGCACCAGTTATGCGAAACTCCAGGATCGTGTATCGCGCAAGAAACAAGAACTGGCCCGCAGCAATGCGGCCATGCAGATTCTCCATGACGGCAGCCGAGCCCTCTACGGTGGCGGCAATGATCTCTGCACCAGCGCCGCCCCCATGTTGCGTCGCCTGGAGAAGCTGCTCGATATCGGCCCTATCGGATTCTCGCTGCACGACCCCTTCGACCAGCGTGACGTCCCCATCCTCACCACGCATTCACCGCACCGCCCCACCTACTGTCGCGACCAGAACTGCCAGGCCTGCCTGCTCGAGCCCAGCCCCGAGGCATTCACCGAGAAGGGAGAAGCAAGACTCGAGTGCCTGACGCTACCCGTGAGCGTCGGCGATACCCTGCTCGGTACCCTGAAGGTTCACTACGCCGCCGATCTCGGCCTTACCGACAGCACTCGACGCCTGCTCAATGCCCTGACCGATCAGCTTGCCACAGCGGTCTATCTGCAGAGACGCATCGAGCAGCAGCAACAGGTGACGTTGATGAACGAGCGCACGATCATCGCACGTGAATTGCACGATTCCCTGGCTCAGTCACTGTCCTACCTCAAGATCCAAGTCACTCGCCTGGAACGCATGCAGGGCAAGGGGCTGTCCCCACAGGACCAGGCCCCCGTCTTCGACGAGCTACGCACCGGACTGGACAGCGCCTACCGCCAGCTACGCGAGCTGCTCACGACCTTCCGACTGCGCCTCGACGGCACGAGCCTGCAGAGCACCCTGAGTCAGACCGTCGCGGAATTCAGCGATCGTCTGGGCTTTGCCGTGGAACTCGATTTCGACGTGCCTCCACAGTTGCTCAATCCCAACGAAGAGATCCATGTACTCCAGGTCGTGCGCGAGGCCCTGGCCAATATCCTCAAGCACGCACATGCCCGCTGGGCCAGCGTCACGGTACATTTCACCCAGTCTCGCCTGAGTGTCATCATCGCGGACGATGGCATCGGCCTGGAGAGCGCGGCCTCGCCCCCCATGCACCATGGCCTGGTGATCATGCACGATCGCGCCGAGACCCTGGGAGGCAAGCTCCAGGTGCGCCGGCGCGGTGGCGGCGGTACCCTCGTCACTCTCGTCTTCACCCCACAGACGGCACGGCTGATCGCGCAATAGCCACCTGGCGTCATTGACCAGCAAGAGACCCACAAGGATGCCCCACTCCGACACCGCCCGTATCCTGATCATCGACGACCATCCGCTGCTGCGCCGCGGTGTGATCCAACTGCTCGAGCTCGAGGACGATCTGATGCTCGTCGGCGAGGCGGGCACGCCGGCAGAGGGGCTACGCCTGGCCGACGAGCGCGACCCTGATCTGATCCTGCTCGACCTCAACATGCCCGACATGGATGGCATCGCCACCCTCAAGCAGCTACGCCATAACGAGTTCGCCGGGCGCATCGTGATCTTCACCGTCTCCGACCACGAGGAGGATGTGGTCGCTGCCCTTCAGGCTGGCGCCGATGGCTATCTGCTCAAGGACATGGACCCGGACGACATGCTGCACCAGCTACGCCAGGCCGCACTGGGTCGCATGGTGATCAGCGACAGCCTTGCCTCGCTGCTCGCTGAGGCACTGCGCAACCAGAAGAGCCAGCCCGTCGCGCCCGACATTCACAGCCTGACCCAGCGCGAGAAGGAGATTCTGCGAGAACTGGCCGAAGGACTGTCCAACAAGCTGATCGCCCGTCGACTCGACATCACGGAGGGCACGGTCAAGGTACACGTCAAGCATCTGCTCAAGAAGCTCAATCTACGCTCGCGCGTCGAAGCGGCGGTATGGGCCGTGCAGGAAGGACTCGATAGATAGAGCGAAATACCTCCGATGATCCAACGCGCCCTCTCAGGCCCGCTCCACACCGAAGCGAGGCATCCAACTCATTGATATCCCTAAAAAGCGATCCCCCCTCGCGCTACCCACAAGGAGGTATCCAGCCGATTTAACGCCTTTCGGAACGCATTTCTCTGGTCCCATCTCCGACGTATCTTTCCCAACGAAGCCCCTCGTGGGGTCCATCGTGAAATGCCAAGGGGAAGATGCACCATGGGCCGAGAAAGCGTCGATGCTACCCGCAAGTCAGGCGAGCAAGACCTTCCATCCAAGGGTGGGAAAATCAACGCCGACATCGAACACTGGGATGTCGAGGATACGACCTTCTGGGAGACCGTCGGAAACCGAGTCGCCAATCGCAATCTGTGGATTTCCATTCCCAGTCTGGCGATGGGGTTTGCCATCTGGATGATGTGGGGAATGATCACCACTCAGATGCAGAATCTGGGCTTTCCCTTCACGGTCGATCAACTCTTCACCCTGACCGCCATCGGTGGGCTATCCGGTGCCACCCTGCGGATTCCCGCCTCCTTCATGATCCGCATCGCCGGTGGTCGCAACACGATTTTCCTGACGACCACCCTGCTGATGGTTCCTGCATTGGGGACCGGCCTTGCCCTGATGAATCCGCATACTCCCTTCTGGGTCTTTCAAGCCCTGGCGCTGCTCTCGGGCATCGGTGGCGGCAATTTCGCCTGCTCGATGAGCAACATCTCGACCTTCTTCCCGAAATCACAGCAAGGCTATGCGTTGGGCATGAACGCTGGACTGGGCAACTTCGGTGTCACCACCATGCAGGTCTTGATTCCCTTGGTGATGACCGCGGGCCTGTTCGGCGCTCTCGCCGGCGCCCCCATGCCACTGAAAAGCGCCAGCGGGACACTGATCGGACGCATCGAAGCCGGCACCGATACCTGGATACAGAACGCGGGCCTGATCTGGGTGGTATTTCTGCTTCCCCTGGCCTTCGCCTGCTGGTTCGGCATGAACAACCTGCGCACCATCACCCCGCAACCAGGCACTCCGGCATCGGCCTTCGGCAAGATACTCGGCTTCTATGGCGTGGGCATCGCTACCTCGGTCGTGGGCGTGCTGGCCCTCGGCTGGCTCAGCATGTGGATTGCCTTGCCGATCACCATCCTGCTGACGCTCGCCGCGCTGCGCTCACTGCCCGGCCATGTCAAACCGGCCATCCAGCAGCAGTTCTCCATCTTCTCCAACAAGCACACCTGGTCGATGACGGTGCTCTATATCCTCACCTTCGGATCTTTCATCGGCTTTTCCGCCGCCTTGCCCCTCTCCATCAACGTCATCTTCGGCAACATGATGGAAGTGGCCGCCGATGGCAGCCTGACCCGTGTGCCCAACCCGGAAGCGCCCAGCGCCCTGACCTGGTCCTGGATGGGCGCCTTCGTGGGCGCCCTGATCCGCCCCGTAGGCGGCTGGATTTCCGACAAGGTCGGCGGCTCCATCGTCACCCAGATCATCTCCGCCGTCATGGTGGTGGCCTCCATCGCAACCGGCTACGTGATGATGCTGGCCTACAACGCCACCGACCCGAACCAGTATTTCTGGATATTTTTGGCACTGTTCATCGTGATGTTCGCGGCCAGCGGCATCGGCAACGGTTCCACCTTCCGAAGTATCGGCGTGATATTCGATACCCAGCAGAAAGGTCCCGTGCTGGGGTGGAGCTCGGCGATTGCCGCCTATGGGGCCTTCATCGCCCCACAAGTGATAGGCGGACAGATCAAGGCCGGCACACCCGAGCTCGCCATGTACGGCTTCGCCGTTTTCTATGCACTCTGTCTGGTGGTGAACTGGTGGTTCTACCTGCGCGGCAACGCCTACGTGAAAAATCCCTGATATCGATGTCATGACGACAACCACACCGATTGCCCCGCCTCAATCCACGGCAGGAGGGAAAGGACATGGCCTCCCATCGCTTCAAGCAACATTCGGTTCTGGTGGCCAACACGTTTGCCTTCACCATGTGCTTCATGGTGTGGACGATGTTCGGCGAAATCGGCGTCCCCATCGCCGAGCAGCTCGATCTCAACAGTACTCAGTTCGGCATCCTCACCGCGGTCCCCATCCTGACCGGAGCGCTGAGCCGCCTGCCGCTGGGAGCCATGACCGACCACTACGGCGGTCGCCCGGTGTTTCTTGCCATCCTGATATTCGTGATCCCCGCCATCTGGGCGATCCAGTTTGCCACGCAGTACTGGCAGTTGCTGGTGCTGGGGGCCTGCATTGGCCTTGCCGGCGGTAGCTTCTCGGTAGGCATCACCTATACCGCCAAGTGGTTCGAGAAGGATCGACAGGGTCTGGCCATGGGCATCTTCGGTGCCGGCAATGCCGGGGCCGCCGTGACCAAGTACATCGCCCCCACGGTGATCATTCTGCTGGGCTGGCAATCGGTGCCCAACCTCTATGCGGCGATTCTGTTGATCACTGTCGTGCTGTTCTGGTTCTTCACCTATTCCGATCCCGCGCACCGGCACACCCAAGGAACCTCGCTACGTGAACAAATGAAGGTGCTCAACGATCCCAAGGTATGGAAGTACTGCCAGTATTATTCCGTGGTATTCGGGGGGTACGTGGGGGTCTCGCTGTGGCTGACCCACTACTACATGAGCGAGTATGGTTTGGGCATTCAACTGGCAGCGTTGATCGCCACCGTCTTCGTGTTGCCCTCCGGTGTGATTCGCGCCTTCGGCGGCTGGCTTTCCGACCGCTTCGGTGCCCATAACGTTACCTGGACCTGCATGTGGGCCAGCATGATTGCCCTTTTCATCATGTCCTATCCCAACACCCACTACAGCGTGCAGGCCGCCGGCGGTCAGGGAACCGTGGACTTCGGATTCGCCATCCCGGCATGGCTGTTCACCGTGGCACTGTTCGTGGTGGGCATTGCCTGGGGAATCGGCAAGGCTTCAGTCTTCAAGTACTTGTCCAACGAGTACCAAGAAAATCTCGGCCTCGTCTCGGGCATCGTCGGACTGGCCGGCGGGCTTGGCGGTTTCCTCTTGCCGATCATGTTCGGCATCTTGGTCGACCTCACCGGCATCGCCACCACGGTGTGGATGCTCTGCTTCGGCGTGACCCTGGTTTCCATCATCTGGATGTGGTGGACCGAACGCCGGGTTCCCATCCTGACACGCGAAGAAACTCCCACGCCTCCGGCCACCCACTAAACAGGAGCCCGCGCATGAAGATCTCCTCCATCCTCCTTTTGCCCATCACGCGTACCGCTGGCTGGAAGGAGCTGCAACAGCGCCGGCCATCCATTCCGATGCTGGCCTGGTGTCTGGTACTTCCCATGTCACTGCTGCCACCGATACTGCTCTATTACGCCGGCACCCATTATGGCGATGATTTCATGGCCGGCTTCGGCGATCGCCAGTGGCGCTTCATCACCACCATCCTGTTTCTGGCCGAACTACTGACCTTCTTCGTCATGGGCTGGCTGATCCACGCCGTGGTCAATGCGGAGCGTGAGCTATCGATCGACTACCAAAACGCCTACTTGCTGGCCGCCCTGGCGCCGTTACCGATGTGGTCCGCCTCGATACTGCTGCTGATCCCCAGCCTGCTGCTCAATGTCGTGGCGGAACTGGTGGCCTTGGGTCTTTCCTGCAGTCTGATCTATCACGGCCTGCAGGCACTCTGCGAACGGCGCACCAATGATGTGATCACCATGTCAGCCACCTACACGATCATGGCAGCAGGCGTGCTTGCCTGGGGGCTATTGATGGGCATCGTCCTCGCCTATTGAGTTGAGCGCCATACCTCAGCCTGTTTCAGGAAACAGCAGCAAACAAGCAAAAGCACCGGCTGGGACAAGCCCTAGCCGGTGCCTTCAAGGTGGTTCAGGCCTTATCAGGAGAACTGGACCATGTCCTGAATACCCAGGCGCTCACGCAGGGCCATGGGCACTAGGCGACGCGACGAGATACAGTGGCGAGGCATCTCGATGACGCGTGTCTCGGTCCCGTAGAGCGCGACATACTCATCATAATTGTCGAAGGCCTGACGATCGATGTAATCGATGTAGGTCTCGACTTCTGTACCGTTGGCAATAACCACTTCACGATTCTCCATTTCGATGTGGTAATAAGTCACCGTGTCGGGCAACTCGCTGTTCGGTACATAATCGATCGAATCGTGGTTGACCAGCGCGCCAGCATCAATGACCAGGTCATCGATGACGAGACCATGGTGGGCAGTGAGAACAAGATCCCGGTTCGGCTGCCCCGGCGCCAAGGCATCTTCACGAACCCGCACAGGCGCGTTGTTGCCGGATGCTGTCAGTCGGCCGATTGTCTGGCGACCAAGCCATTTCACCGGCACCGACTCGCCACTGGCCGTCATTACCAGATCGCCGATCGACAGCGTCTCGACGGCGATTTCGCCATCGGGTGTGGCGATCATCGTGCCCGCCGCAAAGCAGACTTGCGTATAGGTTCCCCCGGCGAGATAAGCGTTGGGATCCTTCATGAATTCATTGAACTCTTCTCGTGTCATCTTGATTTTGGCATTTACTTTGCTTCCGACGACGGCGCTTCCCTGAGTCAGATGCAAGAAACCATCGTGATAGGCTTCTCCCCAGTCAAGGAGGCCTTCATCTAGGGCCCACTCCCCTCCTCCCAGGTTGAGCGTATCACCAGGCTTCATTCCGGCAACCTCGAAAGTCGGCTCATCGGCAAGAGCTCCTTTTCCCCTATTGAAGGTAAAGGCTCCCGTTCCTTCGCTAGAGAAGTTGACAAAAAACTTGTTCGGCCCACTGAACGCTCTAAACTCAAATAAATTCAATACAACTTCACTATTCTCGCCAACACCGAACGTAAAACCATTATCCCTCTTGATATTGAAAATCCCCTGATCGACTGTCAACCTGCCACCGTTTATAGCGTTGAATGCCGAAGAAGAGCCTGCCTGAAAAACGTTAACATTGCCGATAGATGTCGAAACACCATCGACAGTCAACTCAAAATCTCCCAGGACCGTAATATTTAGGATACTGCCATCCTGCACGTCGCCCTCTTTAATCGTAACCTTCTGATCACCTCCCATACCTACACTAAAATCCATGTCTCACCCCTCTCAAGTTGGTACTCACTATCACCCCTATCCCGACCTCAACCCAACCGGGAAAGGCGCGACATTAAAACTAACTCGAAAAATACAATTATCAACTCAATTCACACTGATTTACTATTTAGTTAATCCAAAATATCAATATTTATCATTAAAAACAATAAGTTACAATAATGTTAAATAAGTATAAACAACAAATATGAACACATTTAACGTTTGGACATCGTTAACGTGAGCACATCATTATAAATAAATGTTACCTCGCTACAGCACGGAGAGAGAACTCGGCATGGCGAGAACACTACGACATGCCGCTTCCGATATGCCAAAAAGAGGAACGCTGACGGAAGGACCTTCACTTTCCCACGCTTACGTCCCCATCATCTCTGTTACACAAATCGATATAGAAAAAGCATCACAAGCGAAGCCCAGCTCGCGCCAACCAAACCTCGCATTGCGGGGTATATAGCATACCTCATTCAATGAAAGCGACTTCTTATCATTATTCAAAACATGAGAACAATTCCATTCGGGACCACCATGGCGCACCATGCAGCATGGTGACCTTCCCTTCCACTAGACTTATGGGCGCTCTTTACTGGAGAAACTTTTTCGATATCGAGGGAGCGACGTAGTTTCAGCCTCACCTTGTTCATGAAACAAGCTTGAAACTTACACTCAAAGATAGGCGTGACTAAAAAATCTAAAAATACTTAAAATACTTAACAGATGATGGCATGAAAGAAGGCGCATATTACAACGCCCCGTCTCTGACGGCCTTCAATATCCGCAAGTTGCTGCGGGAGATAAAGACGATAGCATCTTGGCCAAGAGATCATATGACCATGAAAATGGTCGCTTCCAATATGTGACGCATCATACTGCCCTCCCCATGATCGCGTCCGACAAATAAAAACACCGGCCGGGCACACTGCGCGTGTCCAGCCGGTGTCATGAAGTACCTGCTATCTATCTTGCTGGCTTTCTACCTGGCTTGCTTTCTAAAGGGCTCAGGCCGTTCGGGAAAGCGGCATCACGTCCTGAATGCCCAGACGCTCACGCAGGGCCAGCGGCAGCAGACGACGCGACGAGATGCGGTGGCGGGGCATCTCGACGACGCGCGTCTCGATGCCGTAGAGCGCCACATACTCGGCATAGTTGTCGAAAGCCTGACGATCGACATAGTCGATGTAGGTCTCGGCCTCGGTGCCGTTGGCGAGAATCACCTCGTGAGAATCCGTCTCGATGTGGTAGTAGGTCACCGAATCAGGCAGTTCGGCACCAGGCACGTAATCGATGGTGTCGTGGTTGACCAACGCACCGGCGTTGATCACCAGGTCATCGAGAATGACACCATGGCTGGCGGTGAGCACGAGATCCTGATTCGGGATACCGGCGGCCAGGGCGCCTTCGCGGATCCGCACGGGAGAGTAGTTGCCTGCCGCACTCAGTCGGCTGATGGTCTGACGTCCGATCCATTTCACCGGCACCTGCTCGCCACTGGCAGTCATCACCAGATCGCCGATGGACAATGCCTCCACGGCAGTCTCGCCGTCGGGTGTGGCAATCATCGTGCCTGCCGCGAAGCAGACAGGCTGGGTAAAGGTACTTCCGGAAAGGTAGGCGTCGGGATTCTCCAGGAACTTTTGATATTGTTCCTCTGTCATCTCGATCCTGGCCACGACCTTGCCACCGACCACGTCATTGCCCTGCACCAGATTCAACTGGCCATCGCGATAAGCATCCTGCCAACCGAAGAAACCTTCATCCAGCCCCCACTCACCGCCACCGAGCTTGAGCTGATCGCCCTCCTGCATGCCCTTGACGTTGAAAGTGTAGTTATCGAGCAGGCTGACAGTGGGTTTTTCGAAGGTGAAGGAGCCGGTACCGTTGCCGGAGAACTCGACCTCATACGAGTTCAGCATGTTTCCTGCGCTCAAAGCGCCTGCATCAAACGTAATGCTACTGTTATCCCCAACGCCAAATTTCAAGCTATTGAGGGCACCTAACTGTCCAATGCCTTGATCAATTAACAGATTACCGCCATTGATGGCATTGAAACTGACATTCGATCCAGCCTGAGCGGACGCGATCCCATCGACACGCGTATCGACGCCATCAACGGTTAGCTGCGATGAGCCAAGAAAGGAAACTTCGAAAGAACTTCCTGCCGCATCATCTCCCTCTCCAATTGTAACGTTCTGATTCTCTCCGATTTCTAACTTGACTCCCGATGCCATATCAATCCCCCAGTATTATGAAATATAACAAATCAACTCCCTTCCTGAGAAACCAATAACTCAGGCGGTTAGAGAATGATCGACACCCAACAGACCTTCAACAGAATTCACTTTGATTTACTTTTAAGCAGCTTCAAGATCTCTGAATTTCACTTCAAAAACAATAGATTGAGAAAATGTTAAATAATATTCACAAATAGAATGTGAACACATTTAACGTTTGCAGGGCGTTAATGCGATGCAGGAATTATAAACAAACATTACTTCACCTTCTCTCCAACATCTTCTTGGCGCACTGGGCAGGAGATCGACATACCAAAAGTCTACGACTTCTATTCAGCAGAGAGACTGGTGATGGCACTACTCGACATGCAAAAAGGAAGGCTGACTGCAGAGGTCTCTGTTAAAGAGAAGCGAGAATGACACGAAGATCACGAACCAGAAGACACAGGTCACAACAATCCGACAAAACTCACTACGAGACTTTAAAAACTTCAACAGGAAAGAGCTTTGTATCCCTACGCAGAAATGTACTGGACATACATGGCTCTTCATCTA
>NZ_BDEP01000024.1 GCF_001662305.1 Halomonas caseinilytica
GCCAGGCGACTGTCGGATGCCACCCTGCCGCATCCCCTCCAGGGGCTGCTGGCGGCGTTGCGTTCCACTTCATCAACCGCATCTACGACGACCGACACCAAGAGGCTCAACCGATGACGTTCCCCGTTTCCCATCACGAGATTCGTGACCGTTTTTCCAGGGCCATGTCGGCCATGTACCAGGCCGAGGTGCCCCAGTACGAAACCCTGCTCGAGCTGGTCGCGGAGGTGAACCGCGAGACGCTGGCGCGTAACCCCGAACTGGCCGCGCGGCTCGAGGCCCACGACGAACTGAATCGCCTCGGTGTCGAGCGGCATGGCGCCATCCGGGTCGGCAGTGCCGAGGAACTTGCTATGCTGCGTCGACTGTTCGCGGTGATGGGCATGCACCCGGTGGGCTACTACGATCTCTCCGAGGCCGGCGTACCGGTGCATTCCACCGCCTTTCGCCCTATCGACGACGAGGCCCTGGCGCGCAATCCGTTCCGGGTCTTCACCTCGTTGCTGCGCCTGGAACTGATCGAGAGCGCCGAGCTGCGCGAGCGCGCCGCCGGCATTCTCGCCGAGCGCGATATCTTCACGCCCGGCGCCCGGGAGCTGATCGAGCTCAGCGAGCGGCAGGGCGGTTTGACCGACGAGCAGGCCGACCGATTCGTGGCCGAAGCCCTGGAGACCTTCCGCTGGCACCAGGATGCCACCGTGGACCTGGAGACCTATGAGGCGCTGCATGCCGAGCATCGGTTGATCGCCGATGTGGTCTGCTTTCATGGGCCGCACATCAATCACCTGACACCGCGGACCCTGGACATCGACGAGGTCCAGCGACGCATGCCGGCAGCAGGGATGAATCCCAAGGAGGTCATCGAAGGTCCTCCGCGTCGCGATTGCCCGATCCTGCTGCGCCAGACCAGCTTCAAGGCCCTGGAGGAACCGATCCGCTTTGCCGGCGAACGGCAGGGTACCCACACCGCACGCTTCGGCGAGATCGAGCAACGTGGCGTGGCGCTCACGGCAGAAGGACGGGCGCTCTACGATCGGTTGCTCACCGAATCGCGTCGGCGCACCAAGGGACTGGCCAATGCCGAGCACCAGCGCGTGCTGGCCGAGGTGTTCGCCGACTTCCCGGATACCGAGACTGAGCTGCGCCGCCAAGGCCTGGCCTTCTTCGAGTATCAACTGACCGAGGCCGGGCGCGAAGCCGGCACAGTCGCCGAGACCGAGCTGGAAGCGTTGATCGAACAGGGCCTGGTGACGGCGCGTCCGATCACCTACGAGGATTTCCTGCCGGTCAGTGCGGCCGGCATCTTCCAGTCGAATCTCGGTGGTAGCAGTAACGAGGCCTATGCCGGCAATGCCAATCGGGAGGCCTTCGAAGCGGCGCTGGGGGCCGAGGTGACCGACGAACTGGCCCTCTATGGCGAGCGCGAGAGGTCATCTCGTGAGGCGGTGCTGGAAGCGCTCGTCGGCTGATCGACTATATTGCCGACAGGGGGCGGCATGTGGTCGGAGGTGAACGGATGGCGCGGGACGATGCACCGGCGGGCAGGATCTCGCTGGACGTGGTGGAGGCGCAGGCAGGAGGGGACATCGGCCGCGTCGTCATGAGCGGAGTGGCTGGCCTGCCTGGAGGCAGCGTCGCCGAGTGTGCGCAGTTCCTGCAGCATGATGCCGATGGGCTGAGGCGCTGCTTCATATCGGCGCCCCATGGCACGCCATCCCACTGCCTCAACCTGATCGTGCCGCCGTCCGATGAACGGGCCGATGTCGGGTTGATCATCATGGGCACCATGGGCTATCCGGGATTCTCCGGATCAAACGCCATGTGTGCCGTGGCCGCTCTGGCCGAGGCGGGGAGGTTGCCGACCACCGAGGACGAACAGCGGCTGGTGCTGGAAACACCCGCCGGCCTTTCCACGCTGGACGTCGGCTGTCGGGCGGCGCGAGTGGAAACGGTCACGTACGAGGCCGTACCGGGCTTCGTCGCGACCGGGGAGCGGCGTCTGGACGTCGAGGGGTGGGGCACCGTGCCGGTCGAACTGGTCTATGGTGGCACCTCCTATGTAGTGGTTCGGGGTGCGGAGGTGGGCATCGACCCCGCTACGACCACCATCGAGTCGCTGAACCATTTCTGTGGGGCGCTCCTGGCGAGCCTGGATCCGGCGTGGCGCATCCACCATCCGTTGCTTGGCGACTTGCCGCCCCCTGCCCTGGTCTTGCTGGCGGGGGAACTCGAATCCTCGGCCGTCAAGGGAGTGCATGTGCCGCTTGCCGTCTACATGCACCCTGGCGTGATCTGTCGTGGGCCGACGGGGACGGGGACGACGGCCCTGCTGGCCTATCTGACGAAACGCGGTGAGCTTCCCCCCGGCACGACGGTGCGCACGCTCTCGCCGTTCGGTAATGCCTTCGAGGGAACGCTGCTGGGAGGCGCGCGAATCGGTGACTTCACTGGAGTGAGAACCGCGATCCGCGGGCATCCGCGCGTCCTGGCGCGTAGCCAGGTGTTCCTGGACGACGAAACCTTCTCCGGTGACGAACAAGGGTTCCGGCGGCTGTTCGACACCCCATCCGGCGAACGGTCGCCAATCTGACGTCATGAGGGATAAGGCATCTGTCCGGCCTTTATCGCACGGAACTCTGAGCATAACCTCGACGGATACAGCGCTTCGCAAGGACGTGCCATGCCGCTACTGGATAGCCTGTCGCCGCTCGATGGCGGCATCGACCTTCTGTTGATCCTGCTTTCGGTCCTGACGTCCATGATCAGTGCTTCGATGGGCGTCGGTGGCGGAACCCTGCTGATCATGACCATGGCACAGGTGATGCCCGGAGCAGCGTTGATCCCGGTACATGGCATGGTGCAACTGGGCTCCAACGGCGGCCGGGCGTTGATGATGCTACGTCACCTGACCTGGCCGATCCTGGCCGCCTTCGTTCCCGGTGCACTGCTCGGCGCCCTGGCGGCCAGCTGGATGTTGGTGCGCCTGTCGACCGGCGTGCTGGAGTTGACCATCGCCGGCTTCGTGCTCTTCACCCTCTGGGGACCTGGCCTGCCCAAGCGAAGTCTGGGACGGCTCGGCACCGCCATCGCGGGAGCCATCACGACCCTGCTGTCGAGCCTGGTCGGGGCCAGCGGGCCGATGGTCGCGGCCTTCATCAAGCAACACGGCGGCTCGCGCCAGGCCACTGTGGCGACCTTCGCTGCCTGCATGACCCTGCAACACCTCACCAAGGCCTTCGTGTTCGGCGTCGCCGGCTTCGTGTTTCATGATTGGCTCTGGCTGATCGCCCTGATGATTGCTGCCGGAGTGGTCGGCACCTGGCTGGGATTGCGGCTGTTGGGCCGGCTGTCGGAGCACCGTTTCGATGGCCTGTTTCGCTGGGGCCTGACGCTGCTGGCATTGCGCCTGATCTGGCTGGGGTTGCAGCGCCTCGGCGTCATAGGGTGACAGGCGGGGTGGGTCGTGAAGGCGACCAAGAACGAAGCCCGCGGCAGGGGCGGCGGGCCCGAAGGACGTCTAAAAAACGTGGATCTCATGAAAACGTCGATTTTTGTGGCCTTTTCCCCTGTACAGGGCGCTATTGTGGGTCATAATGCGCTTGTGTAGGGAAGCCACAAATTCAGGGGACACCCATGGGGCTCATGATGACACGGCGATGGTGCCTCGCCTTCATTCTGCTGTTGGCCGCTGCATTGCTGGCCGGCACCGCCCAGGCAAACAATCCGCGTTATGCCGGTATCATCATCGATACCGATACCAGTGAGATCCTCTACGCCGAGAACGCCGATGCACCGCGCTATCCGGCTTCTCTGACCAAGATGATGACACTCTACATGCTGTTCGAGAAACTCGATCAGGGTCGCATGACGCTGGGGCAACGCTTGCCCGTGTCATCCACCGCCGCCGGGATGCCGGCCACCAAGCTCTGGCTGAAACCGGGCGACAGTATTCCGGTGGAAAAGGCCATCCAGGCGCTGATCGTGCGTTCTGCCAACGATGTCGCGGTGGTGGTGGCCGAGGCGCTCGGTGGTAGCGAATCGCATTTCGCGCGGATGATGACCTCACGAGCCCATGAACTGGGCATGCAGAATACCACCTTCCGCAACGCCTCCGGCCTCCCGGACGACCGTCAGGTCACCACGGCCCGGGACATGGCACTGCTTGCCAGGCGTCTGATGCTCGATTTTCCCCAGTATTACCCCTACTTCTCCCTGGATCGCTTCACCTGGCGCGGCAAGACGCTGACGGGCCACAACAATCTGCTGAACAGCTATCCGGGGGCCGATGGCCTGAAGACCGGTTTCATCCGCGCCTCCGGCTTCAATGTGGCAACCTCGGCGAAGCGTGGCGACCGACGCATCCTCTCGGTGGTCATGGGGGGGTATACCGCCGCCTCCCGGGACGAGCACATGGCCAATCTGCTGGATCGTGGCTTTCTGCGTGCCTCGCTGCGCGACGGGCGTGGTTTCCTGGCCGATACCCGGATCACCAATGATTATCTATTGCCCGATGCGCAGCGTCCGATGTCACCGCCGTCCGGTCAGATGCTGGCGAGTGCCGACAATGCCTCCGCGGCCGACTCGCAGCCTGCCAGCTCGCCTTCCCAGGATGAGGTCATCGCGACGGCCGATACGGGCGTTGGGGGAGTGACATCGACACCCGAGCCGGTCTCGACCTCTGAACCGGCCATGGCGTCGGCGTCCGAGCGGAGTGCCTCGCCACGGCCGGCATCCACGGTGTCTGTTGCCTCGACGGCGCGCCATGATGCTGACCCGATCCGTCGCGTTGTCGATCAGCAAGAGGCGGCGTCGGCGAGCCCGGGAGGTTGGGGCGTACAGGTCGGTGCCTTCAGCAATGCCGATCATGCGCGGAGTCTGGCGGCCCGGGCCGCGGAACGCCTGACCGCCGAGCTGGCCGATGCCCGTGTGGCGGTCCCGCATGTCGCCGAGGCCGGCGTCTATCGGGCGCGACTGGTGGACATGCAGGAAGGGCAGGCGCGTAGCGCTTGCAGACGCCTGCAGGCACAGGGGATGGATTGCATGGTCGTGCAGGCCTCTCTCTAGTCAGGCAGCCCCTTCGGTAAGCGCTGAACGTCCATGGGCGGGGTTGTCGCCACCCGCCGAAGCCATTAGCTTGGTAGCCAAGTTGACATCGCCCCGCTGGCCTCGCCGGCGGGGTGGTTTTTTTGGTTCATCCACGAGGCCCGGCGCGGGGCAACAATGCTAGGGAGGTGAGATGTCATCATCGTTCAAGGGCATCTTGTGCATGTGCGGTGGGGTTCTGTGCCTGGCGCTGGGCGATGCCATTACCAAGTGGCTCGGCGAGACGCACTCTCCGTTGCAGATCATCTTCTTTCGTACCCTGGTGTCGCTGCCGCTGATTGCGCTGATCGCCCGTTTCAATGGCGGACTACGCAAGTTGTCGACGCGCCGCCCCGGCATTCATCTGATGCGTGGCCTGATCTTCACCGGGACCATGATCTGCTTCATGTGGGGGCTGACCCTGCTGCCGCTTGCCGAGACCACGGCCATCGCCTTTGCCGCACCGTTGTTCGTGAACCTGCTGTCGGTGCCGCTGCTCGGCGAGCGGGTCGATCGAACCACCTTGCTGGCCACTTGCCTGGGGTTTGTCGGCGTGCTGGTGGTGGTACGACCGGGAGGCAGCAGCTTCCAGCCGGCGGCTCTGATCGTGGTCGGGGCGGCGATCTTCTATGCCCTGACGATGATCACCGCGCGTCGTTATGGCGACCGCGAGCACCTCTGGGCCATGGTCTTCTATACCACCCTGGTGCCGATGCTGGTATCGGCGGTCACCCTGCCCTGGGTATGGCAGATGCCGGCGCCCATTCACTGGCCGTTCTTCCTGCTGGCTGGCGTGCTGGGGGTCGGTGCCATGATCGGGCTGACCCTGGCGTTTCGTTATGCGCCGGCGGCACTCGCCGCTCCCTTCGACTATACGGCGTTGCTCTGGGCCGTGCTGCTGGGCTGGTGGCTGTGGGATGAGGTGCCGGACCTGTGGGTGTTCGTCGGTGGTACCCTGATCATCGTCAGTGGTCTGGCAATCGCCTATCACGAGCGGCGGGTCGCTCTGAACCGCCGACCCACCGCCTGACGGCGAAGTCAGCGCCGGGGCATGCTGGAGGCCGCGGGCTGAAAGAAGTCCCGGGCCGCGGCCTCCGGGTCCGGCTTGCCGCAGATCGCCGAGATCACCGCCAGGCCATTGGCGCCGGTCTGGCGCACGGCCTCGACATGTTCGGCCTTCAGGCCGCCGATGGCCACCGTGGGCAGGGGGCTGGCATCGACCAGGGCGGCCAGGCCCTCGAAGCCGAGGGGGGCGGCGTGATCGTGCTTGCTGGGTGTGGCGAAGACTGGCCCCAGGCCCAGATAGTCGAGTTTGCCCGCTTCGATCCTGGCAAGCTGTTCGTGAGTCTGTACCGAGAGGCCGAGGGTGGCGTCCGGACCAAGGGCGGCCCGGGCGTCGTCGACGTCGCCGTCGTCCTGGCCGATGTGCAGGCCATCCGCGCCACTTGCCAGGGCCACTTCCAGCCGATCATTGATCAGCAGGGGAACACCGCTGCCCGCCAGGACAGTCTTCAAGCGTCGTGCCACCGGCACCAGCTCGGCATCGCTGGCGTGCTTGTCGCGCAGTTGCACCAGGGTCACGCCTCCGCGCACGGCGGCAGCAACGGTGTCTTCCAGCCCCCGTTCGGCGCACATTTCGGGGTCGGTGACCAGGTAGAGAGAAAGGTCAAGTCGCATGGGTGATCTCCAGTTGGGCACGGGCCGTCAGGGTGTTGGCGTCGAGGGCATGCAGGGCATCGAGGAAGGCCACGGCGAAACTGCCGGGACCCGAGGCATGCTCTCCGGCGATGCTGCCGGCCACGGCGTAGCTGGCCAGTGCCGCCACACAGGCGTCGAATGGCTCCTCGCCGATGGCCAGGTGGGCGCCCACCACGCCGGTCAGGGCACAGCCCAGTGTGGTGACGAGTGGCATGAGGGCATGCCCGCCGGCCACACGGGCCAGGCGCTTGCCGTCGGTGACGAGGTCGGTCTCGCCGGTGACCGCGACGACCGCGCCGGTACGTCGGGCCAGCACCACGGCGGCACGCTCCGCCGCCTCGGTGGTGTCGGTGCTGTCCACGCCCTGGCCACCACGGCCTTGTTCGGCCAGGGCCATGATTTCCGAGGCATTGCCACGCACCGCAGTCGGTGACAGTGCCAGCAGCCGGGCGCCGGCCTCGCGGCGCAGGGCCGTGGCTCCCACCGCCACCGGATCGAGCACCCAGGGCGTTCCGGCGTCAGTGGCGGCGCGGGCGGCATCTTCCATGGCATTCACCCAGTCGGGCGACAGCGTGCCGATGTTGAGCGTCACGGCGCCGGCCAGGGCGGCAAACTCCCCGACTTCCTCGCGCGCATGAGCCATGGCCGGCGAGGCCCCATGCGCCAGCAGCACATTGGCCATGGTGTTCATGGCGACATGATTGGTGATGTTGTGAACCAGTGGGCGGGTCTCGCGCACGCGGCCCAGGTGGTGAGCGAGATCGATGGTATGCATGGCGCCTCCCGGGCGGCGGGAGGTGCTGGCCCCGGAAGGGCCGGCACGACTCCCTCCGCCGGCATTATCCGGGTCAGGTGATGAGGGTGCGTCTCAGCCGGGCGGCATGGCGTCCGGCGCCCCTGTCGTCGACCTTCTACTATCCGTGCCCGGTCGGGGCCTGTAAAGAGGGGTCAGGCCAGTTGCAGGACGGCCAGGGTGAGCAGGCAGGCATGCGTGAGGCTGTGCAGCAGGGAGGCGGGGTTGGTGCTCGGGGTATCGGTATCGCCGTCTTCATCGGTGAAAAGCAGGATGGCAACGGCCGAGGCCAGGCCCAACAGCCCTAGCGGCAGACCACCGACTTCCCAGCAGGCGATCACCCAACCCAGGGCCAGCGTCAGGACGCCGGCCAGGATAAGGCCTCCGGCGCGATAGCGAGTTGCCTCGGAGGCGGGTAAAGCATGATGCGTCATCATCGTGCGTTCCTCACGCGTTGCAGCAAGGGAGCGCAAGCATAGCCCCCATTGTTTTAACGGGGCTTGAATGTTCAATGACAGCGTCATGAAACGGTGGCGACCTCGGCCGCCACCGTGTCGATCAAGAGCGCTTGGGCTGCTTGACCAGGCGCAGATAAGGCTTCTGCTCGTCCCAGCCTTCCGGGAAGAGCGTCTTGGCTTCCTCGTTGCTCACGGCGGGAACGATGATGCAGTCGTCGCCGTCCTGCCAGTTCACCGGGGTGGCCAGCTTGTGCTCGTCGGTGAGCTGCAGGCTGTCGAGCACGCGCAGCACCTCGGCGAAGTTGCGGCCGGTGCTGGCCGGGTAGGTGATGGTCAGGCGGACCTTCTTGTTCGGGTCGATGATGAAGACGCTACGCACCGTCAGGGTGTCGTTGGCATTGGGGTGAATCATACCGTAGAGGTTGCTGACCTTGCGGTCGCTGTCTGCCAGCAGCGGGAAGTTCAACCCTTGGCCCTGGGTTTCCTGAATGTCGCCGGCCCAGGCTTCATGATCCTCGAGCGGGTCCACGGACAGGCCGATCGCCTTGGTGTTGCGCTTGTCGAACTCTGGCTTGAGCCGCGAGACTTCGCCGAGCTCGGTGGTGCACACCGGGGTGAAGTCCTTGGGGTGCGAGAACAGGATGACCCAGTTGTCTCCGGCCCACTCGTGGAAATTGATGGTGCCAGCGGTGCTTTCCTGGGTGAAATCTGGCGCGATGTCGCCGAGTTGCAGTGACATGTCAGGCTCCTATCAGTTGAGTTGATGGCATCGAGAGACGGTGCCGGTTCGACGGCTTCAAGCATTGCACGATGAAGGCGCCGGTGGAAACAACCGCTGGCCATATGCTCAGTCGAATTCACGCTTAGCTTCGAGACGGCAGAGCGCAAGATGTAAGCGCAAAGAGGTCGTTTACGTGCGCCAAATGAGCCCCTCGAGCTGCAATTCAGCGCCGATATGGCCGAGCGAAGTCGTTCATAGACGCTCGCTAGGGCGCTGGGGCGGCGGCGCCGAGATATCGCTTCTGCCAGTATTCCAGCCCCACTGGTGTGGTCGTGACGCGTCGCCCGCGGCCGGGGGCGTGGATCATCTGGTCATGGCCCAGGTAGATGCCCACGTGACTGGCATCGCCGTCTCCGGCGGTGTCGAAGAACAGCAGGTCGCCCGGGCGCGCCTCATCGATCGGCGGCAGGGTCTCGAATTGCCGACGGGAGGTGCGCGGGACACTGATGCCCGCTCGGGCGTAGGCGAGTTGCACCAGTCCCGAGCAGTCCAGGCCTCTCGGTGTGTCGCCGCCGAAACGATAGGGCGTGCCGAGTGCCTGGCGCGCTTCGGAGAGGATCATGGCGCGCTCCATGGAGAGGTTGCCGTCATCGCGGGTGGCCAGGTCGGGGCCGGCGCAACCGGCCAGCCACAGGAGGAGCAACAGCGCCAGGGGCCATCTCGGCAGGTGTGGCGCGGAACGGTGCAGGTAGGTGGATCGTCGCGGCATGTGTGCTCCGAGCAGGGCTATCCAGATGTTTCGGCCGGTCGTCCCGAAACAGATTAGCCCGTGATGTCGGCGCTGGCGAGTATTAGCGGAAGGCGATGCGCGTGCCGTGAGTCAAGCGTTCCTCGGGTGTCATGGCGTGTCCTGGCACGCCGATCATTTCGTCGCCGCATTGATCGTCCCAGGTCAGGACGCCATGGGTCAGCCCGAGTTCGCCGAGGCGTTCGCGAATCTCACCGGTGCCCGAATAGGTGCAGGTATGCCCTGCCTTGTCGGTGAGGGTGGATACGCCGTTGGCATGGTGGAGGCGCACCGTGTAGATCCCATCCTGGGATTCCACCTCGACGATGGGCGAGAACCCGTGAGCCAGGGCGTGGGAGAGTTGCTTGTAGGTGATGCGATCACCCGGGGAGAGGTCGCTGGCGGCCATGATGAGCCCCTTCGCATGGTGGTCTCTTCCCTCAATGTAGAATCCCGTCGGGCGTATCGCCATTCTGCTCCTGGGGTGGAAATTCTGGTGTCTTGCCCCCATTCAGGCATCTCGATCCATATGCGAAGGAGAAGACCATGAGCTTCCAGGGTGAGCAATATCCCGGCGTGAAGTCGCCGGCTGCCGAGACCGATGGCTTCCGTCTGAATCACACCATGCTGCGCGTCAAGGATCCCCGGGCGGCGCTGGACTTCTACTCGCGTGTCTTCGGCATGCAGGTATTGCGCAAGCTGGATTTCGAGGAGATGCAGTTCTCCCTGTACTTTCTGGCCAAGCTCGAAAAAGGCGATGAGGTGCCGGAAGACAAGGCGGAGCGCAGCGTCTGGACCTTCAGCCAGAAGGGGCTGCTGGAACTGACCCACAACTGGGGTACCGAGGATCAGGCGGATTTCGCCTATCACGACGGTAACGCCGAACCTCAGGGATTCGGACACATCTGCTTTGCGGTGCCGGACCTGAAGGCCGCCGAGGCTTGGTTCGATGCCAATGAGGTCGAGTTCATCAAGCGCGCCGACCAGGGCAAGATGCCGGATGTGGTCTTCGTCAAGGACGTGGACGGCTACTGGATCGAGGTGGTCGAGGCCGCGCGGATGGCCGACAAGGGCGACTGACGCCAGGCGCCGAGAGGCGGGCTGCGAGGCCCGAACCGCCGCACCTGAACGCCACAGAGGCCGCCCGAGATAGGGCGGCCTCTTTCGTCGTACGGCTCTGAGTGGGGATCAGTGCTCGTGTTGTGACTCGGGCTTTGAAGCGCCTTCGGCTTCCGGGTCGGCCAGGGCGTCGTGCAGCACGCGAGCGTTGTGGCGCATCATGCCGATATAGGTGCTGGCTTCGCCCTCGGGCGACAGGGCGCCGGAGTAGAGTGTGCCGGCCACCGGGCGGCCGGTTTCCTCGGCGAGCTGGTCGATGATCGCCGGGCTGGTCATGCTCTCGTGGAACAGAGCCTGAACGTTGTTGGCTTTGATCACGTCGATCAATTCGGCCATATGGGCGGCGCTGGGTTCGGTGGCCGTCGTCAACCCAGCTGGTGACAGGAAGCTGACCCCATAGGCTTTCGAGAAATAGCCGAAGGAATCGTGGCCGGTAATGACGCTGGTGGATTCGGGCAGTGCCGCCATCTGCTCATGGATCTCGGCATCCAGGGCGTCCAGGTCAGCCATGTACGCTTCGGCACGTTGGCGATAGGCCGCTTCATGTGCCGGATCTGCGGCGATCAGGCCGTCGCGGATATTGGCCACATAGCGTTTGCCGAGCACCGGGTCCAGCCAGGCATGCGGATCTTGGCCGCCGTGATCATGATGGTGGTTGTGCTCGGCGTGGGCGTGGTCTGCATGCTCGTGACCACCATGGTCATGGCCCGAGTGGTCATGTTCGGCGTGGTCATGGCCAGAGTGATCGTGTCCGTCATGACCATGATCCGAGTGATCATGGTTGTCGCTGCCAGTGGCCTCCTGCCGAGAGGTGATGCCTTCCGTGGCCACGACCCGGGGGCCTTCGTAGTCGCCGGCATCCAGCAGACGTTCCATCCAGCCTTCGAAGTGCATGCCGTTGAACACCACCAGGTCGGCATTCGTCAGGTTCCGGGCATCGTCGGGGCGCGGTGAATAGACATGGGCATCGCTGTCCGGGCCGACCAGTGCGTCGACCTCGACGTATTCACCGCCGACCTGTTCGACCATGTCGGCCAGGATGCTGAAGCTGGCGATGACCTGCACGCGCTCCTCGGCCAGGGCGCTGGGCATGGCCAGGAGGGCGGATAGGCCGGCGATCAGTGCGGTGCGACGCTTGACGGGAGTGGCGGATGACATGGGGAGATCTCCTGAACGGTCAGTGGGGCTGGGGCGCGTTGAGAGGGGCGGCTCGACGGCGGTGACGAGCGATGAGGCTATGGTGGCGCCCGCACAACGCCGAGACGATGTAGGCAAGCCCCGCCAGCAGGATGATCGCCGGGCCGGAGGGCAGGCTGAAATGGTACGACAGCAGCAGGCCGCCCAGATTGGCGATCAAGGCGATGGCGATGGCGATGACGATCAAGCCCTCCAGGCGCTGACTCCAGAAGCGTGCGGTGGTGGCAGGCAGCATCATCAGCCCCACGGCCATCAGGGTGCCGAGGGTCTGAAAGCCGGCAGTGAGGTTGAGCACTACCAGGCCCAGGAAAACGCCATGCACCAGTCCGCCGCGTACGCCCTGCCCCCGGAGGAACAGCGGGTCGAGGCACTCGACCACCAGGGCGCGGAAGATGCCCGCCAGCGAAAGTACGATCAGTGTGGCGATGCTGGCGATCAACAGCAGGGCCGTGGTGTCCACGGCCAGTATCGAGCCGAACAGCACATGGGTCAGATCCACGCTGCTGCCGCCCAGTGATACCAGCATGACGCCCGCGGCCAGCGAGATCAGGAAGAAGCTCGCCATGGCGGAGTCTTCGCGGTGGCCGGTCATCTGCGAGACGCTGCCGGCCAGTACCGCCACGACCAGCCCCGACAGAATACCGCCCAGGCTCATGATCGGCAGCGAGAAGCCGGCGAACAGGAAGCCGAGCGCAATGCCGGGCAGGATGGCGTGCGACATGGCGTCACCGATCAGGCTCATGCCGCGCAACATCAGGAAGACCCCCAGCGGCGGGGCGGCCAGTGACAGGGCCAGGCCAGCGACGGCTGCCCGCCCCATGAAACCGTAATCGAAAGGTGCGAGCAGCCAGGCGTCAAGCAGTGCCAGCATGGGGAATATCCGAGAAATCGATGGGCAGGCGTGGGGCGCGGGCGGGCTGCCCCGTGTGGTAGTCGAGCAAGGCCTCGGGGCCGACCCAGCGGCCATGGCCGCCGGCCAGCAGCAGGACGTCATCGGCCAGGCGCGACAACTGTTCCATGTCGTGCAGTACCACCAGGATGGTCGTACCGGCGGCGGCCATGTCGCGCAGGACTTCCATCAGCACCTCGACGGTTTCGCCGTCAACGTTGGCAAAGGGCTCGTCTAGCAGCAGCAGCTCGGCTTCCTGCATCAGGGTGCGGCCGATCAGGGCACGCTGGCGTTGGCCGCCGGAGAGTTCGCCCAACTGGCGGTGGGCCAGGTGGGAAATACCCAGCCGGGCCATGATCTCCCGGCCCCGGCGATAATGCGCGGCACAATATCCCTTGAAGGCACCGTGGCTTGGCCAGGTGCCTGTCATGATCAGTTCCTCGACGCTCATCGGAAAGGTCAGGTCCAGGGCAAGCTGCTGGGGCAGCCAGGCGCAGCGCTCCCGTGATACGCCACATTCCACTCGGCCTGCGACCGGTGGCAGCATGCCCATGATCGCCGAGATCAAGGTGCTCTTGCCGGCACCATTGGCGCCGATCAAGGCGGTAATCGCGCCGTCCTGGAAGCGGCCATCCAGGTGTTCGAGAACGGTCTGCCCGCCTCGGGCCAACTGCAGGTCGTGGAGCTGCAGGCGCGCCATCAGCCCGCTCCTCCGAGTACCCAGGCCACCGCCAGCCATAACAGGGCCAGCGGTGCCGTGGCGAGCAGCAGGCGACGCGTCGCGGACAGCGACATCAAGGAAAAGTGGCACGGCCCTTCGGGGCGGTGACGGTGATTGCGATGCGCCATGGCGAGAAACCTCCGATAAGGCGCAGAAGTTATAACATAACATAACAGTCGAGGCCAATCGGACGGGGCTCTCGTCAGTGGCAGGCGGCCGCTGGTGATCCGTGCCGACAGTGGAGCTGCGTTGACATCATCAGAGAAAATTGTTGCGATGCAGCGCCTTTGGCCGGGTATAGTCTGGCCATGCGGCTATCTTTAGCCTGCATTCCCCCCTTTTCTTCCAACAAGATGAGTTCACTCTATGACCACGGATACGCACAAGGAGGTCGAAGAACGCGATCGTCTCAACCCGATCGTCTTCTACAGCTCCGTCGTCGGTATCGTCGTCTTTTCGTTGTGGACGATGCTGCGCACCGAGCAGGCCAATGCTGTAATCGGCGCCGTACTGGGCTGGATTGCCCAGACCTTCGGCTGGTATTACTTCCTGACCGTCGTGATCTATCTGGGCTTCGTGATTTATCTGGGCTTTTCTCGCTACGGCAAGATACGCCTCGGCCCGGAACACTCCCGACCCGACTTCAACCTTTTCTCTTGGTCCGCCATGCTTTTCTCGGCGGGTATCGGCATCGGGGTCATCTTCTTTGCCCTGGCCGAGCCAGTCACCCAGTTCTACAGCGCGCCGGAAGCCCCCGACGGACAGGTTGCCGCGGCACGTCACGCCATGCAGTTGACCTTTCTGCATTGGGGCCTGTCCGGCTGGGGCATCTATACCCTGGTAGGCATGTCGCTGGCGTTCTTCAGCTATCGCCATAATCTTCCGTTGACCATTCGGAGTGCCCTGTATCCGATCTTCGGGCAGCGCATCTATGGCATCATCGGGCATGTCGTCGATACGGCGGCCGTGCTCGGCACGGTATTCGGTATCGCCGCCAGCCTGGGAATCGGTGTCATCCAGCTCAACTTTGGCCTGGATTACATGTTCGGCATTCCCGAGAGTACCTGGACCCAGGTCGTGCTGGTGCTGGGCATCGTGCTGTTCGCCACCATTTCGGCGGTCACCGGGGTAGAACGCGGCATTCGACGTCTTTCCGAGTTCAACATTCTGCTGGCCGTACTGCTGCTGTTGTTCGTGCTGTTCGCCGGCAAGACCGTCTTCCTCCTCAATGCATTGGTGATGAACATCGGCGATTACCTCTCCGGTTTCGTCAGCATGTCGTTCAACACCTATGCCTTCGACCCGCCCGAGACCTGGCTCAATGCCTGGACGCTTTTCTTCTGGGCCTGGTGGATTGCCTGGGGGCCTTTTGTCGGTCTCTTCCTGGCACGTATCTCGCGCGGTCGTACTATCCGTACCTTCGTGTTGGGTACGCTGACGTTGCCGATCATCTTCATGATCCTGTGGATGTCGCTGCTGGGTAACAGTGCCATCGACATGGCCATGAACGGAGCGACCGACTTCGGCCAGCGCATCATGGAAAATCCGCCGGCGGGGATCTATCTGTTCCTCGAGGAGTACCCGGCTCCCATCGTCACCACCATGGCGGTCAGCATCCTGGCCATCGTGTTCTTCGTTACCTCGGGGGATTCCGGTGCCCTAGTACTGTCTAACTTCACTTCGATACTGAAGAACGTCAACTCCGACGCGCCGGTCTGGATGCGTATCCTCTGGTCGATGGTGATCGGGGTATTGACGCTCTCCTTGTTGCTGGCCGGTGGGCTGGGCGCCTTGCAGAGCGCCGTGGTCATTACCGGTCTGCCCTTCTCGATCGTGCTGTTCTTCATGATTGCCGGGCTGCACAAGGCGTTGAAGATGGAGGCCATCAAGGAGGACAGCCGCCTGCTCAGCCTGTCGGGCCACCTTTCCGGTCGCACTGGCGGCGAGCGTGGCAAGCGTGACAATTGGCAACACCGTCTCAGGCGAGCCATGAGCTTCCCCAACGAGAAGCAGGCCAAGCGCTTCATGAACGAGACGTGCCTGCCGGCACTGGAGGCCGTGCGTGACTCCCTGAGCGAGCAAGGTGTCGAGGTGGAGGTCAATCAGGGTGTGCAGAACGGCTACGACTACATGTCGCTGAACGTCGATCTGCAGGACGAACAGAACTTCACCTATCAGGTGTGGAGCCAGGGCTTCCCCACGCCAGGCTTCGCCATGCATACCCCTCAGGCGGGCAAACGCTACTATCGGGTCGAGGTTTATCTGATGGAAGGCAGCCAGGGATACGACCTGATGGGCTATAGCCGGGAGCAGGTGATCGAGGACGTGCTCGACCAGTACGAGCGGCACATGCAGTTCCTCCACCTCAACCGGATGGAGCCTGGCCATATCAACATGCCGGACAGCCCCGAGCAGCCACCGGCCTGATCCGCGCCGGCTCGTCCCGCTTCGCCGTCAGTCCTGCCCGGGGCTGGCGGCGTTTTCATGATGACTGTCGATGGGGTGGGGTTGCTAAACTGTGCGTCCACTTTTCTTTTCAAGGATGACGCGATGTTCCTCGAACGCGTAGTGCCGACGCTCGGCGCCCTGGGCGTGGCTGGCCTGCTGGCCCTGGCGGCCCCCAATGCCTTCGCTACCGGCAATACTGGCCTCTACCTCGGTGGCGGTGTCGGTCAGACGCATGGTGATGGCAACTTCGACGACGAAGCCGAGCACTGGAAGCTGGTGGGAGGGTACAACTTTGGCTGGTTGCCCTTCCTGGACGTGGGCGCGGAGCTGGCTTACGTCAACGCCGATACCCTCGACGGCGAGGCGAACGGCGACTCGGCCAGTCTCGATGTCGAGAGCGTTCAGGCCACCGGTGTACTGGGTTGGAGCCAGGGGCCGCTGGGCTTCTATGCCAAGGCGGGCATGGCCGATTGGGACGCCGAGCGGCACGGCCGTGGTGTCGGCGGCGACCTCTCCGGCACTGATCCCGTCTATGGTGTGGGGGCGCGATTCGGCCTGTTCGGCCTGACCGGACGCCTGGAGCTCGAACGTCTCGATACCGATGACATCGGCAATCTCGACATGGTGACGGCTGGCGTGGTCTACACGTTTTAACCCCGGCTCATCGATCGGTCCTGGAAGGCTTCAGGACCAGAGGATCCAGGAGGCCAATGACTCGCGGTTGGCGATCTCGATCTGCTGAGCGCGGGGATTGGCCTCCGCATGGTGCGGGTTGATGCCCAGTTCGCGCAGGGCATAGCGCACCAGGGGGCCGCGACAGTGCAGCTCCAGCTCGCCGTTGTACATGCCGTAATCCAGCGCCAGTAGATCCCGTTCGTCCTGGGGCAGGCGCCGGTCAGGAATCAGGCGCACCGCGACGCGGGTCTGCCAGCGTTCGTCATGCGCGGCATCATGCTGGCCGAGCATCGCACCGGCCTCCTCCGGCACGCCGCGAAAACGGCTCAGCACGAAATCCCGATAGTTGCGATGCTTCTCGCAGTAGGCTCGCACATGCCAGCGCCCGGCGGCGAACACCAGGGTGTGCGGCACGAGAATGCGCTCCTCTCCCGCCGGACTCGAGAAGGATGCATACGTCACTTCCAACCGGCGCCCCTCCCGGGCCGCCTTGACCACGGCGCGCACGACGCTTGGGGATATCGTCCGGCTTGGCATCGGCAACGACTCTGTGTTTGCCGCGCCCATGCCGAGCCCGGCGAAGGGCGATCCCAGAGAGTCGTGAGCGTTCAGCAGGTGTAGGTACTCATCAACCCGACCCTGGGTAAAGCGGGGCAGGAAGTTCGGACTCGGTAGAAAACCGTGGTGGGTATCGTCGTACCGTAGGTTCTCCGGCGCCAGATCCCGGTAACGTCGCAGCAACTTCTGTGCCTGCTGGCGACCGATACCGAACGCCTCGCCGATCTGTCCGGCCACCACGCGGCCTTCCCACAGTGCCAGAATCTCGATCAGCCGATAGCGTGCCAGGGTATCCCAGGCAAGGGGCATATGCGCATTCATGACGGCCTCCATCCATGGTTGCCACATTCGACCTTAATGATAGTGCCCCGGTTCGACGCCGGGTTGAAGAGTATTGTGGATGGATGTCCAGCGGTGGCGGAGACGGAGCGTCCGTGCTTGGATAGGGATGGTGTCGCGCTGTGGAGACAGGAATGCTGTATTACCTGTATTGGGGCAAGGCCAAGCCAGCGGAGGGTGGCGATCATTGTCATTTGCTGCCTTACCACAGCCTGGATGTTGCCGCTGTAGGATGGCTGCTTCTAGCGCCGGAACATCCTCTCACCAGGCGTCTGGCTGACGAGCTGGATATGTCACCAACTAACCTGCGGCGTTTCTTCGTTTTTCTGCTTGGGTTGCATGACGTTGGCAAGTTTTCCCGCACCTTCCAGGGGTTGGCACAGCCTGAAGGGGTAGTGCTAGTGCCGCCAATCAAGCGGCTAGCCTATACCGAGCGCCATGATCGCTTGGGAGCCGTGCTTTGGCAGTCACACTGGATGGAGTGGTGGCAGGATGGCGCCTTGGGCAGGGCCGGAGAATTGCCACCGCGACGTGAACGCCGACAGTTGGCTGAAACCTTGCGTGCCTTGCTGGCACCTATGTTCGGTCACCATGGCCAGCCGGTGGATGCCGGAGGGCTGGAGCTATCGGAGTTCTTCAAGCGTGACGATAGTGCCTCGGATAGCGAGGCCGCTCGAGCCTTCATCGCCGACTGGGCCGCTCTGATTGAACCCGATTGGCCGGTCGACAAGATGGTATCCCAAGCGTGGCGGGAAGCCTTTCTGGCGGTGAGCTGGACGGTGGCCGGTTGGGCGACCCTCAGCGACTGGCTGGGTTCCAATCGTGATCACTTCACCTACTGCCAGGAGGAGATGCCGCTGGCTGATTACTGGCCGATAGCGCTCGACCGGGCTGAGCGAGCACTCGAGGAGACCGGGTTCACTCAGCCTCCTGAGCCGGTGCCTTATGCCGGGCTGGCCAACTGGTTCGACGGCCAGTCGATCACGCCCGATCCCCGCACCTGCGGGGATAAACCGTCGTTGGGGAGCGGGTTGCCTTCATCGCCCTGCCGATCCCCGCACCTGCGGGGATAAACCGCTTGGTGGAAATCCTTCGAGGGTCGGGCGGTCCCGATCCCCGCACCTGCGGGGATAAACCGCGCTCAATTAGCGAGCGATTGAATGTGGTGGACCGATCCCCGCACCTGCGGGGATAAACCGTACGTGACGGACCCCCGAATTAAGCAATTGCTCCGCTCCCCGCACCTGCGGGGAATGACGTCAGCGATTATCTACGTAGAGATACGATATGGAGGATTTGCTCCCTCACTCCCCCCTCACTTCCTTCAACCGATCGGGGAAGTTGGTGAAGAGGCCGTCGACGCCCCAGTCGAGCAGTTGGCGCATCTGGTCTTTCTCGTTGATGGTGTAGACGTGCACCAGCAGGTCGTTGGCATGGGCCTGGTCGATGAAGTCGGCGTCGATGACCGGCTGACCGTCATAGAGGTAGTTGGGGCCGACCCCTACGGCGTAGTCGGCGATGGCCTGGAAGTCAGCGTCGGTGATGTCGGCCGGGCTGGGGGTGACGCCGGTCCATTCCTCGAGCGTCTCGCCGTCTTCGCTGGGGGAGTACCAGAGCAGCTGGATCAGCGGGATGTCGGGGTTGAGGTCGTGCACTTCCTCGAGGCTGGCCTGACTGAAGGACTGGATGACCACCGAGCCCGAGCGCACCAGGCCTTCGGCCTCGAGCTTGCTGACCAGGGCGTCCTGCAGCTCGGGGTAGTCCGCGGGGGATTTGGTTTCGATGTAGTAGCGCACGTCCTGGCCGTAGCGGTCGATGACCTCGTCCAGGGTGAGGAGCTCGGCACCGGCGTAGGCATCATCGGCGTGTTCCGGGTGGGCCGCGTTGAACCAGCTGCCGGCGTCCAGCGACTTGAGCTCATCGAGGCTGTGCGCCTTCACTGGCCCCTGGCCATCGGTAGTGCGGTCAAGAGTGGTGTCGTGAATGGTGACCAGTTGCCCATCGGCGCTCATGTGCACGTCCAGCTCGAGGTAGTCGGCGCCCATGGCCAGTGCCTGGTCGTAGGCCGGCCAGGTGTGCTCGGGAGCGTGGCCGCTGGCGCCGCGATGGGCGATCACCTGAAAGTCTTCGAGGTCCTGGCGCTGCTGTTCGAGCGCGTCGGCCTGGGCGGCCACTGGGGTCAGGAGAGTGGCGCCACCCAGCAGGGCGAGCGTGGACGAGAACACGGAGCGGTGGGTAAACATGGCTATCCTTTTATTGAACATTCGTGCAATAACCTAACCGGGCCATGGTGCTTCCTGCAAATCGGTGTTCTGGCCAGCCTGGCGTGTTTACATGGAGGCGACCGTCGACAACGCCCTCGAGGAGGAGAACATCATGTCAGCATCGTCTGCCTATCAGCGGGCGCTTGACGCCCTGGATGCCCTGCACGCGGAAGACCCGCGCCGGGTAGAGGTCGAGGGCCAGTCCCTGCCCAAGGAACTGTGGCACGCCGGCCGCATGAGCGCCTGGCTGGAGCGCCTCGAGGCCTCTCCCGACGAACTCGTTCGCCTGGCGGTACGCGGCCAGCACCTGCAGCGCTGGCAGATACCGCGCGACGCTTATCCCGAGGGCCGCGTAGGGTATCTCACCTGGCGTCGCGACCAGGGGCAGCGTGCCGGCGAGATCACGGCGACGCTGATGCGCGAGGCGGGCTTCGACGAGGAGGATGCCGAGCGCGTGGCGCGCATGATCCGCAAGCAGGGCCTGGGGCGTGATGCCGGCACCCAGGCGGTGGAGGACTGCGCTTGCCTGGTGTTCCTGGAGAACTACTTCGCGGATTTCTCGCGTCAGGTGGAGCGCGACCACCTGATCCGCATCGTGCGCAAGACGTGGGGCAAGATGTCGCCGCAGGCGCGCGAGCTGGCCCTGGGGCTGCCGATGAGCGATGAGGCCAGGGAGATCGTGGAGGCCGCGCTCCGTACTTGATCGCCTTGACAGATTGTCGTCCCCTGGCCAAGCTTAAAAATGATAATTGTTATCATCTATGGGGCCGATCAGGATCGGCCCGGCGAGCGAGCAACGCGAGGGAGAGTGACATGGCCTATCACATCAAGACGGCGTTTCGCGGTACGAATCCCATCCTGCAGATCTGCGATGTCAGCTCGGGCTCGGTACGCATGGCCTGGGAATATCCCAGGGACGACCTGGAACGCGACGAGGACCCGGAGCTGCTGGCAATGCGCCGGGAAGAGGCCATCCATGATCTCTTCCGGCGCTTGTTCCTGCTGACTACCGAGCAGTATCTCAAGGGCGAGCTGGACCCCATGCCTCGGCTGGGCGCCTGGCGTCGCGCATCTCGGCCCCGTGCGGAGTGATCGTTCGGTCGTGGGGCGGCCGCCACCTGCCGGGGCGGGTGGCGGCCTGCTGGCTTCACGCTGGCGGGGAGGGCTCAGCGCGAGGTCTTGGCGTTGTAGACGCTCTCGTCCAGCTCGCCTTCGCTCTTGCCGACCAGGGTCGTGACCATCAGGTCACCGGCCACGTTCACGCAGGTACGGGCCATGTCGAGGATACGGTCGATACCGGCGATCACAGCGATGGCTTCCAGTGGCAGGCCGATCTGGGCCATGACGATCGACAGCATGACCAGGCCTGCGCCGGGCACGCCGGCAGTGCCGATCGAGGCCAGGGTGCCGGTGACGATGATCATGCCGTAGTCCGCCATGCTCAGGTCCACGCCCAGCAACTGGGCGATGAATACAGCGACCACGCCCTGGTAGATGGCGGTGCCGTCCATGTTGATGGTCGCGCCCACCGGCAGCACGAAACCGGCGACACCTTCCGAGACACCGAGGTTGTTCCGGGCGCATCGCAGCGAGACCGGCAGGGTGCCGGAGGATGAGGCCGAGGAATAGGCCACCACCAGGGCATCGAGGATGCCGCGCAGGTAGCGCAGCGGGTTGAGGCGGCCGAGCAGGGCCAGCAGCCCGGAATAGACCAGCAGCACGTGCAGGACGCTGGCCAGGTAGGCCACGCCGATCACCTTGGCCAATGGCAGCAGCACCTCCAGTCCATAGCTGCCTGCCACGTGGGCGATCAGCCCGAAGACCCCGAAGGGCGCGAAGCTCATGACGATATTGGTCAGCTTGACCATCGCTTCGGCGAAGCTTTCGAAGACCTTCACCACGGGTTCGCCCTTCTCGCCGATCAGCGTCAGCGAGATGCCGAGTCCGATGGCGAAGACGATGATCTGCAGGATGTTGCCGCTGGCCAGGGCGTCGATCGGGTTCTGGGGGACCAGACCGACCAGAATCTCGCGCAGGCTCGGCGCTTCCTTGGCCTCGACTCCGGAGTCGAAGCTCATCTCCAGGCCCACGCCGGGCTGGAACAGCCAGGAGGCGAACAGGCCGATGGCGATGGCAAAGGCCGTGGTCAGCAGGTAAAGCGCAATGGTGCGCAGGCCGATGCGCCCCATCTTCTGTGGATCGCGCATGGCGGTGATGCCGACCACCAGGGTCGAGAACACCAGTGGCACGATCAGCATCTTGATGGCGTTGATGAAGATATCGCCGAGGGGCTTGAAGAGGCTGGCCTGTTCGCCCATCAGGGCGCCGACCAGTACACCGAGCACCAGGCCGGCGAGGATTTTCTGCCACAGAGGGATGCGCTGCCAGAGGTTGGGGCTGGCCGCAGGAGGTTGATCGGTCAAGGGGAGCTCCTTTCTAAAGAATCGTGGTCAGTCGATAAATTCGGATGTCGGCAGGCGATTCTACAGAAAGGCGTCTCGCGGGACTTGCAGAAATGCGTCCCCTTGGATGTCGGTCCGTCGTTACAGCACCTCGTCGAGCAGGGCGTGGAAAGCGGCCCAGGATTTCTCGTCGGCGCGAGCCTGGTAGCGATCGCTGCCGATGACGGTGAAGGCATGAGGCGCGCCGGAGTAGATCTCGATCTCGTAGGGGGCGCCGGCGGCTTCCAGCTCCTCGGCGAGAGTGGCGACATCCGACATGCCGATGGAGGTATCGGCACCGCCGTGGGCGATCAGGATGGGCGGCGTGTCGGCGGAATACGACTGGCCCTCCGGCGTGTCGAGGCCGCCATGGAAGGTGGCGAAGCCGCGTACGTCCTCGGCTTGCCCGGAACGGGCCATTTCCAGCACCACGGCGCCACCGAAGCAATACCCCATGACCACGGTTGGCTGGGCGACGCCCTGGCGGCGCGCCTCCTCCAGGCCGGCCTGGGTCAATCGGCGCATGCGCTCGCGATCGTCGTAGAGCCGCGCGGTCTCGGCCTTCCGGGCATCGGTTTCCACGGGGCGATTGCCCTTGCCGTAGAGATCAATGGCGAAGGCGTCGTAGCCCTGGGCGGCGAGCATGTCGGCGCGTTGGCGCTCGTAGTCGGTCAGGCCGTCCCAGTCGTGGATGATCAGCACGGTGCCCCGGGCCTCGTCGGGGGCGCTGGCTAGATAACCGCTGAAGGTCTCGTCGCCTACCTGGTAGTCGATGCGCTGGCCGTCGGGTTTCTCGGCGAGGGCGGTGCCGGTGAATCCGCCGAGCAGCAGGCTGGCGAACAGGCCGGCAAGCGGCAGTGTCGCGATGCGTCTCATCGTCGGGCTCCCATCCGGGGTGGATGATCAAGCGTTGCGGCGCCCCTTGAGGGCGTGAGACCTCAGTATAGGACGACAACCCCGCACGGCGCCGAGCGTTGGCAGTGTCAGCTTGTGTTTTGTCGTCTCCCCTTCCAGATTGTGGAGGTGTGATCCTGTGTAACCAGACGCGAGACGAACAATCATGAACAAGCGCATTCTAGCGATGGCGGTGGCGGCGTCCTCCGTAGCATTTGCCGGCCTGGCCCAGGCCGAGGTGAAGATAGGGTTCCTCGGTGGCTTCACCGGGGGCATCGAGAGCCTGACGCCGCCGATCTATGACGGCGCTCAGCTGGCGGTGAAGCAGATCAACGAACAGGGCGGCCTGCTGGATGGCCAGGACATCGTCATGCCCACCGGTGATACGACCTGTTCCGATGCCTCGGCGGCATCCAACGCGGCCGACCGCATGGTCAACACCGAGCAGGTCACGGCCATCGTCGGTGCCCTGTGCACCGGGGCCACCGTCGCCGCGGCCAACAACGCGGCGGTTCCCGGTGGCGTGACCATGGTCTCGCCGGCCTCCACGGCACCGGCAGTGACCGATATCGACGACAACGACCTCGTGTTCCGCACGGTGCCTTCGGATGCCTTCCAGGGCAAGATGCTGGCCAAGCTGCTGCTGGACAAGGGCATCGAGGAAGTCGTGGTCACCTACGTCAATAATGACTACGGCAGCGGCCTGGACGAGGCCTTCACGAAGGCCTTCGAAGCAGGTGGCGGCACGGTGGCCGAGAACTTGCCCCACGAGGACAATCGCTCCGACTACCGGGCGGAGCTGGGTCGCCTCTCCGCCACCGGCGTGCCGAACCTGGTGGTGCTGGCCTATGCCGATACCTCGGGCCAGACGGTCGTGCGCCAGGCCTATGAGAGCGGCATGTTCACCCAGTACATCGGGGCCGACGGCATGGTCGGCGACAGCCTGGTCAATGCCATCGGTGCCGATGTGCTCGACGGCATGGTCGCCACGCGGCCGGGCAGCCCGGACCTTCCCGGCACCGAGATCTTCAACGAAGCGGCCAAGGCGGCCGAGATCGATCCCAGTGCGGTGTTCGCTGCCCAGGCCTACGACGCGGCCTTCCTGCTGGGCCTGGCGATCGAACAGAACGGCAATGCCGAGCGCGAGGGGCTCTCGGAAGCTCTACGCAGCGTCGCTTCGGCGCCGGGCGAGGTCATCCTGCCGGGAGAATGGGAAAAGGCCAAGGAGCTGATCGCGGCCGGCACCGAGATCAACTACGAGGGCGCCTCGGGGACCCACGAGTTCGACGAGAACGGTGACGTGCCGGGCGTGGTGCTGGAAATGGTGGTCGAGGACGGCGCCTTCACCAGTCAGGGATTTGTCAGCGAGGACAACGCGACGGATGACAGCGAATCGAGCGAGGGCAGCGATTCCTGAGATGATTCGGTAGGCTCATCGTCGAGCCATCTCCAAGCCCGCAGGCCCCGCCGAGTCATCTCGGCGGGGCCTTTTCGCCTGTGGCCTGCCGAGGTCAGCCGTGATGGCGAACCTTCTCCGGCAGCATGCCCTTGGGCGCGAAGCGCAGCACCAGGCTGATCAACAAGCCGATCACGAAGACCCTGGCCTGCAGGGCGCGACTGTCGAGGTTGGTAGGCACGTCCCAGCCGAAGGTGTCGGCACCGAAATGGGCCGCCCACTCCAGCACGGAGAGGGCCAGTGGTCCCGACATGATCCAGATGATGTAGACCGCCACGGCACCGAAGATGGTGCCCAGGTTGTTGCCCGGACCGCCGAGGATCACCATCACCAGCACCAGGAAGGTGTGGTTCAGGGGCAGATAGCCCTGGGGGTCGAAGATGCTGTTGAAGCTGGCCAGCACGGCCCCACCGATGCCCATCAGGATGCAGCCCAGCACGAAGATCTCCAGGCGGCGCTTGTTGATGTTCTTGCCCATGGCGGCAGCCGAGACTTCGTTGTCGCGAATGGCGCGTATCATGCGCCCCCAGGGGGCATTGTAGGCTCGGTGCAGCAGAAAGAAGATCACCGCGATGATCACGGCGGTGACCGAGAGGTACAACGCCCGGGCCAGGGTGAAGCCGACCTCGGAAGGGCCTGGAATCGGCCAGGGCAGCGGGGAGACGGTGGCGGTACCTCGGGTCAGCCAGTCCGCATTCTTGAGAAAGGCCTTGATGATCTCGGCGATGCCGATGGTGGCAATGGCCAGATAGTCGCTGCGCAACCCCAGGCAGACGTGGCCGATGAAATAGCCGATCCCGCCGGCCAGGGCGCCACCGACGATCCAGCCGAACCACACGGGAAGCGCCATGCCGCCGATGAAGCCGGCCTGTGATTCGATCTGGCCGGCGATCTCACGAAAGTTGCTGATCACCACCATGTAGAGCACCACGCCGAGGATCACGGCGATGGCGGTGCGCAGTGTCCTGGGCACGCCGATGCGGTTGAGTCGTGAGGCGGCGATGACCAGCGCGATGGCGCCGACCATGTACAGCAGGGCCATCCCCAGCTCGCCGGGCAGTTCGCTGTTCCAGAAGGCATCGTTGACGGGAATGCTGAAAAACATGGCGCAGAAGCCACCCAAGGCGACGAAGCCCATGACACCGGCGTTGAACTGCCCGGCGTAGCCCCATTGAATGGTCAGGCCCAGGGCCAGGATGGCGTAGCAGGCCGATTCCACCAGCATGCGGGTGCCGTAGGCGGGCCCCATGGCGGCGTAGACGACCAGCACCACGGCCAGCAATCCCAGGAAGAGAAGCAGTTCGCGCAAGGGAAAGCGGCGTGGCGCCGCGACGGTATCGGCGCGTTGTTGGCTCGGAGGATGTGACTGGGTCATGTGATCACCTTGCCCTTGAAGATGCCCGTGGGGCGCCACACCAGGATGGCGACGAGGATGAAGAAGGGCACCACGATCTTGTATTCGGTGCCGACGAAGGCCAGGTTGCTCGGCAGCGACAGCCACTCGGGTAGGCTGTCGCGGAAGGGGCGCAGCAGCAGGCTCCAGTTGAAGACTGCCAGGGCTTCGGCGAAGCCGACCATGAAGCCGCCGGCGATGGCGCCGAAGGGATGGCCTACGCCGCCGACGATGGCGGCGGCGAAGATCGGCAGTAGCAGGAAGAAGCTGAGATCAGGCTTGAAGGTCACGTCCATCGATAGCAGGGTGCCGGCGATGGCGGCCAGCCCACCGGCGAGCACCCAGGTCACCGCCACGATGGTATTGGTGTTGATGCCCGAGGCCTGAGCCAGGTCGGGATTGTCGGACATGGCGCGCATGGCCTTGCCCAGCCGCGAGCGACTGAGAAAGAGGTGCAGGGCCACCACGCAGATGATCGTCAGCGCGAACAGGTAGAGCTGTGGCTCGGTGATCACCACCGGCACCCGCACGCCTTCGATGGGAAGGGGCAGGCGGAAGATCTCCTTGCGGTCGTCCACGTAGAGACTGGAGCCGCCGGTACCGGCGAACAACCGGATCAGCCCTTGCAGCATCAGGGTCACGCCCAGCGAGGCGATCACCATGACGATGGGCTTGACGCCATGGGCGCGCAGCGGCTTGTAGAAGGTGCGGTCGATGCCCACGGCCAGGCACGCGGTCAGCGCCATGGCCGGGGGCATCATGAGGATCGGTGTCGGCACGCCGATGGCACTTCCCGCGCTCGGGAAAAGCGTCGTGAGCAACAGCACCATGAAGGCGCCGAAGGTCATCATGTCGCCATGGGCGAAATGGGCGAAGCGCATGATGCTGAAGATCAGCGTCACGCCCACGGCTCCCATGGCATAGATCGAGCCGGAGACCGCACCGGCGATCATCACGTTGTTGATGAAGAAGACGAGTTCGTTCAAGGCACAGCCTCCAGATGATTCCGTCGACGTTGAGCGAGGCTCAGCCGCCCAGAAAACTCTTGGCGACGTCCGGGTCGGCCAGCAGGGCCGCGCCGGTGTCGGTGAAACGGTTCTGGCCGGCGGCCAGCACGAAGCCCCGGTCGGCGATGCCAAGCGCCTGCCTGGCGTTCTGCTCGACCATCAGGATGCCCACGCCGGTGGCGTTGATCTCCTTTACCCGGGCGAATATCTCGTTCATGTAGCGTGGCGAGAGCCCGGCGGTGGGCTCGTCGAGCAGCAGCAGATCGGGTTCGGGCATCAGGGCGCGGCCCATGGCGACCATCTGGCGCTGGCCGCCGGACAGCTCGCCGGCGGGCTGGTGGCGCTTGTCGTAGAGTGGCGGGAAGATGTCATAGATACGCGCGAGCATGCGCTTGACACTGTCGGGCTTGAGGTAGGCGCCCATCTGCAGGTTTTCCTTCACCGTCAGGCTCGGGAAGACGTTGTGTTCCTGGGGCACGAAGCCCATGCCGCGTCGTACCAGCCTGTTGGGCGGCTGGTTCTGGATGGGGTCGCCATTCAGCAGGATCTCGCCCTGGTTGACGTTGAGCAGGCCGAAGATCGCCTTGAGCATGGTCGACTTGCCGGCGCCGTTGGGGCCGACGATGACGCCGACCTCGTTGGCCTCGATGGTCATGTTCACCCCGTTGAGGATGTTCATGCCGCCATAGCCGCTGTGCACATCGCGTGCGTCGAGTAGAGGCATAGGAAAGGAGTCTCTGCGTTAGCGGCGCCATCCCGGTGGTGGCCGCTTTGTTGTTATTCAGGCGTCGTCCGAAATGGGCGCGCTGCCCTCAGGCAACGTCGGCACCGAAGTAGGCCTCGATCACCCGCTTGTCGTTGCGTATTTCCTCGATGCTGCCTTCCACCATCACGCTGCCTTGGGCCAGAACGATCACCGGATCGCAGAGACGAGCGATCATGTCCATGTCGTGCTCGATGACCAGGAAGGTGTAACCCATTTCCCGGTTGAGGCGCTCGATGTTGCCCATCAAGTCACCGAGCAGGGTGCGGTTGACGCCGGCGGCGATTTCATCGAGCAGCACGACCCGCGCGTCGGTCATCATGGTGCGGCCGAGCTCGAGGAGCTTCTTCTGGCCGCCGGAGAGGTTGCCGGCCAGCTCGTTGCGGACATGGTGCAAACCGATGAAGTCGATGACCTCCAGGGCGCGTCGGCGAACTTCGGCCTCCTCGCGTCCCACGCGGCCGGGTTTTAGCCAGGTGCTGAACAGGTGTTCACCGGCCTGGCGGGGCGGCACCATCATTAGGTTTTCCAGTGCCGTCAGGTTGGTGAACTCATGGGCGATCTGAAAGGTGCGCAGCAGGCCCTTGTGGAAAAGCTCGTTGGATGGGCAGTTGGTGATGTCCTCGCCGTCGAGCCAGACGCGACCGCTGTCCAGCGGCAGGGCGCCGGCGATGATGTTGAACAGGGTTGACTTGCCCGCGCCATTGGGGCCGATCAGGCCGGTCACCGAACCCTGCTTGACCTGAATCGAGCAGTCGTCGATCACCTTCAGGCCGCCGAAGGCCTTGTTGACGTTTTTTACATCGATGATGGCAGACATGATGGTGGTTCCGTCGGTGTTGTTCGTTGTTATGTCCCGAGGGCCGAGCCTGCTGGCCCGGCGCGTTGCGTCGGTCGTCTCCTCAGGGGCCTTGATGCTTCTCCGTCAGGAAGGTGCGGCTGGCGGCGAAGGCGCCCACGATCACCACGGCGCCGATCAGGGGCAACAGATAGCCCTCTACCTGCGGGATGGCCCGCAGGAACACGAAGGCCACCGCCGCCGGGGAAACGAAGCGCACCAAGAAGCGCCAGGTATGCAGCCAACCCTCGCTGGTGCGCAGTTCTTTCATGACTTCGCCATGGGTCAGGGCCCAGCCGGCGAACAGGGCGATCAGCAGGCCGCCGAGGGGCATGAGGACATGGGTCAACAGCTCCAGCAGCCGGAAGGCGCTGAGCCCGAGGAGTTCGTGGAAGGGGCTGTCGTCGGCCCAGACATTGAAGCTGAAGACGGTGAGCAGGCCCAGTGCCCAGCTGGCGATGGCCATCATGGCCACTGCCTGGGCACGATTGAGGTCGAAGCGCTCCACCAGGAAAGCGGCGACCGGCTCGATCATGGAGATTGCCGAGCTGATGGACGCACCGAGCACCAGGATGAAGAAGACGGCGCCTACCAGCGGGCCGCCGGGCATCTCGGCGAAGGCCAACGGCAGCGTGACGAACATCAGCCCTGGCCCCTCGGCGGGGTTGAGGCCGGCACCGAAGACCAGCGCGAAGATCGCCAACCCCGCAATCAGTGCCACGGCGGTGTCGATCACGACAATGGCCAGGGCTGTGCGGCTCAGTGAGGCCTCACCGGGCATGTAGGCGCCGTAGGCCATGATCGCCCCCATACCGAGGCTCAAGGTGAAGAAGGACTGTCCCATGGCGGCCAGCCAGCCTTCGAGGCTGAGGTCGCCGAGCTGCAGGGTGAACAGGAAGTGCGTCGCGGCTCGCATGTCGCCGTTCATGGCGCTGTACGCCAGGATGACCAGCAGGAGCGCGAGCAGGGCCGGCATCAGCACGCGCAGGCCGTTCTCGATGCCACGGTGGATGCCGAGTCCGACGATCAGGCCTGAGGCCGCGATGAAGAGCGTGTGGTAGAGCGTCAGCAGGGCCGGTGATGCCAGCAGGGTATCGAAGCCGCTGGCGATGGTCGCGGCATCGGCTCCGGCCAGTGAGCCGGTGATCATGCGCCAGGTGTAATGCAAGGCCCAGCCGGCGATCACTGAATAGAAGCTGAGAATGATGAATGCCGAGGCGGCGCCCAGCCAGCCGATCGACTCCCAGGCGCGCGAGGTGTCGTGGGTGCGGCTCAGAAAGCGCATGCCCATGATCGGACTGCGGCGGCTGCTGCGTCCGAGCAGGATCTCGGCAATCAGGATGGGGACGCCGACGGCGAAGAGCGTCACGGCATAGATCAGCAGGAAGGCACCACCGCCATTCTCGCCGGCCAGGTAGGGAAAGCGCCAGAGGTTGCCGAGCCCTACCGCAGAGCCGACGGCAGCCAACAGGAAGGTTCCCTTGTGCGTCCAGATGTTGTGCGTACTCATCGAGGTCCTGCGATTGCCCAGGGCTGGAAGAATCCCGCGCAGGGGGGCGTCTGCCGAATCGCCGTCAACTTTGCGTCACCGGGGTGGTCCTTGGCTAGAGGGCGAGCGTTTAGGCGTCGTTGGCGGCGGTGGATGGTAACCGCGCTCGGAATCAGTCCTGTTCCTCTGCATCGTCCTCGTGGGGATGGTTCGGCTCCATGGCACGGTCGCTATCGGCGAGGCGTACAGTATCGCCCAGCTCGAGCTTGCCGGCGCTCTGCAGGCGGCGGCCGTTGTCCGGCGCGATCAGCGCCACGACCTCGCCAATGCTGGTGCCGTCCACGTAGGCTTCTACCTTGATCCGGACGATCGTGCCCTGGTGGCGTGCCGAAAGGATATCGCCAGGACCGGGGTCGGTGTGATGGCTGGGGTTCTTGGCGAAGTATTGCATCACGCTGTCGTCACCGGGGGCATCCCAGTCGATGTGCTTGTGCATGGCGTTGCCTCAGGCTGCAGGAATGTTCTCTTAGATTAGTCGTTGTCGGGCGGGGGACAAAAGGGCGTCGCTCCGGCCATGAGGAGGAATCCTTGATGGACGTGCCGACGCGGCGGCCATACGCTGGGTGGAACGTCGGCCGTCATGGAAAGGAGTTAGCATGCTGCATCGAACCATCATCGCCACGACCGTGGCGCTCATGCTCACGGGATGCGCAGGATCGGCATCGACCGCCCCGCCTCGGACCGAGGCGCCCAAGCCGCCGACCATGAGCCAGGCAGAGGATGCCTGCGGGGCCCGACAGGTACAGGATCATGTGGGCGAAGCCTATACGGAGGCCCTGGGGGAACGCCTGGAACAGGAAAGCGGAGCGGGTGATGTGAGAGCGAAGCGACCGGGCCAGGCCTATACGATGGAATTTCGCGCGGATCGCCTCGATGTGAATCTGGACGATGCCGGCGTGATTCGCGCCATCCGCTGCGGATAGGGGCCGTCCTTGCCGGGGAAGGGAGGCGTGATACGCCCTCGACGCCGTAGTTGACGGCTTCTGTTGCCGTACCGGCTCGGTGGTCGAGCCGGCCCGCTACAATAACGTGGAAACGCAGACGAGCCGGAGGGGCATCCCCTCCGGCTCGTCCAGTTGGCGCCAGGCGTTGCGCCGTTACTTCTTCTTGGCGCGCTTGCGCTCGTTTTCGCTGAGCAGCTTCTTGCGCAGGCGAATGTGGTGGGGAGTGACCTCCACCAGTTCATCGTCATCGAGGAACTCGATGGCCTGCTCCAGGGTGAAGCGCACCGGCGGTGTCAGCACCAGGGCCTCGTCGCTGCCCGAGGAGCGCATGTTGTCGAGCTTCTTGGCCTTGGTGGGATTGACCACCATGTCCTCGGCGCGGTTGTTGATGCCGACCAGCATGCCCTCGTAGACCTCGGTGCCGTGCTCGATGATCAGCTTGCCGCGATCCTGCAGGGCGAACAGCGCATAGGCCAGGGCCTTGCCGCTGACCATCGACACCAGCACGCCGTTGCGCCGTTCGACGGAGGCGTCGGGTTTGAGCGGACCATAGTGGTCGAAGCGGCTGGTCAGGATGCCGGTGCCCGACGTCAGGGTCAGGAACTGGCCCCGGAAGCCGATCAGGCCCCGCGCTGGGATGATGAAGTCCAGGCGCACCCGGCCCTTGCCGTCGGGGTTCATGTTCTTGAGCTCGCCCTTGCGATAGCCGAGCTCTTCCATGATGGCGCCCTGGTGCTCCTCCTCGCAGTCGATGATGACTTCTTCGTAGGGCTCCTGCGAAACGCCGTCGATCTCGCGGATGATGACTTCGGGACGCCCCACCGCCAGCTCGAAGCCTTCGCGGCGCATGCTCTCGATCAGCACCGAAAGGTGCAGCTCGCCACGACCGGAGACCTTGAACTTCTCGGGGCTGTCGCCCTGCTCGACGCGCAGCGCCACGTTGTGGATCAGCTCCTGCTCGAGACGGTCTCGGATGTTGCGGCTGGTGACGAACTTGCCGTCCTTGCCGGCAAAGGGCGAATCATTGACCTGGAAGGTCATGGACACCGTGGGCTCGTCGACGGTCAGCGCCGGCAGGGCCTCGACGTCGGCCGGGTCGCACAGCGTATCGGAGATGGCCAGGTTCTCGATGCCGGTGATGCAGACGATATCGCCGGCGGTGGCCTCTTCGGTCTGTACCCGCTCCAGGCCGAGGTGGGTCATCACCTGGCCGATCTTGCCGCGCCGGGTGTTGCCCTCCTTGGAGACGATCGTGACCTGCTGGTTCGGCTTGACGCTGCCGCGGGTGATGCGGCCCAGGCCGATGACGCCGACATAGCTGTTGTAGTCCAGCGCCGAGATCTGCATCTGGAAGGGCGCTTCCAGTTCGACCTTGGGCGGCTCGACGATGTCGACGATGGCCTGGAACATCGGCGTCATGTCATCGGTGAGCTGATCCGGCTCGGGACCGGCCACGCCGTTGAGCGCCGAGCAGTAGATGATCGGGAAGTCGAGCTGCTCGTCGCTGGCGCCGAGGTTGTCGAACAAGTCGAAGATCTGGTCGATGACCCAGTCCGGGCGAGCACCCGGGCGGTCGATCTTGTTGACCACCACGATCGGCTTGAGGCCCTGATCGAAGGCCTTCTGGGTGACGAAGCGGGTCTGCGGCATGGGGCCATCGACGGCGTCCACCATCAGCAGGACCGAGTCGACCATCGACATCACACGCTCGACCTCGCCGCCGAAGTCGGCGTGTCCGGGCGTGTCGACGATGTTGATGTGGTACTCGCGCTCGTCGGGTCCCTCCCAGCGGATCGCCGTGTTCTTGGCCAGGATGGTGATGCCGCGCTCCTTCTCCTGGTCGTTGGAGTCCATGATGCGTTCCTGGCCCTCAGCCTTGCGGTCCAGGGTGCCGGACTGCTGGAGGAGCTTGTCGACCAGGGTGGTCTTGCCGTGGTCGACGTGAGCGATGATGGCGATGTTGCGAAGATTCTCGATCACGACGGGATCCTGCTGGGAAAAGTGGGGCCGCATTATAGGGTCAGGGCCGTGACGCTACCAGCCTTGTGGTGGGAAATCCGTTTCCGAACGATGTTGAAGCCGCTGCGACAGGGATTCCAGCATGCGTGCACTGATTTGGTGCTTTGCTCGTTATTACGCTTCATTTTGGTTCATTGCGAGGCATTCGTGCCGCCTCAATATCGGGCGTCCGACGGACGAATCAGGCCGGGGAGAAACGCGAGAGACAATTTTCCTCTGCGAGATCAGCATGCTATGAAGGGCGAAAAAATGGATGCGCCATCTTGGCACACTTCCTGCTTCATCGTAGCAAACGCCATGGTCGCCTCGGGCGTCGTGGGCAGCTGGCTTACGGCATGCTACAACGTTCGCAGCACCCGACCAGCGATCAACGATGCTTTGAATACGTTTCCAAGTTAACGAGCCAAGCTCACTGTGGAGGACCTCATGTCTGACAAGACGCTCGCCCTGATCGAAGAACATGATGTGAAGTGGGTCGACCTGCGCTTCACCGACACCAAAGGCAAGGAACAGCACGTCACCATTCCGGCTCGCGATGTGGACGAGGAGTTCTTCGAGAACGGCCAGATGTTCGACGGCTCCTCCATCAATGGCTGGAAGGGGATCAACGAGTCGGACATGATCCTGCGTCCGGAGGACGGCACCGGCTTCCTCGACCCCTTCACCGAAGACGCCACCCTGGTGTTGCGCTGCGACATCATCGAGCCGGCCACCATGCAGGGCTATGAGCGCGACCCGCGTTCCATCGCCAAGCGCGCCGAGGCGTACCTGCAGTCCTCCGGCCTGGGCGATACCGCCTTCTTCGGTCCGGAGCCCGAGTTCTTCGTCTTCGACGAAGTGCACTGGAAGGCCGACGCCGAAGGCGCCATGTACAAGATCACCTCCGAAGAGGGGGCCTGGGCCACCGACCGCCACGTCGAAGGTGGCAACCTGGGTCACCGTCCGCGGGTCAAGGGCGGTTACTTCCCGGTGCCGCCGGTGGACAGCTTCCACGATATCCGTGGCGCGATGTGCAACACCCTGGAAGCCATCGGCCAGACCGTCGAGGTGCATCACCACGAGGTGTCCAACGCCGGCCAGAACGAGATCGGCGTCAAGTTCAACACCCTGGTGAAGAAGGCCGACGAGCTGCAGGAAATGAAGTACGTGGTGCACAACGTGGCGCATGCCTACGGCAAGACCGCAACCTTCATGCCCAAGCCGATAGTCGGTGATAACGGTTCCGGCATGCACGTCCACCAGTCCTTCTGGAAGGACGGCCAGAACCAGTTCGCCGGTGACGAGTACGCCGGTCTCTCCGAGATGGCGCTGTACTACATCGGCGGCATCATCAAGCATGCCCGTGCCCTGAACGCCTTCACCAACGCGTCGACCAACTCCTACAAGCGCCTGGTGCCGGGTTTCGAGGCGCCGGTGATGCTGGCCTACAGCGCGCGTAACCGTTCTGCGTCCATCCGCATCCCCTACACCGCGAGCCCGAAGGGCAAGCGCATCGAGGCCCGCTTCCCGGACCCGACCGCCAACCCCTACCTGTGCTTTGCGGCGATGCTGATGGCCGGCATCGACGGCATCAAGAACAAGATCCATCCCGGCGATGCCATGGACAAGAACCTCTATGACCTGCCGCCGGAAGAAGGCAAGGCCATCCCGACCGTGGCCGAGAGCCTCGATCAGGCGCTGGAAGCCCTGGATGCCGATCGCAGCTTCCTCACCGAGGGCGGCGTCTTCACCGACGAGATGATCGATGCCTACATCGAGCTCAAGTCCGAGGACATCGAGCGTCTGCGCATGACGACGCACCCGGTCGAGTTCGATATGTACTACAGCTGCTGATCGCCGGCGCGACGCCGCCACGCGACATCGAGATAGAGGCACGCCTAGGGGCGTGCCTCTTTTTTTGTGCCAGCCGCATACTTGTGCCAGCCGAATTCTTTTGCTGGCCGATTTGCAGCAACCGATTCATGCGACATATCTGTGGAGTATCGCCGGGCATATCGGGGCTCGCGACCCGATCGGGCAGCGCCTAGTCTTCAACTCGAGGGCAGGATGCCCGATACCCGATACTTGGGAGGGTCCATGGACAGGCCGATGATCGTGTTGCTGCTGTATCTCTTGATGATGACCCAGGCTGCGGGGGACCAGACGCTCTATCGCACCACCGATGCGCGAGGGCATGTGTCCTTCAGTGATGACCCCTCGAGAGGTGGCGAGCCGGTCGAGCTTGCGCCGATCAGCGTGGTGCCGTCGCTGCCACCGCCACCGGCATCGACGAGCACCGCTTCGGGCCGCGACGGCATGGATACACCTTCCCGGATATACGATGCCTTCGCGATTGCGGCGCCTGCCGATGGGGCCACCTTGCCGACCGGGGCCGCGGGCGATGTGCGGGTGCGGCTCGAACTGCGGCCGGCGCTGCGTGAGGGTCACCTGCTGCGACTGCGGCTCGATGGAAACATCGTGCGGCCCGCAGCGCGCCAGCCTGTCATCGAGCTCACCAATCTGTCGCGTGGCGAGCATCATTTGCGGGCGGAACTGCTCGATGCTCGAGGGCAGGTGTTGCAGCGTACGTCGGCGGTGACGCTCTATGTGCAGCGGGCCAGCGTCAACATGCTGCGGAATCCCCATCATGTCCACTCCCGCCCTCAGGCCGTCCGCTGAGGGTGCACGGGATGGCCCAGGATCGTGCATGCACCATAGTAGTGCACTAGGATGGTGCACAGTGCCGGTGCCTGCTGTCGGCTCGTGCCCATATGCCGGCCGTGCCGAAGTGGCGCGCTTCTTGCACCGGACTACTCCAGTTGGAAACTTCTTCGTGCATCGCGGGATCGTTCATGTATCAACGCTTGATGGAACACCTCACCACAGCCGTCCTGTTGCTGGATGGCCGGCTGCGGCTGCAGTGGATGAATCCGGCGGCCGAGGCGCTGCTGGCGCTCAGCCGGTCGCGGGTGGCGGGCCAGCCCCTGCCGGAGCTGGTGGTGGGCGAGGAGGACATAGGTGAGCTGCTGGCCAAGGCGCGAGACGAGTTCCATCCCTTCACCCAGCGCGAGGCACGCCTGACACTGGTCACCGGCGACGTGCTGACCGTGGACTATACCGTCACGCCCCTGACCCGGGACGAGCTCCTGCTGGAAGTGGAGCCGCGCGACCGCCTGCTGCGCATTTCCCGGGAGGAGGCGCTGCAGACGCGCCAGGAAACCATCAAGGTACTGGCGCGAGGGTTGGCCCATGAAGTCAAGAACCCCCTCGGAGGCATTCGCGGCGCGGCCCAGTTGCTGGAGCGCGATCTCGACAGTCCGCAGCTTACCGAATTCACACGGATCATCATCGAAGAGGTCGACCGCCTGCGCGATATGGTGGATGCGATGCTCGGGCCCAATCAGGTCGAGCGCCATGAGCCGCTGAACATCCATAAGGTGCTCGAACGGGTACGTTCGCTGCTGGCCGTCGAGCATCCCAGCGTGACCATCATCCGCGATTACGATCCCAGCCTGCCGGATCTCATCGGCGACGAATCGCAGATGATTCAGGCCATGCTCAATGTCGCACGCAATGCCGTCGAAGCCATGACGGAATCCGATGTGCCGGCCCCCAGCCTGATGTTGCGGACGCGCGCCCGGCGGCAGTTCACCCTGGGAGCCGAGCGGCATCGGCTGGTCTGCGAGGTGTCGATCATCGACAACGGGCCGGGCATTCCCGAGCGACTGCGCGAAACCCTGTTTTATCCGATGGTCTCGGGACGTGCCGAGGGCAGTGGGCTGGGGCTGTCCATCGCCCAGTCGATCCTCCATCAGCACCAGGGGCTGATCGAATGCGACTCCGCGCCTGGCCACACCGAATTCCGCCTGCTGATACCGCTGGAGAAAACTCATGAGTGAAGCCGCTCGCGTCATGATCGTCGACGACGATCGCGCCATTCGCTGGGTGCTGGAGCGAGCCCTGGCCCAGCCCGACCTGGAGGTCGAATGCGTCGAGCGCGCCGACCGGGTGTTGCCGCGTCTGCTCGAGGAGCCGCCCGATGTACTGGTCACCGATATTCGCATGCCGGGTATCGATGGCCTGGACCTGATGGCCCGGGTGCGCGAAGCGCATCCCGACCTGCCGGTGATCGTGATGACCGCGCATTCGGATCTCGACAGCGCCGTGGCCTCCTATCAGGGCGGCGCCTTCGAATACCTGCCCAAGCCCTTCGACGTCGACGAGGCGCTGGCCCTGGTGCGCCGCGCCGTGGCCCATGCTCGGGAGCGCCAGCGGCCGGTCACGCCCCCGGAGGGCCTCGAGACCGAGATCATCGGCGAGGCGCCGGCCATGCAGGAGGTGTTTCGCGCCATCGGCCGGCTCGCTCAGTCGCACATCACGGTGCTGATCAACGGCGAGTCGGGCACCGGCAAGGAGCGCGTGGCCCAGGCGCTGCACCAGCACAGCCCTCGGGGCGGCCGTCCCTTCATCGCCCTGAACATGGCGGCGATCCCCCGCGATCTGATCGAATCCGAGCTGTTCGGCCATGAAAAGGGGGCCTTCACCGGCGCCACGGCTCAGCGACAGGGACGTTTCGAGCAGGCTGATGGCGGTACCCTGTTCCTCGACGAGATCGGTGACATGCCCGCCGAGACCCAGACCCGCTTGCTGCGGGTGCTGGCCGACGGCGAGTTCTACCGGGTCGGCGGTCATACGCCGGTCAAGGTGGATGTGCGCATCATCGCCGCTACCCATCAGCATCTCGAGGAGCTGGTGGACGACGGGCGCTTTCGCGAGGATCTCTTCCATCGCCTCAACGTGATCCGCATTCACCTGCCGAAGCTCGCCGATCGTCGCGAGGATATTCCCCGCCTGGCACGCCACTTCCTCGCCGAGGCCGCCAAGGAACTGGCAACCGACGTCAAGGTGCTGACCGAGGAAGCCGAGGAGCACCTGACACGCCTGGCCTGGCCGGGCAACGTGCGCCAGCTCGAGAACACCTGCCGCTGGTTGACGGTGATGGCCTCCGGGCGCGAAGTGCTGGTGGAGGACCTGCCGCCCGAGTTGCGCGACGGAGAGGGAGGCGGGGCCTCCGGCGACTGGCGGACGGCCTTCCGCGACTGGGCGGACCGTGCCCTGGCCGCCGGCCATACCCACCTGCTGGAAGAGGCGGTGCCGGACTTCGAGAAGATCCTCATCGAGACCGCGCTCAAGCATACCGGCGGACGCAAGGGCGAGGCCGCCGAACTGCTGGGGTGGGGGCGCAATACGCTGACCCGCAAGCTCAAGACGCTGATGCCGGAAATGGCGGAGGATTGAGCGACGAGCGAGAGGCGCCGAGTCGATCGGCGCCCCTCGTCGTTTCAGGATCGCTCACTGGCTGAGCAGCACCTGGTCAGCCGCGGGCGAGCGGTTGAGTGCGTTTCTCGAGCCAGGCCAGCGCCTCGCCCTCGAGCTTGGGTGCGAGGCGCTCACGTACTTCGGCGTGGTAGGCGTCGAGCCACTCGATCTCACTGTCGTCGAGCAGGGCGGGCTCGATGCAGCGGGTGTCGATGGGGCACAACGTCAGCGTCTCGAAGCGCAGGAAGTCGCCGAACTCGCTCTCCGCGGCGGGGCGATTGGCGACCAGGTTCTCGATGCGGATGCCCCACTTGCCGGGGCGGTACACGCCGGGCTCGATGGAGGTGATCATGCCAGGCTGCATGGCGGTATGCGGCGCCACTGGCGCATGCCAGGCGATTACCTGGGGGCCTTCGTGGACGTTGAGGAAGTAGCCCACACCATGGCCGGTGCCGTGGCCGTAGTCGCGGCCGCTGGTCCACAGCGGCGCACGAGCGATGGCATCGAGCTGCGCCGAGGGAATGCCGCGCGGAAAGTGCGCCCGCGACAGCGCGATGGTGCCCTTGAGCACCAGGGTGTAGTCCTCGCGATGCGCGTCATTGATCTTGCCCACCGGGACCACGCGGGTGATGTCGGTGGTGCCGCCCGGGTACTGGGCGCCGGAGTCGATCAGCAGCAGGCCGTTGCCTTCGATGGTGGCATGTGCCGCCGGCGTGGCGTGGTAGTGCGGCAGGGCGCCATTGGCGTTGAAGGCGGCGATGGTGGAGAAGCTGCGGCTGACGAAGCCTGGGCGTGCCGCACGGGCAGCGGTCAGCTTGTCGTCGACGGTCAGCTCGGTGACGGTCTCGCCCCGTGCCAGGGCATCTTCCAGCCAGGCGAAGAACTCGCACAGCGCCGCGCCGTCTTCTTCCATGGCCTGGCGCACGTGCTCCAGGTCGGCGTCGCTCTTGCGGCCCTTGGCCAGGGTGCTGGGCTGGAAGGCCTCGATCAGGGGGGCGCCGTCCGGCAGGGCCTGGCGGGTGCCGAGGGTTAGGCGTGCCGGATCGATCAACACCCGTGACCCTTCGGGCAGTTCGGCCAGCCGTGAGGCCCAGTCGGCATAGGGCGCGACCTGGATACCGTCGGCGGCGAGCGATTCGCGCAGGGTGGCGTCGAGCTTGCCGGGAGCGACGAACAGCGTGGCCGTCTCGCGCCCGACCAGCAGGTGGGCGAGGAAGACCGGATTGAAGTCCACATCGGCACCGCGTAACTGGGTCAGCCAGGCGATGTCGTCGAGGGTCGAGATCGGGTGCCAGTCGGCTCCGTGCTCGGCCATGGCCTCGCGCACCCGGGCCAGGCGCTCGGCGCGGCTCTCGTTCAGGTAGGCGCTGTCGTGGGCATAGAGCGGTGCCTCGGGCAGCGACGGGCGATCCGGCCAGATGGCATCGAGCAGGTCCAGGTCGCCGCGCAGCCGAATACCGGCCGGCGACAGCGTCTCTTCCAGGCGCCGGGCGCTGGCCAGGGCGACGACATCGGCATCGAAGCCCAGAGTGGCGCCGGATTCGAGGTTGTCGGCCAGCCATTGCATGGGGGCATCGCCTTGGCCGGGATGCAGCTTCATCAGCTCGATACCGCTGCCGGCCAGTTGCTCCTCGGCCTGTACCCAGTAGCGGCTGTCGACCCAGACGCCGGCGGCGTGTTCAGTAACCACCAGGGTGCCCACCGAGCCATCGAAACCGGACAGCCAGGCCCGGCCGGCCCAGTGTTCCGGCAGGTACTCGGAATTGTGCGGATCGGACGAGGGCAACCACCAGGCGTCGATGCCGTGTTCGCGCATGGCGTCGCGCAGGGCCGCCAGGCGTGCCGCCGGGGTGGAAGGGGCTTCACTGGACATGGTCAGGCTCCGGTTGAATGAGTGGGAGATGTCGGCTCGGCGTTCGTTTCGCCCTTGAGCATACGCTTGATGAGCGGTGTCAGCAGTGCCAGAACGATGGCGCACAGCACCAGGGCGATGGCTGAGCGGCCGAACAGGTCGGGCAACTGCTGGAGCTCCTCGCCGTTGACATGCCCGCCGATCAAGCCGGCCACCAGATTACCGAGTGCCAGGGACGTGAACCACAGGCCCATCAACTGGCCGCGCAAGCGCATCGGCGCCAGCTCACTCATGGTCGAGAGACCCACCGGGCTCAGGCACATTTCGCCGAGGGTCAGCAGCAGGAAGCTGGTGGTGATCCACAGTGGCGAGACTCGGGTGTCGCCGCTGATTACCTGCTGGGCGGCCAGCATCATCAGGCCAAAGCCGGCAGCGGCGAACAATAGGCCGAGGGTGAACTTGGCCGCACTGCTCGGCTCCAGGCCACGACGCCCCAGTGCCGGCCACAGCCAGCCGAACAGCGGGCCGAGCAGAACGATGAAGATCGAATTGAGCGACTGGAACCAGACGGTGGGGATCTCCCAGCCGAACAGGGCGCGGTCGGTATAGTCGTGGGCGAACAGGTTGTAGGAGGTGGGCTGTTGCTCGAAGGAGGCCCAGAAGAAGGCCGAGGCCACGATCAGCAGGAAGGCCACGACCACGCGGGCGCGCTCGCGATTGTCGAGGCCGGCGAAGCATAGCAGGTAGAGAAAGAAGGCCAGCGCGCAGACGATGATCACGCTGGTCATGCCCTCGGCGATGGCGACGGGGTCCAGGGTAATCGCGCCGGTGGCGACCAGGGCCACGAACAGTGCCGTCAGGGCAGACAGCACGGAGACGGCCAGACCCACGCCGCGGCGGCGCACGGCCGGTGCATCCCAGCTGGCCTTGCGATCGCGCAGGCTGTCGGAGCGGCGCATGGCGGGAATCGCCCATAGCCGGAAGATCAGCAATGCCGCCAGCATGCCGAGCCCGCCGAGGCCAAAGCCCCAGTGCCAGCCGTGTTCGCGCATCAGCAGGCCGGTGAACAGCGGCGCGAGCAGCCCGCCGATGTTGATGCCCATGTAGAAGATCGCGAAACCGCCGTCGCGGCGCGCATCGCCCTCGTCGTAGAGGCTACCCACCATCACCGTGATGCAGGTCTTGAAAAGCCCCGAGCCGAGCACGATCAGCAGCAGGCCGATGAAGAACATCGTGGCGCCCCACAGGGCGGAAAGCGCGATGGCCAGGTGGCCCAGAGCGATCAGGATGGAGCCGTACCAGACGGCGCGCTGCTGGCCGAGCCAGTTGTCGGCAAGCCAGCCACCGGGCAGCGCCGAGAGATAGATCGCCCCGGCGTAGATGCCGACGATGGCGGAGGCATCCGCGCGACTGAAGCCCAGACCGCCGTCGTAGAGGCTGGCCGCCATGAACAGCACCAGCAGCGGGCGGATGCCGTAGTAGGAGAAGCGCTCCCACATCTCGGTGAAGAAGAGCGATCCCAGGGCTCTGGGATGGCCGAAGAAGCCGTTGTCGCGTCGGGACGCGCTGTCCGGCGTCGGGGAGGTTGAATGCATGAGACCGTGCCTTGTGATGATGAGCGAACCGTTCCAGGTGCCGAGCGCAGGAGGCCGAGCGGCGATGCGTTCATCGCCGCCACTGGCGGAGAACGGTGTTCGCTTAGATAAGGAAACGTCGATGGGCGCACGACATTGATGATTTATTCTGTCGATGTCGCCTTTGGCAGGGAATTCTATGGCAGATGCTTAGCGAGCGAAATGCTCCGGTGGCGATACGTCAAAAGGTGACGCGATCCTGTAAGGAAAACCCGGGCCAGTGGAATGGGCATGCGGGTTGGCGGTTCATCAACAAAAGGCGAATGTGAGCCGGCTGATCCGGTGCCTATAGTGGGGGCGTTGAGCCCTGCGGGGCATTCGCCGACAGGAGCCCGTCATGTTTGCCACCGCCAGCACCGAGTGTCCGCCGCGACGGGTGCAGGTCACCGAGGTCGGGCCACGCGATGGGCTGCAGAACGAGCCGGTGATCTTGAGCACCGCCGAGAAGCTCGAGCTGATCCATGCCTTGCTGGATGCCGGCGTGAGAGCCTTCGAGCTGACTTCCTTCGTCAGTCCCAGGGCGGTGCCGGCGCTGGCCGATGCCGATGAACTGGCGGCCGCACTGCGCGAGCGCCGAGACGTGCATCTTTCTGCACTGGTGCCCAATCCACGTGGTGCTGAGCGGGCGCTGGCAGCCGGTGTGGATGCTGTGGTGTTGTTCGTCTCGGCATCGGAGACGCACAACACCAAGAACGTCAACCGCTCGGTGGCGGCGTCGCTGGAAGGCTTCGAGGCGGTGGCCAGGGCGCTGGAAGGCAGCGGCATCGAGCTGCGCGGTGCGATCGCGACCAGCTTCGGCTGCCCCTTCGAGGGCGAGGTGGCGGTGAGCGATGTCGGACGCATCGCCCGGCGCTTCGCCGCGCTCGGCGTTCGTCATGTCTCGCTCGGCGACACCACCGGCATGGCCACGCCGCCGCTGGTTACCGAGCGCATACGGCATTTGCGCGAGGTTGCGCCGGAGATCGTGCCGACGTTGCATTTCCACAATACCCGGGGCATCGGGCTGGCCAATGTCATGCAGGGGCTGGCGCTGGGCGTGGATCGCTATGAAAGCGCCATCGGCGGACTGGGCGGTTGTCCCTTCGCGCCCGGTGCCTCGGGCAACATTGCCAGTGAGGACCTGCTCTACCTGCTCGACGAGATGGGCATCGAAACGGGCCTCGACCTCGAGGGCATGATCGAGGCCGCCGGGGTCGCCTCGCGCCTGATGGGGCGCCCCTTGCCGGCTCAGGTGTCCAGGGCCGGGCCACGCCTGGCGCTCAGTGACTGTTCCGCTGTTCCTACCGCAAGAGGATGAAGATGTCGGATACGCTGCCCCACGCCGAGGGCGCCCTGCAGGGCATTCGTGTCATCGACCTGACCCGGGTGATCTCCGGGCCGTTCTGCACTCAGATGCTCGGCGACCACGGGGCCGAGGTGATCAAGATCGAGCCGCCCGGGCGCGGCGACATCGTGCGTTCCCAGGGCAACATGGTGAACGGCTTTAGCTGGTATTTCGCCCAGTTCAACCGCAACAAGCGCTCGCTGACGCTGGACCTGCGCCAGGAAGAAGGCAGGGCGATTCTGATACGCCTGCTGGAAGATGCCGACGTGCTGGTGGAAAACTTTCGTCCCGGCGTCATGGGCAAGATGGGGCTCGACGATGCCACGCTGCGCGAACGCTTCCCGCACCTGGTGGTCGGGCGCATCAATGGCTTCAGTTCCACCGGTCCCTATCGGGACCGCCCCGCCTACGATTTCATCGCCCAGGCGATGAGCGGTTTCATGGGCGTCAACGGGCCGGCCGATGGCGAGCCGATGCGTGCCGCGCCGCCGATCAGCGACATGGTGGCCAGTCAGAACCTGGCCTTTGGCATTAGCGCGGCGCTGGTGCGGCGCGAACGCACCGGGCAGGGCGACATCGTCGAGACAGCGCTGACCAACGGTCTGATCAGCATGATGGGCTACCTGGCGGCGGAGTACTTCGCCACCGGCGAGGTGCCCCGGCGCACCGGCAACGACCATCCCATGCTCTATCCTTACGGTCTGTTCCAGGCCAGCGACGGCGAGGTGGCCATCGCGCCTAGCAACGACATCATGGTCGAGCGATTCCTCGGTGCCCTGGACATGCGCTCGCTGCTGGAAGACGAGCGCTTTGCCGACAATCGGCGGCGCATGGCCAACCGCGAGGCGTTGCGCGAGATCCTGAACCGGGTGATCGAGCGGCGCAGCGTGGCGGAATGGATCGAGCATCTCAACGAGGCCGGTGTGCCTTGCGGGCGTGTCCACGACCTGCGCGACACCTTCGAGGATCCCCAGGTCCAGGCTCAGCAGATGACCCTGGAGCTCGACCAGGGCGCACATGGCAAGGTACCCACGACCGGCTTCCCGGTGAAGATGAGCGAGGCCCCGGCGGCGTTGCATCACCCCGTGCCGGGGCTTGGCGAGCATTCCGAGGCCATTCTCGCCGAACTGGGGCTGAGCGACGCGGAACTCGCGGAGTTACGGAAAAAGGGCGTCACCTAGCAACTCAAGTCACGATCGATACAACAAGAAGGAGCGACGATATGCCGATTTCGACCCAGAAGACGTTGCGAAGCCTTGGCGCCTCGGCTTTGCTGGGGCTTGGCCTGGCGGTCAGCCTGCCGAGCCAGGCGCTGCCCATCGACGAATGCATCGCACCTGCCGATCCGGGTGGCGGCTGGGACTTCACCTGCCGTTCGGTAGGCAAGCTGATGCGCGAACTGGACCTGGTGGACGGCAATGTCCAGGTCACCAATATGCCGGGCGGGGTCGGCGCCGTGGCGTTTTCCAACGTGGCCGGCAAGCGGGCCGACGACAGCAACCTGATGGTCGCCACCAGTACCGTCGGGGTGACCCAGATCGCCCAGGGGCGTTATCCAGGTGGCGCCGACACCATGCGCTGGCTGGCCATGCTGGGAACCGACGTGGGCGTCATCCTGGTCGATGACGAGAGCCCCTACGAGACCCTCGACCAGTTGCTCGAGGCCATCGTCGAGGATCCGGCCTCGGTGGCCATGGCCGGCTCCAGCGGTGCTGGTGGTTGGGACCACATTCGCGCCTTGCGGCTGGCCAAGGCGGCCGGGCTGCCCGGTGACCAGATCGGGGCGCTGCGCTGGGTGCAGTTCGATGGCGGAGGGCCGGCCGTGACCCAGATGATGGGCGGACACGTGGATGCCGTGTCCACCGATCTCGGCGAGATCGCCGGCTTCATCGAGTCCGGTGATGTCCGTGCCCTGGCCGTGCTTTCCGAGGAGCCGCTGCCCGAGCCCTTCGAGACGCTGCCGACGGCCGTGTCTCAGGGCTATGACGTGACCGGCTACAACTGGCGCGGCTTCTATACCGGCGGCGAGGTGTCGGACGAAGACTACGCCGCCATGGTCGAGACCCTCGAGACCCTCTACGAGAGCGACGAATGGAAGGACGTCGCGGCGCAGAACGGCCTGGTGCCGCTGTGGCGGGGTGGTGAGGAATTCAACGACTTCGTGCGTGAATCGATCGACGATGTCGAGGCCATTTCCCGAGAGATCGGAGTCATTCAGTGAGTGATGAGGTGTCGGCCACATCGACTGCCCACGGCGACCGCATCGCCGGAGTGGTGCTCGCCGTGCTGGCGGCAGGCGCCTGGTGGCATGCGCAGACCTTCGTTACCGGCTTCATGCAGCCGGTGGGGCCGGGCGTCTTCCCACGATTGGTCAGCGTGCCGCTGGGGCTGCTGGCGGTCTACCTGATCGTTCGTCCCGGCCTCGATCATCGCTGGCCGGGCGCGGCGGCGCTGTGTCGCCAGCTCGGCGTGCTGCTGTTGCTGGGCGGGTATGCCGCCTTCCTCGAATCCTGGGGCTTCTTGCCTTCGACCCTGGTGGCCACCGTGGTGCTGATGCGCCTGTTCGGGGCGAGCTGGCGCCAGGCCCTGCCGTACGGCGTGCTGCTGGGGCTGGCGCTCTATGCCCTGTTCGAATTCGCCCTGGGGATTCCCTTGCCCAACATACCCGGCTTGAGTGTGTAGCGTTCCGATATGGAAATTCTCGCGTTTCTTGCCCATGGTTTTGCGGTGGCGCTGCAACCCGAGCATCTGCTGCTGGCGTTGATCGGCTGCACCATCGGCACCCTGATCGGCGCCCTGCCGGGACTCGGACCGGTCAACGGCGTGGCGCTGCTGATTCCGCTGGCCTTCAACTTCGGCCTGGCTCCCACCGCGGCGCTGATCCTGCTGGTCAGTGTCTACTATGGCTGCATGTACGGTGGGCGGATCAGTTCCATCGTGCTCAATATTCCCGGCGACGAGCCGGCGATGATGACGACGCTGGATGGCTATCCGATGGCCCGCGCCGGTCGTGGCGGCGAGGCGCTGGGGCTCTCCGCCGTGGCGTCCTTCGTCGGCGCGACCGTGGCTACCATCGGCCTGACGCTGTTCGCGCCCCTGCTGGTGAAGGTGGCGATCCGCTTTGGCCCCGCTGAGTACTTCGCCCTGTTCGTGCTGGCCTTCGCCACCATCGGTGGGGTGACCAGCGGAAGCTTCACCAAGAGCTTCATCGCCGCCTGCCTGGGCCTGCTGCTGGGTACCGTGGGCATCGATCCGGTGTCGAGCGTGGCGCGCTACACCTTCGGCTGGTACGAGCTTTACGACGGTATCGACTACATCGTTGCCCTGGTCGGCCTGTTCGCGGTCTCCGAGTGCCTGTTGTTCCTGGAGCGCGACCGCGACAAGGCGACCGCCGCGATGCGGATCGGTTCGGCCATTCCGGGCATGCGACGGTCGTTTGCCTGTGCCCCGACCATCGGGCGGGGTTCGGTGATCGGCTTCATCTCGGGCGTGCTGCCTGGCGCCGGGGCCTCGCTCGGCAGCTTTCTCTCCTACGTGCTGGAGAAGCGCTGGTGGGGCGCCAAGGGCAAGTTCGGCGAGGGCGACCCACGGGGTGTGGCGGCACCGGAGGCGGGCAACAATGCCGCCGCCGGGGGCGCTCTGATTCCCATGCTCTCGCTAGGCATTCCCGGCAGCGGCACCACAGCGATCCTGCTGGCGCTGCTGCTGTCGATGAACATCACGCCGGGCCCGCTGCTCTTCGAGCAGCAACCGGACATGGTCTGGGGGCTGGTGGCGGCGCTGTTCATCGGCAACGTCATGCTGCTGGTGCTGAACATCCCGTTAGTGGGCTTCTTCGCCAAGGTGCTCCAGGCACCATCCTGGTTCTTGATGCCGATGGTGACGCTGGTGGCGTTCGTCGGCATCTATTCGCTCAACAACAGCCCCTTCGATCTCTACATGATGCTGGCCTTCGGCGTGCTCGGCTATGTGCTGCGCAAGCTCGATATCCCCACGGTGCCGGTGGTGCTCGGCCTGCTGCTGGGCGGCCAGATGGAGTTCAACCTGCGGCGCGCCATGTCCATCTCCGGGGGCGACTGGAGCATCCTGTGGAGCAGCGGCATCTCGATCGGCATCTATCTGTTCGCCATTGCCTTGCTGCTCGCCGGGCTGGTCTACGCACTGTTGATCCGCAAACGGCTGGAATAAGCGAAAAAGCGCGGCGGATGACTGGGCGAGTCGCGCTCCCGGTGCCAGAATGGGAGCCTCAAGGAGGTCGCCCATGACGCAGATGACCTGGGAGCGCCTGCTCGACCCGGCCCGGCTGCACGACGAGCGCGGCACGGCACGGGGCGAGATCGGTCGCAGCCCGTTTCACAAGGATCACGATCGCATTGTCTTCGCTGGTTCCTTTCGCCGCCTGGGCCGCAAGACCCAGGTGCATCCCCTGACCGACAACGACCATATTCATACTCGTCTGACGCACTCCCTGGAAGTCGGCTGCGTGGGCCGCTCGCTCGGCATGAGCGTCGGCGAGGAACTGCGTCATCGCCTGCCGGCGGGTATCACGCCGGCGGATCTCGGCGTCATCGTCCAGGCCGCCTGCCTGGGGCACGATATCGGCAATCCGCCCTTCGGCCATGCCGGCGAATATGCCATTCGCGACTGGTTCAAGCGTGCCGAGGCCGATGGTAGCGGCCTGCTCGATGGTCTCTCCGAGATGGAGCGGGAAGATCTGCTGACCTACGAGGGCAATGCCCAGGGCTTTCGCATCGTCACCCAGATCGAGTACAACCAGTTTCGCGGCGGCATGCGGCTGACCGGTGCGACCCTGGGCACGCTGCTCAAGTACCCCTGGACGGTGGCCCACGGCGGGACTGCCGGCAAGTTCGGTTGTTATCAGAGCGAGTTGCCGCTGTTGCAGCAGGTGGCCGAGCGCCTGGGGTTGCTGCCCCAGGGCGAGAATCGCTGGTGCCGGCATCCGCTGGCCTGGCTGGTGGAGGCCGCCGACGATATCTGTTATGCCCTGCTCGATCTCGAGGATGGCCTGGAGATGGGCATCCTGCGCTTCGAGGAAGTGGCCGAGGTGCTGATCCAGATCGCCGGCGGGGAACCCCCGGACTACGCCACTATGCAGAGCGAGGGCGTCTCCCAGCGCCGGCGGATCGCCGCCCTGCGCGGGGCTGCCATGGAGCAGGCGGTCAACGAGGTGGCCAAGGTCTTCGTCCAGCACGAGGGCGAACTGCTCGACGGCACGCTGCGGCATGACCTGCTGGAGCTCTGCCATCCGGACCTGGACTGGGGCGTCAAGTCGGCCAAGGATCTGGCGCGCAAGCGCATCTTTCGCAACGAGCGCAAGGCCAAGCTGGAGATCGGCGCCTACACCACGCTGGGTATCCTGCTCGAGGCCTTCATCGGTGCCGCCCACGAGCTTCACCACACTGGTCATTCCGACTTCAAGCACCAGCGGGTGCTGGCGCTGATTGGCGAGAACACGCCCCTGCCGTCATGGTCGCTCTACGACAGCTATCGGCGCATGCTGGATTTCATCGGCGGCATGACCGATCACTTCGCCGTCGACCTGGCGCAGGAGATGGGCGGGCGCCTCAAGGGCGATTGAGTCTCATGCCGTGAGGCAAAGCGGCGGCTCGCCGTCCGGGTCGCGGTCATCGTCATGGATGCCCAGCACGCGCTGGATGGCCGCGCCGATACGCTTGCTGCTGTCGGCGATGCCCTGGTTGCCGAACAGCCGGTTGAACTCGAGCACATAAGGATGCCCGTCGACCATGGCGATATCGAAGCCGGCATGGTCGATATCCAGTTCCCTGGCGAGGCGCCGGGCCAGGGCGATGGCGGCCTCGGGGATGGCCGTGTGGTCGATGTGGCCGCCCTGGCTGACGTTGGCGCGGTATCCTCCGAGGGGCGTCACGCGCCAGTAGGCAGCGATCAGCTCGCCGCCGACGAGCACGATGCGCAGGTCGCGGTCGATGGGCAGGTGCTGCTGGGCGTAGAGTACCGTTTCCTCGGCGACATGGGTCAGCAGTTCCTGGCGGGACGCGATCAGACGCACGCCTTCGCCCATCGAGCTCTTGATGTGCTTGGCGATGAAGGGATAACCGAAGCGGGCCTCGACCCGTGCCAGGGAGGCCGGCGAGGTGCCGAGGATCTCGGTGGCCGGCACATGCTCGGGAGCCAGCGCCAGGAAGGCGCGGGTCTGCTCGACCTTGTCGTGACCCAGATGATAGCTGGCCGGGCTCGGGAAGAGGCGCGCGCCGAGGCCATAGATCAGACTGTTGACCTGCCAGTACTCGGGAAACAACAACCAGTCGGCCTGGCGGATTTCCTCGATATGGTCGAACATGCGCTCGGGCTTGATGTAGCGCACGCCGGGAATGCCCAGGGTTCGAAAAACATCGAATGTGATGAGTTTCATGGATGCAATGTCATTATCTCCTTTGAAGCGGGCGGATTATTATCCGCGGGGCCGGTTCTGGCAAGTGCTGCTGACGATACTGCTGCTGGGCATGGCCTGGGCCGGCGCCTCCCAGGCCAGGGCCGAGGTGCCGTCGATCGAGGCGAGCGGCTTCGACCACTACACCCTGGCGCTGACCTGGCACCCTGGCTTCTGCGCCAGTCGTTCCCGACCACCCCGGGAGTGTCGCGAGCCGGTGTTGCGGCGCGGCACTGAGGCGGGCTTAGTGCTTCACGGGCTCTGGCCCTCGTTGCCACATCGGCTGAGCGAACGTGGTGTCGAACGTCGACGCTGGTGGCGCCAGGGGTGCTTCATCGAGCGCCCGCGGCCCGGCGGTGGCTTCTGTCGCCATCCTGATCTCGAACTGTCCGAGGGCCTGGCGAAGGATCTGGGCGACGTCATGCCGGGGCGGGCCAGTTGCCTGGGGCGCTATCAATACGCCAAGCATGCGGCCTGTCTGGATGTGACGGCGGAAGATCTGTTCGACACCTCGGTGGCCTTGGTGGAGGCCGTCAATGCCAGTGCCTTCACCAATTTCCTGGTGATTCATCGCGGCGGCGAGGTGGCGCGTAACGCCCTGATCGAGGCCTTCGAGGGAGCCTTCGGGCCGGGCACTGGCCGGGCCTTGCGCCTGGAGTGCGCTGGGCGTGGCAATCGTCTGCTGACCGAGGTGCGGATCGGCATCGATGCCCGGTCGTTGGCGGAGTTTCCCGACTCGGGTAGTCTGGTGAGGCTAGGACGCGGTGATTGCGCCTCTCGTGTCAGGATAGCGACGTTCGATTGAGCGCCATCCTGGCAACGCGCTGGCGCAGGGCGCGAATCACGGCATCGTGGGTCGCGGTGTCGAGCTCGCCGGGGTGTTGCAGCGGCAGTTGATCCGCCAGACCGTCGCCGCTGACCACCAGCAGGTCGCTGGCAGCGGCGTCCTCGATGCGCCAGCCCGGCAACACCAGAACGCCCTGCACTGGCACCGTCCGGCCCACTTCCCGTTCCAGCCAGGTCGCCAGCCAGCGCGCGGCGCGTCGGGTCTCTCGCAGGGGGCGGCGCTCCTTCCAGCCGGGAAAGCGCAGCCGCTCGCTTTCCACGACGACGACATTGCGTTCCTCTCCCGAGGGCAGCACGGCCGGCGTGCGGGCACGCGTCTCGATAGCGAAGACGCCATGGGGCGTGACCGCCACGTGATCCAGCGTACCGTCGCCCCCCGGAACGTCATGGAACACATAGTAGGGGTGGGCTTCGGGACGGATCAGGCGCGATAGTTCCTGGCCCACGGCCAGCTCGCAGGCCAGGCCCAGCTTGAGGCGACGGATGCGCTGGAAATCGCGGATCAGGCGCAGGCAGAAGACCAGCACCAGCAGGGTGGAAAGTGCGCCGTAAAGTCCCCACTCCAGCCAGTTCTGGCGGCTGGCGAAGAGCATGCGGCCCATGCCGTAGACCATCGGTACCAAGGTGATGATGGGGCCCAGGGCGCCGTTGAGAAAGAGGCTGGCGAAGGCACGGTCGAGGCGGTCGCGCAGTGACTGGCCCGGTTCGCGCAGGCGATGGGCGTCGAAAGGCGAGCTGACCCGGGCGTCGTGCAGGTTGCGCAGGGCCACCACGATCACCGCGGTCGCCGCCAGGGGGAACAGGAAAATCAGTGGAAGCAGGTATTCCAGCCAGGCCATCGGGAGTCCTTGCCCGTGGGGAGATTCGGCCATTCTAGACAACCTTGCCCCTCCAAGGCCATGCTCGGGGCTCGATGGGGCGGATGATGATCGAGCGTCGCATGGCGCGGCGTCCCTCGCCGGGCGCAACGGCGGCAGCCCGGCTCGCAGGACAACTGGAGGACAGCATGGTGCATGAAGACATCAAGGCACTGGCAGCGTTCATGGCGCGCATGCCAGGGCTGGCGGTACTGACCGGTGCCGGTGTCAGCACGGCTAGCGGCATTCCCGACTACCGTGACGACAGCGGCGATTGGAAGCGTTCGCCGCCCATGCAGCACCAGACATTCATGGAAAGCCATGCCGCCCGCCAGCGCTACTGGGCGCGGGCCCTGGTCGGGTTCCGCACCCTGCGCGAGGCGAGCGCCAACCCGGCGCACCACGCGCTGGCCGAACTCGAGGCAAGAGGGCATGTGGCGGGCGTGATCACCCAGAATGTCGATGGTCTGCACCGGCAAGCCGGCTCCCAGCGGGTGATCGACCTGCATGGCCGGGCCGATGTGGTACGTTGCATGGGCTGCGGCGCGCTTCGCAGGCGCCATGACCTGCATGACGAGCTGGGCGAGCTCAATCCCGACTGGCTCGAGCTGGGCGCCAACGTCGCCCCGGATGGAGACGCCGACCTGGAGCGCGATTTCGCCGATTTTCGCGTCCCTTCATGCGGACGGTGCGGCGATGGCATCTGGAAGCCGGACGTGGTGTTTTTCGGTGACAGCGTGCCCCGAGACACCGTGGAAGAGGCATTCTCCCTGCTGGACGAATGCCGGGGCCTGCTGGTGGTGGGTTCCTCGCTGATGGTCTATTCCGGGTACCGCTTCGCTCGGCGAGCGGCTCGGGACGGCAAACCGATGGCCTGCCTCAATCTGGGCCGAACCCGGGCCGACGCGCTGTTCGACCTCAAGGTGACCACCAGTGCCGAAACCGGGCTGACGGCGCTGTTAGAGGTGCTGGAGGAAAAGGCGCTTCGCCCAGCCGATCGGGCTTGATTCGGAAAGTCGACGACCCCGACACGTTTCCCACTAGCCGCCGGCCAGCTTGACCTTGTAGCCGCGCTTCTCCAGTTCTCCCTTGAGCACTTCGCGCTGATCGCCCTGGATCTCGATCACGCCATCCTTGAGTGCCCCGCCAGTGCCGCAGCGCTTCTTGAGGTCCTTGGCCAGCGCCTTGAGGTCGGCGCTCTTGAGCGGTACGCCTTCGACCAGCGTCACGCCCTTGCCCTTGCGGCCCTTGGTCTCGCGGCGCAGACGGATGATGCCGTCGAGCGTCGCCAGGCGTTCTTCCTCGGCCGCCTCGGCGCAGCGGCAGTTATCCAGCGGCTGTCGGCACTCGGGACAGGTATCGCCGTGTTCGGTGGAATATACCAGGCCGCGCAGCTGGTCCTGAAGGGATGCCATGTCGGGCTCCTTGTCTGGAACGAAACTCACGAACCATGATATCTCAAGCGCGGCGGGTCAATCGGACTCTCCTGTCTCGCCATTCGGGGCGTGGCACTTCACGAGGTGGGACGCGTCGAGATCGGCGAGCCGTGTCTCGCCCAGCAGGCCGAGCGTCCGGTCGATTTCTCGGCGAAGGATGTCCAGGGCGTGCTCGACGCCAGGCTGTCCGCCCGCTGCCAGGCCATACAGGGTGGCGCGACCCAGCCAGACCGCATCCGCGCCGAGCGCCAGTGCCTTGACGATATCCGTGCCTCGCCGAAAGCCGCTGTCGACGAACAGCTGGCAGCGTTGGCCAACGCGCTTTCGGGTGTCGGCGAGGATGTCCAGTGGCGAGAGGGCGTGATCGAGCTGTCGTCCCCCGTGGTTGGAGAGCACGATGCCGTCGATGCCCGAGGCGGCGGCCTGGGCTGCTTCCTCCGGCGACAGGAGGCCCTTGATGATCAGCTTGCCCTGCCAGATATCGCGCAGCCAGGCGATGTCGTCCCAGTTCAGGGTCGGGTCCAGCTGCTGGCCGATGATGGCCGAGGCGCCCTGCACGGACTGCTGGCCAGGAGGCAGCAAGTCGTCGAGGTTCTTGAAGGTGGGCGGGCCATCCGGGATCAGGACGTCGGCGATCCAGCGCGGACGCGAGCAGAGGTGAAGAAGGTTACGCCAGTCGGGCTGCATGGGCCGGCGAAAGTTGCGCAGGTCCCATTCGCGGTTGCCATAGATCGCGCTGTCCGTGGTGATCACGATGGTCTCGTAGCCCGCGGCATGGCAGCGCTCGACCAGCTTTCTGACATAGTCGCGATCGCGGTAGAAGTAGATCTGCATCCAGGCCCGGAGCCCCTCGACGGTGGCAATCTCTTCCAGCGAGGTCGTGGCGACGTTGCTCAGCACGAAGGGAATGTCCTGCCGGGATGCCGCCGCCGCCAGCTTGAGATCCCCATCGCGCGTCAGCATGCCGTTGTAACCGGTAGGCCCGATGACCAGAGGCATGGCATGGCGCTGGCCGAGTATCGTCGTCGACAGGTGTCGGGCGTCGACCCGAGTCAGGGTCCGGGGATGAAACAGGTAATCGCGGAATACTGTGCGGTTGCGATGTAGCGTCCGCTCGTCATCGGCACCGCCTTGCAGGTACTCGAACACGAAGTTGGGCAGCCGCCGCTGTGCGATTCGCTCCAGGTCGGCGATGTTGAGTGCCCGACGGTAGTCGGTACCGGGGTAGGGACGGCGTTTCACGGGCTCCTCCAGCGATCGATAGTCATACTAAGGTCTAGGTCGGGAGTGCTTTCGATCTTTTCACCATACTACCATACTAGTTGTATCAGATAGGCGTGGTGTTGCATCCGCGCCGAGGGAATCGGGACAAAACGCATGAATTCGACATTGCAAGCGCTATGGCAGGACACCCGCGACAGCGACTCGGTTCGCCAACGCCTCCATGAGGTGCTGCGCCAGTCGATCATTCGCATGGAGCTGGCGCCGGGGCAGGCGCTGTCGGAAAAGGAGCTCGCCGAGACGTTCTCGGTGAGCCGCCAGCCGGTCCGCGAGGCCTTCATTCGACTCTCGGAAGCCGGGTTGGTCGAGGTGCGTCCGCAGCGGGGCACCTTCGTGGTCAAGATCTCGCAGCAGGCGGTGCTCGAGGCGCGCTTCGTGCGCGAGGCGGTGGAAGTGGCCGTGGCCCGCGAGGCCGCCAGCCGAGGACTGGATCGGCCGGTACTCGCAGAGTTGCGCGAACTGATCGAGCGCCAGCGTCGCTGCATCGAGCCGGCCGATCACGATCGTTTCTTTCAGCTCGACGAGGGCTTTCATCGCACCCTTTCGCTGGGCATCGGCCAGCAGGCCGCCTGGAAGGTGACCGAAGAGGTCAAGGCGCAGCTCGATCGCGTGCGCTACCTGAGCGTTCCCGAGAGCACGCCCATCGACAAGCTCGTCGAACAGCATGCGGCCATCATCGATGCCATCGAGTGGCGCGATGCCGAAGCGGCGGCGGAGGCCATGCACATTCACCAGTCCGAGATCCTGCAGTCTTTGCCCGACCTGGTGCGCCGCTTCCCCGAGATGTTCCAGCCCACCCAGACACCAGCGTTCGCCGAGGAGAGCCAGGCATGAAGATCGAGAAGGCCTATACCATCGTCACCGCGCCGGGGCGCAACTTCGTCACTCTCAAGATCGTCACTGACGAGGGGGTCTACGGTATCGGCGATGCCACCCTCAATGGTCGCGAGATGGCGGTGGTGGCCTACCTCGAGGAGCATGTGATTCCGGCCTTGATCGGCCGTGATCCCCAGCGCATCGAGGATATCTGGCATTACCTGTATCGCGGTGCCTACTGGCGGCGGGGGCCGGTGACCATGAGCGCCATCGGCGCGGTGGACCTGGCGCTGTGGGACATCAAGGCCAAGGCCGCTGGTATGCCGCTGTACCAGTTGCTGGGCGGCAAGAGCCGCGAGCGCGTGATGACCTATGCCCACTGTACCGGCAAGGACATCGATGCCTGTCTCGAGGAGGTCGAAGCGCACGTCAGGCAGGGCTATCGCGCGGTGCGTGTGCAGGCCGGTGTGCCTGGCATCCCCACCATTTATGGGGTTGCCAAGAAGGAGGGCGAGCGCTATGAACCGGCGGATTCCGACCTGCCTGCCGAACATGTATGGAGCACCGAGAAGTATCTGAATCATGTGCCCAAACTGTTCGCTGCGGTACGCGAACGCTTCGGCGACGACCTGCATGTGCTGCACGATGTCCACCACCGCCTGACGCCCATCGAGGCGGCGCGGCTGGGCAAGGCGGTGGAGCCCTACCACCTGTTCTGGCTGGAGGACTGCGTGCCGGCCGAGAATCAGGAAAGTTTCCGCCTGATTCGCCAGCACACCACCACCCCGCTGGCGGTAGGCGAGGTGTTCAACTCGATCCACGATTACCGGGAGCTGCTCGAAAACCAGTGGATCGATTATATCCGCATGCCGCTTGCTCACGGTGGCGGCATTACCCACATGCGGCGTGTCGCTGATCTGGCAGGCCTTTATCACGTACGTACCGGCTTCCATGGCCCCACCGACCTGTCGCCGGTGTGCCTGGGGGCGGCGATCCACTTCGACACCTGGGTGCCCAATTTCGGCATTCAGGAGTACATGCCCCACGAGACCATCACCGACGAGGTCTTTCCCCACGACTACCGCTTCGAAGATGGCCACTTCCTGGTCGGCGAGACGCCCGGACACGGCGTCGACATCGACGAAGCGGCCGCCGCCAAGTATCCCTATCGTCGTGCCAGCCTGCCGGTCAATCGGCTGGAGGACGGCACTCTGTGGCACTGGTAACGAGGTAAGCCGATGCAAGCCTTTCAGGTAAACGCTCCCCAGGACTATCGTCTGGTCGAGACAGAGGTTCCCGACGCTGCCCCCGGCGAGGTGCTGGTCAGCGTCGCCTTCGCCGGTATCTGCGGCTCGGACATGCACATCATTCATGGCGATAACGCCTTCGTGCGTTTTCCGCGCATCACCGGCCATGAGTTTGCCGGCGTGGTCGAGGCGGTGGGCGAGGGCGTCGAGGACGTTGCCATCGGTGATCGCGTGTGTATCGACCCGGTGATCAACTGTGGCCACTGCTATCCCTGCCGTATCGGACGCCCCAATGTCTGCACCGCCCTGGAGGTGATCGGGGTGCATCGCAATGGGGGCTTCGAGGAGCGGGTCAACGTGCCGGCAGGCAATGTCCATCGACTGCCCGAGGGCCTGGGACTGGACGCCGCCGCGTTGGTGGAGCCCTACACCATTGCCGCCAATGTTCTCGATCGCATGCAGCCGCATCCAGGCGATCGCCTGCTGATCCTGGGTGCCGGGGTGATCGGCCTGACCATTCTGCAGGTGGCCCGAGCCCTGGGCATCGAGGATGTCACCGTCAGCGACGTGATCGATGCCCGCCTGGAAACCGCCAAAGAGCTGGGCGCTACCCGGACCCTCAACGGTGCCGAACAGGACGTCGAGGCCGAAGTCCAGGCGCTGACCGATGGTGAAGGCATGCCATTGATCGCCGATGCCGCCTGCGTGCCGGCCCTGTTGCCGCAGATGTTGCGCATGGCCTCGCCGGCAGGACGCATCGGCCTGCTCGGGTTCACGCCCACGCCCAGCGATCTGGCTCAGCTGGAGGTCATCAAGAAGGAACTGACGCTGGTCGGCTCACGGCTCAATAACCGCAAGTTTCCGGAGGTGATTGACCTGATGGCATCCGGGCGTCTCGATCCGCTGGCGCTGATCAGTCATCGCTTGCCCTTCGACGACATGCCCGGTGCCATCGAAATGCTCGACAATCATCCCGAAAGGGCCCGCAAAGTACTGATTCAGATCGGTTCTTGACGGCCATTCATGCTCGCTCGCAAATCGCACATCAAGCAAAACCACAACAGCAAGTGCCAGGAGACAACGCCATGATGAAACGACTTTTGACCAGTGCCGTTCTGGGGGCTGCCATGCTCGCCAGCCAGGCCAGCCTCGCTGCTGACTTCACCCTGAAATTCGGCCACCTGGCCAACGAGGAGCACGTCTGGCATCAGGCCGCCGCCAAGTTCAAGGAAGTGGTCGAGGCCGAGTCCGACGGGCGGATCGAAGTTCAGCTGTTTCCCAACGAGCAGCTCGGTGCCGAGATGGATGTCATCAACAGCATTCAGCTGGGTACCGCCGACATGACCATCACCGGCGAGAGCCTGCAGAACTGGGCACCCAAGGCGGCATTGATGGCCGTGCCTTATGCCTTCCGCGATTCTGCCCACATGCAACAGGCCGTGGAAGGCGAGATCGGTGACCAGATCGAGGCGCAGATCACCGAGCGCGCCAACCTGGTGCCGCTGGCCTGGTTCGAGCGGGGGCCGCGTCAATTGACCAGCAACCGGCCGATCACCTCGCCCGACGAACTGGATGGCCTTCGCCTGCGTGTGCCCAACGTGCCGCTGTTCGTGGACACCTGGGAGGCGCTGGGCGCCCGTCCCACGCCCATGGCCTTCAGCGAGGTCTTCACCTCCCTGCAGCAGAACACCATCGAAGGCCAGGAGAACCCGCTGAGCCTGATCGAGAGTGCCAGCTTCAATGAGGTCCAGGACTACGTGAACCTCACCAACCACGTGCGTAGCTGGATCTATGTCGTGATCGGCAAGAACCAGCTCGAGGCCATGCCCGAGGAACTGCAGCAGGTGGTTCGTGATGCCGCCCAGGAGATGCAGTCCTACGAGGCCGAGCTGTTCGAGGCGGATCAGAAGCGACTGCAAGAGAGCCTGAAGGAACGTGGCATGGAATTCGTCGAGGTCGACACCGAAGCGTTCGCCGAAAAGGCCCGCCCGGCCGTGCTGGAGGCGCTCACCGACGAGCAGCGCGAGCTGTACGAAGCTATCCAGGATCTGTGATGCCGCTTACGGGCGAGTCCTTTCGGGGCTCGCCCGCTTGCTGATGGGTGCCGCCCAGGCATCATGAGGAGGACGTATGGACCCCAATCAGAAGGTGGCCGAGCAGGAGGCGCTCGAGCAGTTGGACCCACTTGCCTCGGTTCCCACCTTTCAGGGCGCCCTGGGGCGGCTGATCGGGGGAATCGATACCCTGTTCACCGTGCTGGCTGTCCTGGCGCTGGTGGCGATTGCCGGCACGGTGCTGCTGCAGATTTCGGCGCGTCTCTTCCTGCCATTCAGTGTCTCCTGGACCGAGGAGCTGTCGCGCTACCTGTTCATCTACATGGTGGCCATGTCGGTGGGGGTGGTGCTGCGCCAGCACCGCAACGTCAGTGTGGAACTCTTTCATCATACGCTGGGGCTCCGCGCCAGGGCGGCCTTCCAGGCGTTGATCTGCCTGTTGATTGCCGGCTTCGCCTGGATGGTGCTGCCTCACGCCTGGCAGTACGCCATGAATGGCGCCTGGCAGACGTCCCCGACCCTCAGGGTTCCCATGCTCTATATCTTCTTCTCCACGGTGGTGATGTTCGTGCTGTTGCTGGCCTACGGCGCCATTGGCTTCCTGGAGGGCCTCGTTGCCATCTTCCGCTCGCCTGAGCGTCCCGATACGGAGAAGCCGTGATGGAAGTCATCATCCTGTTCAGCACCTTCCTGGTCCTGCTGCTGATCGGCATGCCTATCGCCTTCTCCCTGGGCATCGCCTCGCTGGCCTACCTGTTGCTGGAAGGCATCTCGCTGACCGTCGTGCCGCAGCGCCTGTACGCGGGCATCGATACCTTCGTGCTGCTGTGCATCCCCGGCTTCGTGCTGGCCGGCAACCTGATGAACGTCGGTAACATCACCGAGAACATCGTGCGCTTCTCCAATGCGCTGCTCGGCCATATCCGCGGCGGGCTGGGTCTGGCCAACGTCGGCGGCTCGATGATCTTCGGCGGCATCTCCGGCACGGCCGTGGCGGACTCGGCCAGCATCGGCTCGGTGATGATTCCTGGCATGGCCCGGTCCGGCTACGACAAGCCGTTCGCCGCGGCGGTCACGGCCGCTTCTTCCACCGTGGGGCCGATCATTCCGCCCAGCGTGCCGATGATCATCGCCGGCTCGCTCTCCGGCGTGTCAGTGGGACGAATGTTCCTGGCCGGTGCCATTCCCGGCTTGCTGCTGGGCCTGGCGATGATGATCACGGTGTATATCCTCGCCGTGCGGCGTGGCTATCCCAAGGAGGCCCGCGTGCCCTTCCTGCAGTTGCTGCGTGAGGCCAGGACCGCCTTCTGGGCGCTGCTGATGACGGCGATCATCCTCTACGGCATCATCGGTGGCTTCTTCACACCCACCGAGGCGTCCATCGTTGCCAGCTTGTACGCCCTGGTGGTGGGCATGTATGTCTACAAGGGGCTCACCTGGCGCAAGCTGCCGGCGATCCTCACCGATACCGTCTTTACCTCCGCGGCGCTGCTGCTGATGGTGGGACTGGCCAATCTGTTCGGCTGGATCCTGACCAGCGAGCAGATTCCCCAGATGATTGCCGGCCTGATCCTGACCATCAGCGAAAACCCGCTCGTCGTCATCCTGATCCTCAATCTGATCCTGCTGTTCGTCGGCGCCTTCATGGAGACCATCGCCGCGCTGATCATCCTCTTTCCGGCGCTGCTTGGCGTGGCCACCGGGGTGGGCATGGACCCGGTGCATTTCGCCGTCATGGCGGTGCTCAACCTGATGATCGGCCTGACCACTCCACCGGTGGGCGTCTGCCTGTTCGTGGTCTCGGGGATCGGCAAGCTGCCCATGCTGACCGTGGCCCGGGCCATCCTGCCGTTCTTGCTCTGCAACCTGGCGGTGTTGCTGCTGGTGGCCTATGTGCCGTCCATATCGCTATGGCTGCCCAACCTGATACTGGGGCAGTGAGGCGGAAATACCTACCGACATGGAGAGCGTGATGCAGAATGTCACACGGCTGCCGGCGAGCGCCGGCAGCGGCCAGATCCGCATCGTCCACCTGGGGCTGGGCGCCTTCCACCGCGCCCACCAGGCGGTCTACCTGGAGCGCTACCGTCAACGCAGCGGTGACGATGCCTGGGGCGTGAGCAGCGCCAACCTGCGGACCAACGTGGCGCTGGTGGACGCCCTGCGCGAGGCCGGCCATCGCTATCATGTGGCCGAGTACGCCGACAGCGAGCATGTCACCATCCGCGAGATCGGTGTGATCGAGGAGACGCATTTTACGGGGCGGGACAAGAGCACCGACGGCGACGGGCAATGGGGACGCGACCGCGAGGCGCTACTCTCGCGCCTGGCCTCGCCCGAAACGTGCCTAGTCACCCTGACGGTGACCGAGAAGGGCTACTTCCTGAGCCCGGCCAGTGGCGAGCTGCTTGTCGACGATCCGATGATCGCCGCTGACATAGCGAGCCCCGAGACGCCGTGCACGGCACCGGGACTGCTGGTGGAGGCCTTGAGACAGCGTCGTGGCGCCGAGCTGGCGCCGTTCACGGTGCTGAGCTGCGACAACATGCCCGACAACGGCAAGCGCACCCGCGACGCCGTGGTCCAGTTGGCCGCGCGTCGTGACACCGAACTGGCGGCCTGGATCGAGCGCGAGGTCGCCTTTCCGTGCAGCATGGTCGACCGCATCGTGCCAGCCATGACCGAGGAAGACTTCGCTCGACTGGCCGAACTGGGTATCGAAGACCCCAATGCCGTGGTCGGCGAGGCCTTCAGCCAGTGGGTGGTCGAGGATGACTTTCCTCTGGGGCGGCCGGCCTGGGAGGCCGATGGCGTGGAGATGGTCGCCGATGTGGCGCCCTTCGAAACCATGAAGCTGCGCATGCTCAATGGCAGCCACTCGCTGCTGGCTTACCTGGGCGCGCTGGACGGCATCGAGACGGTGGCCGAGGCGGTGGGCCGAGACGACCTGGTGGCCTTGCTGCGTCGCTACATGCTCGACGAGGCCGCCCCGACGCTGGCCATGCCCGAAGGCACCGATCTGACCGCCTACGCCGAGCAACTGCTCGCGCGTTTCGCCAATGACAGCCTGCGCCATCGCCTGCAACAGATCGCCATGGATGGCTCCCAGAAGCTTCCCCAGCGCTGGCTGCACGGCGCCCAGGCGCGTCTGGCGGTCGATGGCGATGTAGCTTGCACGGCCCTCGGCGTGGCTGCCTGGATCCGCTACACAGCCGGCAACGACCTGGCCGGTCAGCCCCATGCCGTGGACGATCCTCTGGCCGGACGACTGGCCGACCTGCATGCTCGCCATGGCGATGACGTCGCGTCCCTGGTACGGGCTTTCCTGGCCGTCGAGGACGTCTTCCCGCCGGCGCTGGCAGCCGAGCCTCGCTTTACCGAGGCGGTCGTCGATGCCTATACCACCCTGACGAAACAGGGGCTCGACGGGGCGCTGGCCGCCCTCGGGCGAGCCTGATCGAGAGGTTTTTACATGGAACACACCTGGCGCTGGTTCGGCCCTGCCGACCCCATCACCCTCGACGAGATCCGCCAGACCGGGGCGACCGGCATCGTCACCGCCCTGCACGAGATCCCCAATGGTGAGGTCTGGCCGGTCGAGGCCATCGCCAAACGCCAGCGAATGATCGAGGCGGCCGGCCTCACCTGGTCGGTGGTGGAGAGCGTGCCGGTGCACGAGGCGATCAAGAAGGGTCTGCCGGAGCGCGAGCGGTATATCGCCGCCTACCAGCAGACGCTGCGTAACCTGGCGGCCTGTGGCATTGATGTGGTCTGCTACAACTTCATGCCGGTGCTCGACTGGACACGCACCGACCTGGCCTGGCGCCTGCCGGATGGGGGGCTGGCGCTGCGTTTCGATCAGACCGCCTTTGCTGCCTTCGACCTCTATCTTCTGGCACGTCCCGGCGCGGAGGCCGAGTACACCGAGGTCGAGAAAGTCCAGGCGAAGGACTATCTCGACGGCCTCGACGACGCCGGTCGCGAGCGGCTGGTGAAGACCGTCATCGCCGGGCTGCCCGGCGCCGAGGAGCACTATACGCTGACGCGGTTCCGCGAGGTGATCGCCGATTATGCCGAGATCGATGCCGATGTCCTCCGCGAGCACCTCGGCCACTTTCTCGAGGCGATCATCCCGGTCGCCGAAGAGGCGGGCGTGCGCATGGCCATTCATCCCGACGATCCGCCGCGGCCGCTGCTCGGACTGCCGCGGGTAGTGTCCGGTCCCGAGGATGCCCAGTGGCTGCTCGAGCGAGTGCCGAGCCCGGCCAATGGCCTGACCTTGTGCACCGGCTCCTATGGCGTTCGTGCCGACCTCGATCTGGTGGAGATGGCGCGTCGCTTCGGGCCGTCGATCCATTTTGCCCATCTACGCGCCACGCAACGCGACGCGGCGGAACCCAGGACCTTTCACGAAGCGCCTCACCTGGGCGGTGACCTGGACATGGTCGGTGTCGTCCAGGCGCTGGTCGACGAGGAACGGCGACGCGAGCGAGAGGGCGGCCCGCGACTGCCGCTGCGCCCCGATCACGGCCACCACATCCTCGACGATCAGCATCGTGATACCGCACCGGGATACCCGCTCTACGGTCGTCTCAAGGGGCTGGCCGAGCTGCGCGGCGTGGAGCTGGCGGTCCGGCATCTTGGCTCACCGGCACGCTGAATCTCTCCTGCCATCCGCTTCGCCGTTTCATCCACAGCCTCATGGCCCGCGACGGGCTGTGGATGAATCAGGCCTCCTCGGTGTTGGTCACGGTGCTGGCCAGTCGTTCAATGACCGCGGGCAGCTCACGGGCATGATAGATGGCGATGGCACCCTCGGGTGTGGTTTCCTCGTCGGGGAAGTGGTTGAGGTGAATCACCTGCATGCCGGCGGCCAGCCCGGCTTCCACGCCTACTGCCGCATCGTCGATGACCACGCAGCGCTCGGGCGGATACCCCATGGCCTCGGCTGCCTTGAGGTAGAGGCCGGGGTCGGGTTTCCAGACCCCCAGGGTGTAGGCGCTGAACAGGTGCTCGCCGAAGTGATGCGCCAGGCCGGCACTGACCATGGCGCAGCGGATCTTGCTGTCGGGCCCGTTGGAGACGACGGCCTTGGGGTAGCAGGCCAGGGCGTCGAGCGCGTCGGGCATGCCGTCGATGGCGATGAGTTCCTCGCGCATGCGCGCCTGCATGCGGGTGCGCATGGAAGTTTCCAGACGCGCCAGGCTGTCTTCGGTGAGGTTGCCGTGATGGCGTTGCTGGGCGGCGACGATATCGTGGAAGCGCACGCCCCGGAAGGCTTCCATGTACTGGCGGGCGGTAAAGGGGAGCCCGTACTCGGGCAGGACATCACCCATGACCTCGGCCAGCAGGATCTCACTGTCGACCAGGGTGCCGTCGGAGTCGAACAGCAGGCAGAGGGGAGCCGAAGCGGGGCGTGCAGAAGGCGAGGACGCGGACATTGGGGCCTCGTGGGTTGGTCGTGGATGGGCGCCGCCGGCCAGTGTACCCGGCCAGGCGACGTGATGCAGGCTCACACGAAATCGGGGGCGATCAGCCGGGGCAGCATCAGGACCAGGTCCGGATAGAGGATCAGCAGCAGAATCACGCCCAGCATGACGGCCAGATACAGCAGCGTGGTGCCGAGGGCCTTGAGCAGCGGGATGCCGCCGATCTTCGCCGAGATCATCAGGCAGAGCCCATAGGGCGGCGTGATCAGTCCCAGGCCCAGTGCCATGACGCCGATGACACCGAACTGTACCGGATGGACGCCGGCTTGCATGGCCAGGGGCTGGAAGATCGGTGCCATGATGGCCATGGCCGGCAGGGAGTCCATGAAGGTGCCGATGACCAGCATGACGGCGGTCATCAACAGCAGGAGCATCACGGGATCGCTGATGTTGACGCCGGCCATCAGCTTGGGGGGAATCTGGTAGAAGCTGATCAGATAGCCGAAGATTGCCGCCCCGACGAGGCTGAACAGCGACAGTGAGCACAGGCGCACGGTGTCGGTGGAGGCATCGAGCACCTTGGCGAGGTTGAGTTCTCGATAGACGAGGGTGCCCAGCGCCAGGGCGTAGAGGACGGCGATCACGGCCGCCTCGGTGGGGGTGACCAGCCCCAGGGTGATGCCGCCGATGATGACCACCGGGATGCCGGCGGCCAGCAGGCCGTCCTTGCTCGAACGTGCCAGTTCGATCAGCGAGGCGCGACGGCGGACCGGCACCTGGTAGCGACGCACATAGCCGACGTTGAGCGCCAGCTGGGCCATGCCGATCATCACGCCGGGCAGGATGCCGCCGAGGAACAGGCCGGCGATGGAGGTGTTGGTCAGGGCACCCCAGACGATCATGTTGATGGAGGGCGGAATGATGATGCCCATGACCGACGAGGCGGCAGTCACGGCTACCGAGAAATGGCTCGGATAGCCCTCGCGCTGCATGGCCGGGATCAGCACGGTACCCACGCCGGCGCTGTCGGCCGTCGAAGAGCCGGAGACGCCGGCGAACAGCATGCTGACCATCACGTTGACATGTGCCAGGGCGCCCTTGAAGTGACCCACCAGGCGCATGCACAAGGTGATCAGCCGGTCGGTGATGCGGGCGGCGTTCATCAGGTTGCCTGCCAGCAGGAACAACGGTACGGCGAGCAGCACGAACGAGTCCATGCCGTTGTACATGCGTTGAAACATGACCCAGTAGGTCAGGCGCGGGTCGAGCAGGATCATGCCGGCGGCGGTCAGGACCAGGGCCATGGCGATCGGCACTCCGGCGATGATCAGCACACCAAGCAGGCCGAACAGCAGCCAGGGCAGGATGAAGACGGCATCCATGGGAATCATGGCGTTCTCCCGTCGGTGGAGGAGAGAGAGGCATCCAGTTCGTTGCCGTGTTCAGCGTGCGCTTCAAGCGCTTCCTCGACGGCGTCGGGCGTGTCGAGGTCGATCTCCATGCGGGGCATGCCATCGAGCAGGGCGTGCAGCAGCCGCTGGGCGCTGAACAGGATGATCAACAGGCCGCTGACGCTGAAGGCAGAATAGACGTAGATCATCGACAGCCCAGAGGCGGTGGCCTCGCGCCGCAGGCCGGACAGGGCGAATTCCTTGCCGTGGATGACGAAGAGCAGGCCGACGGTCAGGCAGGCCAGGTCGCGAATCCAGCGTGTCACCAGGCTGGCCCGCGAGCCACGGGGGAAGGCCTCCAGGACGAAATGATCGGCATGCAGCACGCCGATGGCGGTGCCCAGCATGATCATCCACTGGAAGGCAAAACGACTGAATTCCTCGGTCCAGTACAGGCGGGGCATCAGCGGCAGGTTGCGGCTGACGATCTGGTAGACGATCAGGGCGATGAAGCCGAACAGCAGGGCCAGCAGGAGCCAGTGAAGGCAACGCTCCAGGCCACGATTGAGGCAGGTCAGGCCGTGCAACAAGCGTCTCATGGTGGGGTCTCCCGAAGGCGTGATCCGGGGCGCCAGGCGCCCCGGCAAGGGCTCATTCGACGTTGGCGATCTTCTGGCGCAGCTCGGTCAGTCCCATTTCCTCGACGACTTCGGTGAGCGGTTCACTGACGATCTCCTGCATGCGTTCCCGGTCCAGTTCATGCAGGGTGGCGCCTTCCTCGACGAGCAGCTCCAGAGCCTCGGCATCCTGCTCTAGCTGGACCTGACGTGCATAGCTCGCGGCCTCGCGGGCGGCTTCCATCACGGCCTGCTGCTGGCTCTCGTCGAGGCGATCCCAGGACATCTGCGACATGGTCAGCAGGCGTACCGTGATGTCGTGCTCGGAAAGGCCGATATGCGGGGCGACTTCATGGAAGCGCATGCGGTGGATCCACTCGGCCTCGTTGAGCAAGCCATCGATGGCGCCGAGCTGCAGGCCCGTGTAGATCTCCTTCCAGGCCATGACCGTGGGTTCGGTGCCCAGGGCCGACCAGGCGGCGATCAAGGGCTTGGTCGGGTTGGTGCGCAGCTTCATGCCTTGCAGGTCATCGAGGCTCTCGAGCGGACGGCTGCTGACGATCTGGCGCTTGCCGCCGCCGAAGAAGGCCAGCACCTTCACGCCGGTTTCGTCCGTGATCCGGTCGGCGATCTCGCGACCCACGTCGCCATCGAGCACGGCTTGCCAGTGCTCCTGATCGCGATACAGGAAGGGAATGGAAAAGACATTGGCGGTCGACGAGAAGTCGGTGATCAGGCCGGGATTGATGATCGACAGGTCCAGCGCGCCGGCCATCTGCTGCTCGAACATCTCGGTTTCATGACCGAGTACCGAGTTGCCCATGATCTGGACCCCGATGTCACCGTCACTCTTGTCCTCGACCAGTTCCTGAAAGCGGGTCGCGCCGAGATGGTAGGCGGTGTCTTCGGTACCGCCGTGGCCGAAGCGCAGTTCCACGGCCTGGGCGAGGCTCGTTGCGCCGAGTGCCGCGATCAGGGTGGCGCCGGTGATGAGGTGCTTGAAGACGTGTCTTGGCTGTGTGCGTGTCGTGAGCATGTCGTTACCTCTTGATTGTTATGTGTTGCCTGATGGGATACCGCCGGGCCGAAAGACGGTGGCGACGCCCTGGTGCCCGGCCGGTCAGGGCGCCGTCGTGGCGATGTCATGAGTGCGTCGGCCCAACCTCGTTGACCGGACTGGGCGGTTGCTCGCCGTTCAGGGCGGCGAGGATGTTGGCGACCGCGCGATCGGCCATGGCGGTGCGCGTTTCATGAGTCGCCGAGCCGATGTGCGGCAGCGCCACGACATTGGGCATGTGGCGCAGCGGAGACGTCTCGGGCAGAGGCTCGCGCTCGAAGACATCGAGGCCGGCGGCGTGCGGCGTGCCCGCGCGCAGCGCTTCGATCAGCGCCGCTTCATCGACCACCTTGCCGCGGGCGACGTTGACGAAGATCGCCGAGGGCTTCATCAGTGCGAATTCCCGGGCACCGATCAGGTGGTGCGTGTCGGCGTTGAGGGGCACGGTGACGCAGACGATGTCGGCCTCGGCGAGCAGGGCATCGAGTTCGCGGTGCTGGGCACCGAGTTCGGCCTCGAGTTCGGGCTTGGGCGAGGCGTTCGAATACAGCACCCGCATGCCGAAGCCCAGTGCACCACGTCGCGCGATGGCGGCTCCGATGCGGCCGAAGCCGACCATGCCGAGCGTCTTGCCGTGCACGTCGGTGCCGAACCACTCCTTGCCGATGCTCTCGTGCCACTCGCCGCGCTGGACCATCCCGGCCAGTTCGATGGCGCGGCGGGCAGCGCACATGATCAGCAGGAAACCGGTGTCGGCAGTGGTCTCGGTCAGCACGTCGGGCGTATTGCACAGCAGGATGCCGCGCCGGGTCAGCTCGTCCACCGGATAGTTGTCGTAGCCCACCGAGATGCTGGCGATGGCCTCGAGATTCGGTGCCCGGTCGAGCAGCGCCGGGGTGATCGGCAGGCTGGCGCCGACCAGGCCGTGAGCGTTGACCAGGGCATCGAGGAAGGCGGGATCCTCGGCGCTGTCGATCTTCGGCAGGTAGTCGACCCGGAAGTCGCGCTCCAGTCGTGCGAGCTGGTCCTCGTTGAGCGGGCGATATACCAGAATGCGCTTGGTCATGGGGAATTCCTCCGGGAGATCTAGCCGAGGGCGGCTTCGAGGTATGCAAGGCGGTCGCGATGGGGCAGGCCCTCCATGTCACCCGGGACCTGCACGGCCTCGGCGCCGATCAAGCAGCCTCGCTGCAGGGCCTGGCGCGGCGCGCCGCCATCGAGCAGGGCGCTGATCACACCGACCGCGAAGCCGTCGCCTGCGCCGACGGTATCGACCACCTCGGCTACCGGAATGCCGGGAACGCTGAAGGCCTGCTCTTCGCCGCCGAGGCGACCGCGATAGTAGCCGCCTTCCGGGCCGAGCTTGAGGAAGACCGCCTCGGCACCTCGGTCGAGGTAGAAGCCGGCGATGTCATGGGGCGTTTCCAGGCCCGTCAACAGTCGTCCCTCGGCGAGCCCCGGTAGCACCCAGTCGGTATGGGCGGCCAGGTCGTTGAGCGTCTCGCGCATTTCGCGCTCGCTGGACCACAGGCTGGGGCGCAGGTTGGGGTCGAAGGACAGGCTGGCGCCATGGCGACGTGCCTCGCCGAGCAGGTGCCAGGAGAGTTCGCGGCAGCTCGGCGACAGCGCCGGCGGAATGCCGGTGGCGTGCAGGTGCCGCAAGGCCGGGAAGTCGACCTCGCCGGCATCGGCGGTAGAGAGCCGACTGGCGGCGCTGCCCTGGCGGCGATATTCGACGCGGGGATCGGCACCGTCCAGGGCGCGTTCCTTGAAGACAAGCCCGGTGGCATGGTCGGCATCGGTGATCAGGTGACGGCAGTCCAGGCCCTCGTGTTCCAGGGTGGCACGCAGGTAGCGGCCGAAGCTGTCGTCGCCGACGCGACTCAGCCAGCCGACATGAAAGCCCAGGCGTGCCAAGCCGATGGCGACGTTGGTGTCGGCCCCGGCGATGCGTCGCTGAAAGCGCTCCACCTCGGCCAGGTCGCCGGTCGTCTCGGCAACGAACAGGGTCATGGCCTCGCCGAAGGAAAGAAGCTCAGGGGAAGAAGATCGTGTCATGGTCGTGTCTCGTCACAAGTGGCGTCGGGGGCCTTGTTGCCGGGGCGGCATGTCGAGGCCCGGGGTATCAGGGTCGGGATGAAGCGCTCGTGTCGGGGCTCGGGCGTGGTGCGTCCGGCCTGGCGGGCACGCAGCCGATCGACGGCGGCCTGGCCGATGGCATCGGTCGGCTGAGCGAGCGTGGTGATGCCGGGCGTGACCAGTTGGCACCAGTCGAGCTCATCGATGCCCATCAGGCCGATCTCGCCGAGCGGCACTTGACGGGCCTGGAGGGCTCGGGTCACCGCGAGCGTGACCTGGCCGTTGCCGCACAGAATGGCGGCGGGTTGCCGGGTCGAGGCAGCGAGGAAGTCGCTCAGCCCATGGTCGAGGCGGGTCGTGTCGTCGAGTTCGGCTTGCAGGATGTCGCCCTCGAGCCCTCGCGCGGCGCGATTTGACTCGAAGCGTGCCAAGCGCGCTTGGCGTGAACTGGCTCGGGCTGGCGGTTCGGTGACGAACAGTACCCGGCGGTAGCCGCGTTCGGTTAGGTGGTCGAGGGCTATGTCGATGGCCTGGTCGTTGTCGAGCCCGACCTCGTCGGCATCAATGCCTTCCAGGGAGCGGTCGAGCAGCACCAGGGGCAGGCCGCCGCCGGCCAGTTCGGCCAGGGCCTCGCCATGGCGACCGGCGGCGTTCACGATCAGTCCCTCGATCCGGTATGAGGTCAGCAACGCCAGGTTCTGGCGTTCCAGTGTCGGGTCGTTATCGGTGTTGCAGACCATCAGCGACAAGCCTTGTCGGCGACAGGCCTGTTCGACGCCATGCATCACAGCCACCGAAAAGGGGTTGCGGATATCGGCGACCAGCATGCCGACCAGGCCCGATGGGCCACCCTTGAGGCCGCGGGCCATGGGGTTGGGCTGGTAGCCGAGGCGCTCGGCGGCCTGGGCGATTCGCTGCTGCATGCTGGCAGAGAGACGCTCTCGCTCGCCACTGTAATAGCGGGATACGCTGGTCTTCGAGACGCCGGCGTCGCGGGCGACTTCGAGGATGGTGGCGGGGCGTGACGACGCGGGCATGGTGTTTCCGTATTGAATGGGAACGTTCCCATCGTAGGCAGCGCGTGCCGCTGGCGGCAAGGTTCTCGGTGCTAGACAAAGGTCGAAAGGCGGGGTAACGCGCTGATTGGAAACGAAAGCGGGTAGTGCCCGCGAGCATGGGCGGCCCGGGGCGAGCGGTCGTCACAAGACCGGCGGTTCCGCGTCGATCAGTTCGCCATGGCCTGCGCCTGGGTCAGACGCGAGATCACGGTGGGTAACTGGAACATGCTGGTGATGGAGATGGCGCCTTCGGGCGTTTCTTCGACATCCGGGAAACGGTTGAGGTGAATGACCGTCATTCCGGCGGCCAGTGCAGCCTGAACGCCAACGATGGAGTCGTCGATGGCCACGCAGTCTGCCGCGGCGAATCCCATCATGCTGGCGGCATGGAGATAGAGGCAGGGGTCGGGCTTCCAGCATTGGGCGTCATAGCCACTGAACAGGTAGTCGCCGAAAAGCTCGTCCAGTCCGGTGGCTTTCAGGGAGGTCCGAATCTTGTTCTCCGGCCCATTGGAGACCACGCCCATGGGAATCGACGCGAGTACCGCCAGCGCCTCGGTGGCGCCGTCGATCGGCTTGAGGTCGGTGGCCAGGCGACGGTTGAGGTTGGCGCGCATTTCCCGCTCGAGGGGCTCGAGGCGTTGCGCGTCCACGTTGCCATGGCGACGCTCGAGTTCAGCGACGATGTGCCGGAAGCGCGCACCGCGAAACTCGCCGATGTAATCGCTGGCCTGGAAGGGCAGGCCCACGGCGTTGAGGCTGGTCGCCATCTCGTCGGCCAGCAGGGGTTCGCTGTCGACCAGGGTGCCATCGCAATCGAAGAGCAGGCAGAGAGGACGCATTGTCACCGAGCCTCTGTGGGAATGTTGGAAAGCGAACACGCTGTCCTCGCGGGTCAAAGTGTGCTCACTGTCAATTAAAGACCATGTGACGCGCTTTGTGAACAGTGTTCTTCAACTGTTCATCATCCTTGCACCGAGTGTCGCCGATTCGCGAAACGTCACTACCCTGGCGAGATGGGGAGCCTCAGCCAATCCTCGAAGGGTCCGGAGTGCGACTCGCAGGCCGCGTAATAGACCAGACGCAGATGACGATCCTCGTCCAGCGTGAGGGTCATGTGTTCGAAATCGAGCGTGCCGATGTCCGAGGTGAATGGTGGGCGCTGGGCAGGATTCGCCGGTATCTCAGCGAGCGGTGCGTGCGCAGTTCTCGCGGTAGCGCGTGGCATTGGTGCCTACTGCCAGCTTCTTGGTGACGGTGTGGTAGTAGAAGGCGATGGCGGGACGGTCGTCTCTCAGGTAATCGCCGCAAAGACCGTAGCCCTTGTTCACCGTGCGCAGGTGGCTGATCTCTCCCTTGTCGTGGGTCTCGAGGTGCTCGGCGATACGGGTGGCGATATGGGCGTCGCGCTTGGCATCGGATACTGCCTGGCTGCCGAAGATCAGGCCGGCGATGAGCAGGATGGCGACGACGGGAATCCATAGGTTGTGCATGGTGGATCTCTGAGGAGGACCCACCGGCGCGGGGGCCGGTGGGTCGAGGGGCTCACTTCACCCGCGGGTCCAGTTCGCCGCGCTCGTAGCGCAGGAACATCTCTTCGAGGTTGATCGGCTTGATCTTCGAGGCGTTGCCGGCGGTGCCAAAGGCCTCGTAGCGGGCCTTGCAGACGTCCTTCATGGCCGCGGTGCTGGCCTTGAGGAACTTGCGCGGGTCGAACTCGGCAGGGTTCTCGGCCAGGAAGCGGCGCACCGCACCAGTGGAGGCCAGGCGCAGGTCGGTGTCGATGTTGACCTTGCGCACGCCGTGCTTGATGCCTTCGACGATCTCTTCGACGGGGACGCCGTAGGTCTCGGGGATCTCACCGCCGAACTCGTTGATCACCTCGAGCCATTCCTGGGGCACGGAGGAGGAGCCGTGCATCACCAGGTGCGTCTCCGGGATGCGGGCATGAATCTCCTTGATGCGCTGGATGGAGAGGGTGTCGCCGGTGGGCGGACGGGTGAACTTGTAGGCGCCGTGGCTGGTGCCGATGGCGATGGCCAGGGCATCCACGTGAGTGGCCTTGACGAAGTCGGCGGCCTCTTCGGGGTCGGTGAGCAGCTGGTCGTGATCGAGCTTGCCCTCGGCGCCGACGCCGTCCTCTTCACCGGCCATGCCGGTTTCCAGGCTGCCCAGGCAGCCCAGCTCGCCCTCGACGGAGACGCCGCAGGCGTGGGCCATCTCGACGGTGCGCCGGGTGACGTCGACGTTGTAGTCGTAGCTGGTCGGCGTCTTGCCGTCCTCACCCAGCGAGCCGTCCATCATCACCGAGGAGAAGCCGAGCTGGATGGAGCGCTGGCACACGGCGGGGCTGGTACCGTGGTCCTGGTGCATGGCCACCGGGATATGCGGAAACTCCTCGATGGCGGCCAGGATGAGATGGCGCAGGAAGGGGGCGCCTGCGTACTTGCGGGCACCGGCGGAGGCCTGGATGATCACCGGAGAGTCGGTCTCGTCGGCGGCTTCCATGATGGCGCGCATCTGTTCGAGGTTGTTGACGTTGAAGGCCGGAACGCCGTAGCCGTGTTCGGCGGCGTGGTCCAGCATCTGGCGCATGCTGATCAGTGCCATGTTTCGTACCTGTCTAGCGTGACGGCGGCGCCGTCCTGGGACGGCGCCGCACCGAGAGTCGATCGTTTAGAATCCGCGTAGTGTATCAGGCCTTGTCGGCCGCGGCTTCCAGGGCAGCCACGGCGGGCAGTGTCTTGCCTTCCACGTATTCAAGGAAGGCGCCGCCGCCGGTGGAGATGTAGGAAACCCGGTCGGCGATGCCGTACTTGTCGATGGCGGCCAGGGTGTCCCCGCCGCCGGCGATGGAGAAGGCCGGGCTTTCGGCGATGGCCTGGGACAGCGCCTCGGTGCCGCGACCGAACTGGTCGATCTCGAACACGCCGACCGGGCCGTTCCACAGGATGGTGCCGGCGGCCTTGAGCTGCTCGGCCAGGCGCCCGGCGGTGTCGGGGCCGATGTCGAGGATCATCTCGTCATCCTGCACTTGATCCACCGGCTTGATTTCGGCAGTGGCGCTTTCGGAGAACTCGGTGGCCACCACCACGTCGCTGGGCAGCGGGATCTCGACCTTGTTCATCAGGGCCTTGGCCTGCTCGATCAGGTCGCTTTCATGCAGTGACTTGCCGACGTTGTAGCCGGCAGCGGCGATGAAGGTGTTGGCGATGCCGCCACCGACGATCAGGCGATCGCATTTCTCGGCCAGGGCGGTCAGCACCTCAAGCTTGGTGGAGACCTTGGAGCCGCCGACGATGGCCGTCATCGGGCGGGCCGGCGTGGCCAGGGCCTTCTCGAGGGCGCTGAGCTCGTCGGCCAGCAAGGGACCGGCGCAGGCCTCGGGCGCGAAGCGTGCCACGCCATGGGTAGATGCCTGGGCGCGGTGAGCGGTGCCGAAGGCGTCCATCACGTAGACGTCGCAGAGTGCCGCGTACCGCTTGGCCAAGGCCTCGTCGTCCTTCTTCTCGCCGCTGTTGAAGCGGACGTTCTCGAGCAGCGCGACTTCGCCGTCGGCGAGCTCGACCTCAGTGTCGAGGTAGTGCTTGACCAGGCGCACGCGACGCTCGAGCAGCTCGCCGAGGTGATCCGCCACCGGGGCCAGCGAGAATTCCTCGGCGGGCTCGCCCTCGGTGGGGCGTCCCAGGTGGCTCATCAGCATCACCCGGGCACCGGCTTCCAGGGCCGCCCGAATGGTCGGCAGGCAGGCCCGCAGGCGGGCATCGCTGGTCACCTTGCCGTGCTTGACGGGTACGTTCAGGTCCTCGCGGATCAGGACACGCTTGCCGCGAAGGTCGAGGTCGGTCATCTTGCGCACGTTCATGGAAGCAGATTCCTCGTCTGGGAAGCCGAAGGGAGTCAGGCGTTGGGAGGTGGCACCGGGCCCAGCCTGGCGATCCGGCCGGCGACATCGAGCATGCGGTTGGCGAACCCCCACTCGTTGTCGAACCAGCACAGCATCTTGATCAAGCGGCCGCCGGCCACTCGGGTCTGGGTGGCGTCCACGATACCGGAGCGTGGGTCGTGGTTGAAGTCGATCGAGGCCATGGGCTCCTCGGTATAGCCGAGCAGCCCGGCCAGCCGGGTGTGGCTCGCCTCACGGAGCAGGGCGTTGACTGCTTCGGCGGTGGTGTCGGTACGTACGCACAGCGACAGGTCCATGGCCGAGACGTTGATGGTCGGCACACGCACGTGCAGGCATTCGAAGCGCTCGGCCAGGTGTGGCATCAGGCGGTTGATGCCTCGGGCCAGCCCGGTATCGACGGGCACGATGGACTGCATGGCCGAACGCGTCAGGCGAAGATCGGTCTGGTGGTAGGCGTCGATCACCGGCTGATCGTTCATCGCCGAGTGGATGGTGGTGGTCACGCCGTGTTCCAGGCCCAGCGCCGCGTCGAGCTCGGTCAGTACCGGCACCAGGCAATTGGTGGTGCAGGAGGCGGCGGAGACGATGCGGCACGTCGCCGTCAGGTCGGCATCGTTGATACCGGTGACGATGGTGGCGTCGACATCGCTCTCGGCGGGCTGGGAGAACAGCAGTCGGCCGGCGCCGGCGTTCAGGTGGCGCTCGGCAGTGGCGCGATCCTTGAAGCTGCCCGAGCACTCGAGTACCAGATCGATGTCGAGCGCGTCCCAAGGCAGTTGGTCTGGATCGGGTTCCGACAGCACCCGGATCGGGTGGCCATCGATGATCAGGCGGTCGCCATCGACCTCGACCTGGCCGGGGAAGCGGCCATGGGTGGTGTCGTAACGCGTCAGGTAGGCAATGGTATCCAGCCCCGACAGCTCATTGATGGCCACCACCTCGAGATCGGACTCACGTCGCTCGATGAGCGCGCGCAGTACGCACTGGCCGATGCGGCCGTAACCGTTGATGGCGATGCGGTGAGCCATGGAAAGCCTCGAATATGCTGGCGCCGGGAAAACTCGAGTTCGCGATTCTAGCGCAAATCCGGTCGGGCGTCCCGGAGCCGGGACTGGACGCGCTCGCCTGGCTTCGGCAGTCTGTGGCGGGCTACCCGCATTCGATGGCCGGGCCTGGGACGGGGCACTGAGGCTGCCACGAACGATGCCTGTACTCGTCGACTTCTCGTACAAGTCCTAGGCTAGATGGTGCATCCCTGTTATCCGTCGAACCACCAAGGAGAGGAAACGCACAATGACTGATATTACACGGCTGCTCGGCAATGAAGCGGACAGCCTGCTGAATCACGAGTGCCGGGGCGTGCCGGCCGAGTCGATCCACAAGCCGGGCCCGGACTTCATCGATCGCGTGATGGCGGACAGTGATCGCAGCCCTCAGGTGCTGCGCAACCTGCAGGCTATCTATAACCATGGCCGTCTGGGTGGCACCGGCTATGTCAGCATCCTGCCGGTCGACCAGGGCATCGAGCATTCGGCGGGTGCCTCGTTCGCCCCCAACCCGCTCTACTTCGACCCCGCCAACATCGTCGAGCTGGCGATCGAAGGGGGCTGCAACTGCGTGGCTTCGACACTCGGCGGCCTGGCCTCGGTGGCGCGGCGTTATGCCCACAAGATTCCGATGATGGTGAAGCTCAATCACAACGAGACGCTGACCTATCCGGCGGTCTACGACCAGACGCTGTTCGGTCAGGTCGAGCAGGCGCACGCCATGGGCTGCGCAGCGGTGGGCGCGACCATCTACTTCGGCTCGCCCGAGAGTCGCCGCCAGATTACCGAGATCAGTGAGGCCTTCGAACGGGCTCATCAGCTGGGCATGGTCACGGTGCTGTGGGCATACCTGCGCAACCCCGAGTTCAAGAAGGATGGCAGCGACTATCATGTCGCTTCCGACCTTACCGGCCAGGCCATCCATATGGCGGCGACCATCAAGGCTGACATCGTCAAGCAGAAGCTGGCGGAGAACAACGGTGGCTATCGGGCCGTCGGCTTCGGCCATACTCACGACAAGGTCTACGACGAGCTGACCTCCGACCATCCCATCGACCTGGCGCGCTACCAGGTGGCCAGTTGTTACATGGGGCGTATCGGCCTGATCAACTCGGGTGGCGGCTCCAAGGGCCATTCCGATCTCGGCGAGGCGGTGCGTACCGCGGTGATCAACAAGCGTGCTGGCGGTATGGGCCTGATTTCTGGCCGCAAGGCCTTCCAGAAGCCCATGGCCGAGGGCGTCGAGCTGCTCAACGCCATCCAGGATGTGTATCTCGACGACAGCATTACCATCGCCTGAGAAAAGATCCGATCTTCTGAGGCGTAAGTCTCGGTGACGCAAAGGGCGCGGCCAGTTGGCCGCGCCCTTTCATTTTCTCTGAGCGGCCAGGTGTACTCAGTCCTCGGCGTCGTCGAGCATTTGCTCGGCCTCGTCAACGACGTTGTCGACGGTGAAGCCGAAGTGCTTGAACAGGTCACCGGCCGGGGCGGATTCGCCGAAGGTGGTCATGCCGATGATCCGACCCTCGAGACCGACGTACTTGTACCAGAGGTCCGGGTGGCCGGCCTCGATGACGAGGCGGTTACCGACCTCGGCCGGCAGCACGGCCTGGCGGTAGGCGGCGTCCTGGGTGTCGAAGACATCGGTGGACGGCATGGAGACCACACGCACCCGGCGGCCCTTGTCGCCGAGGGCGGTGGCGGCGTCCATGGCCAGACCGACCTCGGAGCCGGTGGCGATCAGGATCAGCTCCGGCGTGCCGTCGCCGTCCTTGAGGATGTAGCCGCCGCGCTGAATGTCGGCGAGCTGCTGCTTGTCGCGGGCCTGATGGGGCAGGTTCTGGCGCGACAGCACCAGGGCGGTGGGGCCGGACTGGCGCTTGAGGGCGGCGTTCCAGGCGGCGGCGGTCTCCACGGCATCGCAGGGGCGCCAGGTGGAGAGGTTGGGCGTTGAGCGCAGGGTGGTCAGCTGTTCCACCGGCTGGTGGGTGGGGCCGTCCTCGCCCAGGCCGATGGAGTCGTGGGTGAACACGTAGATACTGCGCAGCCCCATCAGCGCGGCCATGCGCACGGCGTTGCGCATGTACTCCATGAAGATCAGGAAGGTCGCGGTGTAGGGCACGAAGCCACCGTGCAGGGCGATGCCGTTGGCGATGGCGGCCATGCCGAACTCGCGCACGCCATAGTGCAGGTAGTTGCCGTCGGGGGAGCCCTCACGCGAACCCTCGGGGCCGATCACTTTGGCACCGTTCCAGACGGTCAGGTTGGAGGGCGCCAGGTCGGCGCTGCCGCCGAGCAGCTCGGGCAATTGCGGGCCGAGCTCGTTGAGGCAGGCCAGCGAGGCCTTGCGCGAGGCGGTGGTCTCGGCCTTGTCCTGGGCCTGTTCGATCAGCGCTTCGCTGGTCAACTCGGCGGGCAGCTCGCCCTTCTGGCGGCGCAGGAACTCGCGGGCCAGCTCGGGATGGGCCTCGGCGTAGCGCTCGAAGCGGGCCTGCCAGTCGGCCTGGCGGCGATGGCCGGCCTCGGTGGCGTCCCAGCCCTGGTAGAGCGCCTCCGGCACATGGAAGGGCGCGTGCGGCCAGTCGAGCTGCTCGCGGGCGGCGGCGACCTCGTCCTCGCCCAGCGCCGCGCCGTGGCAGGCCTCGGTGCCCTGCTTGTTGGGGGCGCCGAAGCCGATCACCGTCTTGCAGATGATCAGGCTGGGCTTGTCGCTGTGCTGGCGGGCCAGCTCGATGGCGGCCTTGATTTCATCGGGCTTGTGACCATCGACATTGGGCACCACGTGCCAACCGTAGGCCTCGAAGCGCTTGGCGGTGTCGTCGGTGAACCAGCCTTCGACCTCGCCGTCGATGGAGATGCCGTTGTCGTCGTAGAAGGCGATCAGCTTGCCGAGCTGCTGGGTGCCGGCCAGGGAGGCGACCTCATGGGAGATGCCTTCCATCAGGCAGCCGTCGCCGACGAAGCAGTAGGTGTGATGGTCGACGATGGTGTGGCCGGGGCGGTTGAACTGGGCAGCCAGGGTGCGCTCGGCGATGGCCATGCCGACAGCATTGGCCAGGCCCTGGCCCAGCGGGCCGGTGGTGGTCTCGATGCCCGGGGCGTAGCCGTACTCGGGATGGCCGGCGGTCTTGGCGTGGAGCTGGCGGAAGTTCTGCAGCTGCTCGAGGCCGAGTTCGTAGCCGGAGAGATGCAGGAGGGAATAGAGGAGCATGGAGCCGTGGCCGTTGGAGAGCACGAAGCGGTCACGGTCGGGCCATTGGGGATCGGCGGGGTTGTGGACGAGGTAGTCGTTCCACAGGACCTCGGCGATGTCGGCCATGCCCATGGGGGCGCCGGGGTGACCGGAGTTGGCCTTCTGGACGGCATCCATGGAGAGGGCGCGAATGGCGTTGGCCAGTTCGAAACGGGATGGCATTGGGGTTGCTCCTCGCCTGCGGCGGTAGTCTGCGAACACCGTCCGGCCGGGGAGGGGCCGGGCGTGTATCTGGCTGGGTGCGCCGCAAGACGCGGGCGGCGCGGCCGAATTCGGTCGCTTATTGTCGCCGAGATGCGACCTGCCTTCAAATGCAGGGCGGCACTGTGCCGTCAGCTGGCTCGGTGTCGCTAGGAAGGCGGGCGGTGAGCGTGTAGAATTCGCAGCCAATCGGTCTGCCCGGGCCATGGCGCGAGCGTCGCCGCCCGCGGCCTGCGTCACCGTCTGTCCCGGCGGCGTGCCCTGCCGCCGTTATCCCACCAGCAGAGGGTCGAGGACGCCATGAGCGAATACTCCCTTTTCACCTCCGAGTCCGTGTCCGAAGGGCATCCGGACAAGATCGCCGACCAGATTTCCGATGCGGTGCTCGATGCCATCATTGCCCGCGACAAGAATGCGCGGGTGGCATGCGAGACCATGGTCAAGACCGGTGTGGCGATCGTTGCCGGCGAAATCACGACCTCCGCCTGGGTCGATCTGGAAGACCTGGTGCGTCGGGTCATTCTGGATATCGGCTATACCTCCTCGGATGTGGGCTTCGACGGTGAGACCTGCGGGGTGCTCAACCTGATCGGCAAGCAGAGCGTGGATATCGCCCAAGGGGTCGACCGGGCCAAGCCCGAGGACCAGGGGGCCGGCGACCAGGGCTTGATGTTCGGTTACGCCACCAACGAGACCGACTCCTACATGCCGGCGCCGATCCACTACGCGCATCGCCTGGTGGAGCGCCAGTCGGAGCTGCGCCGTCAGGGCCTGCTGCCCTGGCTGCGGCCCGACGCCAAGAGCCAGCTGACCTTCCGTTACGATGAGCACGGCAAGCCCTGCGCCGTCGATGCCGTGGTGCTGTCCACCCAGCATGACCCGGACATCGACCAGGAACAGCTGCGCAAGATGGTACGCCGCGAGATCATCGAGCAGGTGATCCCCGACGAGTGGCTGACCGAGACCACCCGGTACCACATCAACCCGACCGGCAAGTTCGTCATCGGCGGCCCGGTGGGCGACTGTGGCCTGACCGGGCGCAAGATCATCGTCGACACTTACGGCGGCATGGCGCGCCACGGCGGCGGTGCCTTCTCCGGCAAGGATCCCTCCAAGGTCGATCGCAGCGCTGCCTATGCCGGCCGCTACGTGGCCAAGAACCTGGTGGCCGCCGGGTTGGCCGAGCGTTGCGAAATCCAGGTGTCCTACGCCATCGGCGTGGCCGAGCCGACCTCGGTGTCGGTCAATACCTTCGGCACCGGCCGCATCAGCGACGAACGCATCGTCGAGCTGGTGCGCGAGCATTTCGATCTGCGCCCCAACGCCATCACCCGCATGCTCGATCTGCAGCACCCGATGTATCAGCTGACGGCGGCGTATGGCCATTTCGGCCGCGAGCCGTTCGAGCACAGCTACACCTGGACCGATACCCAGGGCGAAGAGCATGTCGAGACCTTCACGGCCTTCCCCTGGGAGAAGACCGACCGGGCCGATGCCCTGCGGGCCGCCGCCGGTCTTTGAGCCGACACGAGGCGTACACCGAGCGCCATTCCCCATGGCGCTTGTCGTTGATTTCGCACAACGTGCCGCCGCTTTTTCCAGTGGCGGCGTTCGTGCCTCCTTGCTAGGGTCGAAGCAGGATCGCAGGGCCTGGAGGTGCATGCCATGCTTCGACTCGTCGTTCTGGCGTTGTGGTCGATCTGGCCATCGACCCTTCTCGCCGCCTGCCCGGATTGGTCGGAAGGGCGCGCAGAACGGGAAATCATAGCGCTACACGATCGACTTGCCGCCTGGAACCGAGCATATCGGCGGGACGGCAGTTCGCCGGTCGATGACGACATCTACGATCAGGCCCAGGCGCGCCTCGATGCCTGGCGTGATTGCTTCCCCGGTATTTCCGTCGCGTCTTCGCCATCGCCGGCTCACGCTTCCGGCGAGCTGCCCCATCCTGTCCCCCAGGCGGGACTTGACAAGCTGGACGATGCCGTCGAGGCGGGCGCCTGGCTGGCCAGGCGAGAGGATGTCTGGTTGCAGCCCAAGGTGGATGGGGTGGCGGTCACCCTGGTATACGAGCGTGGGCGGTTGCACCGTGCCATCAGCCGCGGAGACGGGCGGACGGGACAGGACTGGACGGCTAGCGTACGGCGCATTCCCGAGGTGCCGACGCAGTTGCCGACGCAGCAGCGGATCGTGGTCCTGGGGGAGCTCTATCGTCGACTCGACGACCATGTTCAGGCCGAGCGGGGCACTGCCGGTGCACGCAGTGAAGTGGCCGGCTGGCTGGCCCGTGAAACGCTCGGCGATGCCGAGGCTCGGCGTATTGGTCTGTTCGTCTGGGATTGGCCCGATGGCCCGGCGGCGTTGCCGGAGCGTCTTGCACGGCTGGCAGAGCTGGGATTCCCCGACTCGAGTGACTGGACCTTGCCGGTCGAGTCGCTGCAGAACGTCCTGAACCAGCGTGACACCTGGTATCGCTCGCCATTGCCCTTCGCCACCGATGGCGTAGTGCTCAAGCAGGGGCGGCGGCCTGGCGGAGAGGCGCGGTCCGAGGAACCGCCGGACTGGGCGGCGGCCTGGAAATACCCGCCACGTTCGGCGCTGGCGCGAGTGCGGGGCGTCGAGTTCCGCGTCGGCCGTACGGGGCGCATCACGCCCTTGTTGCACCTTGTGCCGGTGAGTCTGGCGGGGCGCACGATTCGCCGAGTGACCGTGGGCTCGCTCGGTCGCTGGCAAACCCTGGACATTCGCCCCGGCGATGCCGTGACCATCAGCCTGGCCGGACAGACGATCCCGCGCTTGGATAGCGTTGCCTGGCGGGCCGTCTCGCGCCCCGAGGTGGAGCCGCCACCGACCTCCGATTACCACGCCCTGAGCTGTTGGCATCCATCGCCGGGTTGCGAGGACCAATTCCTCGAGCGCCTGGCGTGGCTGGGAGGGCCGGAGGCTCTGGACCTGTCTGGCATAGGAGTCGGTACCTGGCGCTCGCTGGTCGAGGCGGGCCTGGTGACTGACCTGCTCGACTGGATGTCGCTTTCCGCCGAAGCGCTGGATTCGGCTTCGGGTATCGGTGAGGTACGGAGTCGACAACTGATGGAGGCGTTCGCGACGGCTCGACAGCGTCCCTTCGAGGCCTGGCTGGAGGCATTGGGTGCGCCCCCGGGGGCGCTGACCGGTGAGGAAGCGGAGTGGTCGACGCTGGTCTCGCGGGATCTGGCGCAGTGGCAATCCTTGCCCGAGGTAGGTGAGACACGGGCGGAAGCCCTGCACGACTTCTTTACCGATCCCGAGGTTCGAGGCCTGGCCGAACGCCTGGGCGAGGAAGGGGTTGCCGGGTTCCAGGCATCTCGCTAGGGCATATCGGCTTGTCCGCCTTTCACGCGGCTGCCTATAGTGAAGGTCACGTTTTTCCTAGGGAAAGAGGTGATGCATGAACCAGCCTGCCGTATCCGCCGCCACCCATGTGGACTACAAGGTCGCCGACATCGCATTGGCCGATTGGGGCCGCCGCGAGATCCGCATCGCCGAGACCGAGATGCCCGCTCTGATGGCAATTCGCGAGCGTTATCGTGACAGCCAGCCGCTGGCCGGTGCGCGTATCGCGGGGTGTATTCACATGACCATCCAGACCGCGGTGCTGATCGAGACGCTGATCGACCTCGGCGCCTCGGTGCGCTGGTCGTCATGCAACATCTTCTCGACGCAGGATCATGCCGCCGCCGCCATCGCCGCTGCCGGCATTCCGGTCTTCGCCTGGAAGGGTGAAACCGAGGAAGAGTTCTGGTGGTGCATCGAGCAGACGGTGGAAGGCCCCGATAGCTGGAAGCCCAATCTGGTGCTGGACGATGGGGGCGATCTGACCGCCCTACTGCATGACAAGCGCCCCGAGCTGCTCGATGCCATCCATGGCATCAGCGAGGAAACCACCACCGGGGTGCACCGCCTGCTCGACATGTGGCGGGAGGGCTCGCTCAAGGTACCGGCCATCAACGTCAATGATGCCGTGACCAAGTCCAAGAACGACAACAAGTATGGTTGCCGTCATTCCCTCAACGATGCGATCAAGCGTGGCGTGGACCACTTGCTGGCCGGCAAGCAGGCCCTGGTGATGGGCTACGGCGATGTCGGCAAGGGGTCGGCAGCCTCGTTGCGGCAGGAAGGCATGATCGTCAAGATCGCCGAGATCGATCCGCTGTGTGCCATGCAGGCCTGCATGGACGGCTTCGAGGTGGTGTCGCCCTATCGGAACGGTATCAATCAGGGCATGGAGAGCGTCGATCGAGACCTGTTGCAGAAGATCGACCTGGTGGTGACCGCCACCGGCAATATCGATGCCTGCGACGCGCCGATGCTGCGTGCGCTCAAGGCCGGGGCCGTGGTCTGCAACATCGGCCACTTCGACAGCGAGATCGATACCGCCTACATGCGTCGCCAGTGGCACTGGGAAGAGGTCAAGCCCCAGGTGCACAAGGTGTATCGGGACAGCGATCCAGGCGAATACGATCCGCGGAGCCGCGATTACCTGATCCTGCTCTCCGAAGGGCGTCTGGTGAACCTGGGCAATGCCACCGGTCATCCCTCCCGCGTGATGGACGGCTCCTTTGCCAACCAGGTGCTGGCCCAGATACATCTGTTCGAGGCGGGCTTTGCCGCGCTGTCCGAGGACGACAAGCGCGGGGCGCTGGGTGTCCGGGTGTTGCCGCGTCATCTGGACGAGGAGGTGGCGCGTTACATGGTCGAAGGCTTCGGTGGCGTGATCACGCACATGACGCCTGCCCAGGCCGAATACACCGGCGTACCGGTCGAAGGGCCCTACAAGCCCGATAGTTATCGGTACTGAACAACCCGGCTTCGCCGGGAGCATGAAGTCGTAAGCTTGAAGCTGGAAGAAAAAACCTTGCCCCCATGCTGTCGGGGGGCGTGCTGTCTTCCAGCTTTTAACGACACAATATCGTCATCTGGCCGCCATGGCATGGTCATGGCGGCGGGTCAGCCTGTAGGGGCATCGTCAGGAGGATGCCCCATGTCGAATCCCATGCCCGTGCGAACCCTGTTCGTCTCCGACGTCCACCTGGGAACCCGCGACTGTCAGGCGGAGCTCTTGGCCCGTCTGTTGCGTCGCGTGCGTCCCGAGCGCCTCTATCTGGTCGGTGACATCGTTGATCTGATCGCCATGCGCAAGCGCGCGGTACTCCCGCCGGCGCAGCAGCGGCTGGTGGCGCGCCTGTTGCGTCTGGCACGCAGCGGCTGCGAGATCATTTACATTCCCGGCAACCACGATGCCGCTTTCCGGCGGCTGTGTGGCCTGCGCGTCCATCGTGTACGCATCGAGCACCGCATGGTGCATGCCACCGCCGATGGCCGGCGCTTGCTGATCAGCCATGGCGATGAGTTCGATACCCATGTGCGCATGGCACCCTGGATGATGGCTCTCGGGGATGGCATGCATCAGTTCGTGCTGGCACTCAATCGCTGGTGCAATCGTGGGCGTCGACTACTGGGCATGCCATATTGGTCGCTGGCGTCCGCGCTCAAGCGTCGCAGCGGTGCCGCTCGACGCTATGTGGCCCAGTTCGAGCAGGCCGCGTTGCACCAGGCCTCTCGTGAAGGGCTGGATGGCTATGTGGGAGGGCATATCCACAAGGCCGGCTTCCGTGCCCGGGATGGCGTGCTCTATTGCAACGATGGCGATTGGGTGGAGCACTGCACGGCGCTGATGGAAACGCCCAATGGCCGCTTGCAGCTGATCGACTGGCGCGGTGAGGTGATCGCGGTGGAACCACCAGTCACCGCCCCTGCTCCCCGGGAAGGCTGGGCAGGCCCCGTCGAGGCCGTCACTCGTACGCCGTGACCCTCAGCCGCCGACCAGTGGCGCCATCCATCCCAGGTACAGCGGTATCAGCAGCGGCGCGGCCAGGGTGGTGATCAGCACTGCCAGGGCCCCCTTCTCCGGGGCGATGCCGAGTTCCATGGCCACCACCACTACATTGGCGGCCATGGGGACCACACCGACCAGCAGCAGCGCCATGGCAAGTTCTGTCGATATCCCGACCGTGGCCTGCATGCCGAGCACGACCCCAAGCGCCAGAAGGGGCCACAGCAGGTAACGAACCGCCACGCAGGCGCCAATGAAGCGCCAGTCGAACTGCCGGAGCGTCACCCGGCCGAGCGTCATGCCGATGATCATCATGCCCAGCAGGGTATAGGTCGGCGGAAAGACCTCGAGCCCTTCCATGACGGCATCAGGCACGCCGATGTTCAGTCCCTCGACGAGCAGTGCCGCGAGAAAGGCGTAGATCAAGGGCAGGCGGACGATCTTGAACAGGCTCTGTCGGGCCGAGAAGCGTCCTCGGGCACTCAGGTAGAATCCCACGGTGAATTCGTAGAGCGTCACGCCCAGTACCGCGAAGAGATACAGCGTCACGCCTGTCGGGGGCAGCAGCACCAGAGCAACCGGCAGGCCGAAGTAGCCGGTGTTGCCGGTACCGGCGGAGAAGGCCAGGACAGCGCTCTCCTCGGCGGGAAGTGAGTGGCGCGCCAGGCGGTTGATCACCAGGGCGATCAGGCTGGCGCAGAGAAAGAGTGCGCCGGTCACCAGCAGGTAGGCGGGAGTGGGGCCGCCGAGCACCAGGCCTCGGAAGAAGGTCAGAGGCGCGATCAGATAGATCAGCAGGGTGGCGATGGGGCGCGGATCGACGGACAGGCGGCGCGAGGCGAGCCAGCCGAGTCCGACGAAGGCCAGAAGCGTCCATAGCGGACCCATCAGCGTGCCGGGCTCCAGGGTCATGGTATCTCCATCCTTGAGTCGAAGCGGAGGGTTATCATGCCTGGGCGGAAGAACGCTGTCAGTGGCAGAGAGGCTCATCGACTCTCTTAGATCTTCAGGTTATCGTTGAACCGATGGTTATATGAATGATATTGATGGCGCCCGGCGAAACTTTCATTGGTCCCGATGTCCGGGAATCGTCACAATGGCGGCGCCACCGATGCAAATGAGGAATCACCGATGAGCGCGCCACAATCCCCGCTGGATATCAGCTTCGAATTCTTTCCGCCCAATACCGATGCCGGGCGCGATAAGCTGATGCGTGCCCGGGATGCCCTGGCCTCACGGGAGCCGCGCTTCTTTTCTGTGACTTATGGTGCCGGTGGTTCTACCCAGCATCGTACCCTGGATGCCGTCAAGGCAGTGCGCGAGTGCGGTATCGACACGGCGCCTCATCTGTCGTGCGTGGGTAGCGAGAAGGCGCAGTTGCGCGATCTGCTCACGCGCTTCCGGGAGGATGGTGTCAAACGGCTGGTGGCCTTGCGTGGTGATCTGCCATCCGGCATGGGTGGAGTCGGTGAGCTGCGTTATGCCAACGAGCTGGTCGAATTCATCCGCGAGGAGACCGGGGAGCATTTCGAGATTGCCGTGGCGGCCTATCCGGAGTCTCATCCACAGGCGCCCAGCTTCGAACGGGATGTGGAAAACTTTGCTCGCAAGATGCAGGCCGGGGCCGATCTCGCCATCACCCAGTATTTCTTCACTGCCGAAGCATATTTCCATTTTGTCGATCGCGCCCGTGCCCTGGGCGTCGAAGCGCCGATCGTGCCGGGCATCATGCCGATCACCAACTACACCAAGCTGGCGCGTTTCTCCGATGCCTGTGGTGCCGAGATCCCGCGCTGGATTCGCAAGCAGCTCGAAGCCTACGGCGATGACAGCGAGGCCATTGCCGCCTTCGGCGAGGACGTGATTTCGGGCCTGTGCCAGCGCCTGCTCGACGGCGGCGCCCCGGGGCTGCACTTCTATACGCTCAACCAGGCCGAGCCGACCTTGAAGGTGCTGGACAACCTGCGTACTTGAGTCGCACAGCCTGCGATCAGGGCTTTGCCCGTCTCGGTCGAAAAATGACAGGGCCCCGCCGAATGATTCGGCGGGGCCCCTTTGCGTTGATGGGCGGGAAGTCTCAGCCGGAGGCCACCGAGCGGGTGCCGCCATCGTGGCGGCCACGCTGCAGCAGGAAGAGTGCAATCCCGATGGCCAGGCCGGCCACGTCGGTGATCAGGCCGCCATAGATCATGCACAGCGCGCCGATCAGCATGACGATACGCTGCCAGGCCTTCACCGGACCGAAGAACCAGGCTTGTACGGTGGCCGACAGCAGCACGATCCCCAGAGTGGCGGTGACACCGACCCGCAGAATCTGCATCCAGGAACCCTCCATCAGCATTGCCGGGCTGTAGAAGAACATGAAGGGCACGATGAACGCGGCCAGGCCGATCTTGAACGAAGCCACCGAAGTGCCCATGGCGCGGTCGCCGGAGATGCCCGCCGCCGCATAGGAGGCAAGCGCCACCGGCGGGGTGATCGCCGAGACCACGGCGAAGTAGAACACGAAGAAGTGGGCTACCAGCGGCTGGATGCCGATCTCGATCAGGCCTGGCGCCACCACCGAGGCGGCCACTGCATAGGCCGCCGTGGTCGGCATGCCCATGCCCAGCAGGATCGAGATGCACATGGCGAAGAACAGCGCCAGTAGTTGACTGACGCCGGCCAGGCCCAGCAGCAGCGAGGAGAAGCGGGCACCGACGCCGGTCAGGGCGATCACGCCGACGATCAGACCGGCGCAGGCGCACACGGCAATGATCTGGATCGACATGCTGCCGGCCAGTTGCAGTGCCTGGAGAATGGCGCGGATGCCCATCTTGTTCGGGGACAGCCAGCTCACCACGGCGGCAGAGGCGGTGGCCAGGGTGCCGGCACGAATCACCGAGTAGCCCATGAACAGGGCGGCGATCAGGATGATGATCGGTGCGAACAGATAGACTTGCTTGACCAGGCGACGGAATTTCGGAATTTCGTCGCTGCGCATGCCGCGCATTCCCTTGCGAGCCGCCTCGAAATCCACCATGCAGTAGATCGAGAGAAAATAGAGGATGGCCGGAATCAGCGCCGCCACGGCGATCTCGGTATAGGGGATGCCGGTGACCTCGGCCATGATGAAGGCCCCGGCGCCCATGATCGGCGGCATGATCTGCCCGCCGGTGGAGGCCGCGGCCTCGATGGCGCCGGCACTGCGCGCCGGATAACCGACCTTTTTCATCAGCGGAATGGTCAGCGAGCCGGTGGATACCACATTGCCGGCCGAGGTGCCGTTGATCATGCCCATCAGGCCTGAGGCGAAGATCGATACCTTGGCCGGGCCACCGCGTGCCCGGCCTGCCGCGGCGAAGGCGAAGTTGACGAAATAGTCACCGACCTTGGAAGCCTGCAAGAAGGCGGCGAAGATGATGAACAGGATGATGTAGGTCGAGGACACCGCCGTGGTCGGTCCGAGGATACCCGCGTCGGTGTAGACCTGACTGAAGAAGCGGCCGATCGAGAGGCCCGGATAACCGAGAAACCCCGGCAAGTGAGGGCCGGCAAAGACATAGCCCAGGAAGATCGCCGAGATGATCACCAGCGCCAGACCCGCGACACGCCGGGTCAGCTCAAGGATCAGCAGCGAACCGGCGATGGCCGCATAGGATATGCCCATGGGCGCGAAGGAGGTGCCGGTGGAGGCCCGCAGCGGACTATTGAACATCACCAGCAGGTAGCCGGCCACGGCCATGGCACAGATCATCAGCACGAGGTCCGCCGGCGAGAGGCGATGCTGGACCTGGCGATAGCCCCAGGACAGCAGAATGCCGGCCACGGTGGCCAGGATCAGCGGGTAACCGAAATGCCAGGCCTCGATCTCGGGGGCGATGCGCATGGCGCCGGCGCTCATTTCCTGCTGCATCAGTACCACGCGTACTAGGGCATAGAGCGCGGGAACCAGCAGAGCATAGCTGAGCCAGCGCATCCAGGTAGCGGAACGTTGACTGTCATCGTCGGCGAACCGGGTACCGGCATAGAAACCGAAACCGAGGATCAGGGCGCCGGCGATGTGCAGGATGCGAAACGACCAGGTCTCGAGCGGGTAGACATTGAGCGAGACCAGGTGAAAGAGAGAGTAGGCGATGGCAAGGATGCCAAAGAGCAGCCATTGCCAGCCGCTGTAGAGGCGACGATTGGGCTCTGCGGCGACCTCATCGACGCCCTCGGCATTGACGGGCTGAACGTTGTCGGTGGCGGCCTCGTCACGGGGTTCGGGAGTATGCGACATGAAAACACCCTTGGGTGTGGAACGGAGGAGCAGACGGGCAGCCCCGCACCGGCTTGGCCGGCACGGGGCAAGGGGGCGAGAAGACGCTTACAGTTTCAGGTCTTCGGGAATCTCGTAGCCATTCTCCTCGTACCAGCGCACCGCACCCGGGTGGAAAGGCAGCACGGTGTTGTACTTGAGGTTTTCCGGCACGCTGAATTCGGCGCTGCGGTGGATGTCGCGCATCTTGTCGTTGTTTTCCATGCTCAGCTTGGTGACCTCGTAGACGAAGTCTTCGGGCAGGTCACAGCCGGCGATGGTGAAGTTCCACATGGAGACAGCGCGAGCATCTTCCTCGAGGGTCTCGTAGGTGCTGGCCGGGATCTCGAAGGCGGAAACTGGGAACTCCTCCATCACCTTGGCCTGCTCCTCCTCGGTGAACTCGATGATGTTCACGTCGGTCTGGACCTCGAGCTGACTGACGGCAGGAATCGGAATGCCGGCGGCAAAGGCGATGACGTCGATAAGGCCATCCTGCAGTTGGCCGCCCAGGTCGTTCCAGCCACCGTTGCGGCGATCGAACTCGACGCCCAGGGTCTCGAGCATGGCCGGGAAGTAGGTATCGGAGGTGGAAGCCGCCGGACCAAAGCCAATGCTGGCGCCATCGGGGATGTCGGAAATCGACTCGATGCCGCTGTCGGCCAGGGCGGTGATGGAGAACGGGGTCTCGTACATGGGAAAGAGGGCACAGACGTTGTCCATCGGCACGCCCGGCGCCAGGGAGCTTTCGCCGGCCACCGCGTCGGCGGCTGGCCCCATGGTGGTCAGGCCGAATGCCACGTCTCCGCCATGAACCAGGGCGAGGTTCTGGTTGGGGCCGCCGGTGACTTCGCCACCGCCGGACAGGCCGAGTTCGTCGGCGATCAGGTTGGCCCAGCCGGAACCGTAGACAAAATAGGTGCCGCCCTGGCTGGCGGTGCCGACGGTGAAGTTTTCTGGCCAGTCAGCGCGATCGGCCTGGGCCGTGCCGGCGATCAGCATGGCGCTGGTCAGCGTGCCGGTAATCAGGCGAGTCTTGAGGGTCATGGCGTGTCTCCCTTGCATTCTGGTTGTGGGATGCCGATCCCGTACAGGATCGGTCTGGGGTACGCTCCCAATTTATAGCAAGGAATGCTCCATTTTATAAAAATGGATTTTTATTCAGAGAGTTATATTTTTGCATTACGACCAAGGTCGAAGTGACTGATCGTCGTTCGGGGCGAAATGCCACACACTCTGGTTGCCTGTGTGTGCGAGATATCGCACAGGCACCTTCGTTCTTGTCTCCGTCACTCTGAGAAAATCGCTTGAGCTGCCCATACATTGCCGAGGGGCTCAAAGGCCCCGGGTGATGATTCTCGAGACAGTTCTCGGGTATCGGGTAGTGAGGATGGTCGCCTAGTAGCTAAAGCAAGCGAATCATGTCCAATAGACTAAGGTTTTATCGACCAAAGTTTTACTTATTTTTCTACTCTTCATGCTGTCGTCTTTAGTCGGCATGGTTGAGGGGTTCAGACAAGATATAGAGAGATATCGATACTTATCGTAACAGGTGTTGTCGATACATCTCTTGCGGATCTAAGGTAAATTGCCTATAGGTATGTAACCGGTTACATACCGAGTGTCTTCATTCCGCAATCAGGTGAATCATGGCCACCCTCAGGTCGGCATGAATGACAGCGGCCCGTGACAATAAGCAAGAAGGGGAGCACCGCAAAAATGGCAAGAAACAGTTACCGCATCACATCAAGGATGACGCGCCTTCTCACCATGACCTCCATGTTCATGATGGGGGCTTTCGTCACGACACCTGCTGTCGCAGCGGAAGACAGTCTCACTCCTCCCATCGCCGTACAGATGTATACAATGAGAGATTATGGCACCACGGAAGAACAGTTTGCCGCCGTCAATCGGGCTGGCATCAAGGCGATAGAAACCGTAGGGGATCATGGCGTTTCTGCGGAACGCATGAATGAGCTCCTGGACACGTACGATCTCGATATCATCGCCGCGCATGTTGGCCTTGATGATCTGCGCAGTGATAGCAGCGAGATCGTCGATTTCAACAAGTCCGTTGGCAACGACACCATTGTCATACCCTATCTGGAGGAAGACGCTCGCCCGGACAATGCCGAGGGCTGGAAACGGTTGGGGGAGGAGCTTGGAGGGATGGTAGACGAGCTTGAACAAGAAGGGATGACGCTCGCCTATCATAACCATGATTTCGAAATGCAGAAGTATGGTGAAAAGACGGCGCTTGAGCTTCTGTTCGATGCTGCAGGACCTGGCCTGATGAGCGAGATCGATCTTGCCTGGGTCGAGCGGGCCGGTCTCAATCCTGCCGAGTATGTCACTCACTTCGATGGACGCCTGTTTGCCGTACATGCCAAGGATAATGCGCCTGAAGGGGTGGCAGAAGACGAAGGAGGATTTACCTCGCTGGGTGAAGGCGTGCTGGACTGGAAAGCCATACTTCCCGCCGTCAAGCAGGCTGGTGCCGAGTGGTACATCATCGAGCATGACCACCCTCTCGATCCTGAAGAGGTCATCACGGATGGCAACCGCTTTCTGAAGGAAAACCTCTGACTGAAAGAAATGGTGAGAGGTTTTCCATGATGATGGCTCGATGGTAGCGAATGAATATGGCGACACACCTTATCAGCAGGCGCGGCCTGTTGCGCAATGCTGCGACCGGCTCTCTTGGCGTAATGGCGCTGGGTTCGCTTGGCCCTGTCGCCCTTGCGGACAAGAAGCCCCGGGACTTGGCGCTAAAGGGTAATGTCCATCACTCCGTAGCACGCTGGACATTCGATTTTCTCTCCCTGGAGGAGCTTTGCCAGCTTGTCAGGCAGATCGGGTTTTCCGCCATTGATCTGGTGGGGCCGGATCAATGGCACATTCTCAAGCGCCATGGCATCGACTCCTCCATGTGCAATGGTGCGGAGCCGAACCTGGAGGATGGGTGGGGTGACAGGAGGTTTCATCCTGCCCTGGTGGAAAGTTATCGCCGGCATATCGACTTGGTAAGCGAGGCTGGCTACAAGAACCTTATCTGCTTCAGTGGCAATGCCAGGGGCATGACGCCCGAAGAGGGACTCGCCAATGCGGAAGAGGGGCTAAAGAAAGTCCTGGGACATGCAGAGAAGAAGGGTGTCACGCTGCAGATGGAGCTCTTCAACAGCAAGATCGATCACCCTGATTACCTGTGTGACAACTCTGCCTGGGGGATAGCATTGTGCAAGAGACTCGACTCCCCGAACTTCAAGCTTCTGTATGATATTTACCATATGCAGATCAGTGAGGGCGATGTCATTCGAACCATTCGCGAAAACCACCAGTATTTCGGCCACTATCATACTGCGGGTGTCCCGGGACGACATGAACTCGATAATAACCAGGAGCTTTACTATCCGGCGATCATGCGCGCCATAACGGAAACGGGATTTGAAGGTTATGTGGCGCAGGAGTTCATGCCAAGCGGGGAAAGCAATGAAGAGAAGAAGAGGTCGTTGGCGTCGGCAATAAAGACGTGTGACGTGTGACGCAGGCCTCAAGTTCAATAACAAAGGAGCGAAGCCGTGGCGGAAAATCATTATGATGCAATCGTGGTCGGTTCAGGCATCAGTGGCGGTTGGGCAGCGAAGGAACTTACCGAGAAAGGACTGAAGGTCCTTCTGCTCGAACGTGGTCGAAACATTGAACATGTCAAAGACTACAAGAACGCGTCCAAGGAGGTCTGGGATTACCCTCACAGGGATCAGCCAACGCAGGAAATGAAGGAGAAGTTTCCGGTCCTCAAGCGTGACTATCCATTGAACGAATCCACGATGGGAATGTGGGCAGATGAGCAAGACAATCCCTATATCGAAGAAAAGCGCTTCGATTGGTTTCGTGGATATCATGTGGGTGGTCGCTCGTTGCTGTGGGGACGCCAGAGCTATCGCTGGTCCCCCATGGATTTCGAGGCCAATCTGCGCGAAGGCGTTGCCATCGACTGGCCCATTCGGTACGAGGATATGGCCCCCTGGTACGATTATGTCGAGCGCTTTGCCGGCATAGCAGGCAGCCGCCAGGGGCTGGATGTCCTGCCCGATGGCCAGTTCCTTCCGCCCATCGAGCTTAATTGCGTCGAAGAGGATGTTGCCAAGCGTATCGAGAAGGCCTTTGGCGGCACTCGACACCTCATTCACAGTCGGGTCGCCAATATCACGCAGCCAAAACCCGAACAGAACCGGGTGAACTGCCAATACCGCAACAAGTGCTGGCTGGGATGCCCCTATGGTGCGTATTTCAGCACGCAGTCATCCACGCTGCCGGTGGCCATGAACACGGGCAACCTGACCTTGCGTCCCTTTTCCATCGTGACCCAGGTGCTCTACGACAAGGACAGAAAGCGTGCGCGGGGCGTGGAGGTCATCGATGCCGAGAACAATCAGACCTACGAATACACGGCCGACGTGATCTTCCTCAACGCCTCCACGTTCAATTCCACCTGGATCCTGATGAATTCCGCCACGGATGTCTGGCCAGACGGCTTGGGCAGCAGCAGCGGCGAGCTGGGGCACAACGTGATGGATCACCACTTCCGCTGCGGTGCCAGCGGCGATGTGGAAGGCTACGAGGACAAGTACTACTTCGGACGCCGGCCGGCGGGCTTCTATATCCCGCGTTTCCGCAATGTCGGGGAGGATAGGCGCCAGTATCTGCGTGGATTCGGCTATCAGGGCTCGGCCAGTCGGCAGCGCTGGGATCGCGAGATCGCGGAACTCAACATCGGGGCAGACCTGAAGCAGACACTCAGTCAGCCCGGCGGCTGGACGATCGGCATGACCGGTTTCGGCGAAATGCTGCCCTACCACGAGAACCGTATTTCTCTCGATCGAAGTGTTACTGACAAGTGGGGATTGCCTGTTCTGGCCATGAATGTGGAGATCAAGCAGAACGAGCGGGACATGCGCAAGGACATGGTTCAGGACGCGGTCGACCTGCTGGAAGCGGCCGGCGTGAAGAATGTCCAGGGCGAGGAAGACGACTACGCGCCGGGCATGGGTATTCACGAGATGGGTACGGCGCGCATGGGGCGTGATCCGACGACTTCGGTACTCAATCGTCACAACCAGGTATGGGATGCGCCGAATGTCTTCGTGACGGACGGTGCCTGCATGACCTCGGCATCCTGCGTCAATCCATCCTTGACCTACATGGCCTTGACCGCCCGAGCGGTCGATCATGCGGTCAGCGAGCTGAAGAAGAGGAACCTGTGATGAACCGCCGTGAACTGTTGAAGTTGATCACCGTCGCGACCGGCACGGCCATGATCGGTGGCAATGCCGTGTTCGCCTATAGCGCCAGCGACAACGGGAAGGGGCGTTTCAGTGCCCGGGATACCCGGCTTCTGGATGAAGTGGCGGAAACCATCCTGCCGCGGACCGATACGCCCGGCGCCAAGGACGCCAGAGTTGGCGAGTTCATGACCGTGTTCGTCACCGATTGCTATACCCCGCAGGAGCAAGCGATCTTCCATGATGGCCTGGTGAAGCTGGATGCCCTCAGCCGTGCGGAATATGACCGCGATTTCCTGAACCTGGATGCCGGCCAGCGCGAGACACTGGTATGCCGGCTCGATGCCCAGGCCAAGACCCAGGCGGCAAGCGATGGTGATCCCCACTATTTCACCATGATCAAGCAATTGACGCTGTTCGGATTTTTCACGTCGGAAGTCGGCGCCAAGGAGGTGCTGCGCTATGTCGCGGTGCCAGGTCGTTATGATGGATGTACCCCTTACGAGCAAGGACAACCCGTCTGGGCCACGACCTGATCGTCCGGCTTCACGGCAATGACTTCACTCTCCCGAGAGGAGCGATCGCATGCTGGAACATCTACGTCCCTTCGCGCCGCGCGGCTTGATGCTGATCGCCTGCGGCAGCCTGGCTCCCATGACCGGCGTCGCGGCCGATGGTGTCGACCCGGAACTCGAGCCTTGGCAGCAAGCCGAGAAGACGGAAGTCTGGGAGCCGGTTCCTGAAACGGTGCAGGCACCAGCGGATGGGGTGCCCTCGGATGCGACCGTACTGTTCGATGGTACGAATCTCGATGCCTGGGAAGCCGAGGATGGCGGGGCGGCGCCATGGCATGTCGAGGGTCGTGCCATGACGGTGAAGCGGGGAGCCGGGGGCATTCGTACCCGGGAAGACTTCTGCGACGTGCAGCTGCATCTCGAATGGCGAACCCCCGAGGACACTGCAGGCATGGACGGCCAGGACAGAGGCAACAGTGGCGTCTTTCTGCAGGAGCGCTATGAGATCCAGGTGCTCGACTCGTACGACAACGAGACGTACCCGAATGGCCAGGCGGCATCGATCTACAAGCAGCACATTCCGCTGGTGAATGCCTCGCGGCCTCCCGGCGAGTGGCAGAGTTACGACATCATCTACACCGCGCCCCGTTTCGATGACGCGGGAGAGCTCGAGTCCCCGGCCTACGCGACGGTGTTGCACAACGGCGTGCTCGTCCAGAACCACGTGGAAATTCAGGGCACCACCGAGTGGATCGGAGCCCCTTCATACGACGAGGCGCACGGCTGCGCCCCGCTCTATCTGCAGGATCACGACGCCGCCGTCAGCTTTCGCAACATCTGGGTCCGGGAACTGTAAATATCTTCCTTGCTGTGATGGCAGGCTAGTGCTGCTGACCGGGATCGAGAATCCGCACGGTCTGCAGGTCATCGGGCTGTGACGCCTGGTCCTCGTGGGGCCGGCTGATGCGGGTCTCGAGTTCGGGCGGGGTTTCCTCCTCGATGGGAAGCTGCTCGAAGAAATCGCAGCTGACGCACTCGCGATAGCGCATGCCGTTCTGTTCCCAACTGCGGATGCGGTCCATCTCGGCGCAGCGGGGGCAGATGGCGCCGGCGATGAAGCGTTTCTGAGTGGCCATGAGGCCTCCTGGTGATGCGCGCCGAGGGTGCCCCCGGCGCATGATGAAACGGTGAAGCGACGTGTCAGGCGGCGCGGATGCCGCTGTGGCGCAGCAGCGGTTCGACGCTTGGTTCGCGCCCCCGGAAGGCACGGAACAGTTCAGCGGCGTCTCGAGAACCGCCGCGCTCGAGAATTTCGGTACGGAAACGTCGCCCGGTCTCCGGGTCGAAGATACCGGCCTCCTCGAAGGCACTCCAGGCGTCGGCGGACAGGACTTCGGCCCACTTGTAACTGTAGTAGCCCGCCGCATAGCCGCCGGCGAAGATGTGACCGAAGCCGTTCTGGAAGCGGTTGAAGTCCACGCGCGGGACGACCGAGACGCTGTTTCGTACCTCGTCGAGCAACGCCTGGATATCGGCGGCGCTGGGTGCGCTGGTTTCGAGGTGCAGGCGGAAGTCGAACAGCGAGAACTCCAGCTGGCGCACCATGCCCATGGCCGACTGGAAGTTCTTGGCGGCCAGCAGCTTGTCGAACAGTTCGTCGGGCAGTGGCTCGCCGGTTTCCACGTGGCCGGCGATCAGGTCCAGGCCCTCGCGCTCCCAACAGTAGTTTTCCATGAACTGGCTGGGCAGTTCGACCGCGTCCCAGGCCACGCCGTTGATGCCGGAGATGTCGGCGATGGTCTGACGCGTCAGCATATGATGCAGGCCATGGCCGAATTCATGGAACAGGGTGGTGACCTCGTCATGGGTCAACAGCGCCGGCGCCTCGCCCACGGGACGCGTGAAGTTGCAGGTCAGATAGGCCACCGGTAGCTGCAGCGTGCCATCTTCCTCTCGGCGGACACGGCATTCGTCCATCCAGGCGCCGCCACGCTTGCCTTCGCGAGCGTAGAGGTCGAGATAGAAGCCGGCGATCGGCTTGCCGCTTTCCATGATATGGAAGAAGCGCACATCGGGATGGTAGCGCGGTGCTTCGCTGTCTTCCTCGAAGGTCACGCCATAGAGCCTTTCGACGACCTTGAACAATCCGTTGACCACTTGAGGGGCGGGAAAGTAGGGCCGCAGTTGCTCGTCGGAAATGGCGTAACGCGCCTCGCGCAGCTTCTCGCTGGCGTAGCCCACGTCCCAGGGCGCCAACTCGGCCAGGTCCAGCCGCTCCCGGGCGAAGGCGGCCAATGCGGCGTACTCTTCGCGTGCTTGGGGCACGGCGCGTTCGGCGAGATCGTTCAAGAAGCGAATCACGCCCTGCGGGGAGTCGGCCATCTTGGTGGCCAGTGAATAGTCGGCATAGGTCGCGAAGCCCAGTAGCTCGGCCAGTTCGCGACGCAATGCGAGGATTTCTTCCATGACGGGGGCGTTGTCGAACTCACCGGCATTGGGGCCGGTCTCGGAGGCGCGGGTGACGAAGGCGGTATAGACCTCGCGGCGCAGCTCACGGTCGTCGGCGTATGTCATCACCGGCAGGAAGCTGGGGAAATCCAGGGTGATGCGATAGCCCTTCTGCCCCTTGGCCTCGGCGTTGGCCGCCAGGGTCGACAGGGCGCTTTCCGGCAGGCCGGCCAGTCGGCTGTCGTCGTCCAGCGCCAGATGCCAGGCCTGGGTGGCATCGAGCAACTGGTTGGAGAAGGTGTTGGCCAGGCTCGACAGGCGAGCCTGGATCTCGCCATAGCGCTGCTTCTTGTCGGCCGGGAGATCGACGCCGGCCAGCCGGAAGTCGCGAAGGGCGTTGTCCACGGTGCGGCGCTGAGGCTCGTCGAGCGTCGCCCAGGCCGGGCCGTCCTTGAGTGCCTGCCAGGCGCGGAACAGGCCCTCGTGCTGGCCGAGCCAAGTGCTGTAGTCGGAGAGCATGCCCAGGCTCTGCTCATAGGCCTCGCGCAGGGCCGGCGTGTTCATGGTGCCATTGAGGTGCGACACCGGCGACCAGGCGCGGGAAAGACGATCGTTGAGGGCTTCCAGGGGCGCGGCCAGGCTCTCCCAGGTGGGCGGTTCGCGCTCGGCACGGTCGACCAGTGCCTCGATGGCCTCGCGGTTCTCCGTGAGCAGGGTCTCGATGGCCGGCACCACGTGCTCGGGCTTGATCTCGGCGAAAGGGGGAAGCGAGTGGGCGTCGAGCAGTGGATTCGTGGACATGCACACCTCGGTTGATGATGGGAATGTCCGTTTAGATGCGGGCGGTCGCGGCAGGTTTCAATGTGCTAGGCTTGGCGGCTTTTCCACCTTGGCCGGAGTATAGGCGATGAAAGAGACCCTGGAGCGCTGGAGCAGTCGCCGCGCTTTCATACTGGCGGTGACCGGGGCGGCCGTCGGGCTGGGGAATATCTGGCGATTTCCCTACATCACCGGCGAGAACGGCGGAGCCGCTTTCCTGCTGCTCTACGTGGCCTTCGTGGTCCTGCTGGGGGTGCCGGTGATGATGGCCGAGATCCTGATAGGACGCGCCGGGCGCCGCAGCCCGATGCAGTCGCTCGGCCATCTGGCCGCCGAATCGGGCGCCAGTGGCCACTGGCGCTGGCTGGGGTTGTTCGGCGCCTTCACCGTGTTCTGCATCCTATCGTTCTATTCGGTGGTGTCGGGTTGGTCCATCGAGTTCCTCATCGATGCGATCAATGGCGACTTTGTCGGCCGCAGCGCCGCTGAAATCGGTGCCGGCTTCGACGCTTTCCTGGCCGATCCGGCACGCATGGCCTTCAACCATACCCTGTTTCTGGTGATGACCATGCTGGTGGTGGCAGGGGGCGTGGCCAAGGGGCTGGAGCGACTCAATAATCTCTTGATGCCGCTGCTGTATCTGCTGTTGCTGGTGCTGGCCGGACATGCGGCCACCACGAGCGGATTCGGGCCGGCGCTGTCCTGGCTGTTCAGACCGGACCTGTCGGCGGTGACGCCGATGGTACTGGTGCATGCCATGGGGCACGCCTTCTTTACCCTGGCGGTGGGTGCCTGTGCGTTGATGGCCTATGGTGCCTACATGCCGGATCACCAGAGCCTGCCGCGGGCGGCGGCGTCGGTGGCGGTGCTGGATGTGACGGTGGCGCTGTTGGCCGGTATCGCCATCTTCTCGATCGTGTTTGCCCAGGGCATGGACCCCGGTGAGGGCCCCGGGCTGATGTTCGTCACCCTGCCGGTGGCCTTTGCCGAGTTGCCCTTCGGCGCCTTCTGGCTGTCGCTGTTCTTCCTGTTGCTGCTGCTGGCGACCTGGACCTCGTCGATCAACCTCGCCGAGCCCATGGTGGCGACCCTGCAGGGCTGGGGGATCAGTCGGGGCAAGGCGGCGGCGGTGGTCGGCCTGACGGTCTGGTCGCTGGGGCTGCTGTCGGTCCTTTCCTTCTCGACCCTGGCCGATGTCGAAATCCTGTTCGGCATGAATGGCTTTGCCCTGGTCAGCACTATTCCGCCGGAGATCTTCCTGCCGATCGGAGGGCTGTTGATCGCGATTTTCGCCGGCTGGGTGATGCCCGAGCACGTTGCCCTGCGTGCTCTGGATGCCGGCCCGCTCGGGTTCCGCGTCTGGCGCTTTCTGGTGCGCTGGGTGTCGATCCCGCTGACGCTGGTAGTATTGGCGTCGGGACTAATATGACGACGGGAGGTGCATGATGAGCGAGGCGACGACCCTGCGATCCTGGCGTGGCGTCACGCCGACACTGGGAGAGCGCGTCTACATCGATCCCCAGTGCATGGTGCTGGGGGATGTCGAGTTGGGTGATGACTGCTCGGTATGGCCCATGGCGGTGATCCGTGGCGACATGCATCGTATCCGTATCGGGGCACGGACCAGCGTGCAGGACGGCAGCGTGCTGCATATCACCCATGCCAGCGATTTCAATCCCGATGGTTTTCCGTTGACCATCGGCAATGAGGTGACCATCGGCCACAAGGCGATCCTGCATGGCTGCACTCTGGGCAACCGCATCCTGGTGGGCATGGGGGCTATCGTCATGGATGGCGCGGTGGTCGACGATGAGGTGATCATCGCGGCCGGTGCCGTGGTGCCGCCCGGCAAGCACCTGGCTGGTGGCCAGGTCTATGCCGGCAACCCCGCCAAGGCACTGCGTCCGCTCAAGGACAAGGAGCGCGCCTTCTTCGCGTATACCGCCGGCAACTACGTCAATCTCAAGGATGAGTATCTGTCAGCCGCTGAGGGCTGAATCGGCAGTGAGCCTGGGGGGCGCGCCATGCCTCGATGCCGGTGGCCTGCACCAGGACATGAAGGCCTGCCACGGAAACTTCGTTAACTGATTGTTCTGTATCGCGATATTGCGCGATAATGGATGTTTATCCAGTTTTCGAGGTATCCGGCCATGGCAAACTTCGGCACCCACATCAGCGTGGCGGCGGGCAGCGGTTGCGTGCTGGCGCTGGGGGGCTGGCACTTCGGTCTCTGGACGCCATGGCAGGCCGGGCCGCTGATGCTGCTGACCACGCTCGGCGGCATCCTCCCGGATATCGACTCGGATCACTCGTATTCGGTGCGCCTGGTATTCAGCTTGCTGGCCTTCATGGCGGCCGCCGCCGGAGCTTGGACCCTGCAGTCCCAGCTTGCCTTCGGCCACTGGTTGCTGGTCTGCGCGGGGATCTACATCGGGGTACGCTATCTGCTGGCGCCGGCTTTCAAGCGTTTCTCCGTGCATCGCGGCATCTGGCATTCGTTGCTGGCGGCGATCTTCTTTGCCTGGGCAGGCAGCGCGCTGAGCTACGGCGTGCTTGGCCAGCCGCCTGAGCTGGCCTGGATTCAGGGGCTGGCATTGCTGGTGGGATGCCTCGTTCATTTGACGCTCGATGAACTCTACAGCGTCGATCTGGAAGGGGGGCGTCTCAAGCGTTCATTCGGCACGGCGCTCAAGCTCTTCGATTATGACAGGCCCCTGCGTGCCGTCGCCCTGGTACTGCTGATGCTGGCCATGTTGCCGTGGCTGCCGAGCTGGTCGAGCTTGCTGGCCGTGTGGGAGCAGTGGCTGGCGATCTGGTGAGTTGCTGACCGGCAGGCACGTCACGCCATCGTCATGGGGCGCCAGTACAGAGGTGTGGCATGATGGTCGCCTTGTTCATTCGCCAGGGATTGCTCCATGAACGATGCCATGAGTGTGCACGATGTGCTGCAGCGCCTTCAGCAAGAGGCCGAGGCGGACAATGTGGCCGTCGGGACGCTGGTCGATGCGCTGAACTCACGTGGATTCGGCCCCTTGCTGCTGGCGCCGGCGCTGATTGCGCTGTTGCCGACCGGCGGCATTCCGGGGGTGCCGAGTCTCTGCGGTGTGCTGATTTTCTTGATTGCCATCCAGGGCAGCATGGGGGATCGGTCGCCCTGGGTGCCGCAGCGGCTGCGTCGCCTGACAGTTAGCCGCGAGAGACTGGTCTCCGCGACCGAGCGGGCCAAGCCGGTGGCGCGTCGCCTGGACCGCTGGTTCCGACCGCGCTTGACCGTGTTGACCCAGGCGCCGGTCAGTCAGGTGGTAGCGTTGCTCTGTGCGGTATCCGGGTTGGCGATGATTCCGTTGGAGCTACTGCCTTTTGCCAGCAGCATTCCAGCCTTGGCCGTGACCCTGGCGGCCATTGGCATGAGCACGCGGGATGGCGCCATGGTGGTCTTGGCTGGCCTGGCCATCGCTGGCGGCGCGAGCGTGTTGATCCTGATCTGATGATTGGCGGCTACCGGCATCGATGCTTCGAGGGGCGCCTGGCCTGGTGCCTCGGGCGTGTTGCGAGCCCGAGGCTCAGGGATCGGCGCCGTGGCGATAGTGCTCGGCCTTCAGGTTGTGGCGTTTCAGCTTATCGTAGAGGGTCTTGCGGGGCAGCCCGAGGTGTTCGCAGACATCGGTCACATGGCCGTGATGACGGGCCAGGGCCTGGCTGATCAGTTGTTTCTCGAAGAGCTCGACCTGTTCGGGCAGGGATAGCTCGGCGCCGTCGTTACCCACGCCTTCCATCAGCATGTCGAGCCGATAGTCGCACGTCACGCCGAGCAGTACGTAACGCTCGGCGAGATTGCGCAGCTCCCGAGCATTGCCTGGCCAGTCGTGGGCGAGCAGTGCCGAGATGCCCGCCGCATCGAGGGGCGGGGCCTCCATGCTGCTGCGGCTGGCCGCCACGGCGGCGAAGTGCTGGAAGAGCAACGGAATGTCCTCGCGGCGTTCGCGCAGCGGCGGGATCGGCAGGGTCACCACATTGAGTCGATAGTAGAGGTCCTCACGGAACTCGCCGGCCTCGGCGGCGGCCTTGAGATCGATCTTGGTGGCGGCGATGACCCGGATATCCAGCGGCACCGGCTGGTTGGAGCCAAGACGCTCGATGGTGCGTTCCTGCAGGACACGCAGCAGCTTGACCTGCAGGGCCAGTGGCATCGACTCGATTTCGTCGAGGAAGACGGTGCCGCCGCCGGCATGCTCGAACTTGCCGATGCGCCGCTCCAGGGCGCCGGTAAAGGCGCCTTTCTCGTGGCCGAACAGTTCCGATTCGATGGTGCTCTCCGGCACCGCGCCGCAGTTGATGGCAACGAAGGGGCGTCCGCCGCGTGAGCTGCGCTCGTGGATCGCCCTGGCCACCAGGTCCTTGCCGGTACCGGTCTCGCCGAACAGCAGGACGTCGGCCTCGACGCGGCTGATTCGCTGGACCATGGCGGCCAGGCGCTGGATGACCGGCGTGCGACCGACGAGCCGGGGTCCGGGCGCCGACTGTTGCGCTTCCAGTTCAGCCTTGAGGGCGCGGTTTTCCAGGCTGAGGCGGCGCTTTTCGCTGCCGCGTCGCACCACTTCGACCAGGCGCTCGCCGGCAAAGGGCTTTTCTAGAAAGTCCCAGGCGCCTTCGCGCATGGCCTCCACGGCGGTGGAAATGTCGCCGTGGCCGGTGATCAGAATCACGGGCAGGTCCGGGTCGCGGCGACGGACCTCACGCAGCAGGGCCATGCCATCCATGCCGGGCATGCGAATGTCGCTGACCACGACGCCGGCGAAATCGGTCTCGAGTTCGGCCAGGGCGGCTTCGGCGCTTTCGAAGGGGCGAGGTATGTAGCCGGCCAGTTCGAGTGTCTGGCCCGCGGTGATACGCAGGTGGGCCTCGTCATCGACGATCATCACCGGAACATCCGCGTTGTCATGCATGGGTCGATGGCTCCTCGGTCGCTCGGCGGGCCTTCGGCCCGGGGTCGCGTGGCAGGGTAATGGTGAACAGGGCGCCGCCGCCAGGGGCATTGCCGGCCTCGATCCGGCCGCCCAGGTCGTCGATGATGCGCCCCGAGATGGAGAGGCCCAGTCCCAGGCCGCTGCCCGTGGACTTGGTGGTGAAAAAGGGCTCGAAGACGCGTGATATCTGCGACTCGGCAATACCGGGACCGCTGTCCGCTACCTGTATGTACACCTGTTCCGGTGTCGTCTCGATGGTCAGCGACAGGTGCGGCGTGACGGTATCTGCCATGGCCTGGAGGGCGTTGCCGATCAGGTTGACCAGAACCTGTTCGAGGCGGACCGGGTCGGCACGCACCCAGATGTCTTCCGCTTGCCATTGCCGTTCCACCGTGACGCCGAGCTCGTTGAGGCGTGCCTGGAACAATCGTAATGCATAGTCGAAGCAGGAAGGCACCGAGACGGCGCTGAGGGTGTCGCCACTCTTGCGCGAGAACTGCCGCAGTTGAGCGCTGATCTCGGACATGCGATCGGTGAGTTCGATGATCTGCTCGAGATTGGTGTCAGCAGTTTCGGCACGCCCGCGCTCGATGAAGGCACGTGCGTTCTCGGCATAGGCACGGATCGCCGACAGGGGTTGGTTGAGTTCATGGTTGATGCCGGCGGCAAGCTGGCCGAGCACGGCAAGCTTGGCGGCCTGGACCAGCTCGTCGCGAGTCTCGCGCAGGCTGCTCTCGGCGCGGCGGCGCTCTTCGATCTCGTCGGACAGTCGCTGGTTGGTGGTCACCAGATCGTGGGTACGCTTGGCCACGTTGCGCTCGAGCTCGTCCCTGACGCGGGCCAGGGTTTGGCGCTCGCGTTCGGCGAAACGCTCTCGCTCCCGACGCAGCCGCAAGCGTTGCCAGCCGATGCCGCCGCCCAGTGCGACAAGGCCGTAGAGCCCTCCGGCCAGCAGAGCCGATATCCACTGGGCATTCACCACCGGTGTCAGCGGCTTGAGAATGTGCATGTCCCACTCGAGGTCCGGCATGGCGCGGGTCAGGCTGAGGTAGTGCTGACCCTCTAGGGGACCGGAGGAAAAATCGACCAGGCGAGTGCGTGAATCGCGTCGTTCGATTTCCTGGATGCCGGCGTGCGGGAGCGGTTCCTCGGCATAGCGTCGTGAAGCGTGCAATGCCTCGCGCTCGGCGTCGCTGAGCGGGGTCATGGCAGTCAGGCGCAGCTCCGGCTGGCTGGCCATGAAGACGATGCCGTCGCGGTCGGTGACCAGCAGCTCTGCATCCTGCTCGGCCCAGCTCTGCTCCACGGCATCGAGCGTGACCTTGAGCACCATGACGCCGTCCGGGGTGGCATGTGGCGCGGTTTCGTTCAGCCAGACCGGCGCCGAGAAATAGTAGCCCCGGGTCATCGATTGGACGCCCAGGCCATAGAAGCGGCCGCGGCGGCCCTGGATGGCGTCCTTGTAGTAGCGCCGATAGTGGTAGTTCTCACCGATGAAGGTGTCGGAACGATGCCAGTTGCTGGCAGCCAGGGTATCGGCCTGATGATCGAGCAAATAGATATCGGAAACACCGGCGGTGGCGCGGAAACGGTCCAGCATCAGGTTGAGCGGCATGGGGTTCTGGCTGTCCGGGGAGGACAGGAAACGCTTGACCATTTCCCGTGAGGCCAGCAGTTCCGGCAGGTAGTCATGGCGCGACAGGTGCCCGACCAGGCTCGCTGCCGAGAGTCGTAGCTCGTTTTCTGCATCGCGGCGCAAGTCCTGCAGTGCCTGCTCCCTGGCGACCTGAGCGGTCTGCCACATGCACAAGGCGAGGCCGGCCAGCCCGAGTCCTGCGAGCAGGCCGCGCCAGGCGCGCTGGCGCCGTGTTAGGCGATGGCTGCCGACCATGGGTCAGGACGGTGCCGTCGGCAGGGCCTGAGCCCGGCGCAGCGAGCGCTGGGCCCGGGTTTCGGCGCGGGCCACTTCCAGCAAGCCTTCCTCCACGTATACCAGATGCTCGTGGGCGCGGTTGCGAGCGTCCTCGGCGCGTCCCTCGAGGATGGCATCCAGCAGGGCGCGGTGCTGTGTCATCAGCTGTTGCCGAGCATCGGGCTTGTCGAGCAGGTGATCAAGGTTGTCGACGATACTGCGCTCGAGCTGATGGAAAATGCCGCGGATAGTGTGCAGGAGCATCACATTATGGGCGGCTTCGGCAATGGCCAGGTGGAAGGCGGCGTCTGCCTTGGCCTCGCTTGCCGGGTCGCGACTGGCGAAGCAGGCCTCGAGTTCCTCGAAGCGCTCAAGTAGTACGGCTCTGTCCGTGGGTGTGGAGCGCAGGGCGGCATAGTAGGCCGACAGCCCCTCCATGGCATCGCGGAATTCCAGCAGATCCAAGTGGAATTCCCCATGGCGAGAAAGCATCTCGAGCAGAGGATCGCTGTAGCCGTTGTGGAGCTCTTCGGTAATGAAAGTGCCGCCGCCCTGTCGGCTGGCCAGCAGCCCTCGGGCGGCGAGCTTCTGTATTGCCTCGCGCACGGAAGGGCGCGAAACACCAAAGCGTTCGGCGAGTTCGCGTTCTGGCGGCAGTCGCTGGCCGGGCTTCAGGCTGCCTTCGAGGATGAGGCCTTCGAGCCGCTCGGTAATGACATCGGCGAGGCGAGGCTGACGGACAGGTTGATAGGACATGGCGAGACCTTGGCTGCGGGGTCGAGCATCAAGGCGGCATGATATCGCCGTTAAATTGGTATTACCAATAGCAAACTAGGATTTCATGGATTGGTCATACCAAATTTCTCGGTGACGGTAGGGATGATGGAGGGCCGTGTAGATTACGCGCCATGACGACTTCCATTCAGATGAATGGGCGACCAAGGGAGAGTTTGACAGCGAAACCGTCGCGCCATAACGTGCAGTGACAACTTGTTTTTAATTGGTTTTACCAATTACCCACTGTCTAGAGCTTGCCATGATTATCTCAGCCGCTACGGACTACCGACAGGCCGCCAAGCGCCGTATCCCTCCCTTTCTCTTTCACTACGCCGACGGAGGTGCCTATGCCGAGCATACACTGCGGCGTAACGTCGAGGATCTGGCCGATATCGCATTGCGCCAGCGGGTGCTGAAGGACATGTCCAGCCTGTCGCTGGAGACCGAGCTGTTCGGCGAATCCCTGGCGATGCCCGTCGCTCTGGCTCCCGTAGGGCTGACGGGCATGTACGCCCGGCGCGGTGAAGTTCAGGCGGCCCGCGCTGCTGCCGGGAAGGGGATTCCCTTCACGTTGTCTACGGTATCGGTATGCCCCATCGGCGAGGTGGCCGCGGCCGTGGATCGCCCGCTCTGGTTTCAACTCTATGTGTTGAAGGACAGAGGGTTCATGCAGCATGTCCTGGAGCGTGCCAAGGCCGCCGGCATCAAGACGCTCGTCTTCACGGTCGACATGCCTGTGCCGGGAGCGCGTTATCGCGATGCCCACTCCGGCATGAGCGGCAGGCATGCGGCGATTCGTCGAATGCTCCAGGCTGCGACCCATCCGGCCTGGGCCTGGGACGTGGGGATCCATGGCCGCCCGCATGACCTGGGAAACGTGTCGGACTATCGCGGCCAGCCGACGGAGCTTGAGGACTATATCGCCTGGCTGGGCGATAACTTCGATCCCTCCATTTCCTGGAAGGATCTGGAGTGGATTCGCGAGTTCTGGGATGGCCCGATGATCATCAAGGGGATCCTCGACCCCGAGGACGCTCGTGATGCGGTCCGTTTCGGGGCGGACGGCATCGTCGTGTCCAATCATGGCGGGCGTCAGCTTGATGGAGTGCTTTCCACGGCGCGCGCCTTGCCTGCCATTGCCGACGCGGTCAAGGGCGACCTGGCCATCCTGGCCGATTCCGGTATTCGCAGCGGGCTGGATGTCGTGCGGATGGTGGCCATGGGGGCCGATACTGTCTTGCTGGGCCGCGCCTTCCTCTATGCGCTCGCCGCTGCCGGGGAAGCAGGGGTAGCCCATCTACTCGAGTTGTTCGAAAAGGAGATGCGGGTCGCGATGACGCTCACCGGCGCGCGGTCCATTGCCGACCTCGGGCCGGATTCTCTGGTCTCGGGTGCAAGGAATGGCGAGAGTTGAAACGAGCCCCTTCTTTGCACTAGCTGGGATGAACGGGGCTTGCCGGCCGGAATGGGGGGCAGAATAGGTTGTCAGTACTCCTGCCGGCGGACCGATCATGACGAGGAAGGCATGCGCTTCGTCTCGATATTCGATCGCAGCGATTCGGCAAAAAAGGCTTGCGTCCTCGGCGCTG
>NZ_BDEP01000025.1 GCF_001662305.1 Halomonas caseinilytica
GCGCTCTTCCGCGCCTGTGTGCTTGTCCTCCAGGTCGTCCGCAATGTCCTCGAGGCGGTGCAGGATTGTCTCGAGTGTCCGATCCTGGCCGAACAGCTGCTGCCTCACGTAAGCGGACACGTTGCCTTTGGATCGGACCTCCAGTTCTGCCTTCTCGGTCTCTGAAACGCGAACGTTGATGTTCGGCATCGAACCATCCTCCGTGTTTTACTCTATGTTTTACATCAAATCCTATAATTCACGGTGGTTTAGAGGGTAAACGTTTTACGCTGGTATAACGCAAAGACAACAATTGAAGAAGGTGATTCCTTAAAAATCAGCGACTTGGCAATGCTTCGCATTGCGTATGGTGTATGGCTCGTTAAGGGCCTTCAGAGGCCCGTGACGAGCCATCAGCGTTAAGGAGAGGGCCCCTTCCGTTTCATCGGAAGGGCGGAAGGGCATGAGACATAAATGGGACATGTCGGGTACAGAAGTGGGACACATCGGGGACATCCCATGCGCATCAGGTCAGGAACAGGGCATTGAGGGGACACCAAGCGACAAGCGCTTGGGAGAGGAAGCAGATAGGTAGCATCTAGGAAGCACATAGGAAGCAACAAGGTAGCGTTGAGGTAGCAGAAAAGTAGCAATGCGGAGAGGAACGCAAGAAGGACAGAAACGGGACATTGAGGGGACACAAAAGGGACAGGCAGCCGCAACTAGGGACACCAAAGGGACCGCTGAGGGACAAAAGGGGGACAGGTAAGGGACATGAACCCTGGATCGGAACGCCGCTGCAAAGCGGCTCGCAGGTCCCCTTGGCGGCGGCGCTCCACCTATCAAGATAAGCCGCGTAATCTTGCATTTTGGGCGATGCGTGGGGGTGACCCATCGGTGGAAACCCCCGCTAATCGTCCGAGAGGCTGAAATCTTCTTTCAAGCGCGCAACGTCATGTTCCACTTGGCTGAGGTCGTAAGGATCTTGCTCTCGCAGTTGACCACTGAGTTCCATCAGACGGAGATCCAACATGACCGCAGCGTCATGGGGCTGTAATCGGAAAGCCAAGGGGTTGAATTGGCGGGCAAGCAGGAGATAGCGCCGGGACGCATCAGCGTTGCCGGCGTCGGCTGCCTCCCGTGATAGCTGATGCAGCCGGCGAAAGAGTTTTGACCAGCGGCCCCTCAGGCGACAGTCCAGCACGTCGTATGGCAGATCCCGCGTTTCGTACATACGAAATCCTCAGAGTGATGGGGGCGAAGGCAGGATTCTCACGCTGACCGCGTGAGTGGCACCCGGCACTTCAGTTTCGCACGTGCGAAATGAAAGGGGGTTTCCGCTGATGATGGCAAGATTTCGATTTCGCACGTGCGAAGCCCTCTGTAGGGGACAAACCGGAGACATAGTGGTGACATCTTTTCCGAATCGGAAACAGCCTCGATTGTGTGGGAACAAAAGGGAAGCATCTAGGGTAGAGCAAGGGTAAGAGAAAGCCGCTCTACATGACTGGTCCACTGGTCACATGGAGGAAGGTCTCATGGAGCTAGATACTGTTCTGAGGGGACTTCTGCTGTTCTCGCCCGTTATAGCGGGCATCGTTTTAACCATTTATGCCCACCGTGTGCTGACTTAGATTGGACAGTTTATCCACGGTTCACCGGTAAGATGTCTTTTTTATCAGTAGGTTACTCATTCATCGTGGCTGCTTTCGGTCATCCACGTAAGATGCGTGAACGAATTTACGTGTAGGTGATGAAACTAGGCCCTCAGGAGGTTATGATATACGTGTATATCATCCCTTAGGAGGGACTGTCCATGTTGGCAATCCGACTACCCAGCGACATTGAGGAACGCCTCGAGGCGCTGGCCAAGGCCACCGGTCGCACCAAGACCTATTACGCCCGTGAGGCCATCCTCGAGCACCTCGAGGACCTGGAGGACGTCTACCTGGCCGAACAGACCCTGGAACGCCTGCGCCGTGGCGAGGAAACCACGCATTCCCTGGACGACGTGGAGCGTGAGCTTGGGTTGGCAAATTGAGCTGACGGGCACTGCCCACAAGCAGTTGAAGAAGCTGGGTCATGTCGAGGCCAAGCGCATCCGTGATTACCTGCGCGAGCGGGTTCAGCCGCTCGAGGATCCGCGACAGCTGGGCAAACCGCTCCAGGGCCAGCTGGGGGAGCTGTGGCGCTATCGGGTGGGGGACTATCGGCTGATCGCCCAGATCGAGGACGAGCGCGTATGCGTGCTCGTCGTGCGCATTGGGCACCGCAAGGAAATTTATCGGTGAGACATGCTTAGATTGGCCTGACTAAGGGGGAGTCTTCGGAAAGGTTGGCGACTGCCAGGGCGAGGTCGTAGGTATATTGCTCGTCGCCGTACCCATCGCTGTCGTTAGGCTCCAGCATGATCGTGCAGGTATTCCCCTTGACCATTAGGACACGCCAGTCAGGGCCTTCGATCTCTTCCACGATAAACACTCTTCCTCCGCCAGAGACGTGTTGGCTCTCTTCTGCTGACAAGTTTGGCATTGTCACGTGATCGCCTTTTTCAGCCATTGGAATCCGTCCCATCTTTAGTGCTTTGGCGCTGTTTGGCGTTCTCGATGATCGCCTCCATCTTAGCCATCACCTCATCATGGGGGATGTTAGGTCGCGGATCGTCCAGGCTGCGCTGGACACGCTCACGAAACCAGCGGTCATAGCTGTCGGCCTGTTCCTGAGTCTCGAACTCGCTGATACGTGGATCCAGTGGGGTACTCATGGTGTAACCTCCTCTCGGTTGCTTCCAGTCTAATCGGCATCGTCCGGTGTATCGTCCCTGAGTGCCTGAACCAGGGCCCGTAACCCATTGGGGTCGTCGTTGTTGTCCCTGGTCGCATTGTTCATACGCTCGCCCTGGTCTGGTGGTGGAGGCAGCCGTCGCAGGGTGGCCACCTCCTCGCGCAGCCGTCGCAGCTCCTCGCCCTGGTGCCGGGTCAGCTCGACCAGCTCGGCCAGTAGCCGCTCTGTTGCGGGTGTCGCATCGTCGCCGGTGGTGGGCGTCGCAGGTGTCGCGCTGGGTGTCGCATGGCCAGACGGCTCGCCATAGCAGCGGATCAGCTCCGACATGTCTAGCGCACGGCTTCCATTCGGCTCTAGCACCCATGACAGGCGGCCCGCCGCCATGTGGCGGTAAAGGGTCGCCCGGTGGATGCCAAAGAGGCGGGCTGCATCGCTAGGTGTCAGTCGCATAGTGTCGCATCACCGCTGTCGCGTCGTGTCGCAGGCACTCTATCCCGCATCCTCGGTGACAAGCTCGTAGGCTTGTCGGAGCTGTTCGGGAGTCACTGGTGGCCATGCATCACTCCTCGCGTTCGGACAGGGATGGCAGGTCAGGCTCTAGCCCCTCGAATTCCGGTTGGCTTGGCGGGTCCATTCCGTCCCCGCTGGGAAGCTGCTCGTCTCCTGCACCGAGCCGGGGGATCTGCTGCAATTCCGGGCCTTCCAGCTTCTCCGTCTGGTCACCTTCCGAGACGATCACACGCGCATCGAAGACCGCATAGCGCTGATTTTCCCGTTTGTCGGCCCATGCCACGCGCCGATTAACCACGTAAGCCAAGGCCCCGCCGCGCTCTGACCCAACGCGCATGGTCTGTATCCATTGCCCCTCGACAAGCTCCTTAACGGCTCGTTTTACCGTCGATACGGAGGAACCCGACAAGCTGGCCAAGGTGTTGTGAGAGGCGACCACGGCCCCCCGTGCGTTCATGTTGGCCACTAGGATATGCAGCAAGGCCGCTGCGCGAGGCTTCGACCGCACTAAGGCTGCCCATTTTTCGTGGGAAGCTCGCTCAGTCTGGACCCATGATCCTCTGACCTGGGGTGAGGTCATCCGTGACGTGCTATCGTTCATGTCTGCTCGCTACCGATCAGGTATGTGGGTCAAACATAGCAAGGTATCGATCATATGTGAACGGTACCGATCAGGGTAGGTCACAGCTGGTGACCTAGGGGTAGGTCACAGCTGGTGACCTACCCCCTATATGTAACTTACTGATTTTAAAGGAGTCTATATTTCGCCCCTTCTTATGATCTAGGGAAGGTGCAAGTTTGCACCCCAAACCTGAACTAGCCTCCCGATTTTTTGAGCGCTATGCGCTCACCTACCCTCCGGTCGCTTCGCTCCCTCCGCCCCTCGCTTCGCTCGGCCTAACCCCCTAAATGCCTCGACAAGTCGAGAAGGGGCGCGGTCGAGCCGCTTCGCGGCTGCGCGCCCCAAGGGACGGCTACGCCGTGTCAACACGTGCAGGCTCGCCCCAACCCCTGTTCAGCAGGGCGGTGGGCTGTCCGCCCACCCAACCCCCGTGATCGGCGCTACGCGCCTTCATGCGTGCGCTGAACGCGCACCACCATCCCAATGCTTCGATGGGCAGCTAGTCTCTCCGACCTTTCAGTGACAGTGATCTCTCGATCCAGAGTGAGAGATGGACCATGTCCAACGGTTTACAGAATTTCACAATTGCCCTGACACGGAACTACGGGCACCGCCGCCAGCGAATCTCCGATTCGCGCAGCGGGGGTGCCGAACAACCGAGCGAAGCGAGGGCGTTAGTCCCGTTCCAGGGTGGAACAAGACTCAGGTTCGCCTCTATATGTCATTCCGTGGGTAGCTCCATATGACCGCTTATTGCTGCGTACGGAAAGCAACATATGGAGTCGGCAATAGAGCCACCCCCTAAAGCCAACCCCATGCGGGTCGGCGCTGGACGCGCCTGGAACCCGCATCAGGGCTGCGCCCTCTGCCTTTCCGTCTGCCGCTGAACGCGGCTTCCGTCGGGCATTCACCCGGCCATCGTCCTGGCTGCTCCGCAGCCGGACTCGTTGGCGCTTCAACCCGTGTGGCTTGGATGCCACTGAAGCACCAACGAGTCCGCCTGGCTTCGCCGTCGGACGATGGGGGCAAGCCCCCACTGCCGATCGGCCACTGGGGTGGCCTGTCCTGTGCGCTGGGGCACGACTCGGCAGCGGCTCCCCCAACCCTCGGCAGAGCCTCGGGGGCTCTCCCTGGACGGGCTCGCCCCACTCGCTTCGCGATCGGTTCCCCCGCCATCGCCGAAGGCGATGGCAAGCGGCCTGCCTATGCAACGCAGCGGCAGGCCGTGGCTGGTGGCAGCCTGATACGATATGAGCACAGTGTGATGGCCCAGGAGGGCGATATGCGACGAGTGGTGACGCCAGATGACTATGTGCGAGTCGAGGGGGACGAACTGGAAGCGTTGGCCCCGCTGTTCACGGATCCAACCTATGTGCTGCGTCACGATCCCCGCGTATGCCCTGGAAACCCCTGCTCAGCCCCCGAGGAAGGCGCGCAGGCGTACAATCGATACCACAGCAGTACGAGAGTGCCGGAAAGGCTAGAAATGCTTCTGAGGCGCGCACAGGACGATATAGCACTATGCCGCCTGATCGTGCAGATTCACGATGCTCCGGACGGGAACGAGTGCCTACGGTTGGCCATCGAGGCGGTTGAGCCTGCGGCCTTTGACCTGCGCGACGAGATCCAGGCGCTGCCTTCGAGCACCTACTTGGCGCTGCGTAACCAGGTCATCCAGGCAGATGGGATGCCTAATAGACGGTGACATGACGGCGTGATGTCCCGCTATCTATTTCGCACGTGCGAACTCCGTCGGTGTGGAAAATCGGACACGCAGAAACACCAAGGCCCGCCGAAGCGGGCCTTGGTGCTCGACAATGGTTTCTAACTGGAGGTTAGAGCACCTGGATGTTTGAGGCCTGAAGGCCTTTTTGCCCCTGAGTCACGTCAAACGAGACCTGTTGGCCATCTTGCAGGGATTTGAAGCCATCAGCCTGAATCGCTGAGAAATGGGCGAACACATCATCACCGCCATCAGCGGGAGAGATGAAACCAAAACCTTTAGCGTCGTTGAACCACTTAACTGTGCCAGTTGTCATGATCGAATTCCTTAGCGCGAAGCGCTTTTCGTACGTTTGCCGGGTACTACCCCAGATGAAGCAGGTAAAACAAGGGGATATAACCAAGCTGCCGAATCATTCGAGTACAACTGACATATGCGACTTGCTAACCAACTGCGTGTCACGGTCCCACGCCGAACGGGGGGAAGTCAAACGTAATCGCCTAGGGGATAGCGGCACTATCCGGTGACCCGCTCTCGAATTTCGCATATGCGAAACCTGCCGGCGTCAGGATCTGTTTTTCTTCCTCTTTTTCTTTTTCTCCAGATGTCGGCTCAGGAAGAGCCCACTGAGGAGGGGGATACTCACCAGCAAGATCAGAACTAGTGTCGGGGAGACGTCCTGCCACATATGTTTTGCCTCCTAGAATCTCGGCTTGCCCAGCTACTCTAGCGGATTTCCAGACTCCCAGACCTGCATGCCCACCCGCGCGATCTCGCTCTGCGCCATCTTTCGCGTGTCGGGTTTGACCGTCCTCCGCATCATCAGCAGCAGCTCAGCGAGCATCGGCATCACGTCACGGGCGACGATAGTGTCCGGGCGCTCATA
>NZ_BDEP01000026.1 GCF_001662305.1 Halomonas caseinilytica
GCAGGTTTTCTCGTGCGTCTGTTCATGATCCAGCATGACTGCAGCCATGGTGCCTTCTTTCCCTCAAGGCGAGCCAATGATTGGGTCGGACGGGCGATCGGCGTACTGACCCTGACTCCCTTTGATTTCTGGCGCCATACCCACAGGCACCATCATGCCCATTCCGGCAACCTCGACCGCCCACGTATCGGTGGCATTGACACCCTGACGGTCGAGGAATTTTGTGCTCTGCCTCGCAAAGAGAGACTGCGTTATCGCCTCTACCGTCATCCCTTCGTCCTCTTCGCTCTCGGCCCCGCGTACATATTCCTGCTAGACAATCGGTTGCCGGTAGGCTTCATGCGCGCAGGCTGGATGCCTTGGCTGAGCACCATGGCGACCAATGCGGCAATCCTGGTCCTAGTTGCCACCATGATGTGGCTGGTGGGCATCGGCCCCTTCCTGCTCGTGCAACTGCCCATCACGCTGCTCGCCGGAACGATTGGGGTCTGGCTCTTCTATGTCCAGCACCAATTCGAGGACACCTTCTGGGAGCACGATCCTGACTGGACCTTCCAGGAATCAGCACTGCACGGCAGCTCACACTACGACCTGCCCGGCATCTTACGCTGGTTCACCGCTAATATCGGGGTGCACCATGTCCATCACCTGTGCACCCGCATTCCCTTCTACCGTCTTCCCGATGTTCTGCGCGATCATCCCGAGCTGCGTGGCATCGGCCGCCTCACCCTATGGCAGAGCCTCGCCTCGGTGCGCCTGACCCTGTGGGACGAAGAGAAGCGCCGCTTGGTGAGCTTCAGGGAGGCAAATGCCTGATCTGTCGAACGCCCATCATCAGAGAAAACCTGTCCTATCGGGCGATATACACGGTTTCGAGAGCTTAGGGTGCTATGCTGAATACAGGGTCATAGGCGCTACTCGACGCGCCATGTACCATGGCAGTTGGTATTCCATTTCCATTGGTACAGGTGAAGCCCATGCAAGATATACATCGTCTTGAAGTTGGCATGACCACACAGATTGGCACGCATCAGGTAGAGAACCCTGAAGTAGGCAAGGAATACGTGCGCGGGTTTGATTCAAACACTTGGCTTCAGTTCACCGAGGACTTGGCCGAGGATCGACCGGTTGTTGTCCGCATCGATAGTATTGAGGACGAGGTGTGCCACTGCACGGTCACAAGAAAACTAAGCGAATGAATTAAGGCTATGAATTCCGCACCAGTGGCGTTCAGAGCCTCTGGGCACTGTTCCAAGAACACCAGTGCCAGTCTTCCATGGCTACGATAAGCGTTGGTCGCCAGGCGAGCACCTTCCCACTGGACTGTCAGGGGTTAACGCCCCTGTGCACCTCGACGTAACCAGTCATGCACGAAAGCGAGTTTACGACGCGCAGCCTCCGACAGCACGAAGGGATAGAGGTCTGGCAGCCCCATGGAGCGGTTGACATGATTCACTCCCACTACAAGGGAGGCCGCGACATGAATCAGGCGCTCAGCATCCGGTTCCGAATACGGGTCCCAACCCGGGTTCGGTAACTCAGGCAAGGACAGGCCCGCGGCGACGAAGCTATCCGTAATATCAGTCAGATGTAACAGGTGCGCTGCGGTCTCGGCCCAGTCCTCATGCGGGTGCGCGGAAGCGTAGGCGGTCAGGAAGCGTTGTCTCCAATCGGGCGGAGGGCCGTCATGGTAGTAGCGCTGGAGTGCAGCGGGGTAATCCTCACGCTCGTCGCCGAACATGACGCGGAAGGTCTCGAGGAAATCGTCACGCAGACTAAGTCTCCACCAGAGCATATGCGCGACCTCATGGCGCATATGCCCAATCATGGTGCGGTAAGGTTCGTCTAGCGCTTGGCGGCGAGTTGTACTCAGGACTGGATCAGCTTCCGCCACGCTGATCGTCACCACGCCCTCGACATGCCCCATCAGTACGGGTGTCGGGCCCTCGGCAAGCAAGTGGAAAACAGGGCGCGCGCCCGGGTCCTCCGGCCGGAACCAATGCCAACGACCAAGATTATCCAGCGCCCAGCGCTTGGCAGCCTCAGTCTGTGCCCAGTTGGGGATGGCACCGGGTATAGAGGAATCTGGAGCCAGCGCCGTCATGGCGCAGGATCGACAGAAGGCATCCTGCGCAGGGGCAATCCAGTTGCAACCGATGACCTCCCTGTTGGCGCAGAAGGGCGGCATAGGCAGGAAAGCTCGCGCCTGGGGATCATAAGCAACGGGGGTGCCATCAGCAGTGGCGAGGTTATCGAACCAAAGCGATCCGGAACCGACTGGGTTGGCAAAAACGCGCATACCGTATGGAACTCCGGAAGAACAACAAGGTACAAAACCCGAAAGTCACGAATTTATACTTCTCTTCTTCCAGGCCCGTGTCAAATCATTTGGAGCGCTGCCAAATATTAAAGCTTGGGCGGTCACTCCTCTTTCCTTTTCTATTACTGATGCGTGCTGACTATCACGATAACCCCGAACCGATCCTGGGGGCGCCACCGTGACTGTGCCGCCCTCCCCGTCCGGCACCTTTCGCGGGTCACGGTCGTACTCGGCCAGCCTTGAATATAAATGACATCTGTTCAGCTCAATGGTAGAGCCGCACCCGGCTCGCTTCCCCTGCCCTATCAGCACTTTACCCGCCCTGCTGTCTCACGCCAAAGACCATCCATATAGGAATGCCTTGACCCAGGTTTCCTCATATGCGGCATTGCACCACCCCATGCGGAGCGCTTTAGCGTCTAGACTGGAAGTGCAAGACCAACCCTTACAGGAGGTCGCCATGTTCCAGTCCATCCTTGTCCCCCTAGATGGTTCAGAGCACTCACAGCTAGCCCTTCGGGTCGCGTGCAAGTTACTCGACCCTGCAGGGCGCCTAACGCTCCTGCACGTGCCCGAGCCACTTGAGCACGAAACGCTTCTGGTTTGGGGAGTTGGTGTCGTCCCCCTCGACGCAACTCTAGAAGAACGCAAGAAGGTCGGGCGAACCCTTCTCGACAAAGCCGCTGAGGACGCCGAATCACAAGGCGTGGACGGTGATGCCATCTCCACTCATCTGTCCAATGGCGATCCGCGACAACTCATCTTGACCGCCGCCAAGGACGAAAGCGTTGACGCCATCGTCATGGGCAGTCGAGGCCTAAGCGACTTCAAAGGCCTGATGATCGGCAGTATCGCTCACAAGGTCAGTCACGCTGCAGATTGTCGAGTCATCACCGTTCACTAGCTAAGGCCTAATTGCAGGTTGAAGTGATGCCCCTTCCTGTTGATACTGTATATATACACAGTTATCGACAGGGAGACTACCTCATGGCGAAGAAGGGCAAGAAGCAACAAGCTCCCCAACCACCCTCCTCCTACGAGCTGCTGGGCATGCGCATCCAGCGGCAGATCAACGCGCCGGCGGCACAGTCGGAGAATACCACGGTGATCGCCCGCAAAGACGACGAGCACGAGGACGACTGGGAGCGCCTGATCGAGGAGCTGGAGACTGTAGAGGAACTGACGATGATTCCACTCGAGGATGGCCAAATCCGTCTGCGCTGGAATCCGGAGGAATCATCAATCTGACGTGGCCACTCGGTACCAGATCACACAGTGGCGAAAGCGGATCGAGCGCAAGGGGGGATCGGCCTGCAGCGCTCAAAGCCTCCACGCCATGCTCTCGCATGACCCCGCATTGGCCTGCACGGCGGCGACACGCTAGTCTGTCCTTGCATGGCGCTTGCTCGATGACATCAACAGGGAAGATGGTATGTCCGATAACTCACAGCCCTCTTCAACGCATTGCGGCGACACCTCACCCGCGACGCCATCGCCCAACGATCACCTCCGCAACCTGCTCCAGCTCGTTGCCCAAAGCGATCGTCCCGCCTTCGCCCAGCTGTATGAGGCCACCTCGGCGAAACTCTATGGCACGGTGCTGCGTATCTTGAAAGAGCGGAGTCGAACGGACGATGTCATCCAGGATGTCTACGTCACGATCTGGCAGAAGGCGGCACAATTCAAAGCCAGTCGGGCTTCCCCCATTACCTGGATGGTAGCCATCGCTCGCCATTCAGCCATCGACGAATTGCGCCGCCAGCCTAGGGCTCCTCATGAGTCTGAGGACGTATTGTCACAGATTTCCGCTGACGAGACCGGCGCCCACGAACACATTGAGCACGAACAAGATGCCCGGCAACTGCACGCCTGCTTGGAGGAACTCGAAGCCAATCACCAGAACATGGTGCGCTTGGCGTACCTGGATGGCTGGTCGCGCGCTGATTTGGCTGCGTATTTCGAACAGCCGGTGAATACCGTCAAGACCTGGCTCCACCGAGCCTTAAAGCAACTCAAGGGGTGCCTGGCGTCATGACTGGACACGACGACATCGATATGCTGGCCGCCGAATATGTGCTGGGCACCCTCGAGGTCGACGAGCGTGCTGAGGCAGCCCAACGTCGGAAGCATGATTCTAACCTGGACGCACAAATTCTAGCCTGGGAAGCTCGTCTTGCCCCGCTTTGCAACGAAATCCAAGATGTAGCCCCGGGGCCGGATCTTCTAGAGCGGATCGAGCGCCGCATCGCGGTACTCGAGACCGAAAAAGACGCCAGTGAAAGCAGCACGACGCAGTTGCTCGGGCTGCATCGTCGCCTTAGATTCTGGCGCTGGAGTACTGCGTTCGCTTCCGCTGCAGCACTGGCATTAGCCATCGTGCTGGTCGTACCGTTCGACTCGACACCGCCCCAGCCCCCTTTCGTGGCCGTATTTTCGCAGAACGACCAGCAGCCAGCCTTCATGCTCGCCGTTGACCTCGACAACCGTCGGCTCAACGTACAGCCGGTGACGGCGGAACCACTGCCGGATCGCACCTATCAACTGTGGATCAAGTCAGCCGAGCTCGGACCTGACCCTCGGTCTGTGGGCGTGCTGAACGACGACCTCAGCCTGGATGCCGATGCCTTACGCGACTACGATCCCGACCTGCTTAAACAGGCCACCTTCGGCATCAGCATTGAACCTCCGGGCGGCTCTCCTACCGGCCAACCGACGGGCCCTGCAATCCACGGCTACCTCTATCCCACCGACCAAAGGGGGAGGTCGCAACACCTATAACTTTTTTAATGCTGACTTGAAACCTTGCGCGCTCTCCACTCGTAACTACGAACACGCCCTCCATAAACCCTTTGATCGGTAGGGCGTGCTTCGGAATACAAGGAGAGAATGATGATGACCAAGTTCATGGCAAGCGCATTCGTATCCACTGCTCTGCTCGCCGGTGCTTCCCTCGCTCAAGCAGACATGCATCCGCAAGTCTGGGCCGATGACCAGTCTACCGCAGATGGCTCGGTGTCCGCCGAGAAGGTCATGGCGAACAGCAATGGCTGGTTGGTAGTACACCGAACTGACGACAGCATGAAACCAGGCCCCGTGGTCGGCCATGCCCCGCTCAAGAAGGGCGAGAACATGGACGTCACCGCATTGCTGACCGAGGACGTCAGTTCCGGCGATCAGCTGATGTTGATGGTTCACAGCGAAGAAGGCGGCATGGAGACCGGCGTGTTCGAGTATACGCTCGGCGCTTCGGAAGACGGCCCGATCAAGATGGACGGAAACCTCGTGATGACCACCATCACCGCACAGTAATCCCATCCGACTATAGGTTGAGTATCTCCGTTGCGGACAACCCCCGACATGGATAGAGCAACTAATATATGCGAGGTTCACCATGATGCATGTCATTAAAGCAGCAGCACTGATGGGCGCAATGGCCCTACTCTCCAGCATGGTCATGGCAGACCACCATGAAGGCGGAATGTCAGACGACGGGCATGCTGGCCAATCCCACGACATGTCCAAGATGGGGAGCAACGACGGCGAAGCCCTCGTCAAAGACGGCGGCGTGCAATCCGGCTACAACCCCGAAAGGAAAAACACTGGCGGTATCCTCGATGACGAGCCCATTGTCAACGATGGTGGCGTACAGTCTAATTACAACGCCGAAAGGGACGGTGCTGGTGGCATCCTCAATGATGGTCCCATTGTCGAAGATGGCGGCGTCCAATCCGACTATAATGCCGTAGCTCCCTTGTGAGAAAGGACCAGTTCTCCCGGGGACGAAAAACGGAGAGAGTTCTGGAAACTTCCTTATAGCATGATACCAGTCTATCCGCCCCTGTTCCCCACAGGGGCGGATGGTGGCCACGCTTTCCACTTTGGCGTTGATTGGCTCCGGAGCTTTACCGGTGGCCCAGTGAGGCCGATCCCCCCACCAGAGCTGGCCCAAGGACAGGCCGCTCTCAGAATCAGGGTGGTACGCGCCGGGAATCCACGTGCCAGGCATGACGTTGTAGCGAGCGGCCAGCCTGACTCGGGCTCGGGCAAACCGAGGCGATGGGAGATCTCCGGCGATTGGGAGTAGATGGCGAATCGTCCGCACATGCATGTAGCATAGCGCAGCCTTCCATAGGAGCTCGATTCTGCTCCACCGGCAGGCGTCATCGATGGAGTGTGGCGCCGGGCCTCACCCGACGCCGGATCGAAGGGAGTAATACCGATACGATGTGCCACTACCATGGAAAGCGACTCCTATGAGCAGTGAGATCGATTATATTGGCATGGTGAAAAAACAGGTTCGGCTGTTCTACTGCTGTCTGGCGGTGATGTTCTTGGTACCGCTCGGAGCCTGGTCCTCGCCGTGGCTACCTGATGAGATGACGGCCGCCTCGTTCTTCCAGCGAAGTGGGTCCGCGCTGCTCGCAATCGGACTAATCGCAGAACTCGCGGCGGTGCGGGTTTATAGCATCCTCAACCCGAGCGGTTTTGTGGGCAAGGGGTATAAAGAAGCTAAAGAGAAATACGGTAAGTATCCGGCCAGAATGACGTACGCAGTCCTTGTTGCCGTGGCCCTCGGCACCTTGATTAGCGGCTATGGCGATCTCTTCTATGATGGAATCCATCGCGTAGCGGGCTGTCTCATTACATCTTGATGATGTAGTTCACTACCTCGAACGGCTGCAGGTTGGTGGCCGCCCCGGGTGACCCTAACTCCCTGGGCGGTCGCTCCTCTTTCGCTTACTGAACTATGTCGACTGTCACCCCCCCGCGATGATCCCGAAGCGATCCGGGGGTGTGCACGTAATCGTGCCTCCCTCCCCGTCCGGCACCTCTCTCGGCGTCCGGTCATATACCGAATCGTACTTGGCCAGGCACTCAGGATCGTCGAACACCTGAGCGTAGACGGCATCGGCTGTGCCCTTCCCTGTGTACTCCGCCTCGGCCAGCACCTCAACGCCAGGCATGCCCCGCCACCGGCTGGCCTCCTCGTCGCGCAGTCGGACATATGCCATCACAGCATCACCGCTTTTGACCGCCGGCGTCCGAGTGAAACCGGTCACCACCGGCGGCTGGGCGATGGCTCCGTTGTCATCGCGGGCCAGTAGCTCTCGGTGATGGATAGACAGGTGCCCCACCAGGGCTGGGTAATCAGCCACATAAACAATCGCGTCGATCATAATGTCATCGCCTCCGCTTCGCTCTGTGTCAGCACGATGGGATACATTTGATAATCCTTGATGGTGCCGTTCATCCTGTTGTTATTCGCTGACACATTACCTAGCCGTTCTTCTTCCACTGTAGGGAACTGATCAGCGGTCCTTTCTACAGTTTCCCCGTTGATTGTGAGCCTCACCCGATTGTTTTTTGGGTCTACTGACAACACTATCTTTGCCGGATCACCCGCAGCGTAGCCCGGGAAGTCACTCAGATTGGCGAAGGTTTTAACACTACCATCTACCGTCACATACATGGCACGGTCATTATTTGTGGGCAACCCCACTCGGATAGAGTTTGTAAGGCCGCCCTTGTGCAAGAAGAAAACTGATCCAGTGTCGGATTTTTGGCGAGCTTCGGCGTAGACGCTGAAACCATTGGGGTTATATTCATCCCTAAGCGGCTTGTAGATCGAGTCTGTTTCTCGAGTGACTGTCGAACCACTTGTGGGGATATAAGAAGTGACATCACCCTTCTCCAACTGAGGTGATGAGATGTAGAATATATCTCCCACATCCATATTACTGCTTATATTGTAGGAAGCCCCGGAGAATCCGGCCTTATCCGCTACAACTGTAGCATGTACTCTATACCACCCCCCGGGGAGTGGCTGGGCATTTTCATCTATCCCCACATAAACATCACTGTCCAAGATTCGATTTGGACCGGACCATATTCTTATGACACCATTAAATTCTTGATCATGACCATTGGGGTGAATCACGTACGAGAATGTAACTTTTTCTCCTGCCTGATATTCCCGCCCTTGCTGAATAATGCCGTATAACGCACCTGTGCTCGTTCTTTCGATAGCAAATATGTTGTCACCTGTCGGGCACTCAATGTCAGTTGTCAATGTTCTTGTATGTCTCTGCGCACCAAAATCCGACATACCGCTACTATCAGAAAGATCATTTGTCCGAGTTGGCTCAACAGAAATCCCAAGCGGATCGCCTGTTTCGGGATCGTAAGCATATGCAGGCTGGTCACTGGCCACCTCGACCAGCTTGCCATTCGGCCCCCACACCCAGCGCACGCTCGAACGGCTGACATTCCACATATCATGGACGCCGACACCGTGCTCAAGACGGCGCACGCCGGTCATGTAAGTGCGAGTAGCGAAATCGCTCAGCAGCGACGGCACGGGCTTCGTCGTGTTGCGCTGGATGAGACCGAGCAACGCTGCCTCGCGCTCATCGATGGTGCTCTCGGTCTGTGCCTGGGCGGCCAGCAGGTCGTTGGTGGCCTGGGCAATGCTGCCGCCGGAGTAGTTGCGCACCGCGTCGACAAGAGCCGTGTGTCGTGTTTGCAGGTTGCTGATCTCATCCTGCAAAGCGGGATCAAGTTCTGCCATGGATTACACTCCGAAAAAGTCGATGGCGTAGCGAACGTGGCGATCCATTGACGCCAAGCGCCCGGATACTGCCGTCATTGAGTTGTTGAGCGCCTGCTTGGCGTCATCGAAGTCGCTGCGCGCGCCGGTGAGCGTGTCCTGCTCGGCCTGCGCCTCGGCGGCGAGGTTTTGCAGCAGCGTGATAGCCTCGGCATCTGTCATGGAACCTCCAATAAAAAACCCCGCCGTGGCGGGGTTGGTGAGTCGTTTAAATGCGGGAGATCAGAGCATCCATTTCACAGCGACGAGACTCAAAGATGAACGTAGCGTTTTGCCTATCGGAGTATCTCTGGGTATAGCAATAACCACGAAGGCGAAAGACGACACGAATATCTCCGTCCGTCTCTTTCAGCTTTATCGCGACTGTGGTCGAGGCGTTTACCCCCTCGGTTGCGATAGCCTCTGCACTGAACCCTCGAGCGCCATCCTCTCCGTGTATGATGACTGACTCTCTAACGAGATCACCTCCGTCATACACCAAGAGCTCCCCATCAAATTCCGTTCTTGCGGTCGATCTATCGGAATCTTGGAGAAACGCCCTGACATAGTATTGAAGGTCAACATCAAGATTTATATACGCCGATGATGATGGCCCTCTTGCTGTTACTGAGTACGTTCTGTCAATCAGATTGATATACGTCTGCGCTGTGTCACCGTTATAGACATTCTCTGCCCAGAACCTGACACCTTCGGGCTCACTTCTCCAGTCTTCAATAAGTGGGGCATTGGCATCAGTTGTTGATCTTCCCCACACATAATGAATGGTGTTGTGATTACTGTACGCATCAGTGAAAACGAAGGACGGCGCAGAATTGTTAACCGTCAGCCCTCGGACATCGATACTCCCCCGGACGTTGACATCATTCAGCTCTGCACTGCCGTCTTTCCCGAGCTTCCAGCCTGACTGACCAGCCTGGTAATTGGACGACTCCGCCGCGTCGACGACCAGATACTCGCCCTTGATTCGGCCATTGCTGTCGACGATGAAATTTCCACTACCGTCGGTCAGCTTGCCGAACGTCAACTGATCGATCAGGGCCTCTTTCAGCAGCAGGCGACCGTTGTCGAAGATAAACGGCAGATCAGCAGACTCAGGGTCATCCGGGTCGGCGATATACATCCGGTCCGCGACGATGCCGAATTCTGTCTCCTCACCATCATTCGCCAAGCCGATGCCCGTCACCCGGTTATTCACATCGAGGCGCATCGTCCACATTGCATTGATGCGCTCCGCCTCGGCATCGATGCTTGCCTGGGCCGTCTGCTCGACGCTCGCGATGTCCTCCCCGAGTTGGGCCTGCACCGTGTCGATGCGCTGCGCCATCGCCGCATCGGCTCGGGCCGCGACGACGTTGGTAAACACCGGATTGCCCTGGGTCGTGTCCTGAGCCGTGACAACGACGCGCCCCTCGGCAGCACCGGCGGGGGCCGTGAGGCTCGCCGGTGTCGTGGTGCGCCACACGCCATCGGAGGCCTGCGCCATGTCGACGGTATCCGCCGTCGGCCAGCCGACGTTGTTGCCCTCAGCATCCCGCCACTGCACCGACAGCCGCAGCGTGCCATCGGTGCCGGAGCGGGCGGAGTAGTCCATCTTGACCGAATAGACGTCGCCCGGTGAGACGGGCTGCCATTGCCCCGAAACGTGGCGATTACCACCAGCGGTGTGGTTGCGGTACTGAGCAAAGTGCGCAGCCGGGGCCTCGGCGACAATGGCGCCCGCACTGGGATCGCGCTGGATGATGTTGACGTTGCTGGTGTTGACCCACAGCGCCCCATCACCGGCGCTGAACGAGCCATCCGGGGTCAGCGACTGCCCGCGAATCTGGGCCTCCAGTTGAGTGCGCAGCGCAGCATAGTCCTCACCCAGCGAGGCCTCCAGGTCGGTGATGTCCTGGGCCAGCGCGGTGTCGCCATCGGAGCGGGCGGTCTGCTCCTGCTGGATCGCTGACTCGGTATCACCGACTCGTGTACGTAGCCCCGAGATGTCCGAAGCAAGCGCCTCGTCGCCGTCGGCACGCGCCTGCTGTTCCTGAGTAATAGAGGATTCCGTGTCGCTTAGACGCGTCTCAAGTGATGAGGCGCGGCTGGCCAGTGCCTCGTCTCCATCGATGCGTGCCTGTTCCTCCTCGGTGATGCCTGTCTCAGCATCGCCCATCCGGGTTTCCAACGAGCTGGCCCGGCTGGCAAGGGCGGAGTCCGCATCAGCCCGAGCCTTCTGCTCGGCGGTGATTGCCGATTCGGCACTGCCCATCCGGCTGTTGAGGCTGGAGACATCAGACGCGAGCGCCTGGTCGCCATCGATCCGGGCCTGCTGTTCCTGCGTCAGCGATGACTCGGTGTCACCGACACGGGTGTCCAGGCTCGACAGGTCAGAGGCAAGCGCCTCGTCACCATCAACCCGGGCCTGTTGCTCGGTAGTGATCGCAGCCGCGTTGTTGCCAATGCTCGCCTCGAGCTGGTCGGCCCGGACGGCGAGCGCAGAGTCCTCGTCGGTGCGCACCCGCTCCTCAGTGCGGATAGAGGCGCGACGGTTCGCCGTCTCAACGTTGAGGCTCTCAAACTGGATCGCCTCGAGGGCCTCGCCCTCCTGTTGGAGTCGCTGGAGAGCAGCAATCTCGGCGGACTGCTGCTGGTTGTTGAGCGACATGCGGTCCAAAGCGAGTGCATGGGCCTCGTCATCGGTGGCGCGGACCTCGGCCTCCTCGGTGATCGAGGACTCGGTGTCGCCGACCCGGGCATTCAGACTGGACAAGTCCGAAGCCAGGGCCTCGTCAGCATCAGTGCGTGCCTGCTCCTCACTGGTCAGCCCGGCCTCGACATCATCGGTGCGGGACTCCAGCGAACTGGCCCGGCTGGCCAGAGCGCTATCGGCATCCGCCCGGACCTGTTGCTCAGTAGTGAGGCCAGATTCGACATCGCCAACACGCGCCCCCATGCCCTGGATGTCGCTGGCCATGGCGCTGTCTGCATCGGCGCGGACCTGCTGTTCCGTCGTCAGTCCGCTCTCGTTATCACCAACACGAACTTCGAGGTTACTCAGGTCCGACGCGAGCGCCTCGTCACCGTCGATCCGGGCCTGCTGCTCCTGTTGCAGCGCGGCGGTGATCTCCTGGACTTCGCCAGCGATCCGGCGGATATGCACCCGACCGATCACGACGCCCGCACTGCTGCCACTGGTATCGGCCCAGATCGCGATATAGTCGGTGGACTGATTCGAGCCCTCGGGCACCGTCCACGAGAACTCGAACTCGCCCCAGTCGGCCCCTGGTGTGAACCGCTGCCAGCCGCTGTTGCCGACGCTGGCCGTGGAGTAAGCCACAGCAAACTCGGCGGCTGCATTGCTGTCCGGCTGACGGGCGTTCACGGTGACGATGATCTCGTGGCCCTCGAACGCATCCGTGGCACCCGCCGGGACCGAGGCGTAGGTTCCCCCTGTGTTACCGGTTGAGTTGGGACCGCTCGCCGCCGAGGTGATCAGCGCCGACTGAGTTCCAGTGAAAGGATCAGTGGTCTCAGCGGCGATGCTGTCGTCGTTGCCCGGCGTCCACTGATCGAAGTCGTTGCCAGCCTGGAAATTGCTGTTGAAGCGCGGCAGCGAGTCGATCTTGGCGCTCAGCTCGCCGATCTGCGACGCCAGGGCGCTGTCCTCATCGGCCCGGGCCTGCTGCTCGGTGGTGATCGCCGCATCCAGATCGCCGACACTGGCCTCGAGGCTGTCGGCACGCATAGCCAGAGCACTATCGCCATCGATGCGCACCCGCTCCTCAGTGCGGATAGAGGCGCGACGGTTCGCCGTCTCAACGTTGATCGACTCGAAGATGATTGCATCGAGGGCGTCCTGCTCAGCTTGTACGCGCTGGAGAGAGCCAATGCGCAGGTCGTGCTTGTCACTGGTGTCCTGGAGTCCTTCGAGGCGCGTGGCCACGAACTCGTCTTCGGTCCTTCGAGTCTCCGCTTCATCGACGATGGCGGTCTCCGCCGCCTCGAGCCGCTGATCGAGGTCGGCATCGGCAGCCTCGAGGTTGTTGCGAGTGGTTTCCAGGGAGTTCTGGACACTGCTCACCCGGCCATCGAGCCGAGCTGATTCGTCGGCCAGATCGCCCTGGACGGCGCTGACCCGGTCATCCAGGCGGGCCGTCTCGCTATCAAACTCCTGCTGGGTCTGATCGAGGCCGGTCTGGACCCCATCGACGCGCTCGTCGAGCCGTGCCGCCTCATCGCTGAGGTGCTGCTGGGTCTGGTCCAGCTCCCCCTGGATGTCGGTAATCGCGCCCTGATTGACGCCGATCTGTTCGACCCGATCTTGCAGCGCCGGAGCGAGAATCCCCTCATGAATCTCGCCGGAGATGTTGCTGATCACAGCGGCCGGATCGTTGCGAGTCGTCGCCTCAACAGCAGCGAACGCGGATACCCGGGACACCGTCCATTGCCGGACGTAGTAGTAGTACGTAGTGTCCGGCATCAGGTCGGTATCGACCAGCACGGTGCCAACGCTCAGGCGCTGCGCACTGGTCTCGACGTCGCCCAGGGCGAGCGGCGCAGACGAGCGCCAGAATTCATACTGCGCACCGCTGTACAGCCCTTTGGGGATGAGGGTCAGCGAGAAGGTGCCACGACGCTGCACCTCGATGGACTGCGGCACCTGCACGGCCTGGCCAGTGACCGTGAGCGTGGCGGTCTGTGACCACACGGAGGCCATGGAGCCATTGAGCGCCCGCAGTTGAATCTCGTAGTCCAGTTCTTCATCGACATCGCGAATGGTCAGGTTGCCAGACGCCGTGAACGGCCCGACATGCTCCCACTCATCGCTGCCCACGACGCGATAGCGCGCCTCAACCTGGAGGTTCGGCAGCCCGACCTGGGTGTTGAACGCATACGCGACACGGATGAGAGTCGTGAACGAGCCGTCCTGGTTCTGCTGGGCCGCTGTCTCGTCGCCACGCACGCTGGTGATGTGCGGCACCGGCGGGCGAATGCGGTCCGGCGGGATCGGGTTGGTGATGCCCGGATCAAAGACCGGTGCTGTGGTGTAGTCGTAGATGTCCGGCGCGGCATTGACCAGTGTCAGGTCGGCGCCAAAGTCTTCGTTGGGCTGGATTTTCGTGACCTTGGCATCAATGGACTCCTTGCCCATCACGCCATAGATCACCAGGTCGCCCGGCTCGACATCGATGCTGTCAACGGTGGTGAAGGTGTCGGTCTCACCGATCTCGGCACCGGTGACCTGAGTGGCGATCAACTTGGCCTTGCCGGCCACATCATCGACACCGCGCACCGAGATGCCATACGCCCGCTGCTCGGTGTACTCCAGCTGCTCATCGAGCACGACCGTCGTGCCATTGACCTCTTTAACCCGCGCAGAGCCCAGGCCCACCAGGATGGCATCGTACTGGTACAGCACGCGGTTGCCGCGCACGATGGCCAGGTTCTCCCAGTCCATGGATGCCTTGAACGTCTCGGGCCGGAGGATGGCCTGGCGGAGATGATAGTTGCCGTGGTCCCACGCTTCTTCGCTGGACGCCACGCCCTGCAACTGAAAATCTTCGAAGCGAGTGGCGTTACTCTCGTCGTACCCCGGGCGATAGACGATGCGCTCGGCATCGCTCCAGGTATCGGGATCGACGTACTTCACCCGGATACCGTGCGGCAGATCCTTGTACTGTATCGACGAGCTGAACCCGCTGGCGTTGCGCGGCGTGATCGCCTGCACGGTAGGCGTGTTGGGATCGTCGAACACGATGCCGAACCGGCCGTCACGGAACGCGAACGAGCCCTGGCCGGCGGCGGCGATAGAGCGTGCACGATCGAGCACGGTTTCATCGCCGTCGTGGACGTGGTGGTACTCGAGGGGTGAAGCATGGGCGTCACAGAACGCCGCCCAGTTGACGATGTCCTCGAGGTGCAGGCGGTCGTCGCCAATAGGATTGCCGACCTGCTGCCCGGTCATCGCATCGATGTACGCCCAGCCAGGGCTATTGGTCGCCTGCATCACCCAAGCAGACCCGTCCCACACGCGCAGCACGGCTTGAGTGCGAATGCGGAGCTGGTCGATCACGCCGTTGAGCTGGTCGGTCGCGCGAATGCGCAGCGCCAGGAGGAGATGGTTGCCGGTATAAGCCGGGCCGTCTTGAACAGAGCGCAGCACGGACCACTGGCAGTCGGTGTAGATCGCCTGGACGCCACCGTGGCGGGAACGCACACGGGTCACGCGCACGTCGTACTGCCCTTTGGGCACACTCCAACGACGGTTCAAGCGATAGGTGTCCTTGGTGCCCTGGTCGCCACCGATCAGCCAGTTGCCATCCTGGACCGTCCAGGTGGTCGTACCTGCCTCGCGGTATTCGACCTTGAACTCGACATCGAGGCCGGATCGAGTGCCGTTGTCGTTGATGCAGAAGAACCCCTGGGGAAACACCAGGTCGATGCTGATTTCTTTCGTGCCCGGCGCCGTGGTGCGAGTCGCACTGACGTCATCCGGCACCCAGGTATCGGCCTGCGGGTCTCCCTGGGCATTCAGCGCGACACCGATCTGCTCCTCAGCGATGTCCGGCGTCATCAGCGAGAGCTGATCGGGCATGCCGATCTCCCACTCGACGTCCTCGTAATCGCCCAGATTGGTCTCGCCGATGGTGATGGCATCACCGACGTCGGCATCCTTGAGAACGCTATAGCCGTCGCCCACGCGGTGGCCTGCCACCTCCAGCGGCCCATAACCCAGGCACAGCAGCATGCGCAGATACTGGTCATTGCCGGCGATCTCGGTGACCGGGTTCGCCGCCAATTTCGGATACCAGCGCGGATTGCCGTAGACACGCGGCACGACGCCGTATTTGTCGATCTGGTTGCGCGTGCCGGTGATGGAGTTGCGGACATTGGGGGATGTCGGGGATTTCTCGCTCGGCATCTCCGGCGGGATCAACGCATTGACAGCCAGGGTGCCAGCCACAGTAACTGCTGCAGAGGTTGCCGCCGATGCCGCGGCAAAGGCTGCTGTTCCTTCGGCGAACCCCATCGCGGCCGCCGCTGCACCACCGGTATATGCGGACGCCACGGCAACCGCGATCATCGCAATGGCGCGCCCAATACCGTCATCCTCGGGCGTACCGGTAATCAGCACCTGCGCATCGGCGGGCAGCGGCTCGGCCCAACGCTCACGCGGAATCACCTCGCCTTCGATCTGCGCCCGCACGCTCTCCGGCATGTCACCCAGGACAGCGGACAGACTGGTGCCGTCAGGAATCTCGGCGGTATAGAGGTCAGAGCGAACCGGGCTCGGGCGGGCAACAAGCGTGGTCATAGCGATAAAATCCCTCGATGCGGGAGCGCCACTGGGCGGCGCGGTAACTCTCGATACAGGCGTCTTTATGACGGGTGGTGTGCAGCATGTGACCACCACCGATGACGAGGCCGATGTGGTTGGGCTTGCCGTCGACGTTGAACATCACCACGTCCCACGGCTCGGGGTCGGTGACCTCGTGCCACTCGGAGCGGGCAGCGACCATCAGCCGGGACGTGTCGTCGGTCAGCGTGTCGGCGTAGCCGGTGTGCAGGGGTAGATCGATGCCGAGGCGGTCGGCGTAGACGCGGCGGATGATGCCCCAGCAGTCATAGCGCGGCCCTCGACCCCCTGACTCGAACGGCAGGCCGATGTACTCGGTGACGTTGATCATCGGAATAGGCCAGGTGCGGTGCCCGGCGACAGAATGTCTTGCGTCGCCGGCTCGTTGAGGATGTCGAAGGCGTGGCTGATCTGGAGCGACGCCGTCTCGGTGTCGATGTCGGCGCTCATCAGGTACATGCCCGGGATGTGCATCTCACGGGTGACGGTGCCGGCCTTCCAGCGCACGACCTGAATATCGACGCCCGCCAGGCCCTGAATCTGGCGCAGCACCTCGGCCAGGCGACGATCCACGTTGCTCACCTTCACCGTGGCCACGGCCTCGCGCTCTTCGTCCTCGGCGGGTGGCGTGAACTTGAACGGGAACGCCTCGTAGAGCTGTCCGTCGTAAGTGATCGCCTCGGTGTTGTTCACCAAGCGCAGGGGCTCGGACAGACTCGGATGCGTGAACGTCAGCAAAGCGAACACAGCGGCATCGGTGTTCTGCGCGAACATGTCACGCAGCCCCTCGGCGCTGATCTGGCGAATTGACATAGGGGCTCCAGAAACAAGAAGCCCCGCTCGAGGCGGGGCATGGATGGGTATTCAGATCGGGGCATCTGGTTGCAGGGAGAACAGTGATGGCAGATGATCGGTTCAGACTGGGCACTTGAAACATCCCGAAGACCACAAGGAAGACAAGTCATGAATCGAGCTTTACTGGGAGCCGGGCGCCTGGGGCTTCGCCACCTCGGCTGGATTACAGCAGGCCTGCTTATCAGCGGCTTCGTCGTGGCGGCGGATCAGCAAGCCTCCGATGAGGCCCGGGAGACGGTAGATGGACTGATTGCACAGGTAGAGCAACGCCTATCCATTGCTCCCGATGTGGCCATGGCCAAATGGAACTCCGAGGCACCGATCAACGTGCCAGAGCGTGAGGCACAGATTCTGAAACGAGTGGTGGAAGAGGCGCAGCATCAGGGAGTTGACCACCAATTGGCTCGCGCCTTCTTCCAGGACCAGTTCGATGCTAGCAAGGCGGTCCAGAAGCAATTGCATCAGCAGTGGCAGAAGGAATCGCAACCACCTTTCGACAATCCACCGAACCTGGCCAATGACATCCGTCCCCAACTGGATACTTTGACCCCTCAATTGATCCAGTCCCTATACGAATTCCAGACGTTTGAAGGCGAATCAGCAGCACAGCAATATCTCGAGGAAAGTGCAGCCAGAGCTGTGGCGAATAACGAGTATGCCGAGGCACTGGAGATAGCACTGTCGTCACTGCGCGACGAGTGATTCGCGCCTTACGGCTGGATCTCGAGGGTCATGGAGAGGCGCCATTTCTGGCCGGCAGGTTCCATATTATACGGCGGGTCTCCCTTGATCAGGACTGACTCAACGCCAGCTCGAGGCCGCGGCCAATCAAACGGCAGCGCGCCGCCGGCGATGTCGTTGTTGAGCCAGTCCAGAAAGGTCTGCCGCTGGCTACTCGTAAGGAAGTAAACAACTTCGGCATCCGTGGTCGTGGCTGTGGAGCGGCGGCGTGTCTTCGCCGGACCGACATCCATTGGCGACCGGATGACATTGCTCTGTGGCGTCTCCGCGTATTCCTTGATCAAGGGGTGCTGAGGCAGCGATGCAGGCCATGTGGGCATGACGGCTCCTTATCAGGTGGATTGGCGGCGTGCTCCGAAGCGGCGCATAGGGCGGTCCATCTCGCCACTGGAGAACATCCCGTGAACGGTGCTCCTGACTTTCCGCTCGATGTAGAGATCAATCTGCCGGGTGCCGCCCTGGCCTTGAGATTCCTGGCGAGTGACTTGCGAGCCACTATCGGTATGGACGTTGACAACGACGCCGCCGAGCCCGCCTGAGCCTGACGAGCCGCCACCCACGAATCCGCCTTTTGCGTAGGCTCGATTGGAGTTGAGCGCCTCGAGCATCGGGCGGACGCCAGGCCGTGAAGTGGCCTGGGCGTTGACCACGAATTCGCCATCCGAGAGCCGGGCCGGAATGGAGTCACTTGTACTGGTGCCGGGGCCTGAGACATAGCCACCTGATGCGGCTGTCACGACACTGCCGGCCCATCCTGAGCCACCGTAGGAGCCACCACCGCCAAAGCTGAACAAACCGCCCCAATCGAAGCCATCTAGCGCACCAGAAAGTGCATCGGTCGCTGGCTCTGTGATGCTCTTACGAATCATGAGGCGCTGGATGTCCTCGGCGATACCTTGGAGGACCTCTCGGAACCCCTCGCCTTCGACAATCGCATCTTCGAATGCCGAAGTGAATGTCATGCCCAGCTCTCGGGCGGCATCGTTCGTTTTGTCGAGCTGCTTGGTATCGTCGGGGCTGAAGCCGTAAGCGTCCTGCCAGCTCTCGTCGCTGCGCATGGACTTGCGAAGGCGTTTTTGGGCATCTGACAGGTCATCGATCAGGCCGATCTGACGAGCCAGTTCCAAGCGCTCCATTTCTTCCCGGAACTGACGCTGCGCGGCGCGGACCGGATAAAGCTCGTCGATCAGACCTTGGTATTCCTCGGAGATCCCCTTCAGCGCCTCGCGGCGCTCCTTGGAGCTTCGCTTTAAGAGTCTGACTTGTTCCTGCGACCCCTCCTCGGTGAACCGTCGGATCAGCGCGTTCCGTTCCCGATATTCACGCTCGATGGTCTCGCGCTCGGTTTCGAGCTGCTTCTTCAGGGCTTCGAATCGCTTGCGGGCCTTCTTGGCGGCGTCAGAGGATCCACCTCCTCCACCGCCGCCATTGCCATCTCCATCACCGGACCCGCTACCTCCGGCGTCACCCAGGTTATCCAGTGACTCCTGCAGGCTCTCGATGCCGTCCTTTCGGGCCTGGATCTGTACTCCAAGCTCGTCGAGCTTCTCGTATTCCGCCCGACGTTCGTCGGCGCCCGGTCCCATAACCATGGACTTGCGGAACGGCCCAGGCGTGTTGTTCTCGTCATTGATCTTGTCGATCTCGGTACGAGCATCCTCAGCCTGCGTTTCCAGATCGGCGAGCTGCGCCTTGTATTTGGCGATGCCGTTCTCAAGCGCTGCACGGCTGTTGCGATCGATAGACTCGGTAAGGTCGTCAACCGCCTTCTCGGCCCGGCGTGACGGGGCGAGCATCTCATCCAGCTCGTCGTGGTACATGGCCAGGCCGGCAGCAGCGATGACCGCCACCCCCATCGGGCCGCCAATCAGCGCCAGAGCGCCTTTCGCCATTCGACTGGCCGCCGCCATGCCCCGGGCGGCAACTGTGGCTCTACTCATAGCCGCAGTGGCGGCATTGGTAGCTGCCGTATGCGCTCCGGCTGCCTCGGTAGCACGAACACGAGCCACGCTCAGTTGCTGCAGGGCGAACGCATGCGCTGACGTGCCTCGGGTGGCCTGCTCCTCAGTCTTGGCACTTGCCAGTAGCGCCATGGCCGCAGTTCTCTCGGCTGCCGTGCGCCGGACGACCTGCTGGGCGGCAGTTGCTTCAGCTTTGGCGTCAGCAAGGTTGGCAGCCGCCTTCTTCACGTACTCAGCAGTGGTGGCCTGTATGGATTGCAGGAGCCGGCCGCCGACTACAGACGCCGCCATGGCCGCCACCTGGGCTACGGCATCAATGTTGTCGGAGAGAATTACTAGGGCTTCACCGGACTCCCGCACCACCGTGGTTACCGCGCCTGACTCGCCTATGAACTGGGTCAGGTTGTTGGCGGCTTTGACCCAGTTCTGCGAGAACGTGGCCATCGTCTGGCCAAACTCATCATTGATCGTTCCAGAGAAGTTCTGGACGGCCCGGATCAGCAGGTCGGAGGTAATGCCACCCTCAGCGGCGAAGTCGCGCAGCTCTCCGCGAGCCTTGCCGGTCTCCTGCATGACCGCTCGCATGATGATCGGCGCCTGCTCGCTGACCGCGTTGAACTCTTCGCCACGCAGTGCGCCGGAGGCCAGCCCTTGGGATAGCTGGCGAATCGCGTTCTCGGCTTCTTGGGCCGACGCCCCCGAGGCAGCAAAGCCCTTGTTGATAGTGTCAGTGAGCTTGATCAGCTCTTCTTGCGACGTTCCTAGTGTCCGGGTGGAGCGCCATAGTCGGGAGTAGAGCTCTGCTGTAGCGCCAATGCTGGCCCGGCTCTCGTTTGCCACCCGCATGAGACGTTCGGTGACATGCTCAAGCTCGGCATGTCCATCGGTGACGATGCGCAGGCGGTTCTGCACGCTGGTCCAGGCGTCGGAATACCGGACGACCTGCTGCACCGCCATGGCACTTGCCACAGCAGTAACGAGAGTTTTCAGTTGTCCCAGAGAGTCGTTCAGGTTGTTGACGCTGTCATCTGTCCGGTCGAATCCCTGCTCCATGCGACGAGTGGAGCGGTCTACCTGCCGCTCGGCCTGCAGTAGCCTTTGGGTCTGGGCATCGACCGTGTAGTAGATGGAGCCGACTGATTCCGACACGTTTCCTCCGGGCACAAAAAAGCCCGACGCTTGGCCGGGCTACATAATTGGTTGCTTTGCTTGGCGATCAGTGGAGCGACATGTTCCCCACGGTGCGCTGCCCCTGGAATCGACAGATCGCTGTTTTATCCGACTCGTCACCAATGCCGTTGGTCACGGTGAAGTCCTGCTGAACTCGCACAACGTTTGAGTCCGTCACTTCACTGCCGGTACCGGAGATGGTGTGAATGTCCAAGTCTGCCGCTTTCGAGAATTCATCTCGAATCATGTCTCGGCAGCCATTGATCTGATCTTGCGTCGCGTTGCCTTCACCGTCTCCAGGCTGCTTGTCTTCGGAGCTGAACCCAGCTTCTATATCCGCCTCACTGATGTAGAAGCGAGACTGGTCGGCGCAGTCCACATAAAACACCAAGCTGCCGGCAGTGCTCCGGCTGCTCGATGGGGCGGCATCTACCACCTCACCACACATCCCCTTTCTCGCGACTGTCTCAGCCGCTTGAAGAACCCCATCATTGATCCGGGCAAACGCATCAGCGCCCACCGCTTGATACAGGTCGGGGAATGACTCGCGGTCATATCCTTGCCAGATGACGTTGCTTAGGTCGGGCGCCACCTGCTCACCCTGCCCTGAATCTGCATCACTGTCGCTACACCCCGCCAGCGCAAACGCTGCCAGTACCAGAAAAACCCAACGTCCCATGCATCCTCCGTTACACCATACTTATAATGGCCATAATTGCAGCGTGGCAACAATGGCACATAACGTGAAGCACAAGACTTCAATCTAGATATTCACTCAAGGTCGATTTAAGCCTATCACGATATTGAAATATATCAGCAACACCCTGTATGTCGAACCTTTCTTCATTCTTCTCAGTAAAGAAGCCAACGCGCTTCACACTTTTGGAATTGAAGTGAAGGCGGCAAATTGGTTTCCGGTTATTGTCGTCCAGCAGGATAGCGCAATATGTTTTGGCGTCCCTCATGACGATTCGGCTGATATCAGCGCTCTCGGAAAGAATAGACCTAACAATGTTATAGGCATCAATCTCCTCTTGGGTGGTGACAATGCCATCATCATCTTTTTCGTCTTCTCGCCCCTGGGGCTCCTCTTCGGCTTCCGATGCATCCCCGCCGGCATTGCTAGCCAGAGCACCTCGCAGTCGTTGAGCCACTTGCTCTTGAATATATAGCCTGCAGGCATCCTTAATGATAGGGGTAAAGTCCTCAACCACTTGGCGTGTCTGTCTGCCATCGTATATCTGACTGACGATGAATTTTATAAATTCTTCGGGTGCCTCATGGAAGACTGAATCTATAGCCTGCTTAGCCAAATTTGTGTACTTCAGGCGGTTCGCTGTACCAAGAATAGAGTCGATATCGAAATTCGGCTTAGAAAACTTCTTAAGCTCATCGATATCTTGATCGCTTAACTCACCAAGATTAAACGTAAAAAAAGGGCGATTATCTAGCTTATTTTCTGAATCCAGATCTGAATAAAACCTGTACTCAAAACCATTCGTAAGAATAGCAAATTTTGCATCAGTACAAGCAAAGTATCTATACAACTGGCTGTACTGAACGTTCGACAAATCTGTACCAATAGGCTTGCACTCAACCAAGATTGAGAGCGCCCCATCAGTCCTTATCGCAAAATCGACCTTCTCCCCTTTCTTGGTGCCAACATCGGCGGTAAACTCGGGAACCACCTCTCGTGTGTCGAAAGGGTCGTACCCTAGAGCCCCAATGAATGGCAGCACTAGCGCCGTCTTGGTCGCCTCCTCATTATTGATGTGGCCAGCTTGCTCTTGCCCGCGGCGAGCGATTCCAGAAAGTTTTTCCTTCAGCTCCATGGTAGAGCCTCCCTTGCGTATTGTTAGCCGGCCGCCTTGGTTGGCGGCTCTCTGATCAGCGTATCGCAGGGAGGCAAGAGGCGCCATAGGGTAAAGAAAGCCACACCTGGCCACCCATGGCTCTTCATCTATTTCAGTGGGTTAGGTGTCATTTCCAGCCCGCCGCC
>NZ_BDEP01000027.1 GCF_001662305.1 Halomonas caseinilytica
ATCAAGGTCCACATGGCTGACGAACCATGGAGTGGAAAGGCCGAGGATACGTTCGTATAGCGGGTTCTGGTGCATGGTCTTCCCATCATAGTGTGATCATGACAGGAACTATGGTGGAAGAACTGAAGGCCAGTTGGAACCAGCACCCACTACATTAGATGATGACCCAATTTAATTCAGGATGATTTGCCTTATGAAGCACGAATAACATAATAGAGCGAGGGCAGAAATAAAATGGTACACACTCGCCGACATAGAGCCCAGGGTGGCTATCCAGAGTGAGCTCATTTAAGCGTCTTTGCTTGATGGTAGACATGCCAACGGTCGTTCCGACCCCAGGCTGATTAGCCATAATTGAATCACAGATTAACCCGTTACTGCCCAGAATTGAGCGTAGGCGATCATGGTGGACAATATGGTACAGCTTGGGTCGATCTGGGACAGTCATCTATACATGCTCCTCAATAGTGGGGATTTGGGGAATCCGTTGGCAATGGAACGTAAGACTATCCAGCATTCACCCACCCACTTTGGCTGCACCTGGTAGTACATCATGCTTCGGGGCTTCAGTCGACAAGATGCGTCTGCAGGGCTCTCAGGCCGTGTGTCCTGTTCCATCCTATTGAAAGAAAGCGCGCATTCCTCAAGCAGTATGGCGAGATCTGCCTGGTAGGGTGGCAGGCAATCTCGCACTACTGATCATTGCGGAGCATCAAAGTCGATCAACCCCGTACAGCATCCTTGAGCCCCTGGCCAGCCTTGAAGGCAGGCACCTTGGCGGCAGGGATTGTCATCTCCTCGCCGGTCTGCGGATTGCGCCCGGTACGGGCCGCCCGTTCGCGTGTCTCGAAGGTCCCGAAGCCGAGGAGGGTGAGCTTGTCTCCCTGGGACAGCGTCTTGGCCACGGCGTCCGTGAAGGCGGTCAGGCAGCGTTCTGCTTGCGCCTGGGACAGTTCCGCGGTGTCAGCGATCTGTTTCACGAGTTCCGACTTGTTCATGGGTAGTCCCTCTCCAGCGTCATTGGCGAAAGCCGGGCGACGACCGCCCGCATTGGCAGCCTACTGAGCGTCGAACTCAAATGGCAACCGCAAAGGGTAAAATGGCAGACAAGGGAATGGCGCCCCCAAGGGGAAGGGGCTTACCCGTATAGGATAGAGGGTGGCAACCCCAAAGGGCGAAAGGGCCAAAGGGAAGATGGGGAAAGGGATAGCGCTTCCAGCTGAACGCCCGGGGGCTGTCCACCTCAGCCAGCACCGCGTGGTGCACGCGCTCCACGGTAGGTGCTAGCCTAACCAGTTACGGCCCCAGGGATGGGGCCGCATCGAAGTCAAACGGAGCAAGGATGCCATGGAAATTCTCTTCTATCTGGTTCTCGCTGTCGCGGTCATCGCGTACCTGCGTTCAAAGCGACGGAGGACGCCCACATCGCTACGGCCCCCTGCCGATCAAACGCCGTGGCCAACACAGCAGGAGCGCCGGACTGAGCTACCCCCGACTACTCCTGATCCTCTCGCGTGGCAAAAAGACCAGCTATCACAGGCGGCACTCGCCTCGTACCGGCCTCGCCGCCTGATGAATCGGGAAGAACACCAGGTCTTTCAGGCCACCGAACGGGCCGCCAGGGCGATGCAAGCGGGCCATCGGGTCTTTGCGAGGTGCTCTCTACGGCGGATGATGAGGCGTATCGAGCCATCAACAGCAAACGTGTCGATGTGCTCGTCACCGATCGTTATGGCAATCCCGTCGCCGCAGTGGAATATCAAGGATCGGGTCACAACTTGAGCAGTGACACCGGGCTACGCGATGGGATCAAGAAGATTGCCCTGGAGAAGGCGGGGATCCACTACATTGAGGTCCATCCGCCGTTGGATCGTCAGGCCTTATCGACTCATCTGCTCAATCGGCTGCAGGAACGCGCCAGAGCATCCGGGGGAACAGATTCCCGCAAAGCCACTTCTCAGCAATGGCAGCGACAGTCGCCTCAACCGCGTCAATGAGACGGGAGGCCTACCATGGCCCGTCTACGCCGACTTGTAACGTCTGAAGATTACGTCAAGGCCCCTGAACTCTCGCACCTACCCGGTGCCCCTCCTCAAGGTCTTTCGCAGAGATGTGTGCCTATATATGCCGGAACCGATATGCACGACGACAACCATCGTGAATTTTGTCGAAGCGCTTTATGTGCTCATCCATAATGCGTTCGAATAAGGCGGCTGAATCTGCCGCCGGACGAGTTCAGTCGGATATTTGTTGGTATCCTGGACAGTCCACGGAACCGCTCACTTCTTACCGCATCGTGTAGTTTCATCCGACTCTGGGCGCCGCCAGGATGATCTTTCGATTCGGAAATAAATGGATATGGATTTTATTGATGGCAAGAATTGATCTAGATGTCCCGTATTCTCAAAAGGATGAAGCAAAGTCGCTCGGCGCGCGATGGGATCCGCAGGCGAAGACCTGGTATATCCCTGATGGGGCTGAAGTCGGCCAGCTGGCACGGTGGTTGCCGATACCCAATGACTTCGAGCTAGAACACGAGCCTGAGTTTCTTGTCAGATCGCCCTACTACTACGTGATGGAGTCGTTATCCGATTGCTGGAAATGCAATGCCCTGACACGTGTATTTTCATTCAAGCTTCCTGAGGAGCACGAAGAGTTTCAGTATATTGAGGACGACGAAGAGGAATTCACGCTCACCAGGGGGTTAGGCGAATGGAAAAGCCACGGCCATCGGGGCACGGTGTCGAACGTTCATAGTCTCTCTCCTCGGGTAGTGAAACAGATGCATCGGTTCACTGAGACCTTCAAGTTGGCATACAGCAAAACGGCTGGATCCCGATACTTCATGAATCACTGCCAGCACTGCGGGGCGAAGCTTGGAGACTTTTTCATGCACAGTGAACCGGGTGGAGCCTTCTTTCCAACGTCACCAGAACAAGCCAACAAAATGTTCCTCTTCAGGATCAATGAAAAGTTTGATGCGAATTGCGATATAAGGTATGCAACAGACGACTTTATGGACTACATGCAGATTGGGGGGGAGTGAATCTCACGGGCAGCAGGTTGTCACATTCCGCGAAGGGGGCGGAACTGAATGATTCCCTCTCTCGATCCTGGAAGTGACAGTTTCGGTCATGCTGCACTTCAGACGAGTACAATAGGTTGGACAATCTGGGACAGGCCCTCGTGCACGACAAGCTACAACTGCCACAGCTTTGGGAGAACACCAAGTACGTATCGTGGCCACATAGTCACGACAACCCCGTCGTGCGTATCCCGCGCCCTTCCGGCCAGCCGGAGTCTCGATCGATTGCCCGTCAGCCGTCCGAGTACGACACCTTCCTGCGCTGCCTGGAATACCGGGACCAGCGCGGCCCCGAGATCTGGGGCGAACAGCGCTGGGCGGATCTGCTCCACGTGACAAAGCGCTCGGTTGCCAAGCATCGCACGACGCCTGCAGGTCCCATCACGGGCGTTTTCCACTACGAGCGGCCCAACGGCACGACCGTCTGGACCGCCACCTGGTACGAACGACGACCCGACGGACGATCGCACAAGCGCAGTCAGCATTTCAGCTACGGCACCCCGAAATCGCGATTTGCCACTTCCGAACAGGCCGAAGCGGCCGCGATCGAAAAGCGACAGCAGGAAGAAGCCCGCTGGTACAGTACCCTTGGGGTCGGGGAGACAAGGGTCGCGAACCGGTAACGTTTTCCACCACCAGACGACAACTGTCTGCCTTCCAACCGAAAACCGGACAGTTCTACCGAACAGGAGGCATACAGGCCATGTCAGACGCGGGGTCGATATCAGCGGTCGATGACCTCCCAACCACTGAAACCCGGACAGTTCGAAATCGGATGGCCAATGACACCCGACGAGGTCGTCAACACCTGACCCGGGATGAGGTTCACCGGTTGATGCGCGGCGCAATGCGTCACCAACGTCACGGCCGGCGCGATGCACTGATGATTCGTCTCGCCTACGAACATGGCCTGCGGGTGTCAGAGCTGGTGGCCCTGCGTTGGTCGGCCATCGACCTGGTCACGCATGAGCTACATGTCACCCGTATCAAAGGCAGTCTCGATGGCACGCATCCCCTGCAAGGCGCCACGGTGAGAGCCCTGAAGCGATATCAGCGACAAAACGGGCGTTCTTCCGGACTGGTGTTCGTCAACGAACGGGGGGCACCAGTCAGCGTCGATGGTTTTCGCCGCATGCTCCACCGGCTCAGTGAACAGGTCCTGGGCGTGAAGTGGCATCCTCATGCCCTTCGTCACGCTTGCGGTGTGCACCTGATCAACAGCGGAGTGGATCTGCGGATCGTCCAGCAGTACCTCGGGCATGCCAATATCCAGAACACCGTGGCCTACACTGCCCTGACCGGCCGGCCGTTCGAAAGGCTCGTCTTCTAAGATCAATGCCGCATGACAGCCTGTGCTGCCTCGCTAGCATGAGAAGTGCATGAGTGCTGTTTTCGGACAGCCTGGATGGTCTCACCGGCCCCAACGAGACGCCCTTACCCAAACTCGCCACGCCTCCCGCAAGCGAGTGCCGCTCCAGCGGTCGGAGGCACCCTACCAGCCAGGCCTCAACGGCCTTATTAACCCGCCATGGGAGACACTCTCCCATGACGGGCGTGGTGTTTCTCATGGATCCCTTTCCGCATCCAGAGGAGACCCACCATGCATTCAGTCGATGTAACGCTGACGTCCCGGAAGCAAGGCTTCGGCGACCATGAAGTTCGTCTGTCCTCCCGCCTGTATCGGGATTGTGTCGCGATCAGTCCGATGCTGGCCGACCAATGGGGGATCTACGAGCTCGATCAAGTCGACCACCTGCTCCAGGAAGCCGCCAAGGCGCTGTCAGCCTATCCCGTCGGTACGTGATCGTCGGGAAGTCGAGAGGATCCAAGCCTGTCTTCACCAACTCGGGATTGCTGATCAGGACATTGATGCCTTTCTCTACCTGATCCGCGATCCAGTCCTCGCGACAGCTAGTGTCGACGCTCGATCGCAACCCTGTCTGCTCGTCGTGTCACGCTTGCCGGTATGGGTGGAGTAGACCAAGACCTTGCGGCCCTCAGACTTCTCCAACCGACACATCTCGACCAACTGACGCCTCGTCCTCGAGGTCATGATGCCCGATATGACTCCCGCTGCCAGTGACAGCGCAAGGTGCCAGCTGGACAGCTGACGCAGCGGACGTCGTTGCGTGACTCCATCGGTCCAGAACGCGAGATTGAAGTCAGGCCATAGGCCGCCGAGACAATCCACTTCCTGCTCCAACTGCTCGGGGTCCAGCGACACGCGATAACAGTACGGCGTGCTACTCGTAGCCGGAACGTGCCAAAGACGCTTCCGTACGCTAACGTACACAGCATCGATCTTCGATTCCTGCACTATCCGGCATGCTGGGTAGTGCGGCGAGCGGTGTCTGAGTCAGCATTTATCCATGGGGTTCAATGAGTTATCGACAGCCTTGCACTACAGAACGGCCTGTTGTTTGTCTCTTGTCGTGATCGGGTGGAAAGTTTGGCAATACTATCCAGTGGTAGCCTGGTATCGTCGGCCACCACCAGACTCGTCCACTTTTCGTAACCCTTTTTGGAGTAGCTTGACCGATATATGTACAGGAGTTTCTTTCATGTCCCTGCAACATGATCCACGTCAGAATCACTTGCTGGCGGCTCTAGCGCTGGATGAATATAAACGGTTGGCGGACAACTTGGAAAGGATCGAGTTGAAGCTGGGAGATTCGCTGGTCGAGTCCGGACAGATGATGCGACATGTCTATTTCCCGACGGATTGCATCGTATCGCTGCTGTGTGTGATGGAAGATGGTGATTCGACAGAAATTGGTGTCGTCGGTGGCGAGGGAATCGTCGGTATCTCGCTGTTCATGGGTGGCGAAACCACACCAAGCCGAGCCATCGTGCAGAGTGCTGGCACCGCCTATCGCCTCAAGGGGCAGCTGCTGAAGGACGAGTTCTATCGTGCGGGCCCCCTTCAGGGACTGCTGCTGCGTTACACCCAGGCATTGCTTACTCAAATGGCACAGACCGCGGTATGCAACCGGCATCACAGCCTGGATCAGCAGCTGTGTCGCTGGCTGTTGCTGAGCCTGGATCGTTTGCCGACCAATGAGCTGGTCATGACCCAGGAACTGATCGCCAACATGCTTGGCGTCCGTCGAGAGGGCGTCACCGAGTCGGCCGGTAAGCTGCAGAGGGCCGGTCTGATTTCCTACCATCGTGGGCGCATTAGTATTCTGGACAGGCCCGGCCTAGAAGCGCGGGTCTGTGAGTGCTATGGGGTCGTCAAGAAGGAGTACAATCGACTGCTGAGCTATCATCGCCCAGGTTTGTGAAGGGCCATGTGCCTCGCGGAGCGGTATGGTGCTCGAGGGCGTATTCTGTGTATGTTTCCTGACGCACCGACGGCATGATGATGGACATGCCAATGTTCGCTTAGCGGCTTGTCGGTGATTGCCAACCATGTGCCGATTTGCCGATACTTTCTTGGAGCGTGCACATGAAACCTTCTCCCTCAAGCACGATGACCAACCACCTTATCGACAGCTTGCCGCGCCAGGTCAGGGCATCTTTCCTTGCTGACTGCGATGCCACCGACCTGGCGTTCGGTGAAGTGATCTCCGAGCCCGGAGAGCAGATCCTGCATGTCCACTTTCCTCTCGATAGTTTCATTTCCCTGATCGCCGATTTGAGTGGCAGGGAGCGGCTGGAAGTAGCGATGGTCGGCAATGAAGGTATGCTGGGGATGCCCTTGATCCTGGGGCTCGAGGAGTCGCCCTTGCGCGCCCTAGTGCAGGGAACGGGGCCAGCACTTCGCATGCCGGCGGCGGTCTTTGGCCGTCACCTGACGCAGAGTCCTGCACTCCAGATTCTGCTGGGACGCTATTTCTATGTGCTGATGCACCAGTTATCCCGAGTGGCGGCATGTACCCACTTTCATCAGGTCGAGGCCCGTCTCGCGCGTTGGCTTTTGATGACTCAGGATCGTGCACACTCGGATCAGCTGCATCTTACCCATGAGTTCCTGGCCATGATGCTGGGGGTTCGTCGTGCCGGCATCACCCTGGCCGCCATGGCGCTTCAGAGGCGTCGGCTGATCTGCTATCACCGTGGAGACATTACGGTGCTGGACCGGGCAGGGCTGATCGAGGCCTCTTGTGACTGCTATGCCTCTGATCTAAATCTCTACCGTCGGATCATCACCGACCCGAGCACCCTTCAATAGCAGAATTTCGCTTGTAGCTTGAGATCGACATACAGCTTTCGAGGATGTTACCCAAAAAACGAGGGCACGGTGTGCCCCCGTTCTCTACAGCTTGGATCAATCGCGCTCGAACTTGGGTGAGTTGCGCAACGCTTCCTCTTCCATATCCGTGTAGAACACGGATTCTTCATCTTCCATGCTGTGCTCTATGTGATCCCATCCTAATCCAGTGTCCTGTCCACCGAGTCCCAAGAAGCCACTAGTCGTCACCACAACGCCAATGATACGGCCATCTTTTTCGATGATTAGATCCTTGACTTCGCCAATACCCTCATTTGATTGGCGGTGCTTGACGTTACTTCCGATGACATCAGTAGCGTAGAACGCACTCGAGGGCTTACTGCTAAATTGTGGCTCGTTGGTACGCTGCTCACTAGCATTCTTCTGGTTAGCATCTTGCATGCCGGAAGACTGCTTTTCGTCTGCCTGCATGTTGTCTTGGTTCTCCGCAACTGCGACCGTGCTCAGTGCAAAGGGCGAGGCAATAGCGGCGTAAAGAATCAATGTGGTTAGTTTCTTCATGGTTAGTTACCCTCTCTTTTATGACAGTCTGCCGGCCCCATAAGGGTCTATAGTGCAGATCCCTAATTTCGGGAATACCATTTTATAGTAGGCATAAGATAATGATTTGTCGGTGCGGTAACGAACACATGATCGCTGTCGTTTTTTCAGACAGAGCTTACCCCATATTCTGTTTCGAGAAGAATCGAAGGCATCAACGAATTCGGCGGGGTGGATTCCTTCTCGGCACTGAATTATCAATGTACGCAAGCGCACATACACCTCACCATCTCTCGGCGCATCCTTGACGTGCCCCCGAACTTCCATACACGCCCCCGCCGAAGGCCGCAGATCTCGGTAGGGCTTACTGGACCGGACAGGAGCCTGAAAATGGAAACCCCACGGCAGAAAAACGACCTCACCCACGAACCGCGTAACCTCATACGTGTTCTGGGAGGCTACCGCACGCCACGTATCACTCGTAGCCTCGTCGAGTTGTTGATCACGCTGATTCCTTTCGGCTTGCTCTGGACCCTCTCCTGGGCAGCGCTGAGCGCTGGCCACTGGCTTGGCCTGATACTCACCCTGCCCGCCGCAGGCTTTCTCGTTCGCCTGTTCATGATCCAGCATGACTGCAGCCATGGCGCCTTCTTCCCTTCAAAGCGTGCCAATGACTGGGTCGGACGGGCGATCGGCGTGCTGACCCTGACTCCCTTTGATTTCTGGCGCCATACCCACCGGCTCCATCATGCCCACTCCGGTAATCTCGACCGCCCGCGTATCGGTGGCATCGACACCCTGACGGTCGAGGAGTTTTGCGCCCTGCCTCGCAAAGAGAGGCTGCGTTACCGCCTCTATCGTCATCCCCTCGTCCTCTTCGCTCTCGGCCCCGCGTACATATTCCTGCTCGACAATCGATTGCCGGTAGGCTTCATGCGCGCAGGCTGGATGCCTTGGCTGAGTACCATGGCGACCAATGCGGCCATTCTGGTCCTCGTTGCCGCCATGATCTGGCTGGTCGGCATCGGCCCCTTCCTGCTCGTGCAACTGCCCATCACGCTGCTCGCCGGAACGATCGGTGTCTGGCTCTTCTATGTCCAGCACCAGTTCGAAGACACCTTTTGGGAGCATGACCCTGACTGGACCTTCCAGGAAGCGGCGCTGTACGGTAGCTCGCACTATGACCTACCCGGCATCTTACGTTGGTTCTCCGCTAACATCGGGGTGCACCATGTCCATCACCTATGCAGCCGCATTCCCTTCTACCGCCTGCCCGATGTGCTGCGCGATCATCCCGAGCTACGTGGTATCGGCCGCCTCACCCTATGGCAGAGCCTCGCATCTGTGCGTCTGGCCCTGTGGGATGAGAAGAAGCACCGTTTGGTGAGCTTTAGGGAGGCAAATGTCTGACCGGTCTTCAGGATTATAAGGACGTCTAAGCCTGTCAGGAGTGTGCATTCGGCAACCACCGGAAAGGGCCTACCCTGCGATCGTGATCAGCGCCGTACGTTGCGATCCAGATATGAAGCCATCCGTTCCATCTCGAGCGCATGATACCACAACTCGTGCAGCTGCTTCTTGGTAATCGGTTGCTTTTTTACGAATTTTTCCTCACCAATGATAGGCGGACTGCGTTATCTGGTTGAACTCAACAATGCGGAAGATACTGGCCAGCTGAATTCCCAATGACAGGTGATGAGTTGGTGCAGTTGCGCGTATAGCTGTTCGGCACCCAGTCGGCTGGCCACCGTTATTTCCCCTGATTCTCTAGGGTGCGGTAGCGCACAGTAACCGTGTAACGACAGCTGTAAGCTCAATCTTCCGGCGCCGTTTGCGTCAAGACCACCTGGAGGAAAAATTCATGGGCATCATCATATGGCTCATCATGGGGGGCCTGGTCGGCTGGATCGCGAGCATGATCATGGGCATCAACGCCCAGCAGGACATTATCCTCAACATTGTGGTCGGCATCGTCGGCGCAATGATTGGCGGATTTCTGATCGGGCCGCTGCTCGGTTCCGGTTCCATCAACGAGGGCATCACCATCATGAATTTCATAGTATCGCTGATCGGCGCGATAATACTGCTGGCTATCCTGAACGTTTTCCAACGTATCAGGAAACACTGATAAATCAGCGTTTTCGTTCCCCTGATTGGTGAAAAGGATTTGAGAATTATCGATCGGTGGACTCCCGGAACGGCTGGGGCCTGTCGATACCGATGAGACTGGAACCATTTCCGTCCTCGCCACGGGGGACAATGCTGAACGATCCGTCGGTTTCCATGACGACCGCGTACACCTTTTCCAGGGCGTCGTCCCCTCTGCCGAGCGAACCACTTCCTGCATTTCGTCTTCGGTCATGCGTCCATTCTAGAGGGCCTCCGGCAGGAATTTACCTCCATAAACCAGCCTTAGTGGCTCAGCTCCGCGACCGAAGCTGGCGATCGCTGTATGTCTTATCGGATGACGTGTGTAGTCTTGGCGCGTTGATGAAGTACTTGAGCCATGGATCCTCCTCGGACAATGGTTCGGACCATCACAAAGGCCCTGCCCACCCTGTCAGGGTTCGGCCAAAGCGTATGCCACCAGTCCCTATCCAGCATGGCGGAGGCGGGATCATGGTTTTGCGTCATGATGGGAGATTCCTTTTCATCCCCCCGGTACGCCTTTCAGTCGAATGCGGGCTCAAGGGCTCAGCCTTTTCAATCGGTGCTATGACCTCAAGACCATGATTCCGCGCTTTCTCACGGTGACGGTGAGCCCCCACCGATGCCGTACCGGTTCCTGAAAATAGCTGAACCATATGCGTAATCAGGAAGGTATTTTTTCCACCTGCTTACGGGAGAGCGAGAAAACCTAAGCCAGTCGTCCGGGTGCTTCAGAAGACTTCCCTACAGCCTGTGATTAATGGCTGATACCCCCTCACTGATCTCCCAAAACCTGGCCCTAACGGGTGAGCTCTGCTGTGCGCCGTGTGATTGAGCCGAAAAACAAGGGTTTGTCGACGACGAACTTCATCGAACGTTTCACCAGACCTTTGCCGGGGAAGAAGCCGAGATCGAGCGACAACCGGATCACCGCCTGAGCCTCAAGATCGATGGTCTGCTCGAGCGGCACCAGGAAACCCTCGTAATTACCCGCCGGAGTCACATACCGCTCTCGAGTGATGGGCATGACTCGGTGCTGGTAATCACCTGTGTGTTCGACCTCTCGCGTCTCTATGTTAACGACCGTAGCCCTGCCAGAGGCGCTCCATGTCCTGTCGGGCACGATCCTATTGGGTAGCAGCACCACGGGCGGCTCGTACTGCACGGTCTGGCCTTGCGTGAGCACGTCCAGACCGGTGAGCAGCACGCTGCCATCCCGGAGCTTGGATAGATGAAGGATGTTATAGTCGCCAAATCGAACTTCCCAGCGGCCTTCCCCGTCTGCTGAACTCAGTTCCATCACGACCTGCCGTCCCTCGCCATCTCCGTCCACCACCTCGAACGTGCTTTTACTGGGGACCAGAGGGAAAAGCGCCTCAGCCTCAACCTCCTGAACCGTCGACGCCGGAAATGCTGGCGTCTCCGCGAGGGTGGCCCCAGTTGTGCAGAGGCCGATGCCAATCAGTATCGCTCGCACGTAAGACAGGTACATTGGATCTCTCCTGGAGTGCGTGAACAAGGGCGGCGCAGCACTCGTGGCAGTGAAGCGACGTCAACGAGAGAACTGGCGCCACTGGCGAGGGATTGTGGAGACCTCTCCTAGATTGTAGACCTCGGCGATCCAAAGGCATTAGTCGGTTTCGCCGGTGAGTACAAGCATGGACGGCCTCGTTGCCAAACGCATGGTTTCCTGAAGCGGTTAGATCTAATTCTTCAGTCGAGTTATGCGCTCACGCGCGTACCGGAGGCGTCTCCGCGTTCGCGTGCTCGAAGAGGACCAGACGCCGCCGCTCCTCGTCCCACAGGGCAAGTTGGGCGCACTCGAGGCTTTGCTTCAGGGTGAGACGACTGATCTCGCGAAGCTGGGGGAAATCCGTCAGCACTTCAGGCAACCGGTAGCATGGAATGCGGCTGGCGAGATGATGGGCGTGGTGTACCCCGATATTCGCTGTGATCCAGCGCAACGGAGCCGGCAGATCATAGTAGGAGCTCCCATAGAGCGCCGCTTCGTGGAACGACCACTCCTCGTTATGCGCCCAACGCGTATTCTCGAACTGGTGCTGAACATAGAACAGCCAGACGCCGATGGAAGAAGCCAGAATCGCGATCGGCAGGTGCACCAGAAGAAAGGTTCCCGCCCCCACCAGCGACATCATCGCAATGACGACCAGCACAATGGCCGCATTCGTACCCATGGTGCTCACGGCATCCATCCCGCGCGCATGCATCCGACGGGTACCCGGTTCTGCAACATGAGCAGGTAGACCGGATCCAGGCCGAACAGGATCAGCGGGTGGCGGTATAGCGCCCGCGGCAGGGCCTGGTATTCACGCACGCTCTAGGTGTCGATGCCCCAGGGTGGGGTTCAAAGCGCCAACTACGTTGATGCGGTCGGACCACGAAAACCAAGACGCGCGACGGAGCATTCACAGTCGATCGCGATCGTCCCGGTCTCCCTCGATTTCCTTGCGCGCAACAAGCCAGGGGTGGACAAGCATTTTCCGCACGGAGACAACCGGTCTTAGCCCAGTTTGACCGCCTTTTCATAGAGCCCCGGAAAGCGCCCGTCGGGGTCGCATTCGCGCTTGAGGGCCTCATAGGCCGGGCGGTCGTAGTTCTGCCAGAACGTCGTCTCGTCGTAGGTACTGCGCGAGTACAGGCTCTTCTTGCCGCCGTGCTTCGCGACCAGCTCCTCGACCCGGGCGTTGTAGTGACCGTCGGGCTCGCTGGAGCGGACCATGTCCCAGAAACCGAAGTTGATGTACGAGGTATCGGTACGCAGCTGGAACAACGAGAACCCGGCGTCGGGAACGACAAACGGGCAGATCCACACTGGGTGGATGCCGATTTCGGCCTCGAAATCTTCCAGAAACGCCGCGGCGTTGGCGATCGGGATGTCGACGTCCTGGATCACCGCCTCGGTGCGCGGCCGAATGGACTGGAGCAGGCTCAGCGGCCAGCGCCGGCTGGAGCGCATGATCTTCTGGTAAGTGACGCTCGACAGACGCTTACGTCCGAGAAGCAGCCGCACCGGCGTGAGATGGGCACCGACATTCTTGCTGCACCAGAACCAGTCGGTGTCCCAGCGCCAGAGGTAGTCGTGGATGCTCAGATAATCCTCGCGCTGCTCGCGCAGGCTCCGCCAATACTGGCGGAGCCAGGTGTAGTCGCTGGCCTCGGTGCCCGCTGGCAGCGATTCGATGAAATGCGCGCGGGTCAGCACGAAATCTCCGGGGGCGAAGTACACGCCATCGAGAAAAGCGCATGTCGGTTGCGCGCATTCCTCGCCGATCGCGGCGAACAGTTCTTCGGGCTCGCGGAAACGGGTGTGCTGGAGCCGGACATAAGGCTGCACCGGAATCAGGCGGAGGCGGACCCGCGTGGTGTAACCGAGGCTACCGTAGGAGTTCGGAAAGCCGTAAAACAGTTCCGGGCGCTGCTCGCGCGAACAGGTCAACACGCGGCCGTCGGCGACCAGGACGTCGAGCTCTTGCACCATGTCGTGCACCAGGCCGTAGCGGAACGCGCCCGACTCAATGCCGATCCCGGCGGTTGCGCCGCCGATCGTGATGCTCTTGAGTTCCGGCACAATGGCCGGGGCCAGGCCATGCGGCAGAGTTGCATCGACCAGGTCGGCATAGGTCGTCATGCCCTCGACCTCGGCGACGCAGGTCTCGACGTCGATCTCGATGACATGGTTGAGCGATCCCACGTCGATCCCGGTCCGGCGGGCATCCTCGCGCGGCCTGAACAAGTTGCTGGTGGGCTTTCTAAGGCGTACTGGCCCGTCGGACTCGGCCAGCGCCGTGGCCATCGCCTCCACGCGGGCGCGGTGGGCGTCCCAGGCGGCTTTACTCATCGGACTGACACATAGCGCGGCAGATCACCGTGGCTGAGCACGAGCTGCCAGAGATTAAGATGGCGCGCCCGAAAGGCGCCGGCACAGCTCAACAGGTAATAGCGCCACATCCGGTAGAAGCGCTCGTCCAGCCCTTCGCTTTGCTGCAGATCCGGCCAGGCGGCGACGAAATTGTCGTCCCAGCCCATCAGTGTGCGGTCGTAGTCCGGGCCGAAGTTGTGCCAGTCCTCGAGCACGAACAGACCTTCCTTGGCCCGGGTGAGCTGAGCCTCGGCCGGGATCACGCCGCCAGGGAAAATGTATTTCGCGATCCAGCGGTCAGTGCCGCCGTGGCTGATGTTGCCGCCGATGGTGTGGAGCAGCGCCAGGCCACCGGGCTTCAGGCGGGCCCGGACCAGTTCGAAGAAGGCGCGAAAGTTCTTCGGCCCGACGTGCTCCATCAGGCCGACACTCAGGACACGGTCGTATTGCCGGGAATCATTGGCCGCCTCGCGGTAGTCCTGCTGTCGAACGTCGACCGGCAGGCCTTCGCAAAGCCCTCTCGCGTACTCCACCTGCTCGCTGCTGATGTTGTAGCTGTCCACCACGCATCCGTGCTCCGCAGCCAGAAACCGGGCCAGCTCGCCGAACCCTCCGCCCAGCTCGAGTACACGCATGCCCGGTTCCAGGTGCAGCTTGCGTGCAATGAGCTCCAGCTTCGCACGCTGGGCCTCGTCCAGGGGCGCGTCGGCCCCGTCGGGGCCGTAATAGGCGCAAGTGTACTGCATGGTCGGCCCGAGCATCGCCTCGTAGAGCCGGTTCGAAAGATCGTAGTGCTGCTTCGCGACCCGCCGCGAGCGCCCTCGACTCTGCTCATTCCCGATCCAGCTCAGCAATACCCGCCCGAGCATTGCCGGCGTGCGCACCTTGTGGCCCAGGCTGGCCCGGAGCATCTGGAAGAACAACTCGTCGAGCCGCTCGGTGTCCCACCAACCGTCCATGTAGGCCTCCCCAGCGCCGAGTGTCCCCTCGGCCAGAACGCGCTGGTACAACCGCTCGTCGTAGACCTGGGGATCCCAGGGCCGCTCGCCTCCGACCTCGACGTCAGCGCTGCTCAGCAGTTCCGTGACTTGTTGTCTTGCTGACATGCTCGTGTCCCTCTCAGGAATCGGATGGCCGGGGTCCGACCGCAATAACCGCGCCCACATTAGCCTTAATCAGTAGAATGCCCCGGGTCTAGTGGACACTTCCAAGCTATGATTGGAGCATAGGAGGAAGTGGCATGAGCAACCAAAGATGTAGCCCTGAATTTAAAGACAAAGCGATCCGTATGGTCTTCGACCACGGAGCCGACTACCCCTCCCAAAGGGCGGCCATCGGCGCCATTTCCCCCAAGATCGGCTGCACGCCCGAAACCCTGCGGAGTTGGGTCCGGTAGGCCGAGCGTGATGAGGCGCACCGTGAAGGCACCACCACCTCCTAAGGCCGTTGGCAGACTTTATCTGCCTGGCTTTTAACCGAAACCCGAACAGTTCGAAATCGGATGGCCAATGACACCCGACGAGGTTGTCAACACCTGCCCCGGGATGAGGTTCACCGATTGATGCGTGGCGCGATGCGTCACCAACGTCACGGCCGGCGCGATGCGCTGATGATTCGTCTCGCCTTCGAACATGGTCTGAGGGTCTCGGAGTTGGTGGTCCTACGTTGGTCGGCCATCGACCTGGTCACGCATGAGCTGCGTGTTACCCGCATCAAGGGCAGTCTCGATGGTACGCATCCTCTTCAAGGCAGTACGGTGCGTGCCCTGAAACGCTATCAGCGACAAGACGGGCGTTTTTCGGGACTGGTGTTCGTCAACGAACGGGGTGCACCAGTCAGCGCCGATGGCTTTCGCCGCATGATGCACCGGCTCAGCGAACAGGTCTTGGGCGTGAAGTGGCATCCCCATGCCCTCCGTCACGCTTGCGGTGTGCACCTGATCATCAGCGGCGTGGATCTGCGGATCGTCCAGCAGTACCTGGGGCATGCCAATATCCAGATCACCGGGGCCTACACGGCCCTGACCGGCCGGCCATTCGAAAGGCTCGTCTTCTAAGATCAATGCCGCTTGACAGCCTGTGCTGCCTCGCTAGCATGAGAAGTGCATGAGTGCTGTTTTCGGACAGTCCGGTGAGTCTCACCGGCACCAACGAGACGCCCTTACCCAAACCCGCCGCGCCTCCAGCATGCGGGTGCCGCTCTAGCGGTTGGAGGCAGCTCTCTACATGACGTCCTACCCACTCGGGGGAATCACTTCCCCGATGGGGAAGGTGGTCTCCCGAGCATGCCTATTGCTTCAAGGAGAACCACCATGACGACTTCAACTCAAGCTCAGACCACCTTCTTCAACCTCCATGTCGAAGGGGTTGGCTATCTCAACCGTGTCCGCACCGTGGACCCGAAACGCGCTGAAGCGTTTCTGGCCTGCGATATCAACGCCCTAAACGGGCCGGCGGACGACGTCAGCTATACGCGTTTCGATTGCCGTGTGAGCGGTCAGGAAGCGCAGAAACTGGTCCGCAAATGCCAGCAAGCCGTGGACATGAAGCGGAAAGTCCTTATTGGCTTCAAGCTGGGCGATCTCTGGACAGACACTTTCGTGTACAAGAAAGGCGATCGCCAGGGCGAAACCGGTGTCAGCCTGAAAGGTCGGCTGCTACTGGTGAAGTGGATCAAGATCGATGGCGACACGGTCTATCAGCGCGAAGCCCCGGCTTCCGACAACGCTGACACACCGGCGCCACAAGCTGACCATGCCAATGCGACCCCGTCGCAAGAGGTACCGGCACCGACTCAGCCCAACGGCTATGCCGCGGCTCAGTCCGGTGAATCGGCCGGCTCTTTCGAGACACCGGCGGCTGCCTCGCTCTAACCTTTCCAATCCACTGACCCGCCTGGGGAGACATCTCCCCAGCGGGCGGTGTCTCCCTTGCGCATTGGGAGACACTGATGGACACCTCTATCTACGACGCCATGCGTCATGCCGACCTGGTCGTCGGCCATCATGAATCCGATCTCTACGTTCGCGACACGCGTTTGGCGCGAAAGCTCCTCGAGGAGTTCCGCGCGCGTGGCGTGACATTCACGGTCATCCCCTTCGTTTCGGAAACGGGTGAGGGGCCGTGTCTGGAGATACCCTTCGCCTACGATCCCTACTGGGAACGTCAAGGCGAGCGACCATAATCAGTTGAAGTGGGGAGAGCGTCACTGGCGCCGCCCCCTTTCTCACGACCCACCACGGGGAGATACTTCCCCGTTGGGGGTGTTGTCTCCCCGTTCTTCGTTGATGAACTGGAGGAGACAACATGCAACGTCCATCCAATATCACCGATGCTCTGCGTGAACTGGGGCCGTTCTCGGCCGTCAGGGCGCACGTCAGCAACTTGGAAGACTCCCTGGACAAGATCCACGCCATCCTCGATGGCCGCGAGTGGAATAGCGATTCGCCCGTGTTGATAGCCAACGTGTTGCGTGACCACGGCTATGTCATTCGTGACCTGATAGACAAGGAGGCGTGAAATGGAGCCCAGAGAGTTCGATCAACGTTATGACGGTCACCGCAAGTGCCATGTCCTTTACCGGCGACCCAACGGCGACAGAGTGAAAGGCCTGTTGCTGGATGATCGCTGGACCAGCCTGGCAGGGCACCACTGCGTCTCCATCGACAATTGGGGCCAGTCAGTACTGCTCGAAGACGTGTTCGACGTCATCCCGACGTCGATCCCATGGCTACCGGATAGCAAACGCTGAGTGAGGTGCCCATCATGACGACATTGACATTGGCCACACTGCCCGAGGCCACGGCCCAGCAGGTTTTCGACCATGTTGCCCGGCATTTGCTGAAGCAGGGGGCACCCTCAATGACATCTAACGGCGCCGGTTGCCGGTACCGTGGTGACAAAGGCCGAGCGTGCGCCGCCGGCTGCCTGATGAGCGAAGCGGAGTACCAAGCGCTGGATAAGCACGTTGCTCCCGATCCTGACCTCCCCGGAGCCAGCATCGAGGGCAAGGACTGGCACCAATTGATGGATCATGGCCACGTGCCCGAGACACATTGGTCGTTGATCGTCGCGCTCCAAGCGGTACACGACGAGGCGCTGGACAGTGCGCCGGACCAGGTGGTGCCATTGTGGCGCACCGAGCTGCGCAACGTTGCGTCGTCTTACGGCCTGGCTGCCACCGTGCTCGATGAACCGGCCAACAGACATGGCGAGACCTTGAGATGCCGGTGAAGGCCAGGGGCTTTCAGCCCCGCTAAAACCGGCCGCCTTTCACGTCAGCCGCCCTACGGGGCGGCTTTTGCATGGCGTCTCGACTGCCTTGACAGTCATCGCCACCTCACTAGCATGAGAGAGGCAAGCTCGCTGTTTTCGGACAGCCCGGCCCGTCTCACCGGCCTCAACGAGACGCCCTTACCCAAACTCGCCGCGCCTCCAGTGTGCGAGTGCCGCTTTCGCGGTCGGAGGCTGCCTACCAAACCGGCCTGATTGGCCCTTGAGCCCACCATGGGAGATACCCTCCCGTGACGGGCGTGGTGTTTCTCATGGATCTGTTCCACATCCAGAGGAGAATCACCATGAGAGCCATCCGTTCCATCTACAACATGCCGTATGGCCGACTTGTGCTGGCCATTATCGGTCTGGAGTTGATTACCTTGTTGTTGGATCCCGAATTGGTGGTCTTCCAGCTGATCTTGCTGCTGATCGTCTACTTGATCATGCCCAGCAAGTCCGCCAAACGTAGGAAATCTGACCAACGATCAGCCAACAAGGAAGAGACACCTACAGGCGGCGAGATTGTCGACCTGGGCCAGGCGCCATATCAACACCAGCCGGGCAACCGCGTGAGCTACTTCATCACGCTGCGACAGCGTGACCAGGAACACACCCTATGGGGCGTGGATCTGGCTCGCGTGGTGGATGAACACGAGCTGACGTCAGGTGATTGCGTGACGCTGACCTGCCAGGGCCGTCAGCCAGTGAAGGTCAAGGACCGGAACGGGCGGTTCAAGCAGGTGCATCGCAACACCTGGACCGCCACGGTTCACTCACGTTGCTACCAGGATCCAGCGGCTCATGCCGCCTGATCTGTAGCGCGACTGAAAACCCACCCACACGGGGAGCATGCTTCCCGTGTGGAGGCTTGCCCCTGTGTTTACGCAAACAGGAGTAAGCCCATGAAATATCGAAAGAAAATATTCTACGCCGTGTTGCATGCTACACTTGATGTAGCGGATCGATCGGCAACCACGATGGCTGCGGCGTGTATCGTGGCAGCTCTACTGGGAACTGTAATTCAGCCTGATAAGGTCAACACCGCATATGTGGGGGCATTCACCTTCTTCATGGCGGCCCTCATCGCTAACTCTTTGAAGAGCCTGCTCAATGAGGAGGATGAATCATGAGTGACCTGGCGCAGTTCTTCATCGGCGTTTCCCCTATTCTCATCGTCATGCTGGGAATCTTTGGGGTTGCCGCCGCCACACTGTACCGAAGGCACAAACGCCACAATCACCATTAACCTTTCACAACGCCCCTTCGTGGGGCGTTTTTGCATTGGCCATACATGGCTCTTCATCTA
>NZ_BDEP01000028.1 GCF_001662305.1 Halomonas caseinilytica
TCGCCGATTCGGAGCTGTTCTACGGGCACCTCGCCCGCTGGCGTGTCGATCAGCGTGCCCTCGGCAAAGCAGATGACCTCTTCCTTGCTCTCGGCGGAGGAATAGTCGACATAGAAGGTCTTGTTGCCATCCGTGACCGTCATCGTGCCGTCTGTGCCACCTTCATTGTTGTCGGTGATGGTGTAGCCTTCACCCTGCACGATGATGGTGTCACTGCCCGCTCCCCCGGAGGCGTGGATAGTGCTGCCGTCCGGTATGTCATCGGCGATGATCGTGATGGTGTCGTTGTCCTCTTCGCCATACAGGTAATCGATCTTGTCGACACCGGTATCGCCAGAGGCAATCAGCTGATCGTTGCCCGCGCCACCATGCACGGCATCCGTGCCATTGCCGCCCTTCAGGGTGTCGCTGCCATCTCCACCCCGCATGGTATCATTGCCATCTCCTCCCTCCAGGATGTCATCGCCGGCATCACCATGCATGGTATCCGCGCCGGGGCCACCTGCCAGGGTGTCGTTGCCGATGCCACCGTGCAGGGTATCACCGCCGTTCCCCCCCTCCAGGATGTCATCGCCACCTTCCCCCCACAGGGTATCGCCACCATCGCCACCTCTCAGGGTGTCATTGCCGTCTCTCCCCTCCAGGGTATCATCGCCACCGAGTCCCTCGATGATGTCGTCCTCGGGAGTACCGATGATGTGGTCGCTGTCGGGGGTACCGTTTATTACAGCCATTTCTTTATCCCTTCAGTGGATGTCAGTGATCTAGAAGAAGCCTTTTATTTTCAGCAACTTACAATAATAAAGCACTCTCGGAAGCATTACCGAGGAGGTTCTAAACTGTCAGCGAAGAGGGGAATAAGAATGAAGCGGCCGTCCACTAACCTCTTCTATTGGACGGCCAGATGTTATGGAAGGCATTTTATAAACTTCGGACAGGCCGTCAACAAAGTTTACAATAATTAATAATTAACGAGGCAGTAAAACGAAACTATAAACTATGACATCTAGGGGAAGCCACCAAGAAATTTAACAAAAGTTCATCATTTTTCAGCAACAACGGCTTTTTAAGATTGTCAAAAGCGAAGGCATTCATGTTTTAATTAACACTGAATTAGCTAATACTTATCAAGATTCAGAGTAACTTGAATGCCTCGGCAACAAAACTCCCGTCAACCAACCGGCAGGACCTTTCTCCAGTCCTCAAATTCCACCTGTCTGCTTCCTGCGGTCAGTAGTGCTTTCAAGTTCCTGAGGCATACCAGTTGAATGCCGTGTCATCAGCGTGACGCTGCTGTCGTCCTCGTCCAATAGCACCTCCACGGAAGGTGTCTGATGGTACGGAAAGCCCGCCACCGTATCGGTGACGGGCCGATCCGATGGGTCAATTCGCGTTCTTGAAGGCATCGGCGATACGGTCACCGACTTCCTGATCGATGTTTCGCCAGTACTCGAAGGCACGCTCCAGCACAGGTTGACTCACGCCACCCGACAGGTGCCCCACCACATTGGAAACCAGCCGATCGCGCTGGGCATCGTCCATCACATGGCGAACGAGTGCATGTGCCTGCCCCCAATCGTCATCATCCTGGCGCAATGTATAGGCCTCACGCACGAGCTCACCGCTGTTGCTCCAGGTAGCGGATTCCGGGAACGCCTCGCTGTCGGCTTGTGGCCCGCCCTTGGAATTGGGGGCATAGACCGGATCGGAGACGTTCTGAACCCGCATTGCGCCATCCTTGCTGTAACTATGTACCGGCACCTTGGGCGCATTGACCGGAATCTGCTTGTAATTCACTCCCAGGCGGGCTCGATGGGCATCGGCATAGGCGAACACTCGCGCCAGCAACATCTTGTCGGGGCTGAACCCGGTCCCCGGCACCATGTTGCTCGGCTCGAAGGCGGCCTGCTCGATCTCGGTGTGATAATCGGTGGGATTGCGATCCAGCGTCAGCCGGCCAACTTCGATCAATGGATAGTCCTCATGCGGCCAGACTTTGGTCAGATCGAACGGATTGAACCGATACGTTTCGGCATCCTCGAACGGCATGATCTGCATGTAGAGCGTCCAACTGGGATAGTCGCCACGCTCGATCGCGTTGTACAGATCACGCTGATGGTAGTCGCCATCTTCTCCGGCAAGTCGGTCAGCTTCTTCCTGGGTGAGACATTCAATGCCTTGATCAGTCTTGAAGTGGTACTTGACCCAGAAGCGTTCCCCCGCATCATTGACCCACATATAGGTATGACTGGAATAGCCATTCATGTGGCGCCAGCTCTTGGGGATGCCTCGATCGCCCATCAACCAGGCCACCTGGTGAGCGGATTCCGGAGACAAGGTCCAGAAGTCCCACTGCATGTCATGATCGCGCAAGTTGGTATCTGCCCGACGCTTCTGTGAGCGTATGAAATGCTGGAACTTCATGGGATCACGCAGGAAGAATACCGGCGTGTTGTTCCCTACGATGTCGAAGTTGCCTTCCGAGGTATAGAACTTCAGTGCGAAACCTCGCGGATCGCGCCAGGTGTCCGGGCTGCCCCGCTCACCAGCCACGGTGGAAAAGCGAATCAAGGTTTCCGTTCTGGTGTTCGGCTGGAATACGGCCGCCTTGGTATATTGGCTGACGTCGCAGGTGACCTCGAAGTGGCCGAAAGCGCCGCCCCCCTTGGCGTGCGGTTGACGCTCGGGGATCCGCTCACGGTTGAAGTTCGCCATCTGCTCGATGAGATAGTGATCATGGAGCACTATCGGACCATCTCGCCCCACGGTCAGCGAGTGCTCATCACTGGCGATGGGGTTCCCGGCATCATTCGTGGTGGGCTTGCGATTATCGTTCGTCACGGTCGTTCCTCCTGATTGCTGCGGTTGCGACATCGGCTCTACGTCTCGACGCTTCGCATATCGGCCAGATACGCATGAGCGAGACGATATCGCTCTCGGCGACCCATCCCATGGGTCCATTAGCAGGCTATGGGCCTGAATAACAGGTTATAGAAATAAACAGAAGTGTTGTCCAACCCGCTCATCGCGGGATGAGCGGGCCGGCAATGGCGATGCTGCGCGGACCAATCCGGCCCGACACCCAGGATTCGCCATCGAGATTGCAGGGTTATTGCTTTCCCCCGATGCCCTTGCAGGCTACTCTGCGATAAGCCATACGGCTCGACGTGGTCCGATTACAGGAAATGCAGGGAACCGACATGAAGCCATGGATGATTGGCACATTTTGTCTGGTGCTGGGGGCAGGCATGCATGCCAATGGACAAGGCATGGATCATGCGGGCCAGTGCGAGAGAGCGTCCGACGTCGCCGCACACATCATGCAGAACCGTCAAAAGGGAGGCGCCAAGGACAACCTGCTGGAACGCCTCGACCAGACGCCCGCCACTCGCCTCCTGATAGAAAAGGCATTCGAGCAGCCTCGCTATCACACAAGCGTGATGCAGGATCGAGCCCGACAGGAATTCGCTCTTTCCCATTATCGGGACTGCCTCCAGAATGCGGGGTCATGAGGCCAAAGGCTTGCCTCGATGAGGAGGATTGTCCGTCGGCATCCATGCTAGACTGACGCGCGACTCACCGACGTTATATCGTGATCCTGTGATTTTCGAGAAAGTTGCACAAGAGAGTTGCATGACAAGCGCAACCCCGCTCATCGGCCCTGAGCATCGTCACGCAACCATGCCAAAGGCCGTGCGCACGGCTTTTCACCTTGCTCGGCGCATCCCTCCCGTCTGGAAGTGCGACAGGGTGGCCGCCCCATGATCCTGGCGCGGCTGCGCGACCCCTACTTCACGCATCGTCACCACCGCATGTTCCACGTCATGCGCGTTGGTCTGGCACTTTGCATCACCTATGGCGTCATCCAGTTCTTCACCATCCCGCACAGCGGTTGGGCACTGGTCAGCACGGCGATGGTGATGGGCAACCTCCCCCATATTGGAGGCGTGCTCGACAAGGGGCGGCAGCGCCTGCTCGGCACCGTCCTGGGCGCCCTGTGGGGACTGCTGCTGATCCTGCTGCCCACCGCCCTGACCTGGCTGATCCCGATCGGCAGCCTGCTCGGTATTGTCATCGTCACCTGGATCACCTTCGGTAAACGCTACGGTTACGGCGGGTTGATGTTCACCATCACCCTGCTGCTGGTGGTCGGGGGTGGCTCCCACGACCTCGCCGTCGCCCTGTGGCGCAGTTTCGACGTCCTGCTGGGCACCCTGATCGGCATTGTCGTGACCATTCTGGTACTGCCTCACAAGGCGACCGACAATCTGCGCTTCATGCTGGCCGACAACCTGGACCGCATGGCACGACTGTTTCATGCCCATACGTCAGCCACATCGGCACCGGATCTCGATACACGCGAGCTGCTCAAGCACTGCAGCGGGCTATTGACCAAGCAACGCGGCCTGGTCGATGCCATTCATCGTGAACGTCGCCTGCGACGCGGCGAACTCGATGATCTCATTTCCCTGCAACGCCGCATGCTGTCCACCATCGAACTGCTGCTGGAAACCCACTGGAACACTCGAGCCGGCCATGAACGCATCGAGGCCATGCATGGACTGCGCGATCAGCAGCATACCCTGGCGCGCAACCTCGGCACCCTGGCCTTCCAGGTCCGCACCGGCCAGCCGATCGATGTCGACATTGCTCCCTTCGACCTGCAGCGTCACGCCGCCCTTGCTGGCGATGCCTACGGAGAGGACGGTCGCAAGCTGTTCAGTCCCAGCGGCTATCTGTGGCTCAATCGCGAATTGGCCCGCTTGAGCGGCGAATTGATCACACGGCTCGGTGGCCTGGAACGTCTTCCCAGCCGCCGTCTACGCAAGCGCGCCCGGCGCCATGGCCTGGAGGCTCCGCATCGGGACAAGGCCCCTACGCCCCATCAAGGAGAGTCGGATGACCGAGAGCCATCATGATGTGCTGATCATCGGCGGTGGCGCCGCCGGCCTGGCGCTGGCACTGGAGATCGCCGATCGACGCGCCGTGACCCTCTTGCAACCCAGCCCGGACGCACGAGGCGCCAGCCGCTGGGCCCAGGGCGGCATCGCCGCGGTCCTGTCGCCCTGCGACGATGTCGAGGCCCATGTTGCCGACACGCTGGTGGCCGGAGACGGGCTGTGCGACGAAGCCGCCGTACGCTTCACCGTGGATCAGGGGCCAGCCGCCATCGAATGGCTACTGTCGCTGGGCGTCCCCTTCACTCCCGACCCAGACCCGAAGGCCGGCTATCCCTATCACCTTACCCGGGAAGGCGGCCACGGCGCGCGACGCATCATTCACGCCGACGACGCCACCGGTCGAGCGGTGATCGAGACTCTGGAACGCCATGTCGGCGCACACGCCAACATCACGGTGCGCCACGACCTGAGCGCCATCGAGCTGATGGCCGATACCGCCGGCCATTGCCGGGGCGCCCGCTGTCTCGACGCCACCGGCCAGTTGCATGCCCTGCTGGCCCGGGACACCGTGCTGGCGACCGGCGGCGCCAGCGGCCTCTATCGGCATACCACCAGCCCTCACCCTGCCAGCGGCGAAGGCATGATGATGGCCGCCGAGCTCGGCGCAGAGTTGATGAACCTCGAATTCCAGCAGTTTCACCCCACCTGCCTCTACGATCCGGAGGGGACACCCTTCCTGATCAGCGAAGCGGTACGCGGCGAAGGCGGTTACCTGCTCGGCGCCGACGGCGAACGCTTCATGCCCACCATCGATCCCAGGGCCGAGCTTGCCCCGCGCGATATCGTGGCTCGAGCCATCGACACGGAAATGCAACGCAGCGGCCTGGCGCATGTCTGGCTGGATATCCGCCACCTCGGCGAGGAGGCGATTCGTCACCACTTCCCCACCATTCACGCCCACTGTGCCGCACGTGGCCTCGATCTCGCCCGCGAACCGATCCCGGTAGTGCCGGCCGCTCACTATAGCTGTGGCGGTGTCGGCACCGATCTCGCAGGTGCCACCACGGTTCCCCATCTCTACGCCATCGGCGAGGTCGCCTGTACGGGCCTTCATGGCGCCAACCGCATGGCCAGCAACTCCTTGCTGGAGTGCCTGGCCTTCGCCCGCGGCTGCGCCCGTCGCCTTGCCGAGGGATCGACCGCCAGCACGGCGCCGCTGGTCGAGCGCTCCTGGGGAACGCAGCGCCCCTCCCGCGAGCAGATCGGCGAACTGCGTGATGCCATGCGTGGCGTGATGAGTACCAGGGTCGCCATCGTGCGCAGCGACGCCGGCCTGGACGAAGCCGCCCACGCGCTGGCCGAGATCCACGAATGCCTCGCTCCCCATCTGGCCGAAGCGGCCCCGGATGCCGAGGCCGCCAGCCTCTGGCATGCCCTTCGCCTCGCACGGCTGACCGTGTCCAGCGCAAGGGCTCGTCGAGAATCACGCGGCTTGCATCACAACCCTGACTGCCCGCTGCACGCCGATACGCCTCCGTCACCCTCGCGCATTCACCTGAGCGCATTGCACGTGCCTGCGGAAACACCTATCGGCAACGGATAGTACAACACAACGACGGGCAATCGAGCGGCGATCAACCAAGCGACAGCAAGGCTCGGCGCAACGCCCTCAAGCGGGCCGGGGGCGCACTGTCCGGCCACAGCCAGAGGCGCCCCTGCTCACCACGCAGTCCGATCAGCCACGGGCCGAGATAGTCACAGCGAAGCTCGATATCACGCCAGTCATCCTGACGGCGGTCACGCCAGCTCCAGGTTGGCGGCGTGCCATCCCGTGGCGAGAGACGAAGCTCGCCACGGGGAGTGGCTCGCACGATACAGGCCAGCATGCCGGCAACGGCCAGTCCTCCTGTCACAGCCAGCCAGGCTGGCGCCCACCAGCCCAAGGCCCCGACCACACCAGCCCCCAGGGCAGCATGCAGCCCCAACGAGAGTCTAGAGGCCGTGATAGGCACTGTTATCGGTGGACTCGGCATGCTCGACGATCATCTTCACGATGCGACGACGCTCGGGCTCCTCGGGCCAGTCGCGGCGCATCAGCCAGAAGAACAAGTCCTGGTCCTCCTCGCCGATCAGGGCGCGGTAGGCCGCTTGGTCCCGCTCATCGAGCTCGTCATAACGTTGTTCCAGAAAGGGAACCAGCAGCAGATCGAGTTCCCACATACCACGCCGGGAGTGCCAGTAGAGACGCTTGCGCTGAGCGCTTGCGGCGGACGCATCATCGTTCAAGGTCGGCCTCGTTGCATCGAGTGAGTGTTGCATCAGTATACCCGAGGCTCAGCGACACGAGCAGTAGCGGAATGCCCCTCGCCAGGACGCTGCCAGGGTGCCATCCGGAACACACCCGCAGGGCGTCCCTCCCGCCTGGCCAAGGCCGATGCTTGTGGCTAAGGTTGTAGTGCGTTGTTTTATCGAGAATTGCACAGTATGCTGAAGCAAACAATCCACTCGGCACAAGCCGACCCCGCCGGGCATCACGGAGAGAGCCGATGACCAAGTCCGAATTGATCGAACAGATTGCCATGCGACAACCGGAGCTATCGGTCAAGGATGTGGAAACCGCCGTTCGCATGATACTCGACGATATCACCGATACCCTGGCCGATGGCGGCCGAGTGGAGATCCGTGGTTTCGGCAGCTTCTCGCTGCATTATCGGGAGCCTCGCATCGGGCGCAATCCCAAAACCGGCGATCCGGTCGCGCTGAACGGCAAGTTCGTGCCACACTTCAAGCCCGGCAAGGAGCTGCGCGAGCAGGTCGATGCCAGCCGCGCCCTGGGCTACTGAACACCAGCCTCCGCCCGGCTGACCACTCTCAACCATATGACACGGGAACAAGCACATGCGTTGGCTCAAAGGCCTGATCATGGCCATCATCCTGCTGGCGGTGTTGCTGGTCGGCATCCTGTTTGCCGTCAATAACCAGCAGGCCCTGCCCCTCAACCTGATCTGGGTCGAACTCCCCGAGGCCTCGCTATCCGTCTGGCTGCTGGCTTCGCTGGCCATCGGCGTGCTGCTCGGCATGCTGGCCATGAGTGGCGTCTACCTGCGCCTGCGCGCCCTTCTGACTCGCGCACAACGCCATAACCAGCAGCAACGCAAGGAACTCGACCGGCTGCGTATCCAGGAGATGAAGGAACTCCCCTGACATGCCCGACGTTCTGCTGCTAGCCCTGTTGTTGGCAGCGGTCGCCATCGGATGGTGGCTGGGCCGCCGCGAACGCCGAGGCACCAGCGCGACGGGAACGTCGCCCACTCTGGCCCGGGATTACTTCGTGGGGCTCAACTACCTGCTCAACGATCAGCAGGATCGGGCCATCGAGACCTTCATCGGTGCCCTCGAGGTCAACAGCGACACCATCGAGACCCACATCGCCCTGGGCAACCTTTTCCGCAGTCGCGGCGAGGCCGACCGTGCCGTGAAGGTCCACCAGAATCTTCTCGCGCGGCCGACGCTCTCCGGCGACCAGGGCGACCGTGTCCAGCTGGAACTTTCCCGCGACTTCCTCCACCTGGGGCTGCTGGATCGCGCCGAGCGCCTGCTGCAAGGACTCGTCAAGGACGCCCAGAGCGATGGGCTACGCCGGTCGGCAAAGCGACTGCTGGTCGACCTGCTGGAGCGCGAGGGAGAATGGCAAGCCGCCCTCGACGTTGCCCTGCCCTCCCTGGTCCGGCAAGACGAGGACATTCGTCGCGCCGCTGCCCACTGGTTGTGCGAGCTGGCCGACCAGGAGCGCCATTCGGCAAGCCCCGTGCTGGCCCGTCGCCATCTCAAGCAGGCCCTGTCCACCGATGGACGTTGCGTGCGCGCCAACCTGCTGCTCGCCGACATGGCCCTGGATACCGGCCAGTACCGCCAGGCCATCCGCCTGCTGAGCCGCATACCGGAGCAGGACAAGGCCTTCGTGCCCACCATGCTGGAACCCTTGAGTCATGCCTACCGGCTGCTGGACGACGAGACCGGCCTGATCCAGCATCTTGAATCACTGCTGGAGAAGACCCCTTACACCAGCGTGATCATCCTGCTGGCCGAAACTCTGCGCCGCCATCATGGCGATGCCAATGCCGCGCTCGAGTTGGTGGCCCGGCAGCTCAACCGCGAACCCAGCCTGGGTGCCGTCGACTACCTGATGCGACTCTACCGCCAGGACACCGCCACCCAGGATGAACGCATCGACCTCTTGCAGCATCACACCGGCACCCTGCTCAAGGCGCTTCCTCGCCATCGCTGTCGCCGCTGCGGTTTCAGCGGCGAGCAACTCCATTGGCAGTGCCCCCGGTGTCGTAGCTGGGGCACCACCAAGCCGATTACCGGCATCGAAGGGGAATAGCGCCGTCAGTCCAGGGCGAGCTCACGCTCGATGGCCAGCAGGGCCGCCATGGGATCGCTGGCCTGGGTGACAGGACGCCCCACCACAAGATGCGTGCTTCCCGCCGCCATGGCAGCACTCGGCGTCATGATGCGGCGCTGATCGTCGGCCGCTGCCGAAGCCGGTCGAATGCCCGGTGTCACCTTGAGAAAGGAGGGGCCACACGACTCGCGCAAGCGCTCAGCCTCCTGGGACGAACAGACCACGCCATCCAACCCGCAATCCTTCGCCAAAGTCGCCAGCCGCGTCACCTGCTGCTCCATCGAGGACGTAATGCCCACTTCGGCCAGGTCCTGTTCCTCCATGCTGGTCAGCACCGTCACCGCAATCAGGTGGGTCGACAGGGCATGCTGCTCGAGACGCTCGCGCGCGGCCTCCATCATCCGTCGCCCCCCGGCGGCATGCACATTGACCATCCACACGCCCTGCTCGGCGGCGGCCTGCACGGCCCCCGCCACGGTATTGGGAATGTCGTGAAACTTGAGGTCGAGAAACACCTCGAAGCCACGCCCATGCAACGCCTCCAGTACATCGGGGCCACTGCGAGTGAACAGCTCCTTGCCGACCTTGAGCCGGCAACGCGTCGGATCGAGCCGATCAGCCATGCACAGAGCGGCATCCAGCGACGTGTAATCGAGCGCGATGATCAAGGGAGAGGCAGTGGACACGAGCGGGCTCCTGGACAGTGAGATGATCCGGAACAGTATATCAGCCATGGACTTCGCCGCACTTGGCTGATCTCGCGCGCCGCGTGTCCTCGATCACCGCGCCGCCGCTTCCACTTTCGCCTACGCCGATGTCGACCAGCCGGCACTAGCTTGAAGCATGGGCATATCGCCTTTCCGCAACCTTCCTGATCCTGAACGCCACAAGGAGGCCGGCATGCATATCGACATCAAGGGACTGACCACCAGCCTGGGCCTGGCACTGCTGCTGGGCATCGCGCAGCCCACACTGGCCGAGGACAGCAGCGACACGTCGACAACCGACCCCGCATCGACAGCCGAGCCCGCATCAACCTCGGCGGAGCACCTCGGCATCGCGCCCATCGACATCAATACGGCCGATGCCACCCTGCTCACCGAGCTGCCCGGCATCGGCGAGGTCAAGGCCAGCGCCATCGTCGAGGACCGCGATGCCAACGGCCCCTTCGAGAACGCCGACGACCTGACCCGGGTCAAGGGAATCGGCGAGGCGACCGTCGAGGCCTTGAAAGATGAGGTGACATACTGACCCGTGCATCCTGACACCTGCGCATGACGTCGCCGGCCCAGCCGGTGGCGTCGACTCGACGCTCCAGGCGCGTCTGAAGCTCGACGCACGAAGGGCCGTCGCCACGACACCTGCCTACAGCCGCAAGCCCCCGTCGCACTCCAGAATCCTGCCGGTGAAGTAATCGTTCTCGAAGATGAAGGCCACGCTCTCGGCGATGTCTTCCGGTTGCCCCAGCCGCTTCAGGGGCACCCCGGCGGTGATGCGTTCGAGCATGTCCTCACGGATCGAGGCGGTCATCTCCGTCTCGATGAAACCAGGGGCAACGCCTCCGACGCGAATGTCATGGCGCGCCAGCTCGCCGGCCCAGGTCACAGTCAGCGCCGCCACTCCGGCCTTGGCGGCCGAATAGTTGCTCTGCCCTCGGTTGCCTGCTCGGGAGATGCTGGAGATATTGACGATCACACCTGCTCGCCCTGCCTCGATCATTCGAGCCGCCGCTTCACGCCCGCAAAGAAAGACGCCCGTCAGGTTCACGTCGATGACACTTTGCCATTGCGACAGCGACATGGTCGTCTCCACTCGACCATCCCGTACCTTGACCAGCATGCCATCGCGAACGATGCCGGCATTGTTGACCAGCCCGTCGAGAGGGCCAAGCGACGACTCGATCGCGGAGAACGCCTCACGAACCGAGCCTTCCTCGGCCACATCGACCCCGAAGCCCTGGGCCTGGATGCCCGCATGCTCCAGGTTGCCAAGCGCCTCGTCGAGGCGTTCGCCATCCCTGTCGAGCAATGCCAGGCTCGCGCCTCGACGCCCCAGCCGCTCGGCCATGGCCAGCCCCAGCCCCTGGGCACCACCGGTAATGGCGATGACCTTGTTATCGAGTTGCATGCGCGCCCTCCCAGGCATGAATAACTGGATAGTGAACAACGCTAGAGTCTACGTTGCCCATCGCACGACGACATCCTTCCTTGGCAGTACCCCGTCTTGATTTTTCCCCTCCCGCCCCCATGTCATGGGCAACCGTCATACTGGAGTCATCATGCCGTTTCTTGTCATCTTTACCCTTTTCGCCTTGCTCGACTTCATCCTGCTGTTCTCGGTCGGCAGTCAGATCGGGCTGCTGACCACCCTGGTCCTGGTACTGGGTACCGGCTTCATCGGCCTGCACCTCATCCGCCGCGAGGGTGTTGCCACCTTCGCTCGGGCGCAAGAGCGCATGGCACGAGGCGAGGTACCTTCCGGAGAGTTGCTGACCGGCGCGGCCCTGATCTTCGGCGGCGCCCTGCTGATGGCGCCGGGCTTTCTGTCCGACGCCCTGGGCTTCATGTGCTTGATTCCCGACGCCCGTCGCTTGATGGGCAAACTGCTCGGCTGGCTCGGCCTGCGCATGGGCCACCTGCATGTCCAGGGAGCAAGCTGGCGAACGGAAGCCGATGCCGACTGGCAACAGGCCGACGCCCGCCAGCGCGAGGCAGACGGCACAAGTCGCCACGACAACACCGAAGGCCCCTTGGAAGGGGATTTCATCGGTCGCGACGAACATCGTCGAGGCTGAAGAATTTTTTTGTCGCCGGGGACTTGAAAGCCGTTCAGCAAGCCCCACCTATCCGTCAGCAACGAGCTTCGACCCCGGCGAGCCGGGGTCATTCACACGGAAGGCGAAGGCCGCCTTCACCCGCGGGCCGATCCGCGGGTTGATGATGTCAACCGCCGTGGCAGCGACGCCCGGCACAGCAAACCATCAGGAGAACGTGAGCAATGAACATCCGTCCCTTGCACGATCGCGTCGTCATCCGTCGCGTTGAAGAAGAGCAAAAGACCGCAGGCGGCATCGTGCTCCCGGGCAGCGCCCAGGAAAAGCCGACACGGGGCGAAGTGCTCGCCGTCGGTAACGGCCGGATTCTGGAAAGCGGCGATGTCCGTCCGCTCGACGTCAAGGTCGGCGACACCGTGATCTTCAAGGAAGGCTTCGGCGTCGAGAAGCAGAAAGTCGACGGCGAAGAAGTCCTGATCATGAGTGAATCCGACATCCTGGCCGTCGTCGAGGGCTGAGCCGCGACGCCGTACACCGCTCGAATTCTGACGTTCACGAACTCACAGGAAGCATACGAAAATGGCAGCGAAACAAGTCAAGTTCTCCAGTGATGCACGCACTCGCATGGCGAAGGGCGTCGACACCCTGGCCAACGCCGTCAAGGCGACCCTGGGTCCGAAAGGCCGCAACGTGGTGCTGGAAAAGTCCTTCGGCGCGCCGACCGTGACCAAGGACGGCGTTTCCGTCGCCAAGGAGATCGAACTCAAGGACAAGTTCGAGAACATGGGCGCCCAGATGGTCAAGGAAGTCGCTTCCAAGACCTCCGACGTCGCCGGTGACGGCACCACCACCGCCACCGTGCTGGCTCAGTCCATCGTCACCGAGGGCCTGAAAGGCGTCATCGCCGGCATGAACCCGATGGACCTGAAGCGCGGCATCGACCAGGCCGTCGAGGCCGCCGTCAAGGAAATCGGCGAGCTGTCCGTGCCGTGCACCGACTCCAGCGCCATCGCTCAGGTCGGCACCATCTCCGCCAACGGCGACAAGCGCATCGGCCAGATCATCGCCGACGCCATGGAGAAGGTCGGCAAGGAAGGCGTCATCACCGTCGATGAAGGTCGTGGCTTCGACGACGAGCTGGATGTCGTGGAAGGCATGCAGTTCGACCGCGGCTACCTCTCGCCGTACTTCGTGACCAACCAGGACACCATGGCCGTGGAACTGGAAGACCCGTTCATCCTGCTGGTGGACAAGAAGGTCTCCAACATCCGCGAACTGCTGCCGACCCTGGAAGCCGTGGCCAAGGCAGGCAAGCCGCTGGTCATCATCGCCGAGGACATCGAGGGCGAAGCCCTGGCAACCCTGGTGGTGAACAACATGCGCGGCATCGTCAAGGTCGCCGCTGCCAAGGCACCCGGCTTCGGTGATCGTCGCAAGGCCATGCTGCAGGACATCGCCATCCTCACCGGCGGCACCGTGATCTCCGAGGAAGTGGGCCTGGATCTCGAGCAGACCACCCTGGACCACCTGGGCACCGCCAAGCGCGTGACCATGTCCAAGGAGAACACCACCATCATCGATGGCGCCGGCCAGGACAGCGACATCGAGGCTCGCGTCAGCCAGATCCGTGCCCAGATCGAGGAGACCTCCTCCGACTACGATCGTGAGAAGCTCCAGGAGCGCGTCGCCAAGCTGGCCGGCGGCGTGGCCGTGATCCGCGTCGGTGCCGCCACCGAAGTGGAGATGAAAGAGAAGAAGGCACGCGTCGAGGACGCCCTTCACTCCACTCGCGCCGCCGTCGAGGAAGGCGTGGTGCCCGGCGGTGGTACCGCCCTGATCCGTGTGCTGACCAAGATCGCCGACCTCAAGGGCGAGAACGAGGATCAGACCCACGGCATCGCCATCGCCGTGCGTGCCATGGAAGCCCCGCTGCGCCAGATCGTCACCAACGCCGGCCAGGAAGCGTCCGTGATCCTGAACCGCGTCAAGGACGGTGAAGGCAACTTCGGCTACAACGCTCAGACCGGCGAGTTCGGCGACCTGTTCGAAATGGGCGTGCTGGACCCGGCCAAGGTCACTCGCAGCGCCGTGCAGTCTGCTGGCTCCATCGCCGGCCTGATGATCACCACCGAGTGCATGATCGCCGACGATCCGGACGAGAAAGACTCCGGTGGCGGCGACATGGGTGGCATGGGCGGCATGGGAGGCATGGGCGGCATGATGTAAGCCGTCCCCCCTTCCCAGGCCCAGCCTGAGACAGACCCTCGCCGGGAAACCGGCGGGGGTTTCTTTTATGCGAGCAGAGAAGAAGTCAGAAGGACCATGTAGAATTCCTGCCCATACGGAGCATCCGGCCCGTCGCTCGCTTCTCTTTCCCCTTACCTCTTGCCTCCTTTGTCTATGCTGTCGAACATCCGCATCGTTCTCGTTCAGACCTATCATCCCGGTAACATCGGCGCCTCGGCGCGGGCCATGAAGACCATGGGCCTCACCGACCTGGTGCTGGTCAACCCGCGCTGCTATCCCGACCCCGAGGCCTCCCGGCTTGCTGCCGGAGCCGAGGATGTCGTCAACAACGCCACCGTCGTCTCGTCGCTGGCCGAGGCAGTGACCGACTGCGTGCAGGTGGTCGGCGCCAGTGCCCGACTGCGCAGTTATCCCCTGCCCCACTACGACGAGCCGTCGGAGATGGCCACAAGCCTGGTCGACAATGCCAGCGAAGCGCCCGTTGCCCTGGTCTTCGGACGCGAACGCTTCGGCCTGACCAACGACGAGATCCGCGACTGCAGCCACCAGGTCAGCATCCCTGCCAACCCGGACTATGGCGTGCTCAACCTGTCCCAGGCCGTGCAGGTGCTGGCCTACGAGACCTTCGGTGCCTGGCGGCGTCGTCCCGACAGCGATTATCAGGCGCCCCGGCATGCCTCAGCGCCCTTGCCGACCCGCCAGCAGATCGATCACTTCCATGAGCACCTCTCGCGGGTCATGCATGCCAGCGGTTTCATCACCCAGCCCCATGCCCGCACCGAGGAACAGTTGCGTGCCCTGTTCGACCGCGCCCAACCGACCCGACGTGACATTTCGTTGCTGCGCGGCCTGTTGAGTTCGCTGGAAGACGGCATTCGCGACACGTGACCCATCGTCAACGAAACGTCATTTACGCGACACACCACTGTCATCTCGATGCGTGATAGTGCACATGTCCGAGGATGGGACGGGGGCAAGGGACACTGCCATTATCGTTGCCAGGGACGCCAAGGGGCAGGACGCCCCTCAAGGAAATCGGCATCAGGACGATGCCCAGGGAGGACTGGAATCGCTCGCCACGGTGGGGGTCACCGTGGCGTTTTTCTTGGCTGATTAACAAGCATAATGGCAAAGTGCGATGCAGATCGGCCAGGAGAAATGCCATGAGCACGGACCCCGAAGCTCGCCAGGAGCCACACCATAGACTCGTCCACGACGAACTCCCCGAGGAACACGTCGATCCGTTGATCGGCATCCTGCATCGCGTCATCCGCATCGGCGTCAAGATACTGGCAGTGCTGATGGTGCTGGTGATCCTGTGGGGCATCTTCGACGTCATCTACGTCCTTTACCAACAGCTCGCCTCTCCGCCCTACCTGCTGCTGGAGGTCGGCGATATTTTCCGGCTGTTCGGCGCCTTCATGGTGGTGCTGATCGCCATCGAGATCTTTATCAACATTCGTCTCTATCTCGGCACCAGCGTCCTGCCGATCCAATTGGTCATCGCCACGGCGTTGATGGCCATCGCCCGGAAGGTGATCGTGCTGGACATCGAAACCGTCTCGGCCGAGTACGTCTTTGCCATCGCCACCGTGGTCCTGGCGCTGGGCGTCACCCACTGGCTCGTCGCCCGCAAGTACTGAGCCTCCGGCGAGCCTCGCAGCCCGACACCCTGCGCCGAACTCGCCGTGCGGCCCCGAGCTCGGCGATCTGCCAAGCGGGCGCTTCAAGCGCCGCCTGCTCTCCGGCGGCCTTCCCAGACCTCGATGGCCGCCGCCAGGTCCTCCAGCGACGCCCCCACCGACTTGAAGACCGTGATCGCCTCGGGACCACTGCGCCCGGGCTCGCTCCCCGAGAGCAACTCGGCGAGCTCGGCACGGATGTCCTCGAACGCGAAGGCGCCCTCGTCGATGGCCTGATGGATATCTCCAGCTTCGCCCCGTGCGCCGGCATAGGTATCCACGAAGACTTCGCCGCGCCGCAGGCACTCGCCATCACTCTCGCGCATGTCTGGCTTGAAGGCACCGATCAGGTCAAGATGCGCTCCCGGCGCCAGCCACGCGCCACGCACCAGCGGCTCGGTGGAAAGCGTCACGCAGCTGACCAGATCGGCCTCGCCACACGCCCCTTGCAGGTCGCTTACCACCGCGGTATCGAAGCGCTCGGCGTATTCGTCGGCCAGCCGGCGAGCCTTGTCCGGGTGGCGCCCCCAGATACGGACGCGACGAATCGGCCGCACCGAGGCATGTGCCTCGATAACCATCGGCGCCAGCTTGCCGGTGCCCACCACCAGCAGCGTCTCGGCGTCCTCGCGGGCCAGTTCACGGGCGGCCAATGCCGAAGCGGCGGCGGTGCGACGGCGCGTCAGCTCGCTGCCGTCGATACAGGCCAGCGGTTGCCCATGGTCGCCCTCGCTGAGCAGGTAGACGCCGGCGATCGCCGGCAGGCCATGCGTGGCGTTCTGGGGAAAGACATTGACCATCTTCACCCCGATATAACCGTCCTGCTCCCAGGCCGGCATCAGCAACAGGGTCGCCTCGCCGTCGTGACGCTGCACGCCATGGTGGTGACGGGGCGGCGAGACCACGCCCTGGCGAAACGTATGAGCCAATCGGTCCACCAGCGCCGGCCAGGCCAGGCCGACGGCAACTTCCTCGGCGTCGATGATGCGCATGTCACTCCTCCCGTGATCATTGGCAAGTTCCTTCTCGGACACCGGCGAAGCCGGCCATGAAAGCCGCCAGGTTATGGCCCAGCTCATCGGTGGGGTAGCCGCCCTCCTGTACCAGCACCGTGGGCAGGTCGAGTTCGGCGAGCTGGAGGCCCATTGCCGTGAAGTCTCCGGTCTCCAGGGCCAGCCCCGCCAGGGGATCGGCCTTGTGGGCATCCAGGCCGAGCGCTACCACCATGGCCTGGGGCTCGTAATCGGCCAGCCGGGCGAGCAGCGATTCCAGGCCATCGAGAAAGACCCGGCCACCGCTTCCCAGAGGCAACGGCAGATTGACGTTGGCACCCTCGCCTTCTCCCTCGCCGGTCTCCTCGGCCCCACCCCAGAAGAAGGGATAGAAGTCCGCCGGATCGGCATGCAGCGAGCCCGTCCAGACATCGCGACGGGCATAGAAGATGTCCTGGGTGCCATTGCCGTGGTGCAGGTCCACATCGACGATGGCCACCCGCGCGAAACTCTCACGCAGCACCGTGGCGGCCAGGGCGGCGTTATTGAGAAAGCAGAAGCCCCCGGCACGCTCCGGGCCGGCGTGATGTCCCGGTGGCCGGCACAGGGCATAGGCATGATGCTCGCTGCCGTTGACCGCCTCGGCCGCAGCCTGGGCGGAGGCCGCGCTGGCCAGGATGCCGGCAAAGCTGTCGGCGGTGATCGGGCAGGCCATGTCATGCAGATGCCAACCGGCCTGGCCGACCGGATGCCGCGGATAATGATGGCCGCCACCACAGGGGTGCACATTGGGCGCGACGATCTCGGCGGCATTCGGCAATGCCTGCCAGCGCTCGTGAATGGTCGCCAGAAAATCGAGATAGCGCGGCGCATGAATCCGCGCCAGGCGCGTTCTCAGGCGCTCGCTGTCGACGATGCCAGGCGCGGTCAGCGACATCCCGACCTCGGCCAGGCCCTGCGCCAGCAACTCGGCGCGCACCGGTCCTTCCGGTGAAGGGGCCGGCCGTCCTCGCAACAGGAAGTGCTCCGGTGCATGACGTTCCTGATCGGGGTGATAGAAAAGCCTCATGCGCGCCTCCTTGCGTCGTCCCTCAGCCAAGCAGCGAGGGAATCCAGGTGGAAAGGAACGGAAAAGCGGCCAGCAGCACCACCACGGCGATGAAGGCACAGTAGAACGGTAGGGAGGCCAGGATCGCCCGTTCATAGGGCACCTCGGCGATACGCGCCGCCGTCATCAGGGTCATGCCCACGGGAGGCGTGACATTGGCGATGTTGAGCGTGACGATCATGACGATGGCGAAATGCAGCGGATCGAAACCGAGCGATACCATGGCCGGAACCACCACCGGGCCGATCACCACCAGCGCCGGCAACACATCCATCACCGTGCCGAGCACGACCAGCAACAGGCACACCAGCATGATCTGCACGAAGGGCACATCGCTCAACGTGGCAATGGCCGTGGCGGCCTCCCGGGCGATGCCGGAGCGCGTCACGAACCAGCCGAGTACCGCCGAGGTCGCCAGTAGGAAGAACACCACCCCGGAGAACTTCACCGTGGTCACCAGGGCATTCCAGATCTTCTTCGGGCTCAGGTTGCGATAGAAGACCGCGCCGATGAAGATCGCGTAGACGGCCGCAAACCCCGAGGCCTCGGTGATGGTCGTCATGCCCGAGAGAATACCGCCGAGAATGATCAATGGCACCAGCATGGCCGGCAGCGCCGAGAAGAACGCCAGGACGGCCACGCGAATCGGCGTGCCGGCCTGCTTCGGATACCCTCGTAGCCAGGCCAGCACAATGCTGGTCAGCAGCAATGCGGCGGTCATGAGCACACCGGGCAGGATACCGCCGGCGAACAGGTCGATCACCGAGATGTCGCGCAGCAGGGTCGCATAGACCACCATCACCACGCTGGGCGGAATGATCGGCCCGATGATCGATGAACAGGCCGTGATGGCGGCGGCATACTCGGCGTCATATCCCTGCTTTTTCATCTCGGGAATCATGATCTTGCCGATCGCCACGGTATCGGTGATGGCCGCCCCGGTCAGGCCGGCGAAGAACAACGACACCGTGACGTTGACGTGGGAAAGAGCCCCGCGAATGCGACCGAACAAGGCATTGTTGAAGGCGATCAGTTTCTGGGTCAGCCCGCCCTGGTTCATCAACTCGGCGGTGAAGATGAAGTACGGCACGGCGATCAGCATGTAGCCGGAGACACCGGCAAACATGCGATCGACGATGATGCCGACCAGGCGCTCGCCGCCCAGCGAATAGACACCGGCGACCCCGGAGATCGCCATGACCACGGCGACCGGAGCCCCGATCAACAGCACGACGACGAAGGCGATGATGGCGGGCGTCATGAGCGGGATTCCTCGTCCTGGCGGATCACCTCCTCGATCACCGCGGACTCGTCGGTGAAATGCTCCAGCAGGCTGAAGCCGTGTACCAGGTGCAGCAGGAAGATGACGCCGGAGATCGGCACGGCGATGGCCGTCCACTTGCGCGAGATCTGGATGGCATCCGAGACCATGTAGACCTGGGTGGCGTTCTGGAAGAAGCTCCAGCCGTACCAGATCACCAGCAGCGCGAAGAAGGCGATCACCGCCAGAGTGAGCACGGCGGCCACCTTGACCAGGGCCTCGGGCAGCACGCGCATCAGCAGTGTCATGGCCACGTGCTCGCCGGCATGCAGGGCAATGGTCGACGACAGCATGCCGATCCATGGCAGAAACAGTCTGGCCAGCGAATAGGTCCAGCTCAGGGCCCCACCGGTGAACAGCGTGTACAGAAACCCCGTGAAGGAAATGGCCAGCATGCCGAGGATGCAGGTCACGCAAATCACGATGGCGACCTGGTTGACGGCATCACTGAAGCGGCGGGCCTGGGTCAGTCGCGACATGATCGATATCCGAATGAGCGAACCAGAGACATTGGCCGTGGCGGAACCCTGTCCCACCACGGCTATCGCACAACGTATCGGGCCTTACTGGCCATAACGCTGGAAGGCCTCCTCCGGCAGCGAATCGCGCAGCGCATCGACCTTGGCCAGCATGTCCTCGACCAGTTGCTCATCGGCGCCGAAGTCCTCGACGATCCATTGCTTCCAGGCCGGTCGGGCGATCTCGGCCATCCGCTGGCGTTCCTCGGTGGGCATGATGTAGCACTCCTCGAACAGCTCGCAGGACGTCTGCCAACTGGCTGTGGCAAGCATTGCCGAGGCGCCGTGACTCAACTCCACCGCTTCCCGGGCCGCCTCGGTGACGATGCGCTGGTAGTCCTCGGGCAACGTCTGAAACCAGGTCTCGCTGACCACCCAGGACGCACTGTTGTAGACATGGCCGGTCAGGGTGGTGTAGTCGGTCACTTCGTCCAGGCCATAGGTGGTATTGATCACCGGCGCGTTGAACTGGCCATCGGCCAGACCGGTTTCCAGGGCAGTGATCAGCTCCCCCCAGGGCAACGGCGTGGCCGAGGCGCCCAACGCCTTCATGGTGGCCACGTGAGCGGGATTTTCCTCGGTGCGGATGTTGAGTCCTTCGAGATCGTCGACGGTCTTGATCAGGCGCTCGTTGTTGGTGAAGGCCACGAAGCCGCCACCGTCATCGAAAGTTCCCAGATAGCGCATGTCGGCCGCCTCGATGGCGCCGGACATGAAATCCGCGAACCACTGGCTGTCGAAGAAGGCCCAGGCCTGCCGCCAGTTGTCGAACAGGAAGGGCGCGGTGACCACCTGGTAATCCTCGTAGAAGGACGACATCGCCCCGGAAGTGAGTACGCTCGACTGAAGGGCGCGGCCGCCGGCCTGCACCTGCGAGCCGGTTTCCACCTCGGAGCCCATCTGACCGCCACCGAAGATGTTGACCGCCAGATCGCCACTGGTGAGCGATTCGACCCGTTCCTTGAAGTGCACCAGGGCAGGATAGATGCTGTTGTTCTCGAGGTTTTCGGGAATCAGGGTGGCAATGGCCATCTCGTGGGACTGGGCCTGCACCTGGGCGCTGACCATGGCCAACGGCAAGGCGGCCAGTGCCGTCAGGCGGCCGAAGGAATGGCTCGGCATCGTATCGTCCTCGCGTCTTTGCTGTTGTTATCGCCCATCGTGAGACGATGTCCACGACAGGCCGCTGTACAGCAATGTAGGAAGCGATACGGCATCATGCTTGCCTGCGAATGAGAACTTCTTGCCCCAGGCTCACGCGTCTCAGCTCAACCGCCGCTCGCTCGACGGCGACACTTCGAAGGCGCGTCGATAGGCGCGCGAGAAACTGCCTTGGTCGCGGAATCCCACCAGCGCCGCGATCTGCCCGAGACTCAGGCCGCTATGGTTGACCAGCGTTCGGGCGTGTTCGAGACGACGCTGCTGGACATAGGCCAGAGGCGTCATCTCCATGCGCTCGCGAAAACAGGCATGAAAGTGCCCGACACTCAGGGCGCACCGGGCCGCCAGATGCTCGACGCGAATCTCCTCGGCCAGGTGGCGATCGATCCAGTCATCCAGTTGGGCCATGTCGAGCCGGCCATCGCGCCCGGCCACGTATGCCTCCCCTTCCCCGGAAAGCGGTTGCGACTCCAGATGCAGGTAAAGCGCCCGCAGCAACAGGGCGGCGATCTCGCTGTGCAGGGCCGGACAGTGCTCGAGCTGCTGCATCAGGCTGTCGGCCAGCCGATTCAGGCGCGGGGGCACGCCGAAGAAGCGCGGGCGATCGAACAGTCGCTCCATGTCGTTGGCATTGCGCAACGCAGGCAGCGTGGCGACAGGGATGTCGAGCACGAAGGTGCGGTTTCGCCCATCGCCCATGTATTCATGATGATGGGCACAGGGAATCAGGCATCCTCGACTGCCGGTGACCCGCTCGCCGTTGCCTTCGATGGAAAGCTCGGTGGCACCTCGAGTCGCCAGGATCAACTGATGATGCCCATGCACATGGGCCACATGTTCGCGTGCGAGATTGGTGGCGCGTAGATCGATCAGCGACATCGCGCGGGCCTCGGCATGCTGAGTGGTTAACGCCCTTTTACCATGGCGCCGAGGCACGAGTAGCGCAAGTGAGTCGGGGCAATCCGAGTCAACGCTTGGGGGCCGGCGCCATCACCATCGGGAGCGCACCGAAAAAACGCCCCCTCCAGGGCCTGCAAATCGGAAAAAAACCCCACTGGCCAAGCCGCGGTTCTTTGCTATCGTCGGCGCTTTAATCCCCAATGCAAGGAGCACGCCGATGGGCTTCACCCCTCTGCCGGAGACGGTCCCCACGACCATGTCGGCCATGCTGCTGACCGGGCATGGCGACGTCGACAAGCTGGTCTATCGCCAGGACGTGGCCACACCGAGCCCTGCCGCCGGCGAGGTCCTGGTCAAGGTGACCGCCACGGCCAAGAACAACACCGACCGCAAGGCACGCGAGGGACTCTACCCCACCAAGGACAAGGGAGAGGTGGCCTCCTTCGCCATGGGAGGTTCACCGACCCTGACCTTTCCGCGCATCCAGGGTGCCGATGTGGTCGGCACGGTGGTGGCCGTAGGCGATGGCGTCGATGCCTCGCGCCTTGGCGAACGCGGCCTGCTGGACTTCAATCTCTACGCCGACGATCGTCGCCACATCAACCTGACGCCGGACTATTACGGCCACGGCGCCGACGGCGGTTACGCCGAGTACATCGCCGTGCCGTCCGACCAGTTCCATCATGTGCCCAACTCCGAGCTGAGCGATGCCGAACTGGCCGCCATGGGCATGTGCTCCTACCAGACCGCCTACCACATGATGACCTCGGCGGGCATCCAGGCCGGGGAACGTGTCCTGGTTACCGGTGCCAGCGGCGGCGTGGGAACCGCCCTGATCCAGCTCTGCCGGATCGTCGGCGCCGTGCCCTATGCCCTGAGCCAGCGCGACAAGGCCCAGGCCCTGCTGAACCTCGGCGCCGAGGCGGTGCTCGACCGCTCCGACATGAGCGACTTCACCGAACAGGTCAAGGCCGTGACCGGCGGTGCCCCCATCGACGCGGTCATGGACCTGGTCGGCGGCGAGATGACCGACCGCTTCATCGACACCATGATCTTCGACATGAAGGCCCGCGACAGCTATCCTCGGCTCTCCATCGCCGGTGCCAGCGGCGGCAACGTCAGCGAGATCATGTGGACGCGGATCTACCTCTATCAGGTGCAGATCTTCGGCGTCTCCCACGGTACCCGCGAAGAAGCCGAGCAACTGGTCGACTGGATTCGCGACGGCAAACTCAAGCCCGTGCTGCATGCAGCCTTCAAGCTCTCCGAGCTGCACGAGGCCGAACGTTACTTCGTCAATCGCGGCAGCAACTATCTGGGCAAGATCGTCATCGTGCCGGACAGCGAATGGTCGCAGCACGGCGCCCCCCACGCCCTCGAGGGACACCAATGACCCAGACACCCAGGTCCCAGACACTCGGCATCCGCCTGATGGACACCCACGCCGGCGGCGATGTCAGCCGCATCGTGCTCGGTGGCATCACGCCCCTGCCGGGCGACACCGTGCGAGCGCAGATGGAGTACCTGCGCGACGACGCCGACGGGCTGCGCAAGCTGCTCCTTGAGGAACCCTATGGCATCCCCGAGATGTCGGTGGATCTGATCGTGCCGGCCAGCGACCCGAGAGCCGCTGCCGGCTACATCATCATGGAAGTGATGGGCTACCCCATCTACTCCGGCTCCAACACCATCTGCACCGCCACCGCCGTGCTCGAAGCCGGCCTGGTTCCCAAGCAGGAAGGTCGCCAGCGCTTCATGCTCGAGGCACCTGCCGGGCTGGTCCAGATCGAGGCGCTGGTCGAGAATGACGTGGTCGAGGCCATCACCTGCGAGGGCCTTCCCAGCTACATCGACACCCACAAGGCCAGTATCCATGTCCCCTCGATCGGCGACGTGACCTACAGCGTGGCCTACAGCGGCGGTTTCTATGCCCTGGTCGACGCCACCGAGCTTGGCTTCTTGCTGGTCGCGGAAGAAGAGCGCCACCTCTCCGAATGCGCCCACAAGATCGTCGAGGCGATCCAGGCCGAACGCGGCTTCTCCCACTACACCCTGGGCGACGTCGGCCCCCTGCCCTTCCTGCACTTCATGGGGCCGGTGGAGCAGGTCGCCGACGACTTCTATCGCTCGCGCTCGGCAACCTACGTTCACCCTGGCGTGATCTGTCGCAGCACCACCGGGACCGGGACCTCGGCCCGCCTGGCACTGATGCACCATGAAGGCCGCATCCAGCCCGGCGACAAGCTCGAGACGGTATCCCTGCGCGAGACCGGTTTCATCGGCGAGTTCACCGGCACTCGCCAGGAAGGCACCCACCAAGTCGTGGAGAACACCATCACCGGCAAGAGCTACGTCCTGGCGCACTCCGACATCGTCGTCAATCACGAGGACCCGATGGTGAAAGACTGGAGCTTCCATCATATCCTCGAGACACACCACCACGGTTCCACCTGAACCGTTCGCGCCGGTCTCGGCCGGCGCTTTTCCTCTCGTCCGGGCAAGCGCCCGGCAGCCACCAAGGGGCTCGCATGCCGACGGCGCTGATCCTGCTGGACATCCAGAACCTGTACTACACCAGTCGCCACACCTATCGGCGCAACGTCGACTACAACGCCCTGTGGGCGCGCGCCACCGAGGGGCGACGCGTTGCCCGGGCCATCGCCTATGCCATCGACCGGGGAGATGCCAAGCAACGCCAGTTCCAGAACATCCTGCGCGCCATCGGCTTCGAGGTGAAGTTAAAGCCCTTCATCCAGCGGGCCGATGGCTCGGCCAAGGGCGACTGGGATGTCGGCATCACCCTGGATGCCGTCGCCCACGCCCCCGAGGTGGACGTGGTCGTGCTGGCCTCGGGGGATGGCGATTTCGCCCTGCTGGCCGAACGGCTCCGACACGACCATGGTGTCGAGGTAGAGGTCTACGGCGTCCCGGCCCTCACCGCCGACGCCTTGATCCGCTCGGCCTCGCGCTTCATTCCCATCGAAGGCGATCTGCTGCTGGGTACAGCGCCCTAACGGTGCCCTCGGTCGTTTCGACCGTGCAGGCAACGATCACCTGCGTCTACACTGCACTGCAACATGCCAGGTTCGACCGGAGGGGACATGTCGCAGGAACGCAAACGCATCGATCTTGCCTTGCAAGGCGGCGGCTCCCATGGGGCACTGACCTGGGGCGTGCTGGACCGCCTGCTGGAAGACGAGCGACTGGAGATCGTCGGCATCAGCGGCACCAGTGCCGGCGCCATGAACGCCGTGGTACTCGCCGACGGTCTCCACCGCAACGGTCGTGACGGAGCCCGCGAGGCCCTGCGCACCTTCTGGGAAGCCGTCAGCGCGGCGGCTCGCTTCTCGCCCTTCCAGCGCAGCTTCTGGGACAGGCTGATGGGCAACGACAACCTGGACCATTCCCCGGGCTATCTGTTCTTCGAAGGCCTCACCCGCCTGGTCGCCCCCTCGCAGCTCAATCCCATGGGATTCAATCCACTACGCAATCTCGTCGAGCGCCAGATCGACTTCGAACGGGTCAACGCCTGCCGAGGCGTCAAGGTCTTCGTCACCGCCACCAACGTGCGCACCGGACGTGCCACGATCTTTCGTCAACCTGGCCTTTCGGTCGACTCGCTGATGGCCTCGGCCTGCCTGCCCTCGATCTTTCCCGCCGTGGAGATCGACGGCGAGGCCTATTGGGACGGCGGCTTCAGCGGCAACCCGGCCCTCTACCCGCTGGTCGACGACCAGGACTGCCGTGACCTGGTCGTGGTCCAGGTCAACCCGCTCGTGCGCCAACGGCTTCCCGATTGCGCCCGGGATGTCATCAACCGCATCAACGAGATCACCTTCAACTCCAGCTTGATCAAGGAACTGCGCAGTATTCAGCTACTTCAGCGCCTGATCGAAGCAGAAGGCCTGGAACTCGAGAATTATCGCGCCATGCGCCTGCACCTGATCCACACCGAGCAGGATATCGAGTCACTCGGCGCCTCGAGCAAGATGAACGCCGAATGGCGCTTCATCTCGCGGCTCCATGAACTGGGCCGACGCTGGGCCGACCAATGGCTGGACGAGCACTTCGACGCCATCGGCCAGCACTCCACCTTCGACCTGGATGCCGTCTTCGACGACACCTTTCGTCCCCTCGGTCGCACCGAGGGCGCCTTTCGGGCTCGCCGACAACAAGAGTGAACGCTTCGCGGAGCCGTTCACGTCGCCTTCAGCCCCAAGCGTCTGGCCAGCCGATGCAGATTGCCCGGATCCATGCCCAGTGACCGGGCCGCCGCCGCCCAGTTGCCATCATGGTCACGCAGGCTTGCCTGGATGTGACGACGCTGGAACGCCTCGGTGGCCTCCTTCAGCGACAGCGACGGCTCGAGAGACGCCGACGATTCGCTCGAACCCTGCCGAACGTCCAGGCAGGCCGAGGCGGTCGCGTCATCGGGCAGATCGAGATGCTCGCGCGTGATCAACGCCACGGCCTGGCGCCGATCGCTGGTTGCCACCAGGCCTTGCTCGCCCAGCGCACGCAGTGCCGCCCTGGCCAGCGTATGCTCGAGTTCACGCACATTGCCCGGCCAGCGCCAGGCCAACAGCGCCGTTTCGGCCTCCGCCTGCAACCGCAGGTTGTGAAGCCCCAAGCGCACCCGATTGACCTCAAGGAAGTGGCCGACCAGCAGGGGAATATCCTCGGGACGCTCCCGCAAGGGCGGCACATGCAGGGGAAAGGCACTCAGGCGGTGATAGAGATCCGCGCGAAAACGACCGGCCTCGACCTCGACATGGAGATCGCGATTGGTGACGGCAACGACCCGTACATCGACCTTGCGCGGCGTCTCGCACCCCAGCGGCTGGATCTCCCCCTCCTGCAGCACACGCAGCAGCTTGGGCTGGAGTGCCAGCGGCAGCTCCCCGATCTCGTCAAGCATCAGGGTGCCTCCGTCCGCCATCGCGAAGTGGCCGCGCCGGTCCTCTGTCGCGCCGGAAAAGGCACCGCGTCGGTGACCGAACAGCTCGCTCTCGATCAGACTCTCCGGCAAGGCCGCGCAGTTGACCTGGACCAGGGGGCCCTGGTGGCGACGCGAACGTCGGTGCAAGGCCCGCACCGCCAGCTCCTTGCCGACACCGGTCTCTCCGTGCAGGAGCACGCTCATGTCAGTGGGCGCCACCAGCTCGATGGCACGGTCGAACTGGCGCATGGCACGACTGTTCCAGCGCCAGTTGATCTCGGAGGGAGACGCCTGGGCCAGCACCTCGTTGAGGCGGGTGCGCGTGGTGCGCAGTCGCTCGGCCAGGTGCAGACAGGTACCCAGCAGCCGCGCGATGCTCAGCAGTTGATCGTCATCGAGGCCATCCAGGCGCCCCGGTTCGAGCGCATCCAGTGTCAGCAGGCCGGTCAGGCGCTCATCATCGCGCAAGGCGACGCCGAGGCAATCGTGCACATCGCTGAGATCCTCGTCGATCAAGCCATCGAAGGGGTCCGGCAGCGGACTGTCATGGGGGAATCGGCACACCCCGGCGTGGCTGGCGATCGCGGCGAGCCGGGGGTGATCCTGCAATGCAAAGCGCCGCCCGCGCACCTCGTCATCCAGTCCCAGCAGGGCCACCGGTCGCAAGGCTTCGCCATCCATCACCATCAAGGTACTGGCATCGGCGGGAAAATCGCCGACCAGCGCCTGCAATAGGTCGCCCCAATGCGCCTCGGATGCCTCATATTCCGAGAGCTGTGCCAGAAGCGTACGAAGCGCCTTGAGAAATTCCGTCATGGGTCACCTTCCCGAACGACAGCATTGTGCACGCCCCGATGCGCATGCCAGGGCGTGCAATGTAGTGTCACAACGACACTATAAGTCGTCATATTGACTATTGTCATTACAACATCGGTGATGCTTAAACTGTGAACCCAGCCCTGCATGCTGTCGCGACACATGTCTATATATCTTTTAATAACAGATAGTTGCCAACCAGCATGCGGCAAGGTGTCGCAATGACAGCGATATGGAACATGCCTTGCTCCTACAGGGTGTCATCAATCACATCCCCCGAACGAGGCTGACGCGAACCATGCTGACAAACAAACAGGAAGGCATCATCGAGGCGACCGCTCCCGTCGTGGCCGAACATCTCACCACCATTACCCAACACTTTTACCCCTTGATGTTCGAGCGCTATCCCGATGTCGCTCCCCTCTTCAACCAGGCCCACCAGGCCAACGGAGGCCAGCCACGTGCTCTGGCCAACTCGGTGCTGGCCTATGTCCAACTGCGCAAGGAGCCCGCCAAGGCTCGTCACGCGCTGGAAACCGTCGTCAACAAGCACGTCTCGCTGAACATTCAGCCCGACCAGTACCCGATCGTCGGCGAATGCCTGATGGCCGCTATCGGCGATGTCCTGGGTGAGGCCGTCACCGAAGAGGTCGCCGATGCCTGGGGCGCACTGTATCAGGAACTGGCTGACCTGCTGATCGACCTCGAGGGCCAGCGCTATCGCGAATTCGCCGATTCCCCCGGAGGCTGGCGCGGTGTCAGGGCCTTTCGAATCGCCGATATTCGTCAGGAAAGCGCTGTCATCCGCTCCTTTCTTCTGGAGCCCGAGGATGGCCAGCCCGTTGCCGACTTCCGCCCCGGCCAGTTCATCGGCGTCCGCCTCATGATCGATGGCCAGCCGGTGTATCGGCACTACAGCCTGTCGGCCTTCCCCAATGGACGCAGCTACCGGATCTCCATCAAGCGAGAAACCGACGGTCTCGTCAGCCGCCATTTCCATGACGTGCTGAACGTCGGCGACCGTGTCGAGCTGCTGCCGCCGGCCGGCGACCTGACGCTGCCGGAGGAGGGCCACGACCCGGTCATGCTGCTCAGCGGTGGCGTCGGTCAGACTCCCATGCTGTCGCTGCTCCGCCAGGCACTGGAGCAGGGGCGGCAGGTCGTCTACCTGCATGCGGCGCTGGACAAGGATCATCATGCCTTCGGCAACGACGTGCAGGCCCTGGCCCGCGACTATCCCGACCAACTGCGGGTGGTCACCGTCTACGAGCAGGCCGGCGAGGCCAGCCATGTCGACCATATCGGGCGTGTGGACCGTGAGCTGATCGCCCGCTACCTCCCTGCAGGCGCTCCGCACTGCTATTACGTCGGTCCACAGGGGTTCATGGTCGCCGTCGATGGCTATCTACAGGCGCTGGGCGTGCCCGAAGCGCGCCGGCACTTCGAACACTTCGGCCCCTCACGCGCGCTAGAAGCCGCCTGATACGCGCTACCACCGGTCGAGGATAGCCGCCACTCGGCGGCTATCCGGCCACGCCACGCCTCCATCATGAAACCCGCCATGCACGCTCTTCCTGACGATGCTGCAGCGGCGAGGTTCCGAAGTAACGCTTGTAGTCGCGACTGAACTGGGAGGCACTACGATACCCCACCGCCGAGGCCGCCTGGTTCACGTTACAGGTCTTCTGGGCCAGCAATTGCTGCGCCTTGAGCAACCGCAACTGTTTCAGATACTGCAGCGGCGAGGCCTGCACGATGTCCCGGAAATGCTGATGGAAGGTCGACGGGCTCATGTTCGCCTGGCGGGCCAACGCCTCCACCGAGACGTCTTCCGCATAGCGGGCATGCAGCCGCGACAGTACCTGAACGATGCGCGAGTAATGCCCCTGGTGCAGTACCAGAGCACGCAGCGCCGGACCTTGCTCGCCCCGCAAGGCCTCGAAGACCACGTCTCTCACCCGCGACGCTCCCATGGCGGCCGTCTCGGCGGGATCATGCAGACTCCGCAACAAGCGCTCCACCGCCCCCTGCATGCCATCGGTCATCGACACCGAGGCCATGGGCACCGGCGACGCCTCGCCCTCTCCGCTCCCCTGACCGATGCCATCGCCGATGGTCGTCACCAGTTCGCCGAGCAAGGCCGGATCGAGATGCACCGCCACCCCCAGCAAGGGCGCCTCCGGGGAAGCGTGGGTTTCGCACTCGAAAGGCAACGGCAACGTCTGTACTAAGTATTGACCGGGACCATAGTGAATTTCCCGGTCGCCCAGATAGCCGATCTTGTAGCCCTGGGCCACGATGATCAGGCTCGGTTCGTAGATCATCGGGGTACGACCGCTCGGTCGATGCATGGCCATCAGGGACACCGCCGACAGCCGGGTCGGGGTATAGCCATCGCCCTCGATCAGGGGTGCCATCAACTCGATCAACGAGTCGGTGCGGGAGCTTGCAGCATGCATCATGGAATCCTTCATCAGTGCCCGGGCCCGGACACTCATTCATCACGGCCACTTTCATCGGCGAGCAACATAGCTCGTAGAAACTAGCAAAACAGGGAAGACACATAGTGTCATGATCAGCGCCTTTAACCACGATGATGCCTCATCATGGCGGAACAGTATGATGGCGAAAACGGTGCCTGCATGTCATGGCAAGACGCCCCCTTTCGGAGAAACGTGCAAAAAATCCGGAGGAACGTCAGTCCTCACCGCCCTTCTGCCCATCCATAATGGCCCAGGCCTCGCACCGAGGCATCACTGACCGACAGGAGAGCCATTCATGAGTCAGACTCGTGCCTATGCGGCCCACGCGGCCGATCAGCCCCTGGCCCCTTTCACCTTCGAGCGCCGTCAACCGCGACCGGACGACGTCGCCATCGAAATCCTCTACTGCGGCGTCTGCCACAGCGACCTGCACTTCGCCCGCAACGACTGGGGCATGACGCGTTTCCCCATCGTGCCCGGCCACGAGATCGTCGGTCGCGTCACCGCCGTGGGTGATGACGTCAGCCGCTTCCAGGTCGGCGACATGGTCGGTGTCGGCTGTATGGTCGACTCCTGCCGCCACTGCCAGCCCTGCCAGGACGGCGTCGAGCAGTTCTGCCTCGAAGGCTTCACCATGACCTACGGCAGCGACGACCGCCAGGACGGCACCATGACCCAGGGCGGCTACTCGGACAGCGTCGTGGTCAGCGAGCATTTCGTGCTGCGCATGCCCGAAGGCCTCGATCCGGCCGCCGCCGCCCCGATCCTCTGCGCCGGCATCACCACCTATTCGCCGCTCCGGCACTATGGCGTCAAGGCCGGCCACAAGGTCGGCGTGATCGGCATGGGTGGCCTCGGCCACATGGGCGTCAAGCTGGCCAAGGCATTGGGTGCCGAAGTCACCGTCTTCACCCGCTCCGACGCCAAGGTCGAGGAAGCCCGACGCCACGGCGCCGACCACGTGGTCGTCTCTTCCGATCAGGCGCAGATGGACGCGGTCGCCGAGACCTATGACTTCATGCTCGATACCGTGCCGGTCCAGCATGACCTCAATCCCTATCTGGCGGCCCTCAAGTACGACGGCACCCACATCCTGGTCGGCCTGCTCGATCCCATCGAACCGGCCATCGAAGGCTTCAACCTGGTCTTCAAGCGTCGCGTGCTGGCCGGCTCGCTGATCGGCGGCATCCCCGAGACCCAGGAGCTGCTCGACTTCTGCGCCGAGCACGACATCACCTGCGATATCGAAACCATCGACATCCAGGACATCAACACCGCCTATGAGCGCATGGAGAAAGGCGACGTGCGCTACCGCTTCGTCATCGACATGGCGTCGCTGAAAAACGCCAGCGCCGACTGACGGCTCGCGCCTGCCGAGGGCTCCCCTCGGCGGGCTCTTCTTTTGCCACACCCCGCAGGCACGCGTCCTCTTTCGTCCTCCTTTCCCGCCATACAGACCTCGCCAAAGCGGCGACGAGGCTGTTCCATCTTCCGCTTTCGACGCTGTGACATCGGGAAACTGCTGCCATACTGACCGAGCAAGGTTCCCGAGACACCGTGGAGGCACCACCAATGCATTATGAGGGAAGCTGTCACTGTGGCCAGATAACGTTCGAGGTAGAGGGCGAGCTGGAGAAGGTCATGGAGTGCAATTGTTCGCATTGCAGCCGCAAGGGCTACCTTCTCTGGTTCGTGCCACTCGCCGACTTCACCTTGAACAGCCCCGAGTCGGCATTGTCCACCTACACCTTCAACCAGCACGTCATCAAGCACCATTTCTGCCCGACGTGCGGCTGCGCGCCCTTCGGATTCGGCGCCGACCGCTCGGGTGCCGAAACGGCGGCCATCAACGTGCGGTGTCTGGAAGGCGTGGAACTGTCGGATCTGGAACGAATTCCAGTCGATGGCCGTTCTTTGTAGGCACGTATGTCCCATTGCCTTCATGCCCCCAGCTCCTGCACCTCATCCAGATCCACATGGACGACAACGCGATCCTGGTCGTCCAGCAGATGACGTGCACTGCGATTGAGCACGTCCACGTTGAGCAGCAACTCGCCGCATGCCACTTCGTAGCGAACGACGTTGCCCAGCAGCCGTCGGCGGCGGATGATGCCGTGGCAGCCGGGCCCCGCGTTGGGGGGCAGTTCGGCTGACTTGACGGGATCACGTCCCTGCGCGACGAGATAGAGCGCCTCGGGGCGCAGCGCCACCTGGCCTTGTTCGCCATGGTGCCCCAGCAGCGGCCTCGCCTGCTGGGCATCGAGCAGGTTGTAGTGCCCCATGAACCCTGCGGCATGTCGACCGGCGGGACGGGTGTACAACTGCTCGGCATCGCCCTGCTGGAGGATCTGCCCCTGGTGCATCAGGAAGATGCGATCCGATAGCATCATCGCTTCCTCCTGGTCATGGGTCACGAACAGCGTCGTCAGCCCCAGCGTCTTCTGGATGTCGCGAATCTGGTCGCGCAGATGCCGACGAATCCGAGCATCCAGCGCCGACAGCGGTTCGTCCATCAAAAGGATCTGCGGCTCCACGACCAGCGCCCTGGCCAACGCCACTCGCTGACATTGTCCGCCGGAAAGCTGGTGAGGGTACTTGTCGGCATGTGCCTCGAGCTCGACCAGCCTCAGCACCTCCTCGACCCGCTGCCGGCGGGCTTCGCGCTCCACCCGCTGCATGCGAAGCCCAAAGGCGACGTTATCGGCGACCCGCATGTTGGGAAACAGAGCATAGTGCTGGAAGACCATGCCGATGCCCCGCTTGCGGGGCGGAAGCTGGGTGATGTCTTCCCCGGCGATTCGCACGCTTCCCTCGTCCAGCGCGGTCAGCCCGGCGATGCTGCGCAGCAGGGTCGACTTGCCGCAGCCGGAAGGCCCCAGCAAGGTGATGAACTCGCCCTGGGCGATATCCGCCTGGATATCCTGGAAGACCCGAGTGGCGCCGAACGCCTTGGCCAGCCCCTCCAGTTGCAGATAATCCGAGCGCGGAGGACTGACGGCATCCACGACGTCACGCGCCGACGTCGCCTCCCCGCGGCTCTGCGGCGAGTTGAAGGGCATGGATGCAGGCCCTTCCTTGTAGACCGGGGAGCCCATGGCTGTTGACGGCATCATGAGGCAGACTCCTTGGCAAGGTCCTGGCCCGACTGACGATTGCCCAGCCAGGTCAGTACGAGAGTGAAGGCGAACAAGGTAATCACCAGGGCACTGGTGAAATGGCCACTGGCGCCACGCATGTTGTTGAGATATACCTGCAGGGTCTCGAAGCGCGTGCCCACCAGCAGGTTGGCGAAGACGAACTCGCCGACCAGGAAGGAAAACGACAGAAAGATCGCGATCTGCACGCCGACCCGAATATTGGGCAACACCACCAGGAAGAAGGCCTGCAACGGGCCGGCTCCCAGCAGTCGCGCTGCATCCATCAGCGAGGCCACATCGATGGACCTCAGGCTGTTGGCGATGGCGCGGTACATGAACGGCAGCACGATGGTGAAGTAGGTCGGAATCAGGATCCAGGGCGTCCCCACCAGGGGCAGCGGCCCGCCGGCATAGAGTTGCAGCAGCCCCACCGACGAGACCACTGGCGGCACGGCAAAGGGCATCAGGATCAAGCCATTCATCCAGCCATCCAGACGTGGGTAACGGGTCTGGGCCAGGAAGGCCACCGGCAGGATCAGCACCAATGACAAGGCCAGCGCACCGACGGCCACCAGCAGCGAGCGCACGAAGGCAGCCTGGAAGCGCGGCGTGGCCCACAGCTCGACGAACCACTTCAGGGTCAGCGAGTCCGGCAACAGGCTGGCCCCCCAGTGCCCGGCCAGGGCATAGCCCAGGGTCACCACCAACGGCAAGGCCAGGATGGTGAACACGCCCAGCACCACCAGCCTGTGCGGGTCGAACCGCCAGCGAGGCCTCGCCGTAGAAGACGGTCCCGAAGCCATCGTGACAGTATCAGCGCTCTGCGACATGATAACTCCTGCGAAGTAGCCACTGCTGGATCAAGGTGACCATGGCCAGCAGCAGCACGAGAATCAGCGCCAGCGCACTGGCCAGGTTGGGCTGCAGAAAGAGATCCCCCGACACCAGGTTGGCGATGCGAATGGTCATCAGGTTGTAGCTGGTGTTGACCAGGGCATAGACCGTCGCATAGGCCCCCATCGCATTGGCAATCAGGATGGTCAGGGTGCCCAGCAGGGCCGGCCACAACACCGGCAGGCCAATATGCCGCCAGTAGGCCAGACGCCCCGCTCCCAGCAGGCTGGCCGCTTCCTGCCACTCCGTACGCAAGCCCGCCAGCGCCGGGAACAGTAGCAACACGCCCAGCGGAATCTGGAACCAGGTGTAGATGACGATCAGCCCCGTCTTCGAGTAGAGGTTGAAATCCTCGATGATCCCCAGACGCTGCAGGGCCAGGGTCAGCACGCCATTGGTCCCCATCAGGATGATGAAAGCAAAGGCCAGCGGCACGCCGGCGAAATTGCTGGTCATGTTGGTGAAGGCCACCATCCAGCGACGCAGAGGCCCTCGCGTATGGGCGAGGCTATGGCAGGTCAGAGCGGCAATGGTCAGACCGAGCAGGCTGGACACCAGCGAGATTTCCAGGCTGCGCCCAATGGCCTGACGAAAGAAGGGTGACGTGACGATCTCGCGGAAATGCCCCAGGCCCCAGCCGTCATCCACGCGAAACGCACTGATCGCGACCCATGCCAACGGCGCCAACTGGAAAGCCGCGAACACCACCACGAAAGGCAGCAACCACAACAAGGCCGGCGAAGCAGCGTGAAGCCCTCTCATGACTCCCCCTCCTCCTGGACAAGCAATTCGCCATGGAACGGCTTGTGATGCTCCAGTCCCATCAAGGTGGCCAGGGTCCCGCATAAGCGCCTCTGTTCAACGAGTGGCACCGGACGCCGAGAGAATCCGTCCCCCAGCGTCCAGAGCGGTACCCCGCGCTCGACTTCCAGCGAGCCCGAGTGAGAGCGATCGGCATTCATGCCATGATCGGCGGTTACCATCACTTGATAGCCTGCCTCCAGCCAGCGCGGCAGGTAATCGGACAGGGCAATATCGGCACGACGTGCCGCATTGCGATACTGGGGCGAATCTCCCCCATGGCGATGCCCGGCATCATCGATATTCATGCTGTGCACCAGCAGAAAATCCGGATCGTTCAGTTGACGGAGCATCTCGGCATCGCTGAATAGATGGTCGTCCGGATAGTGATCCTGCCAATAGAAAAGCCCGGCCTGGATGGCGGCATCCGGCGCTTGCCGAAACCGGTGCCGCGTGCGGTCGAAGGGCGCCTCGAGGTAAAGCTCGCTTACCCAATGATAGGCCGCGGCCGCCGTGCGCTTGCCTTGCCGGCTAGCCAGGTCAAACAGGCTGGTGCCATGGGAACGGCGCACCACATCGTTGTTGACCACGCCGGAATCGACCGGGCGGTCGCCGGTCAGCAGGCACTCGTAAAGCGGCCGCGACATGGCCGGTAACTCGCAGCTCAACGTGTAGTAACGACCCCGCCCCGCCTCGCAGAGCGCATTGAGATAGCCCATGGCATGATGACCGACAAGGTGGTTGAGACCGTCGAGCACAATGAGTATCACGCGGTGTGACATGGTAACTCCTGGCCGCTACCCGGCACGGATAGCGGCAACGCTGACATGACGGGTTACTGCTGATGGATCAGCACCTGGGACTGCCACTGGCGGGGCAGTTCGCGGGCGCTCTGCTCCCAGGCAGCGAAGTCCTGGATCGGCCGGGCGTTGGCATACTGCTCGTTGGGCAGCAGCCTGGCCGCAATCTCGTCGGGCATCTCCAGATGCTCGGCCCGGATCGGACGCGCATACCCTTCCGCCAGATTGAGCTGCCCCTGATCGGAGAGAATGAACTCACGGGTCAGCTTGGCCGCATTGGGATGCACGGCATGCCGATTGATGATGGTGGCATAGCCTGACGTCACCGACGCATCGGCAGGAATCACCACCTCGAAGGCATCGGGATCGATCTGGTCGCGATAGTTCAGGGCATTGAAGTCCCACATCAGCGCCACCTCGATCTCGCCCTTCTCGAGATTGGCAATGCTGGGCTCGGCCAGCGAAAGCCGCCCTTGGCGAGCCAGTTCGGCAAACACCTCGAAACCGGGGGCCAAATCCGCCTCGCTGCCGCCGTTGGCATAGGCAGCCGCCAGCACGGCATTGTTGGCCTGGGACGCCTGGCCCACGGCGCCAGCCGAGACCTTGTAGTCACCCTCGCTGAGATCAGCGAAGGCGTCGGGACGCTGGTCTTCCGGCACCAGTTCCTTGTTGATCATGAAGGCGATGGTGCCGGTATAGCCGAGCATCCAGTGGCCTTCCTCGTCCTTGGCCCACTCGGGAATCTCATCCCAGGTACTCGGCTTGTACGGTTGCGTGACACCCTGCTCCACCGCGATGGGACCGAACGCGAATCCTACATCGCCGATATCGGCCGTGGCGTTTTCGCCCTCGGCCTTGAACTTGGCCACTTCCTCGGCCGAGCTCATGTCGGTATCCATGTGCTCCAGGCCATACTCGGTCTTCAGGTCATGCCAGGTATCCTTCCAGTTGGCCCAGGAGTCCGGCATCCCGACGCTATCGACACGCCCTTCCTGCTGAGCGGCTTCGATGAGGGCCGGCAGATCCGACGGATCGGCCTGGACACTACCGGCCATGAGTGTGGCACCCAGGGCACAGCCCAGCGCCAGACGGGGAAGGGGCGATCGACGCGGCAACATGGTGTGACTCCTTGCAAGAATCGTGAGAAGCAAAACGTCGCCTGGTCTAGTTCAGGCAGTGGCAAGGAGGACTCTAGAGACGCTTTATGACGCCATGGTGTCAAATACGTGGCAGCCACGTTGCGCGTGACAACGGCGTATTTCATCCTGTTGAAACAGACAGGACGCTAGACTGAGATGGAAAGATTCACGTCATTAACCAAGCAAACTGAACTAGACCAAGAAACCCTCTCGAGATCCCATGCCTTCAATGCCAGCAGCTTCCACAAACCCGCTTCGCTCATCAGCCATGCCCGCCAGTCAGCAAGCCCATGACCTGCGGATGACATTGTGGGAACTGCTGACCCAGCACACCCTGCGCCCCGGTGACCGCTTGCCCTCCGAGCGGCAACTGCTGGAGCACCTGAACACGACGCGCATCACCCTGCGCGAGGCGCTTTCACAACTGGAAGCCGAGGGACGCATCTACCGGGAAAGCCGCCGCGGCTGGTTCCTCTCTCCCCCACGCCTGCGCTACGATCTGCTCGCCGGCCTGCCCTTCCACGAAATGGTCGAATCGCAACGGCGCCGCGCCGCCACCGAGCTGCTGGAAGCCCATGAAACGGCCGCCTCGGCGACAGTCGCCAGACGCCTGGGCATGGCGGAAGGAACGCCGGTCTACCGGATCGTCAGAGCCAGAAGCATCGACGGCCGTCGAGTGCTCTATGTCGAACACCACCTCAGGGTCGACTGCTTTCCCGACATCCTCGCGTTCGACCTTGCTGCCTGCTCATTGACCGAACTCTATCGGCGGGAATACGCCATCCGGGTCAGCCGCGTCAGCTTCGAGCTGGGGTCCACGGGGCTGGGCCATCGAGCCGCCTCCGCCCTGCACGCCGCGCCGGGCAGCCCGGTGCAGCGCATCACCCGCATCAATCATGACCAGAACGGCCGCATGGTGGATTGCGACGATGAATACTGGCGACACGACGCCATCGAACTCACCCTGAGCGCTGCCCCGCAATCCTGAGCGATCACGTCAGGCGGGCGCGCGACTCCCCGGTACACTTCCCAGCATTGTCGCTACACATCGGAACGTGCCGCATAGATCGAGGTGATCCAGTCCAGGAAGACTCGCACGCGGGGCGATAGCTGCCGCCGCTGAGGATAGACCGCGTGCAGCGGCAGCGTCGGTTTGGGCCACTCTGGCAGGACTTCCACGAGCTCTCCCCGCTCGATCAGGGGCGCGACATGAAAGCGCGGCAATTGAATCATGCCGCATCCCTGGCGAGCACTCTCCACATAGGTCGAGGCATCGTTGACCGTGATCCAGCCACCGACCTCGAAAGCCCGGGAACGGCCATCCACGATCACATCCAGGGTGCTGTCCACCGCATTGTTGCCAGAGAAGAAATTGACCACCTGGTGCTTGTGAAGCTCGTCGGGATGACGCGGATACCCGGCGCTCTCCAGGTATGTCGGGCTGGCACAGATCGTCTGGGGCATTTCAGCCAGCTTGCGGGCGACCAGGCTGGAATCCGCTGGGGCTCCGGAGCGCAGCGCACAATCCACGCCCTCTCCCACCAGATCCACGAACCGGTCTCCACTGGTCAGAATCAGCTCCAAGCGCGGATAACGGCGATGGAACTCCTGAATGCGCGGCAACACGATCAGCCGGGCCTGGGCGCCATGCATCTCGACACGCAAGACACCGTCGGGATTATCGGCGACCGGCTTCAGGGTTGCTTCGGCATCCTCCAGTTCCGCCAGCAGACGCACGCAACGCTCGTGGAACGCCTTTCCCTCGGGGGTGGGACGTACCTGTCGCGTCGTGCGTTCCAGCAGGCGTACACCCAACCGACTTTCCATCCGCTGAATGGCCAGGGTGGCGGTCGCTCGGGGAATATCGAGCCCGTTGGCCGCCTTGGTGAAGCTACCGCTCTCCACGATGCGCACGAAAAGGGTCATCGCCTCGAACCGGTCCATACGAATTGTTTTTCCTGGCTGAATAGTCTTTGCAGATTAGCTGATTTATTCGCGTGATTGGAATGCCAATACTGGGCAGCGTCAACTCAACGAGGAACGGATCAATGACCGACACAACGCAGCAAGTCGCACTGGTGACCGGCGCTTCCCGTGGCATCGGCCGTGCCATCGCTCTCAAGCTCGCCGAGGATGGCTTCGCCGTGGTGGTGAACTATGCCGGCAATGCGGAGCTGGCAAACCAGACTGTGGCCGAAATCGAGACGAACGGTGGCCGCGGAGTGGCACTACAGGCCGATATCGGCAATTCGGCGTCCGTCATTCGGCTTTTCGACCAAGCGCTGGAGGCGTTTGGACGCCTCGACGTCGTGGTCAACAATGCCGGCACCCTGCAGATGGCGAACATCACCACCGACAATGTCGAGGTCCTCGACCGTACGCTCGCCACCAACCTCCGCGGCAGTTGGCTGGTGATGGCCAAGGCTGCCGAAACATTACGCGAGGGTGGGCGCATCATCGCCCTGTCATCGAGCGTGCTGGCGAAATCCTTCCCCGCCTACGGTGCCTACATTGCCAGCAAGGCCGGTGTCGAGGGGCTGATCAAGGTACTGGCCAATGAACTGCGCGGGCGTAACATCACCGTCAACGGCGTGGCCCCCGGCCCCGTGGCCACAGAGCTGTTCTTCGAAGGCAAGAGCGACGAGCAGATCGCCTCGATCGCTGCCATGGCCCCCCTCGAGCGTTTGGGACAACCGGAGGAAATTGCCGATGCCGTCGCCTTCCTGGCCGGGCCGCAAGGCGGCTGGATCAATGGGCAGGTGCTACGCGCCAACGGCGGTTTCGCCTGAGGCGGTCCCGACGACGCACGATCCGGCTCACTCCGACGAACGCAAACGCGTCACCAGGTCGACCAGGGCCGTCTCGAGTTCCAGTTCGGGCACAGCCTGGCGCAGGGCGATATGGGCGTCCGGCTGGAACCGCTGCGGGTCGTCGACGACCTCCTGGAAGGCGTTGACCACCTCGACCAGCATCGACGGTTCCCCATCGACCTGCATGGCACCATGCACCAACAGCGCCATGTCGCGGCTACCCTTCACGCGGCGCCAGCGCTGGGCAGTGCCGACCAGCTTGCAGCCGGCGATGCGCACGTTGAAGCGGCCATCGCAATAGGCACCGGCCACCTCGCCGAGATCCGCCTCGGCCACGCCCAGGGAGGCCAACCAGTCACACCAGGGGTCGCCCAGGCGATGATAGCCCCACTCGAGATGCGCCGCCGAACTGCGTACCTCACAGCGCACCACCAGAGCCAGGTTGACCACCATCGGCCCCTGAGGCACCGGCGTACCCCCGGTGGCACGGAACAGTACCGGCCAGCCCTGCCCCTCCAGGCGTGACCGTGCCTCGTCAAAGCCTTCGAGACGAGCGTGACGACGCGGCATCACCAGAGCCCGGTCATGCGGCGACCATGCCAGGCACGCCAGATGGCTCTCGCCCCGACACACCGCCTCCAGCAACGCCTCTTCGGCGGCGAGGCCCTCTTGCACCGAGGGGCGGTACAGAACCGTGTCGCTCGTCATCATATCGCTCGCTCCAGGGTGAAGCGCCCAGCTTACGTCGTCGCTTGCACCTGGCGCCATCGCTGCTCAGGCAAATTGCGACTATCCGCGCGCCCGAACTCACCACCTTGGTCGAACCTCAATCCCATGACCTTTACGTTAACGTAAACCTGTCTTAGTCTTGGCATCATCACCTCGATGAATGATCGGGTGCGCCTCGTGGCGCGCCATCAGACCAGCGGAGTTCACCATGCACGCGCCCTACCAGCCCCTCGACTTCGGTCTCGATGACGAACTGAACATGCTGCGCGACCAGGTTCACGCCTTCGCCCGCGATGAGATCGCACCTCGCGCCGCCGAGATCGACGCGCAAAACGCGTTCCCCGACGACCTCTGGCAGAAGTTCGGCGACATGGGCCTGCTCGGCATCACCGTGCCCGAGGAAGACGGCGGCAGCGGCATGGGCTATCTCGCCCACTGCATCGCCATGGAAGAGATCTCGCGGGCCAGCGCCTCGGTGGCGCTCTCCTACGGCGCCCATTCCAATCTCTGCGTGAACCAGATCAAGCTCAACGGCAATGCGCAGCAGAAAGCCAGGTACCTGCCCGGCCTGATCAGCGGGGAGCACGTCGGTGCACTGGCCATGTCCGAGCCCGGCGCCGGTTCCGACGTGGTCTCCATGAAGCTCAAGGCCGAGAAGCGCGGTGACCGCTATGTGCTCAACGGCAACAAGATGTGGATCACCAACGGGCCCGATGCCGACGTGCTGGTGGTCTACGCCAAGACCGACCCCGACGCCGGCTCCAAGGGCATTACCGCTTTCATCATCGAGAAGGGATTCGCCGGCTTTTCCACGGCACAGAAGCTCGACAAGCTGGGCATGCGCGGCTCCAACACCTGCGAGCTGGTGTTCGAGGACTGCGAAGTGCCCGAGGAGAACGTCCTCGGCGAGGTGAACAAGGGCGCCCGGGTGCTGATGAGCGGCCTCGACTTCGAACGTACCGTGCTGGCCGCCGGACCGATCGGCATCATGCAGGCGGCCATGGACGTGGTGGTGCCCTACCTCCACGAACGCAAGCAATTCGGTCAGTCCATCGGCGAGTTCCAGTTGGTGCAAGGCAAGGTGGCCGACATGTACACCACCCTGAACGCCTGCCGGGCCTATCTGTACGCCGTCGCCGGCGCCTGCGACCGCGGCCGCACCTCACGCAAGGACGCCGCCGGCGTGATCCTCTACTGCGCCGAAAAGGCTACCCAGATGGCACTCGACGCCATTCAGCTGCTCGGCGGCAATGGCTACATCAACGAATACCCCACCGGGCGATTGCTGCGCGACGCCAAGCTCTACGAGATCGGCGCCGGCACCAGCGAGATCCGCCGCATGCTGATCGGCCGCGAAATCTTTAACGAGTCAAAATAAGCCGGAAGCTGAAAGCCAGAAGCTGGAAGAGCTCACGCCCATGGTTGGGTGGTTTTTCTTCAAGCTTCCGGCTTCGAGCTTCAAGCTTTTATCCCGGAGGGATAAATGAGCGTTCTAACATCCCAAATCAATCCGCGCAGCGAGGGTTTCCAGACCAACGAGGCGTCGATGCGCGCCGAGGTAGGCCGGTTACGCGAGCTGACCGCGGCAATCCACCAGGGCGGTGGCGAGAAGGCGCGCGCCCGGCATGAGTCGCGCGGCAAGCTGTTCGTCCGCGACCGTATCGATCACCTGCTCGACGAGGGCTCGCCCTTTCTCGAGTTCTCGGCGCTGGCCGCCCATGAGGTCTACGACAGTCCGGTGCCCGCCGCCGGTGTGGTCACCGGCATCGGCCGGGTCTCCGGCGTGGAATGCGTGATCGTCGCCAACGACGCCACGGTCAAGGGCGGCACTTACTTCCCGCTGACCGTGAAGAAGCACCTGCGCGCCCAGGAAATCGCCCGCAAGCATCGCCTGCCCTGCCTCTACTTGGTGGACTCCGGCGGTGCCTACCTGCCGTGCCAGGACGAGGTCTTCCCCGACCGCGACCACTTCGGGCGCATCTTCTACAACCAGGCCACCCTCTCCGCCGAGGGCATTCCGCAGATCGCCGTGGTCATGGGCTCGTGCACCGCCGGCGGCGCCTATGTGCCGGCCATGGCCGACGAGTCGATCATCGTGCGCGAACAGGGCACCATCTTCCTCGGTGGTCCGCCACTGGTGAAGGCCGCCACGGGCGAGTCGATCAGCGCCGAGGACCTGGGCGGCGCCGATGTGCACGCCAAGGTCAGCGGTGTGGCCGATCACTACGCCGAGAACGACGCCCATGCCCTGCAACTGGCGCGACGCTGCGTGGCTCGGCTCAACTGGCAGAAGCACGGTCAGCTGGCCATGGCCGAACCCAAGCCGCCGCGCCTCGATCCCGAGGAGCTCTACGGCATCGTCGGCACCGATCTCAGAAAGCCCTTCGAGGTTCGCGAAGTGATCGGCCGCATCGTCGACGACTCCGCCTTCGACGAATTCAAGCGCACCTACGGCGACACCCTGGTCACCGGCTTCGCACATATCCACGGCCACCCGGTGGGCATCGTCGCCAACAACGGCGTACTGTTCTCGGAATCCGCCATGAAGGGCGCGCATTTCATCGAGCTGTGCGCTCAACGCAAGATTCCGCTGGTGTTCCTGCAGAACATCACCGGCTTCATGGTCGGCTCCAAGTACGAGCACGAAGGCATCGCCAAGCACGGCGCCAAGCTGGTCACCGCCGTGGCCTGCGCCCGCGTGCCCAAGTTCACCGTGCTGATCGGCGGCAGCTTCGGCGCCGGCAACTACGGTATGTGCGGTCGCGCCTATGATCCCAACCTGCTGTTCATGTGGCCCAACGCGCGCATCTCGGTGATGGGCGGCGAACAGGCGGCCGGCGTGCTGGCCCAGGTCAAGCGTGAGCAGCTGGAGCGCGAGGGGCGCGAATGGTCCGCCGAAGAGGAAGCTGCCTTCAAGCAGCCGACCCGCGACCAGTACGAGCACCAGGGCCACCCCTACTACGCCAGCGCGCGACTCTGGGACGACGGCGTCATCGACCCGGCCCAGACCCGCGACGTGCTCAGCCTATCGCTCGCCGCCGCCATGAACGCCGAGATAGAAGACACCAAATTCGGCGTGTTCAGGATGTGACCCCTTGCTGCGCAAGGGAGCCGGAAGCTTGAAGCTGTAAGCTGGAAGTCACTACCGCACGCCCCAGAGGCAAGCTGCCGAGGTTTCTTCAAGCGTCCAGCTTCTGGCTTCAAGCTCTGCTAACGAGGTCTGAGATGTCAGATACCCCCACTTATTCACGATTGGCAATCGATACCCGCGGCGTTGCGTGGCTGACGCTGGATCGCCCGGATGTGCTCAACGCTTTCGACGATGCCTTGATCGGTGAGCTCAACGGGCACCTTCAGCATGTTCGGGAGGCCGCCGAGCGTGACGAGATTCACCTGCTGGTGCTGGGTTCCGAAGGCAAGCATTTCTCCGCCGGGGCGGATCTGGGCTGGATGAAGCGCATGGTCGACTACGACCTCGAGGACAATCTGGCCGACTCCCGCCAGCTCGCAGCGCTGATGCACGGGCTCGACACCCTGCCCTGCCCCACGCTCTGCCGGGTGCAGGGGGCAGCCTTCGGTGGTGCCGTGGGCCTGGCCGCCTGCTGCGATATCGTCATCGCCTCGGAGAAGGCTCGCTTCTGCCTCTCCGAGGTCAAGATCGGCCTCTCGCCGGCGGTGATCAGCCCCTATGTGCAACGCGCCCTGGGCGAGCGGCAAATGCGCCGCTACGCGCTGACCGCCGAGGTCATCGATGCGTCCACTGCCGAGGCCCTGGGGCTCGCGCACCGTGTGGTCGAGCCGGATGCCCTGGACGAGGCGGTCGACGCCATGGTCGAGACGCTGCTCGCCACCTCGCCGCAATCCAGCCGCGCCACCAAGGCGTTGCTCGCCGAGGTTGCACGCGAGCCCGACAGCGCCGCGACCCGCGAGCGTACCTGCCAGGTGATCGCCGAGCTGCGCGTCAGCGACGAAGGCCAGGAAGGCCTGGCCAGTTTCTTCGACAAGCGCCGCCCCCGTTGGGCGCCCGAACCACCCTCCACTACGGAGCGCTCCTCATGAGCCACGCTTTCGATACCCTGCTGGTGGCCAACCGCGGTGAGATCGCCTGCCGCGTGATGCGCACTGCCCGCCGCATGGGCCTGCGCACCGTGGCCGTCTATTCCGACGCCGATGCCAGCGCCCGCCACGTGCGCGAGGCCGATGAAGCCGTGCGCCTCGGCCCGGCCGCCGCCCAGGCCAGCTATCTCGACATCCAGGCGGTGATCGCCGCCGCCCGGCGCACCGGCGCCGGTGCCGTGCATCCCGGCTACGGCTTCCTCTCCGAGAATGGCGATTTCGTCGCCGCCCTGGCCGAGGCCGGTATCACCTTCGTTGGCCCGCCTGCCTCGGCCATCGCCGCCATGGGCGACAAGTCCGCCGCCAAGGCCCGCATGCATGACGCCGGCGTACCGCTGGTGCCCGGCTACCACGGCGACGACCAGGATGACGCCCTGCTCAAGGCCGAGGCTGACCGCATCGGCTATCCGGTACTGCTCAAGGCCAGCGCCGGCGGTGGCGGCAAGGGCATGCGCGTAGTGGAATCCGCCGAGGCCTTCCAGGCCGCGCTGGACGGCTGCCGCCGCGAATCCCGCGCCGCCTTCGGCGACGATCGCATGCTGATCGAGAAATACCTGACCCAGCCGCGCCATGTCGAGGTGCAGGTGTTCTGCGACAGCCAGGGCCACGGCGTCTATCTCTTCGAGCGCGACTGCAGCGTGCAGCGCCGCCACCAGAAGGTGCTGGAAGAAGCCCCCGCCCCGGGCATGACCGAGGCCTTGCGCCGCGAGATGGGCGACGCCGCCGTACGCGCCGCCCGCGAGATCGGCTATGTGGGCGCCGGCACGGTCGAGTTCCTGCTGGACTCTTCACAAGGTCAGGACGGGTCCTTCTACTTCATGGAGATGAACACGCGTCTCCAGGTGGAGCACCCCGTGACCGAGATGATCACCGGCCAGGACCTCGTCGAATGGCAACTGCGCGTCGCCATGGGCGAGGCGCTCCCCATGGCGCAGGAGGCGTTGACCATCACCGGCCACAGCTTCGAGGCACGTCTCTACGCCGAGGACCCGGCGCAGGGCTTCCTGCCCGCCACCGGCACCCTGAACCGCTTCGAGCTGGATCTCGCCGGCGCCGGGCTCGAGCCGGCCCAGGTACGCCTGGACAGCGGCGTGGCCAGCGGCGATGCCGTCTCCATGCACTACGATCCGATGCTGGCCAAGCTGATCGTCCACGGTGATGACCGCGAACAGGCGCTCGCCACCCTCAACCGCGCCCTGGCCGCCCTCGACGTTCAAGGCGTGACCACCAACCGCGACTTCCTGCAACGCCTGGCAACGCACCCCGCCTTTCGCGCCGCCGAGCTGGACACCCGCTTCATCGAGCACCACGAGGCGGAACTGTTCGCGCCGCGACACTATACGGCCGAAGAATATGCCAGCGCCGCCCTGGTCGGCCTCCACCAGCTCGGTCAGGAACGCGAGAGCGACTCGCCCTGGGACCGCCACGACGGCTTCCGGCTCAACGCCGAACACACCATCCGCATCGCCCTCTGCGCCCCGGACCGAATCGACGACGCAGACGCCCTGGTCACCGTCGAGGGCAAGCGGGCAGCGCCTGGCGACCCCTGGCGCCTGCGCATCGGCGACCAAGCCTTCGATGCCACACTGCAACCGCTCGACGGCGACGCCGTGGCGGTAACCCTGGACGGCCATCGCCGCCGCCTGCAGACTCGACTGGTCGGCGAAGGACGAGAACGCAACCTGGTGGTGATGGTCGACCCGCGGCGCGAAACCCGGCTGTTCTGGCGACGCATCGACGCCATCGACCACGGTCGTCACGAGGCCGAATCCACGCTCACCGCGCCCATGCACGGCACCGTGGTGACCCTGCTGGTGCAACCCGGCGAACGCGTCGAGAAAGGCATGGCGCTGATGGTCATGGAAGCCATGAAGATGGAACACACCCTGACCGCCCCCGCCAACGGCCAGGTCGAAAGCTTCCACTTCCAGGCCGGCGACACCGTCGGACAAGGCGACGTGCTGCTGGAATTCGCTGCAGACGAGTAACCACCGTGCCCCTGGCAAGCAGCGTCCAAGGTAAGCGGCGCCGGGGGGGCAGGCCGTAGCGAAGGTCATTCGCCATGGATGGCAAATGTAGCGTCCAGGGAAGGATTCACAGCGCCTTCGCCAAGGCCTGCCGCCGGATCAGCCGCTGCTCTGGATTCTCTCGAATGATTGGAGCTCTGCAATGGCATTCCCCAAGCAAATCCGCCTGGTCGACGTCGCCCCCCGCGACGGGCTGCAGAACGAACCCGAGGCCATCGACACCGACACCAAACTCGAACTGATCGACCGCCTCGCCGATGCCGGCCTGCGACATATCGAAGCCGCCAGCTTCGTCTCGCCCAAGTGGGTACCGCAGATGGCCGACCACCGCGAAGTAATGACCGGCCTCAAGCGCCGCCCCGGCATTACCTACTCCGCCCTCACCCCCAACCTCAAAGGGCTCGAGGCAGCACTGGAATGCGGTGTCGAAGAAGTCGCGGTGTTCGGCGCCGCCAGTGAGGCCTTCTCGCACAAGAACATCAACTGCTCCATCGCCGAATCCCTGGAACGCTTCGCCCCGGTGCTGGAACGCGCGCAACAGGCCGGCATCCGCGTGCGCGGCTATGTCTCCTGCGTGCTCGGCTGCCCCTACGAAGGCGAGATCGCCCCCGCCAAGGTCGCGGAGGTCGCCAAGGCCCTGTTCGAGATGGGCTGCTTCGAGGTCTCGCTGGGCGACACCATCGGCACCGGCACCCCGCTCAAGGCCAAGCGCATGCTCGAGGCCGTAGCCCGCGACGTTCCCATGGACAAGCTCGCCGCCCACTTCCACGACACCTACGGCCAGGCACTCGCCAACCTCTACGCCGTGCTCGAGGAAGGCATCGCCGTGATCGACAGCTCCGTCGCCGGCCTGGGTGGCTGCCCCTATGCCAAGGGCGCCGCCGGCAACGTCGCCAGCGAAGACGTCGTCTACCTGCTCAACGGCCTGGGCATCGACAGCGGCGTCGACCTCGACAAACTCGCCGCCACCGGCGACTGGATCACCCAGGCCATCGGCCGACCCAACCGCTCCAAGGCTGGCGTTGCCACTGCCACGAAGCTATCTGACACATCCGGCTGACTACCAAAGGCACACATTGTGCTATCCTCACCTTATGAAGCCGATCACATGGAACACCGAGAAGAACCAACGCCTACAGGAGGAAAGGGGTATTTCCTTCGAGGCGGTGGTCTTCCACATGTCGGCGGGTGATCTTCTTGATACACTGGAACATCCAAACCAGAAGCGTTCCCAGGCCAGCAGATCCATGTGATCGACATAGAGGGGTACGCATACCTCGTACCTTTTGTCGAGTCGGATGATGAAATCTTCCTGAAGACCATTATCCCGAGCCGAAAAGCGACAAAGGCCTATCTGGGAGGTGGCAAATGAGCAAATTGGACAAGGAAGAGCGCGAGCTACTGGAAGCTTTCGAAGAAGGTGAGCTAAAACGGGTGCCGGACGCCGAACGTACACAGCAACGGCATCAGCAGTATGCAGAGGCCATGTTCAAGAAAGATGCACGCATCAACATTCGCCTTTCCTCCAGGGACCTTCGAGGCCTCCAGAAAAAGGCGCTGGCAGAGGGTATTCCCTACCAGACACTGGTTGCCAGCATCCTCCACAAATATGTGGAAGGTCGCCTGCACGAGGACTGATCGCCAGCGCCAAAACGCAAAGCCCCCGAGCCAGATCGCTGACTCGGGGGCTTTTCACGATGGGGCCGATGAAGCTATCTAATGAACATCAAGCCTCAGCGACCGCCATCTCCGCCCTGGCAGCCCGGTGGGCATGCAGCTTCTTGTAGCTCTCTATCAAACGCTGGTGCCGCTCGAGGCCTTCCAGTTGCATGTTGGTCGGCTCCAGGCCATGGAAGCGCACCTCGCCGTTCACTGAGCCAACCACGGCTTGCATGGTCGCTTCGCCGAACATGCGCGTGAAGTTGTAGAGGTAGTCGTCCAGCTCGAGTTCGTCGTCCAGGGCGATTTCCAGCACCGCGTTCACCGCCTGGTAGAAGAGCCCGCGCTCGACGGTGTTGTCGTTGAACTGCAGGAACATCTCGACCCGCTCCAGGGCTTGCTCGTGCTGGCCGAGCGCCAGGTTGATCAGCAGTTTCAGCTCGAGGATGGTGAGCTGCCCCCAGACGGTGTTCTCGTCGAACTCGATGCCGATCAGGGTGATGATGTCTTCGTGGTCATCGATCTGGGTCTCCTCCAGGCGCTCTAGCAGATCGCCCAGTTGCTCGTCGCTCAGCTCGTGGATGTGCAGGATATCCTCGCGGAACAACAGCGCCTTGTTGGTGTTGTCCCAGATCAGATCCTCCACCGGGTAGACCTCAGAATACCCCGGCACCAGGATGCGGCACACCGGCGCACCCAGGTCATCAAAGACAGCCATGTAGGCTTCCAGCCCCAGTTCCTTGAGGATACCGAACAGGCGCTCGGCTTCCTCCTCGTTCGTGCCCGAGAAATCCCACTCGACGAACTCGACATCGGCCCGGGCACTGAAGAAACGCCAGGACACCAGCCCCGAGGAATCGATGAAGTGCTCGACGAAGTTGTTCGGCTCGGTGACGGCCAGCGAATTGAAGGTCGGCGGCATGAAGTCGTTCAAGCCCTCGAAGCTGCGGCCCTGCAACAGCTCGGTCAGGCTGCGCTCCAGTGCCACCTCGAAGCTGGGATGCGCACCGAAGGACGCGAAGACCCCGCCCGTGCGCGGGTTCATCAGGGTGACGCACATCACCGGGAACTGGCCGCCCAGGGAGGCATCCTTGACCAGCACCGGGAAGCCCTGCTTCTCCAGCGCCTCGACGCCCTCGAGAATCTCGGGGTACTTCGCCAGCACTGCATGCGGCACGTCCGGCAGCGCGATCTCTTCCTCGATGATCTGTTTCTTAACTGCCCGCTCGAAGATCTCCGACAGGCACTGCACCTGCGCCTCATGCAGGGTGTTGCCGGCACTCATGCCGTTACTGAGGTAGAGGTTCTCGATCAGGTTAGAGGGGAAGTAGACCACCTCGCCATCCGACTGGCGCACGAACGGCAGCGAGACAATGCCGCGCTCCACCTTGCCGGAATTGGTGTCGATCAGGTTGGAGCCCCGCAGCTCGCCATCCGGGTCGTAGAACTCCCGGCAGTAGGCATCCAGGATGCCCTCCGGCAACTCGTCGTTCGGCCCCGGCTGGAACCACTTCTCGTCGGGATAGTGCACGAACTCGCTGTTGGCGATCTCTTCGCCGAAGAACTGATCGTTGTAGAAGAAGTTGCAGCTCAAGCGCTCGATGAACTCACCCAGCGCCGAGCACAGCGCGCTCTCCTTGGTCGAGCCCTTGCCGTTGGTGAAGCACATGTTGGAGTGGGCATCGCGAATGTGCAGCGACCACACATGCGGCACGATGTTGCGCCAGGAGGCGATCTCGATCTGCATGCCCAGCGACTCGAGAATGCTCGTCATGTTGGCGATGGTCTGCTCCAGCGGCAGATCCTTGCCTTCGATCCAGGTACTCGCACCCTCCTCCGGCTCGGCCATCAACAGCGCCTGGGCATCCTCGTCCAGGTTCTCGACCGTCTCGATCTGGAACTCAGGCACGTTCTGCACCACCCGCTTGACCGAGCAACGCTCGATGGAACGCATGATGCCCTGGCGATCCTTGTCGGACAGATCCTCCGGCAGCTCGACCTGGATCTTGAAGATCTGCTTGTAGCGGTTCTCCGGATCGACGATGTTGTTCTGCGACAGCCGGATATTCTCGGTGGGAATATCGCGCGCATTGCAGTAGACCTTGACGAAATACGCCGCGCACATCGCCGACGACGCCAGGAAGTAATCGAAGGGGCCAGGCGCCGAGCCATCGCCCTTGTAGCGGATGGGCTGGTCGGAGATGACCGTGAAGTCATCGAACTTGGCCTCCAGCCGGAGGTTGTCGAGATAGTTGACCTTGATTTCCATTGACAAAGCACCGGATTCGTGGTTTCGGTCGGCCGTAGCGCGTAGCCCGCCATTATCCAGCTTTTGAGGCGCTTCGTCTTGGGCGGGTGATCAAAAAATCGCCAGTGCGGGCGCAGCTATCAGCTAGTGGCAACCTCATGCACGCTGGCGATGCCTTGCGCGGTGTCCAGTATCAGCACGCCTTCCGAATCCGTTCCCATCTGGGCGAGCAGCTCACCCTCGGTATTCCAGGCCGCCGATCGCCCTGTACTGATGAAATCGCCACTCGGGCCCACAGCGTCAGCCAACAGCACGTGCATGCTGTGGCGTCGGGCGACGGATGAATAATGCTGCATGGCCCTGGGCAGGTTACTGGCCGACTCAGCCACGCTGGCGAGATAGAACCGAGCGCCCATCTCGGCAGCCGCGTTGGCGTGATCCGCCTGGAGCGATTCATAGCAAATGGCGGGAGCCAGCGTGCCGCCGTGGCTATCGAGCAACAGCTGGTGATCCCCAGCTGTAAAGTAGGCAAGCTCACTGGCATGTAGCCATTGCTTGGCATAGGTGCGAGGCGGCTCGTGGGGCAAAAACCAGACCATTCCGATCTGCACGCCAGCGTCGACGACCAAGGGCATGCCTACCCCGATTTGCAGACCGTGCGCATCGCTAAGCTCCTGGAGCTCGTTGAGACACCAGTGCTCCGCATCGCTGACGAGGGCGCTCGACAGGCGTGGCTGATACCCCGTAAGGGATAGCTCGGGGAAATACACCACGTCGGCTCGGTGGACCACTGCCTGCTTGATGAGCGCGAGGTGCTTTTCCGTATTTTTCGCCAGATCACCGGGCTCGGGACGCAACTGCGCGACACATACCCTCATACTTCACCTGTAGCTAAATTCAATCATGTGAAAATTCGCCCCGTTGGTATCCGGGCCATTCACACCGGCATCGGAATAGTGAAGAAACCGATAGCCCACGCCAGTGGCGCTGGGTGGTCAACGGACGCAACTTTTCAGATGTTATCTACGGCTTCCAGAATAAATGAAACGCGCTCACTGACATGAGTACGCGGCACCTCCAAGGTTTCATAGCTCCATTGCCGATACCACCTTTTCAGACCCTCGAACACCTCGACGGACTGTTCAAATGTCTGGTCACGCTCGGCATCGGTGCCATAGATCTCTTTCCATGGAGGCAGAAGAAAAACGCGCCTGTTGTAGGGAAAATCGTGAACGTATCGAGCCGCTTGATCATATGTCAGTGCATTCTCCGCATCCAGCATCCACAACGCGTCCAGCACACCTCGATCAAAGAACCCGGGACCATCACCGGCATCGGTTGCTCGATACTTTTCGATATCCGCACTCAGGACCTCATGGGCAAACAAGGCGGGCCCCGGCCTTGGCGACAACCCCGCTATTAACCGCTCCTGGATTATCCTCCGGGCAGACTCTGGTGCGAAACTGTACCCACGCTCCGCCAGAGCGGTAAGAACTGTTGTTTTACCTCCGCCGGGCCCGCCGGTGACTACGAATCGATTGTTCATTAAACGTCTAAGGCCTCCATCAGGTGCTTGTCGCGCACATGGAAAAGCTGGTCTCTCCTGGCAAAATGCTACCGGACACCAGACATCCGTAATATCTCGTCACTTGGAACAATCGCCAGGTCGGCGGCAGATAGCCCAGACGCCAAGATAGCCTGGTCTGCGATGTACGCCCCTGCCCGATATCCAATCCAACGCCGCCCATCCGGATGCCGAAACATCCAATGGCCGTAAGACGCCGAAACCGGAAGCTCCAGCAACTCGGCCACCCATGTCTGGACGTCGTCGGGGTATTGCCCCCACGGCGTCTCGCGCCCCGCGACATCTCGTTCGAAAACGGTTGCCAGCCCCTCACTGACAACGCCTTCCATGAAGGAGGTGCGCTCCGGCCCGCCATACATCACCCAGCCTCGTGCCAGATGATGGAGCTCATGGAACAACGTGAAGCGCAACTGCGTGCGAGCGATGCCGGCGATCCCTCTCGATCGCGCCTGATTGACCGTCCAGCCCACACGATGTGACGTGATCGCAGCGCCCACCTCCCCCGTTTCCGGGATAACGAACTGCCCCGTTTGGCATGCCAGCTCGATATCATGGGGCAACAGCGCACCAAGGTGGGCACGTATCTCCATATCCGCAGCAGCACAGATCTCCTCGACGGCTTGACGAGAATCGTCCGAGAAATGCCGACAATCGGTGGTATCGAGGAAAAGTGGGACGATCATCGGCTGAGATTCCTTTCGTCAAGACGGATGTTTGGCATAGCGCCTCAATCAGCCGACGCGTTAGCGGTCGGCTGCATTGATTTGTTAGCTTCTTTCTCGTCGAACACCTTTTTCAGTGACGAATCGCTGGGATACAAAACTTTTGCACTGGGAACATCCAATGCGGCTGTATCTAAATGCGAATCCTGATCATCAAAGAAAATATGCGGTTTGAAAGCTTTTAGGAACCTGCTTTTCTGTAAACCACCTAGGAAAAATGCCTGATCAATATATACGTTCCATTCTCTTATAGTATTTATTACCCTCATCTCAGCAGGGCTATTTCTTGCAGTCATAATCGCTAGTCGTACAGGGGAATACTCGATTCTTCCGGGCAGCCGCTCTTGAATCTTAGAAAGTTTTTTAAAAGGTTCGCGTGAGGCCCCTCTTGTAGAGGAGTTTCTTTCTGTAAATCTTCAGTTCCCCAGAATTTGTCGAGGCCTTCAGTCTGATTGATGAGCTCACTTTCTTCACTAAATAGTACTGCATCTGCATCAAAAGCAAACCTGACTTGGTCATCTCTCAGTTCATGAGAGGATATCGGCGGCTCCTTGACAATAGCCCCGGCACAAACCTTGGTATCGACCACACTTTGAGCATCCTTTTCATCTGTTGTCAGAAATAAATCAACATAAAATGCTTCTAAATAGTCATAGCTCGGCTCTCCAGCAGTGAATGCCGACCGCGTGATTGCAAGTCCTCGCCGCCTTATTTCCTTCAAAACTCTAAAGCCAGTTTCCGGACTATTTTTTGAAATTATGACGACCTCAACTATTGGATTTTTATCGCCTTCGGCTTGATGTTTATTCAATCCAAGCAGCGCTTTCACCAAAGGCATACCAGTACCGTCCTCTAGAGGCTCATCTTCATGCTGAAGCATGTACTCTCGGTACTCAATAATCGCTGTTTCCGGGTCTTCTGCCTTCTTCTCCCTAAAAACCTTGTCGGCTTCTGAAAGATCGAAAAGTGCGGTCGCCGAAATTCCAATAACCAATGTTTCTGATAGATCGATTGGCATATATACTCCTTGCAAAGACCTAGCACTGCTAACGATTGGCTTGAGGCGCGACTTGTCCTAGATCGAAGCGGAAGGACAAGACGTCGACCTCAAAGCGTTTGCTAGCAAACGGCCGATTTGATGGCTTACGACCGACGCCGCACACCCGACATCAATATACCCACAGCGAGTGCGGCCACTACTGCGATCGCGAGTAAGAATGCAATAAGGCCCGACCATCTCGCACCCAAATCGGGATATGAGCCCAGAACGAATGGGCGAAACACAAGATCGGCCAGGCTTGCCGCTCCTACGAAACCAAAGACGACCACCAGCCAGCGATCCACGCGTGAACGTTTCTTCTCAGTCCGGTATCGGCGTTCATCGAGATGCCAGCGTGCATGCTCTTTCGCAGAGCCTACGAGCTTCGTCGTCCCAACTGCCTCCAACAGGTATTCAAGCGCCTCCGTGATCTCTCCTGCTTGGCCGGAGTGGTGGATTGCGGATTCCGCCGAGGCCAGCACCTCGTACGCTCGGATCAGATGTTCATCAGATGGAGGGGCGATGGCTGTCGCGCATGCGCGAACGATTCGAAGGTTATGGTATTCAAAGTGCTCCGCCCTCGCCTGATTCTCTAGGAGTCGAGACCTCGTGCTGGAATCTTCCCACGCATTATCTGGCGAATCAGCGGGTCGCAGTCATGTCCAAAGAAGGAGCGCCTGATTTCCGTGCAGGCAATAGTCTTCGAAAAGGCGCAGGTCCGGAGGCAGGTCCGGAGGCTGCTCGATAGACGAAGATCGCATCAGCACTGGCGATATCGTGGGGCTAAACCTTTCGACTAACCCATCCGTAGTATCTGGCTGGGCGGTAAAGCGCATCAACGAAATCGATGGGTGGCCTTGCCAAAGCTGGACTCGCCGGAACCGCTCAGCCTTCTTTCCGGCGCTTGGAACGATTAAACTTGTGACAGCACCTAGATATATCGAGCGGCAGAGATCGATATTGGCTTCCCAATCCGAATCGCCCTCGGATCCGGCGATTTGATGCAGTGTCCAAGAGTCCCCTCCAACCTCAAAGTTCCGCCCGTCCTTTCCTAGGGACCTATCGAGCACCACACGGCTCGCCCGATGCAGATCCTTCAGAAGTCTCCTATGCTTTCTCCCGGCGGCCGCTTGGCCAGCAATAGATAAATCGCCTGCAAATGCTTCTGGTAGAATGTGATTGGCATCTAGGCGCTGCACGTTCGCCTGCATCCAAATTTGATCAAAATATCGGTAGAAAAGATTGACTACATCACTAATAAAGTCCGCCTCGTTCAAGCTATCCCACGTCGTATCCAACTGAAAGCTTACATTCAGGATTCCATCAGAATAGACCTTAAGCCACGGGTATACTGGAAGAGTAAAGTCACCTCGCTCTAGGACTACCGGAGGCAGGACGGCCCGGAGATGAGGCGGAATCTGCCGTGATTCCGCGCCCTCGATCCGCTGTTCGTGAAATGAAAGCTCTAAGCAGAATAGGAGTTCCTCAGCGATTGGACGTGGTAGGTCGTCGCTAAATTGTACCATCCAGCTAGAGTCCCACTGCCGACCTTTCGGTTGAATCCATTCGAGCTGTATATCGCCGTTCGTATCAAGATAGAAGCTTTTCAAGTCAGAAAAACAAACTGCTCGGGCGACCCCCGACCGAAGAAGACGCACGGCAGTCTTGATTAGATCGACGTCGCCGACCTCTAGGCCAGCAGTATAATTATAGAAACAGTTTACTTGCTGTACCTCCAGCGCGGTCGGGCCCGGATTCATCACATCTCCCACCATAATCAGCTTCACTTATCTTTGATGCGCGCGGATTCTGGATCGCTAACGCCCTGAATAAGCCACCGTTTGGAGCTCCAGCGTAAAACGGTCGGCTTCATTCACTGGTTAAATCAGTTCAGCTCGGTAAGTCCAGAGCCGAGTATCTCATTCTTTAGTGAGTTGAGCCTATCTTCCACAGTTATGCCATTATTCATATCCGGAACATATGGCGCCCTTATAACTTCATAAGGAAAATTGTTACCAGCTAGTTGCTCATCAAATCAATCAGCAATCGACTTATAGTCGTCGGGCCACATCATAACGTCGCATTCGTAATTAAAAAATACTCACGCTTCCAAACGCTGTCCTCGTAATATTACTTCTTCCGATGATCCCGAACCTTGGCTCATCTCCTTTGTAAAGAATAAAAACTTTGGCATGCCACCGAAACCCATTCTTGCAGTAGCACTTTATCTTGCAACCTTGAGATCGCATATTGTCTCTAAAATTTCTACACGACTGCTTCCAGGAGCCGTTATGAATGCCAACTGTATTCATCTCTATTTTTGATTTAGCGACCTCGGTGGCAAAATTGGCTTCTAGGGAGGCTGGATACGCAGATCCTTTGAAATTCTCCTGAAAAAAACCAGAACATAACAAAGCATTGTCGCCTGCCTCTGTTTTCATAGACCCTATCAGCAAGTCTCTGAACCGATTTACAGGCAGTTGGTTTCTTAAAATTATTGCGAGTGCCAAAATACTTCCTTGAAGATTTAACAGTGACTCTATGCCCCGCGGCAAAACCTCAATGAACGCGACGGCGCATTGATTGAGGTTATCTAGACCGCCACATTGACGTAACTCATTGTTCTGACAACCACCGTTCCAATCACTAGGCAGTATATCCAAAATTCACGTACGCGCTCGCTTTGCTGATTTAATCATACTCTATTCATAAAATTGGCTTAGGTTACGCTCTAGACAGGAAAGTTTCTGAGTGCCCATAGAATCGGGCATGTACCAGCAACCAGCGTTGGTGAGCAGTGATGTGCTGTGGCAGCTTAGATCGCCCAATGAATTGGGCTCTTAAGACACCCCATGCAGCAGGCTCTGTAAGAGTTTGACTTCGTCGTGCGATGGTTTGCGGTGGCGGGAAAACTGCTAATCGCGCAACAAGTTGTGCCCCTACAACCCCATAACACCGACAGTAATACTACGAGATACCAGGTCTTCCCGGGTCGCCGGTCTCAAACAGCGATCGACCTATCTTGGAACTCTTGGTGCCGTGAGGGTTCTCGGGTAGCCTGACCCAAACACTGATCGACCATGGGTAAGTGTCTTTCCTTGGACCTGTCGGTGACCCGGGAACATCTGGCGGCGAGGGCTCGCCTTGTCGATGCATGTGACCCAAGAAGGGCCTGACGCCTGTCCCATTACTGTCGTGTCCAGGCTGTCGCACTTGGTGAAGCCACCTTGAACCGATAGCTCGGAGACACGCCATGGAAGCCCCCCATACTACCCAATCTGCCGTTGTTGGCGGCGTCGATACACACAAAGACCTTCATGTAGCCGCTGTCGTGGATGATCATGACCACGTGCTCGGTACTGCCAACTTTCCGACCACCCGACACGGCTACAAGACCATGCTGAGCTGGATGTGTAGCTTCGGAGAGCTCAGTCGGGTGGGTATCGAGTGGACCAGCACCTACGGGGCAGGCTTGCTGCGCTACTTGCAGCGCGCAGGCATCACCACTCTGGAGGTCACCACACCCGACAGAACTGCATGCCGTAAGCGCGACAAAGACGACACCATCGATGCCGAGAACGCCGCCCATGCAGCCTATGCGGGCAACCGCACGGTAACGCCAAAGACCCGTGACGGTATGATCGAGGCCTTGTGCGTGTTGAAGGTCTGCCGAAAGACTGCCATCGCGGCTCGCCGCGTGGCCCTGCAACAGATCCAGACGCAAGTGATCTCCGCACCAGAGGAGCTGCGCGATCTGCTGAGGAACATGACGCGGATGCAGCTGATTCGGACGTTGGTCGCGTGGCGACCCGATTTGAGTAGATACCGGAATGTCACGATGGCCTACCTCATCGCCTTGAAATCCCTTGCTCGGCGCTATCTGGAGCTGCACGACGAGGTCTCCGATCTCTGGATATCAAGGTCAAGGCCATCGTCGATGAGCTGGCACCAGAGCTGGTATCGCGAACGGCCGTAGGCTACGAATCGGCAGCACAGTTGCTGATCACGGCAGGCGATAATCCTGACCGTCTCAGTTCGGAAACCAGTTTTGCGGCCCTATGCGAGGTCAGCCCCATTCCGGCTTCGTCAGGCAAGACACAGTGGCACCGACTCAACCGGGTGGCGACAGAGCGGCCAACTGTGCCTTGCATATTATCGCCATCGGGCGACTCCGTCTGGATGCCACGACCCAAGGATACATCGTCCGAAAGATGGCAGAGGGACATTCCAAGATGGAAGCCATTCGATGCCTGAAGCGCTATATCGCCCGGGAGCTGTACTACATCATCCGGCATCGTCATCAAGAAATCCACCAGGCCCAAATCACCACTTGACGCTTAGAAGGGCGTCAGATGGGGGCTGTTGGCAGTACAATCATCATATTCCACCGAAGGCGCTGTACCATCAATAACCGATGGCAGCGATGAAAGAATGGCAGGCCAAACGGCCAGAGCTATTTACCAAGCAGGCAGTCAATCATGCGGGACCCGACCACTACGCAGGATTGAGAATCCGCTTCAAACGGGTGCTCACCAACTATTGCAGTTGCTGTCGCTCCAGGCGTTTTAGAAGACTGTGTCAGCGCCACTTCAAGACAGCAGAACCTGGATGATTACTTAGTCCACTAAAACACTAAAAAGTCCATCAGAACATAATATAGAGGACCTAACATCCTATGCCGTCTTCTCAGAAAGAACCACTCAAAACACCCAGGAAGAATGTTAGGAAGACGGCGAAAACATTGTTTAACTATCGAGACTCCACAGGCTTTTACTAAGAAAACACCGCCACTGAACTTAGGCCATTGAGATAACTCACTCTCTTACCGGATTTTACGCAGAAATATAAGCAACTATCCCAAGCATGTTAAAGCGACATTTTGCAACACCCGTTGATAAAATATCACCAAATCAATTTGTTACTATAACACAAAATTTTATATTTGATTAACCTTTTAAATTGATCTATAGTACATACATTTAAACCACTCTAAACTAGACACTAGGGGTGAGGTGCGTCATGGGTGCTGGAGGCAATACGAAATTTTCATCTCTGTATGAAAATCATGAGACATATATTATAAAAATCCTGCGATCCGAAACTAAGGAAGAGCTTCTTAATTCTGTATCAAGCTTCGTAGAACATATCGGATTCAATGATTTTATCTACGCATGCTTCCTGCCTTCTGTCTCCGTTCATACTAAAGAAGAAATTATTTTAAGTGGTTATCCGGATGAGTGGCGGTCACACTACATTCATGAAAAATACTCTTCTATTGATCCAGTGGTTTTCCATTGCAATCGTAACGTCATGCCTGTCAACTGGTCTGACATCAATTTCAGCCAAGAGCGAGCGGATGTGTCTGTTATGAATGAGGCAAAAGAGTTTGGGCTTGTGTATGGATGGACCATTCCTTTACATGGTGCTGGTGGTGTTTGGAGCTTACTCAGTATCGCTTCGTCAAGCTACGATGACTTCTTCGATAATGGTTTTGATCCGCGCCTATCAGTTTCTTTCTTAGCAGCTTCAGCAATACATACGAATATTACAGAAAATTATATGGCGTGCTCAGAAAAACAGTCTTCAGTGCACTCTATTACAGCTCGTGAACGTGAAGTAGTAGCGTGGGCCGCTGAGGGAAAAACAATTTGGGAGACATCAATGATCTTGGGGATTTCTGAGTCTACAGTTAGGTTTCATCTTAATCATGTTTCTAGTAAATTAGGCGCGAACAACAAGGTTAGCACAGTATCCAAGGCAATCCTATATGGAGTTTTGTAGGACTGCGCTCCGCATGCCTGTATCTATGAACTCATGGAATCCATCATCAATATCAATATAGCACGCAGTTCGACCTAATCGCCGACGCTCTTTCTCATTTTTGTTATCTATATGCGGCATTGTCAACCCGCTATTCGATAGAAGCCGATATAGACTCGGCGATACTACAGTGACGAACCGTGTTACTTCCTTCTGCAACGCAAACTCTCTGATCGCGGCAAACATATCTCTCGTAATAGTACTTGCCAGCATCGGCGAGCATTTATTTAAGCCTTTTTTGACCGCGAACCGACTTAGCTCCCATATGTAGGGGTCTTTTATCTTAAGAGGAGCAGGAAGCAGATCGGAAAATACCGTACTGAGCATATAATCGAAAGTCGTCGGTAAGATTCGCCAACAAGCGACGACGTCATTCGTTGAGAGCTGGACGCAAATTACATAGACTGTTTCATTCGAATCGAATGAATCTTTTTCGAGGCCATCGCCTATTGTAAGGTTCCATTGGTTTCGACCATTGAATACCTCAGCACGAAGTACGTGCATTTTTTCCAGTAGCGTAGGAGTTATTCCATCCGCGCCAGGAAAGCCAGTTATAATTTTATAATCGATATTATATAACATATTCAAATGTTAGCAAGCTCATATCCAACAAACACCTGTCAAAAATGACAGGTGTAAAATAACCACGTCGTGCTAACCCCTCGGAACGAACTGCCTCGAAAGCTTCATACTGCTCCAAACGTAGAGGATTGGCCCTTGCTTAACTAAGCATCAGGGAAGACTTACTTCCACATAGCGAACGCGACCGTGTATTCTCCCGCCTGCTGGTAGCACCAAACCCTGCATGGACGATCGGAGAAAGTAACAAGATGCCATCGCCCCAACAACGATCGACAGACAACATCTACTCGCTGCACCGACGCCGCGGACAAACCCAGAAACAGTCCTACCTCCATGGCCTTGAGGCACGCTTCCTTCGCGGTCCAGAGTACATAAAACTGATCGGCCATATCTGACTTCCCCACACTCGAAAGGCTGTCCAGCTCTCGGTCAGAAAAATAGCGCTCGGAGATACGCTGTAAATCGATGCCGTCTCTATGAACCTCGAAATCAACACCGAACCGAGCGGCACCAGAGCGAACAAATATCGAGTGATTGCCGGAGTGAGAACGGTAGCGATAATCCGACAGTCGGCCAAGCTGTGCGTACCGCCCGCACTGAATCTGTCGATAAAGAGACCGATGCTGATATGTTGGCTTTAAGGCTCTAGTTTGATGAGTGATATGTTCCGGGCATGGCCGTTGGCGCCGGACGACCTCTTGAGAGCGAGCGCAACAGTCCCAGCAAAGCCAGAAGCTATCGATCAAAGTCGGCTTCATCGATTCTTGTGAAGTACGACTCGATGATGGACAAGGTCCATGCGATACGATAAAGGGTCGGCTGCCACGATTTGGACCATATCGCGATACAGATCATCAAGAATCTGTTGTGCCTCCTCTGCCGCCCGAGACTGAAGGGCATGTCGAAATGCATGCTCAGTCCAAGTCCAGTGACTGTCGACGAACTCTTGAGCGAATCGCCGCTCGTCGTGGTGTCGCCGAAAAGCCGCGGCGATGGGACACGATGTGATAACCGTTTCGATGCCCAGCAGTTGGAGCGCCACGCCCTCGCGGCGAACCTGCTCGACTCCGCGCTGGATTTCCTCGGTCGTCCGGAACCGATGGAGAAAGAAGACCTGCTGATACTCGTCTTGAGTGATTCCCGACGCAGCGAACAATCGATCCCAGGCCTCCTGATAAGCCTGAAACATGCTCGCACCCTGGGTGCTTCCTAGATAGCGTCCCTGCTCATCCCGGCCAAGGAGCAGGAAAACCAGGTTGCCGCCGGGTTTCAGCTCCTGCTCACGCGAACGCAGGATATCGAGCCACGCTTGGCCCGCCTGTTTCAGAACGTTTTCCTTGATTGCGCCATCGTCCAAAAAGACCTCGTGAATCGCATCCGTGGCGTCGGGCGGAAAATGTTCCAGGTAATGCATACTCGAAGCAGAGAATCCGAAGTCCACGGATGCCCGCGGCAGCACACGATTCGTGAAAGATCCACCGGCAGCTAGTACACAGCTCGCGATGCCAGTGTCCCTAGACAGCTGATCGGCATTCAGGACCGAAAACAGCGTATTGAAGTCGGCAGTGGGCAGGTCATTGAGGTAGACGCTGATGTCCCGGCACTCACGGCCACGGGCATATTCGGATGCCGCGGTTATGACCGGCAGGCTGAGGAGTCCATCGGCACAGCCATAGTCGGCCATGCCGAAGACACCGCCAGGTTCGATCGAGTCCGTATGATTATCGAGGATTTCCCGGACACGATCGAGGCTGTTGAGAACCGCCAGGCGCGGGCCGACGGCACGTTGACCATAGATCCCATTCCAAGCCATGCTAACATGGTTATTGCTATGTTCCATCGGGAACAACCCCTTCCACAATCGCGAAAGTTCGCTCCATTGCCTGGTGGGCGTATTCTTTCGCCAGCTGGTATTCGGGACTGTGATAGCAGTCGAGCGCAGCTTGGTAGCTCGGGAACTCAACCACGATGATACGTCCAACCGCAGGCCCTTCAGTCACCAACATCCGGCTCGTGCCGGCGATGAAGCGTGCATTGTATTTCTCCGCGATCTCTGGCCAGGCGGCACCGTATTTCTGCATCGCGGCCTCGTCGACGATCTCCTGACAACGGATGACCCAGTAGCCTTTGGGATCCATGCTCTACTCCTAGACTTTCATCAGGGGTTTGCAGAATGCGTGAAGCTGGTAGTCAACCTTGTGCGGATCGAATCGACGTGCTTCGAATATTGAGCACTGGCGCAATACCGCATCGGGACATGCGTGCTCGCAAAGCATTCGAAACGGCGCGGCGATCACATCGTTAGGGGCGATCCCCAACTCCTTGAGCTGATTCTCCGCATAGGCAAAAGTTGCGATCAGATTGATCGACTGAATTCCGGTAAGATGGGGCTGCGGGCCTTCCCTCCCGACGGTAAAGGCCAGACCCGGGCGAAAGAGCCGATCGAGCCAGCCTTTCAGGATAGCCGGCACCCCCATCCACCACACCGGAAAAACGATGAGCATCGAATTGGCCCATTTGACGTCGGATAGACTCTGTGTCAGGAATTGATCCTGGTCGACGTAATCGATGTTGGCTTGCGGGTTGCGATATTCAGCATGCTCGTAATCCGTAAGAACCGGGGAAAAGTTCTGTGCATAGAGGTTCAGTACCCGAAGGTCACACTCGCTGGCGAGTCGGAAGATGACGCGCAATGCCGTGACAATCCGGTTGTTGAGATAGCAACTATCCGGGGCGCTGTTGACCACAAGCAACCGTTCCATTTCAGAGTTCCCTCCCTGCATGATGTTGGCCGAGCATCAGCTTGCAGTTCAGAATGGCGTCCGATATCGGTCGGAAGTCGATGTCGTCGGGCTGGCCGCAGCAAATCAGCTCCTCGGCAAGCTCGTCGTGCCGGCCCGTTTCGCTTGCTAGATCCGCGACGCAATGCCCGGCCAAGGTGCTGTTGATGGTGCCGAGTCCATTGCAGCAAACGGCCATGTAGAGATCGCGTTCGAGTTCCTTGACGATCGGCGAGCCGTTCGAGGTCAGACACAACTGCCCGCCCCAGGTGTACTCGAAAGGGGTGTCAAGGCGATCGCCGAATCGTTGCTCGAAGCTTCGTCTGTGCCGATGCCGCAGACGCTCAAGAACGCGTCCACGAGATGAATCCTTCCTGCCGACCTTGAACGTGTTCCGGATGAGGATGCGTGTCTGCCCGCCTGTCGTGTCGCCGCTGAGCTTCCGAACCGTCGTCCCGAGGGGATGCGCGGGAATCACGCCCCAGTCGTCATAGTTGTCGAAATGAGCCGACTGTTCAGTGTCCAACGGCGCGGTTAGCGACGAGTACGTCATCATGTGGATCAGACGGCCTTCGAAGATTCCCAGCTTTTCGATGCCACCATTGTTCGCCAGAATGATCTTTCGCGCCTTGACGAAATGATCACCGACGCTGGCCACGAAACAGTCGGGGTCTCGGACCAGGGCCTTCAGCCGGGTATTCTCGCATATCAGTATGTTGTCGAGCCGGCCCAGGGCATTGGCCAGCGTCCTGACGTACTCAGCCGGTTGCAGTAACGCAGTATTCGGGGTGTAGACGGCTTTCTGATAAAAATCGATGCCCAGCGCGCTCTGAATTTCGCCACCGTTGAGGATCCGGCAGTCCTCGCCAAGTGATTCCAGATACCTAGTGTATTCTATGACCTTTCGGACACTCCCGGCCGTGGCTGCGGCGTTGAATTTGCCCTGGCGCTGCAGAATGCCCGGCCGGAGCCCGTAGGCTGCAATGTTCGCATCGATGAATTCGATCGCCCGCTTCTTGATTCGGGTCATGCGTTTGTCGCGCTCGAATTGCCCCGCGTAATTGGACGCCTGAAGGTTATGTGGCAGCTCGATCATAAAGCCGGAGTTCTTGCCAGCCGAGTTCTCGCCGATGATGTAGGACTCGCAAAGCACGATTGACGCGCTCGGATCGACCTCCACAAGATGAGCTGCCGCCTCCAGACCGGCCAAGCCACCGCCGACGATCAGATAATCGGCCTCGCGGTCTTCGGCCAAGTCTGGATTAGCCACCATCTGGCTCTGAATCAGGCCACTCCACCCGTTGGGCGACCGGTCTATCCAGTCAGGCTGTGACTTATAGCGTAACATGGCTACCTATCCGAGAAGGCTTGGAACAAACGACTAAAGCGGATGTTTGAGGCGAGAGGTAGCAGAAGCACGCCGGCAACCACGATCAGCAGCATGCCGACGAACTGGTGCGTCGATGGAACCTCACTGAACAGCACAACGCCCCAAATCGCCGCGAAGACGAGATATGAGTAGTCAAAAACACCCACGATGGTGGGTGAGCCGACCTGAAAGGCCTTGGCTGTAAGCGTCGCAGTAATACTGATGAGTACTGCCAGCATCAGGATCTTCAGCAGAAGCTCGAACGAGATGATCTGACCGATCACCGGACTGATACCGTACGAATTCGGTGAAATCTCCACGAAGCCACAGACGCTGACCATCGCGACAACGAATAGCGCCACATTCATTGCAGCGGCGAGCATGGTCGAGCTCTCGGTGCTCAGATTAGTGCGCGTGAGCAGTTGGGCCAGTGCGTAGAGGGCAGCGGCAATGATCGGGAAGAAGAGGTAACCGTTCACCTCCCCCTGCCATGGCTGAAGCGCTACGACGACGCCGGCAAAGCCGATCACAAGCGCACTGACTCGCCTTAGACTCAGCGACTCGATTCGCAGCACCGTGCTGAAGACACAGATGAACACCGGTATCGTGTACAGAAGCGCGGCGGCCAGAGAGAAGGACATATTGGGCAGCGCGACATAGTAGCACAGCCACATCAGCGCAAGCAGCAGACTACGCACGGCGATCAGTCCGTAGACTCTGATCTTCTCGCGCCGCAACCGAGGCAAAGATTTCGACATTATCGTGTTGAGCGCCAACAGCAGCACGACGGCGAGTATCGAGCGCCCGGCGATGAGCCAATCCAGCGGGACCGTATCGGCGAAAAACTTGATGAAAGCATCCCCAGTAGCCATCGCCGCGACCGCGGCAATGATGATCAGAATCCCCTGAGTATCAGAATTATTCATGCTCATGCCTCGTCAAAAGCCAGAACCCCACGATATTTGACCAACCCGGCTCGAACATCTTTCAGGGCCGTCTCGATGTCATCGCTTCCATAGACAACGACTTGGGACTGGATGCCGAATCGCTGGCAGAAGTGGAACATGTCCTTCATGTCCTGCCGCGAGCCTCCGTTGACCGTGACCAGCGATAGAGATTTGAAGCTCAGGTCGGTAAATGGGATTTCAGTCGGCTTCGACATACCGAACAGGAGCACCTGACCTCTCGCTCGCATGACGTCGGTCACCACTTCAAACGAAGGCAGATGCGAGGACGTGATCAGGGCATGGTGGAAGGTGTCGATATAGGCCCCGGACATCAGCTCATCGTAATCGACCAGCCGATCGGCCCCCAGATCGAGCGCATCTCGTTCCTTGTCCGTGTCCCGGGATACGACTGTGATATTGGCGCCCATATAGCTCGCGAAGATCACCGCCAGATGCCCCAATCCTCCAAGACCGAAAATGCAGAGGTTCCGATTGATCAGATCGAGCCGCTTCAACCCGGCGAAAACAACATGGCCGGCACATAGGAGCGGGGCCGCACCGGCGCTGTCCAGCTTCGAAGGGATCGTGTACACGAAGCGCTCATCGGCTTCAGCGAGCTCGCCAAAGCCACCGTGATTGCCATAACAGCAGGTCAGATCCGCCTTAGGGCAATGCTGTTCCTCGCCAGCTTGGCAGTAATCGCACCGGCCGCAGGCATCGCGCTGCCAACCGATTCCGACACGATCCCCGACCTCGAAGGCTGACACTTCAGAGCCGACTTCCTCGACCACGCCGACCACTTCGTGCCCACTGACCTGCGGGAAGATGCTGGCATCACCGAGCTCGCCATCGTTGAGGTGCAAATCGCTGCCGCAGATGCCGCAGTACCTCACTCGAACTCGAACGGTCGTTGGGCCACAGGCCCCGCGGTCGACCTGAATGGTTTCCAGTATGGATTTTGGCTGGGCAACCGCATACGCATTATGCGTGGTCATATTGGGCTCCTGCCGCTTGTGCAATGTGTTCGTACCAGGCGGGATCCGACGTGCAATCCGAGCGAACGCTCAGCCTCGAGACATCATCAGAGCCGGGATGGCCACTCAGATCCGCATCGATCATCTGAATGATCGAGAGTGCCCGGGCCGCCGTTCCGCTTTGCCGCGCGCGTTCACGTAGCATCTCAAGCCAGTTCGAATAGTCTTCGAGTCCAACCTCACGGTGTTCGCTCTGCTCGGCCACCTTCGTGATGAAGTTGGGCCAGGAGACCCTGTCACCGGAGTGCAGCTCACGCGTCTCGATCCACGCTGATGTGACATGTTCGTAAGCGAGGATTTCGCCCGCGGCCAGATCCACGGGCACCATGTTCAGAGACCAGTCGGGTCGGTTGGGCGCAAGACCAGTCTCTAGGCACGCAGCAGTGAGCAGCACGATATAATCCTCAGCGTTGATCGAAAATCGATCGCCTGTGGTCGAGGATGGGCCGATATCACCGCATTTGATGATGTCGACCGGCAAGTCGTACCGGGTCGCGGCCAGGTTCGAAAACCCTTCGACGACAGCCTTCGTCGCGTCATAGCCAGACTCGACGTCGTCGGCCGTGATCGTGGAGATAATCGTCAGGCGTGCTCCGAGTGCGATCGCCGTCGCGATCATCTGTCTCGAAACAGCCACGTTCGATTCGTACAGGTCGCGGTAGGCAGCCAACCAATTGACCTGGGCCGCGCAATGAATGATCCGGGCATTCGCAACAACAAGCGCACTCAACTGATCATCGGCCAAGCCCAGTCTGTCCTGACTCAGCTCGGCCTCGATCGCGATGACCTTGTCCGACAGCTGATCAGCGCAGAGAAGCGCCTCAACACGTTGCTGAAATGTACGACCATCTCGGGTCCGGCCTAGGCATATCACCCGCTCGACCGAACGATCGGCCACGGCACGGCGCAGAATCGAGGTACCGAGAAATCCTGTCACGCCGGTCAAAATGAGTGTCTTTTCTGACCCTGCATGTTCCATGGGCGCAACAGGCTGGGTGCCGACTGCCACTTCAAGCCGGTCGAATTCATAGCGTACTTCCTCATCCACTCTCACGCCGAGGGCCGGCGCCGACGATATGTCCTCGCCTTCAATTTTTCCTCGGATCAGCTCGCTCATCCCGGATAACGTGGGATGGCTAATCAGTTCGGGAATTCCAATCTGACAGTCGAACCGATCATTGATCCGGGTGCTCAATTCAACGAGTAACAGACTCCCGCCAAGGCTCAGAAAGCTCTCGTCATCGGGAACAACTTCTTTCGATAGGCCGAGCAGTTCACCCCACTCGCCGGCCAGCTGCGACTTGAACCCTTGATCATCGGTCTCATCTGCACCGAGAGAGCCCTCAATCGAATATTCGTCCAATGGGAGGTCAGCACGCTTCTGGCTGCCACCCGTAGGCATATGGCTGACTAGGAGAAATTCCTGTGGGATCGAAAAGCGAGGCAGTCCCTGGAACAACACTCCCCTCAAGCTCGACGCGCTGTGCCGGAAGACGTTGGAATCGACCTGGATCAGCGAAACGAGTTGCTTAGCCCGTCCTTCACCGCGAGTCGTCACGCGACAGTTGATGATGCCATCAACCCGAAGGAGCGCCTTCTCGACGGTGCTGGGACTGATCTTGTAACCGCGGATCTTGATGTGTGCACTGTCCCGGTCGACGAAGGTGATCGAGGCATCCCCATCCCACCGGACGGTATCGTCCGTGGATAGCCATGGATGCCCGCCCCAGGAGACAAGCCCAACATCGACCGCATCATCCGGCTGGATCTGCCCATTGCGAATATAGCCCGGCGATTGCCCGGGCGTGCTCACGACCAGCGTGCCTTGTGAGCCTTCCGGCAGGCAAGTCGAATACGGGTCGACAATTGCGAAGCGACGATTCTTGAACAGTTCGATCGAGGTGGTGTTGACGCCGATGCCCAGATCGCCAGTTTCATTGATGCCATACAGATTCAAGATCGCGGCATCCGGGAATTGCACCATGAGATCACCCAGCAGATTGGGCGCAAACGGCTCGCCGCTGATCCACCAGGTTGTGATGTGCGAATACCTGACCAGCACCTCATCGGTCTGTTGAAGAAGCATCTCCACCAGGGTCGGCGTAATCACGATCTGGGTGACCGCGTTGTCTTGAACGAAAGAGCCCAGAGCACGCGGGTCAAGGATGATGGCATCCGGAATCACACAGGTCGTCGCCCTACTCAGGAAGGGGTAGAACGCATAGCAGTTGAGCCAAGCGTTCAGCGCGACGACATCGCCCTCGCCGATGTGCTCCAACCATTCTTCCAACGAGTCGAGGATCTGGTCCGGTGGTATGGCAACGGTCTTGGCCGGGCCGGTCGTGCCCGACGTGAGCACAGCATGGGCACACGCCTCATAGGAAATCATCGGCTCCGCTTGTCGGCGAGCAATTGGGCGTGCGTCGACCGAATAATCGGGATTCAACCGCCCCAGTTGCACATTGCCCGCCAGCTCGGGCGCCGAATCTTCATCGGTCAGATACAAAACGCCAGCGCCTAAATTCCAGATTTGAGACTTGATCTGCTCGGTCGAGTAGGCGCCAGGGATTTCGAGGAACGGTCGCTTGCTTATCAAGGCCGCGACCATCAACACCAGCGTAGCATTCGAACGTTCGACCCTGAATACGCACCATTGCCCTTCACCCAATAGACGCGCGAATTCGGCAGCCAGCTTTGTCACGTATCGATAGAGATCCGATGCCATCAGAGACTCGCTGCCATCGGACAGCGCGGTGAAATCCTGCTCACTTCCAGCCGTGATACGACCCAGACGAGCAAAGTGGTCATCGAAATCATCGATCGATCTTTGTTCGCTCGCCATCATGGCCCATGCCCTAGATACAACGTGAATCAGATGGGCACGTAGTAGCCTGAATGCCACATCGATGAGCTCCGGAAATGAGTCCTTTGCAATCTCGCATCTATCGTCGCTGCGCCCGATGCGGACCAAACTCATGATTCGAGGGCCGGACTCGTGGGGCGGGCCTACCGAAACCAAGGCTCCCTTGTCGCCCAAGGCTTCCATAATGCTCCCGACAAGATCATCAGAGGCGACGCCCATCGATTCTGGATGCAGAACGACTGCGGTTATGTCTTCACCGGGGGCGACTAGGTGCTCGGTGCGATTGCCAACGTGGCCTACCAGTATTTTCAGATTATAAGGTGTCGAGCTGCGATAAAAATCCCGCAGCATCGGTGCGCAGTCCAGGAATGTGTCTGCCGCAATGATAACGGGACAAAGCGCCACGGTGGGTTGTCTATCCCCGTCGTTATGAATGGACTTCTCCGAGTGGGCGATGTCGGCGACCTGCGAGTAGAGTTCGAAATACTGCCCGGCCTCGCGCTCGATATCTGCGATGACAGCATTATTGATATTGGCCTCGCACGTCTTTGATTTCTGATGGAAGGAGTTGCTCGAAGCTGCATCATCGTGCCACCCCTCCCATTCGGACCACTGGCCGGCATGGCCCGGATCCCATGAGAGCATGTGGTCAGTGTATTCGACCCCAACGAATCGACATATCGAACGCAGGACCGACGAGGGCCTGGCAACCAGCGCATCGGAGTCGACTATAAGCAGATCCTGGATGCCGCAGTTGTTGACGACATCGGTAATCAGGCTGTCGAGCCTGTCGTAGCCGTGCTCCTTGATATCAAAATACGTACGCTCAGAGTTCTGGCTGACCCGATAGGCCGATCGAAGCGTCTCATGAGGGTCACGGACCAGGATGATGTGTTTGAACGACGTTAGCCACTCAGACCAGGTCAGTCGGTCGTAGAACGGCAGTAGCTCCTTGCTAATAACTGTCTCATGGTCGCCCAGGCGCTCCAGCGCCAGCCGCTGCACCGTTTCTTCGTAACACCCCCCCCCCTCCGGCGCGCCGATCTGTACCCACTTGTCGTGTTCGAAAGTGCTGAGATAAGGCAGCGAGAGCAACTCATGATGAAGGCGAATTCCGGAATGCTCCATTAGGGAGCGTTCAAGGGCCGTGCCACGGCTTCTCGGTACTGTCCAGAGAATTGTCCGATTCATATCTATGCAACCGCCGGATCTAGACAAGCAGCCTTGACCTGGGCTGCGACTACAGTAAGTTCATCCGATGTGATATCTCGTGAGGTTTCGAACGGCGTGCCGATTCGAATTCCACTGCATTTCGATATGGGCCTCGTGTCGAATGGCACCGGTGTCTTGTTGGTCAGAATTCCCCGCTTGGCGAGGTAATGGCAGACCGTGGCTGCATCGGTCGATTCATCCTCCGATAACGAGATGGTAAACGAGTGATTGTCGGTACCACCGCCGACCACACCCAATCCCGCTTCCTGAATCTCGGCACACAGTTGCTGTGCGTTCAACACGATCTGCCGCGCATAAACTGGGAACTCCGGACTTCGTGCCTCCTCGAGTGCAGCAGCTATTCCGGCGACCAGGCGCGGATCTACTGCACTCTGGAGGCCAGGGTAGATCGCTCTTCGTATCTTGCTAAAAACGCTCGCGTCGTTCGCGAGCACCAATGCGCCTCTCGGACCGCGGAGCGTCTTGTAGGTAGCAAAAATCGTCACGTCGGCCAGCGGCGCTGGATTTCCCAGCACCCTGCCAGCGATCAAGCCCGCGATCTGAGAGACGTCGGCGACGAGATAAGCGCCCACTTCATCGGCGATCGAACGCATTTGCGGCCAGTCCCAGGTTCTCGAATAGCTGGTGTCGCCTGCAAAGATGATTGCCGGCTTTGCCTCGCGAGCTTTCTTCCGGATTTGATCGTAGTCGAGCAGATGGTTGGTGGGATCGACCGTATAGGTCTGGACATTGTAGAGGCTGGAAAGCAGATGTGCCTTGGAGGCGCCCGTGGCGAAATATCCGCCCGAACTACAATCGAGCCCGAGGATGGCCGAACCCAGCCCGGTCAGTCCATGCGCGGTAGCTAGTATTGCGTTCGTACACCGCCAAGGCTGGACTGATGCGAAAGGGACAGAATAGATATCCTTAGCTAGGTCTTCGGCGTGGGTTTCGAGCTCATCTATGAGATCGGCCCCTTCATGGAATCGCACGCCAGGATAACCTTCGAGATGCAGCCCATGCGGCGAAGCATCCATGCACGCAGCAACATAATCACTAAGGCGATTTGACGCTGACACGAAGTTGTGGCAAGCGTCGAGTTTCGTGGTCGCTTTGCGTGCGAGTTCGATAGCTTGGTATCTCATGTCTTTTGGCCTCCATATACAGATCTGGTGACTTACTAGAAAACCTAGCTAACTCTTCTCATCACCTTGCAATACAAAGTGCATTGTGCAGACATCAGTAGAGCCATGAGTCACCAAGGATCACCAAACAATGATCCAAAGCTAAGCTGATTTTCGGAGTAACACCAACTGTCAGATTCGACAGTTGCATGATTGACTGGTATATGGTAAGAAAAATTGGTTCATTATAATTTTTTCCGGGAAACGCAACGCTATCTTCAGGAAGAAGTAGGCCATATCTTAGTAGCGTCGACGCCACCCCCTGATTGAGTAGCGCTACGCTTTAGAGTCCGATCCTATGGGTAAGAAGACTGGACATGAAGAAGCGTTTCAGCGAAGAACAAACCATCGGTTTCCTGAGCGAAGCAGAAGCGGGATTGCCCATCAAGGAGCTCTGCCATCGGCATGGTTTCTCGGAGGCCAGTACTATTTATGGCGCAGCAAGTTTGGCGGAATGAGCGCATCGGACGCCAAGTGACTGAAAGAGCTCGAAGCCGAAAATGCACGCTTGAAAAAGCTGCTCGCTGTGTCGCTACTGTCAATGGAGGTCACTCGCGAGACACTGAGAAAAACGTGGTGAGCACTCCGTCACGCCGCGATGTGGTGCGCTGCATGGTGTCGCGTGGCCTGAGTGAGCGTCGAGCGCTTCGCGTCATTTGTGAGTGCCAGTGAATTGCGCTAGCACCCTGTCCCTGACCGCAATGAGGCATTGCGTGAGCGCATTGTTGCCTTGGCACATCGGCATTGCCGCTACGGCGCTGGCATGATTCTGTCTGGAGCTGCGCCAAGCCGGTGAGAGGGTCAATCATAAGCGTGTTGAGCGCCTCTACTCCGCAGCCCGGCTGCAGGTCAAACGACGCAAGCGTAAGAAAGTCCTCACCTCTGAGCGAATGCCCCTTGGCCGTCCCTGTGCTGCCAATCAGGTCTGGTCGATGGATTTTGTCTTTGACCGTACGGCGGAAGGACGAGTGATAAAGAACTGGTCCTACCCACGAAAAATAGACACTGGTTATGCGCATCTGCACTTGTATTCCACCGGGCTGAGATAGCCCAAAGCGGAGTGACGTCTCTTCCGGTTATAAAACATTTCGATGTACTCGAAGATAGCGGATTTTGTCGCCGTGATCGACTCGAAAAGCTCTGCGTAGATCAACTCCACCTTGAGACGGCTGGAAAACGATTCCATGGGTGCGTTTGTCCCAACAATTTCCCTTGCGACTCATACTCGGTACACACTGCCTTGAACGCAGGTAATCCTGATAACCGGTGGATCGGTATTGGACCCCGCGATCCGAATGTACAATCAGCCCTGGCGGCACCTCACGTCTTCCATACGCCATGCTCAATGCATCGGTAATCAATCGTTCGGTCATGCTCATATCCAGCGACCAGCCAACGATCTCGCGAGAGTACAGGTCCATTATGGTTGCCAGGTACAGCCAGCGATCTTTCACCCAGATATAGGTGATGTCAGTCGTCCACTTCTGGTTGGGCCGCTCGGCGGCGAACTGGCGCCACAGAAGGTTGTCAGCGACGTTTGTCATCGCCTCAGAGGTACGACTGTACTTGAAGGCCTTGCCATTATGGGCCCGGATTGCCTTTTCTCACATGATGCCGGCCACATAGTTCACCGAACAGGGCACACCCGCCGCCGTTAATTCCCGGGCGATGCGTGGCGCACCATAGCGAGCTTTAAAGCTGGCGAAAGTATCCATGATGGCCTTTTCAGTGGCTTCCCTTCGCTGCTCCCTGAGACTGACTGGGCGCTGTCTCCAGCGATAATAACCAATGGCCGATACCTCCATCACTCGGCACATCAGGCGCACCGCATAGCACTGACGAAATTGATCAATCAGCACGTACTTCACTCTTGGGGCTTCGCGAAGTACGAAGACACCTTTTTAGGAAGTCGTTTTTCTGCTTCAAGGTCTCGTTCTATCGCCGCAGTTTGCGCATGGCTTCGCTCTCGGCCTTCGAGTAATCCACGCCGTCAACGCTGTTGAACTGTTTCTCAGACAGGCGGGTGAACTGACGACGCCAGTTGTAGATCTGGCCCGGGTGAATGTCCAGTTCTCGGGCAACGGATGCTGCCGTACTACCAGGTTAATCAGCTCTTCGAACGGCTTCCCGACGAAATTCCTCGGTGTACGCCTGGGTCTTCTTACGGCTCATGGAGCACCTCGTGCTAGAGGCCACCCTAACTATAGAAGGTGTCTACTGTTCGTGGGTAACTCGGGTGCTTAACGCCCGAGCTCAGCGGCGCCGGAGCGCGCAGCGCGGAGGGAACTCAAACCGCGCAGCGGTTTGGGCGTCCGCTGAAGCGACTGGTTAGGCGGCGGGGCTTGAAGAAACAACATTCATCACCTTAAATCTTGCGCAAACTACCGGCATTTCCGGTGAGGCCACTTTCCCGATTCGCGCACACTCCCTTGAGAAGAACTGCCAGTGGGTTTCTCTCCAATACGCCAATGATTTATCTCCTTCACCTTCCAGGGCAGCATGCTCGGACGATACCTCAGAGAACGGCAGTAGCTCCACCGACTCTATTTGCGTTACCAACTTCGGCCGCCCTTGGGAATTTACGACTATAGCAACGTCTCCCGGCTTCGGCATTTCGCGGCGTTCCGCATCATAGGCCCACGCCAAACTCGCACTTGCTGTTTTTGATCCCGACTTAATGAGCTCCAGCAGTTCCCGTTCCAACTCTGGAGAATCGCCATAGCTGTCCAAGGTCAGCCTCCCCTGGGGTATTTCTACACCTAGGGTATTTAGTTCCTGCAGTGCGGAATTAAGGACGTCGCTCGAATTCATCGGATGAACCGCCTAACAGGTATTAGCTAGCACGATCGTTTATTCACTTGAACGAGCGTGCGCGTTTATTAAAGTTAATTTTTCCACCTCTTCTCACATAACCATTTGATATTTAAAGAATATATAGAAAAACATGCAGCCTATCCAAAATTCGCGTGCTTGCGCGTTTTGCTGAAACCAATAACACTGTACATACATGGGTCATCATCTAATGT
>NZ_BDEP01000029.1 GCF_001662305.1 Halomonas caseinilytica
AGCGCCATCACGACGATGGCGGCGGCCAGGGCGGCGTCCATGAAGAACGATGGCAGCAGCATGATGGCCACGGCGCAGCCGATAGTGGCGCTTCGCTTGATCTTGCTGCCGCGCTGCTTGATGGCGTCGATCATGCCGGCAGCCCGTAATCCGTCGGGTTGAGACCCAGCTTGCCGGCGACCTCCTTGATGACCACCACTTCCTCGTCCTCGAACTCGCCGTCGCTGCCAGCGATGGTGATCATGTTCACCAGCACTTCCTCGGCATGCTCGCGGTCGCTGGCGATGTCGCCGATTTCGCGGAGAATCTGGAGGCGGCCAACCTGGAAGCCTGCTTCCAACTGGTCACGGAATCGCTGGATGGTCTGGGTGATCTCGCCGCCGAAGCCCTGGAGGCGCTGGTTGGAGCGCAGCAACTGATCGAGCTTGTCGGTTTCTTCCTGCTCGATCTCGCCATCTGCGGCAGCGATCAGCAGGCAACCACCTACGATGGCCTCCATGAGGTCGCGGTTCTCGACGTTCTTGAGGTTCTGCTGGGCTTGCTTCATGCGCTTGTTGAACATCTTGCCGAACATGGTTCGTTTCCTTATTGGCTGAGGGTGGTGATGCGGATGCATCGGGATGAGGCCGTCTCACGCTACTCCGGCCGCCCTCATGGTTGGCTTCACGCCAGCCCCATCCCGATGGCCCCGATACGCTCAGGGCCAGCGTTGTGTCGTCTCACCGCTTCAATGCGGTGCCGCACAGCCTCCTCGGGCTCTCGCCTCCCCGCCTCGGTCTCAACGTTCGGCGGATCATCAGGTCGGCAGCTAACCGGCTGCTCGGGCCGTGGGCGTTTTGCCCTTCGACGTGATCTATTTAAGTACCGCAGAGGTACATTCGTCAAGACATAAAAGAACTTTTTTGGTACATACACGGGCATCAGAATGTATCTCACTGAAATTCAGTCACAAAAAATCCCGCTCGGTGGCGGGATCAGTCAGTCAGGCATGAAAAACCCGCCTCGTGGGCGGGTCTTTCGGGAGGAGCGCATTTCAGCAGGTCGCGTGGCGCTCAACTCCTGCTCGGCGAACGGTTTCGTTCTGGCGCTCAGAGGCCTTCGTTAGCACGCGCTCATACACACGCTTCTTCTCTGCAGATGATGCATTGCGAATGAAGGTTGAGAAGGCGGTGGTTTCTGCTTGGCGCTTCTTGGTTAGTCCGAGCATGGGGATCACCTTTCTGGGTTAAGCTCCCTTAACAGGGACTCGCGAACATATCTTTCTGGAAGATGGCTGTCAATCTGGTCAACGTTCGCCTTGTATGACCGCACGCTGTTGTCCCTATTCTTGACTAGCAAGTCAACTTTAACATCTCCGCCGAATCGAGTCTTGATGCTGTTCACCACTCGTCGCGACTCAAAGTACTAGTCAATGAAGCCCTCAAGCGGGATTCTGCGGCCCTCGTCTTTCTCACGCGCCTGGACAAACCCCCATGCAAGGTGTGGCTCCTGATAAACATAGAGGATCTGGACGAGCCGCCCGCGCTTGATAGACCGGTCAACGTTCTTCTCTGCAAGATCGTACTTGGCAAGCGTTCCGTCAAGAAGAAAGCTCTGCTTCTGTTCAAGGGCTAGGTCATGCGCCTTATCGACCAAGATCGATACCGCAAACTGGAAAAGCCAGGAGTTACCGCCTGTATAGCCAGGAAGCTCATCGCGTAGCTCGTCGGGGTCTATGCGAATGACGCCACCTCCAAACTCTTTGAGCAGCTCTATGGATGACTCAGTCTTCCCAGCGCCAGGAGCCCCAGCCATGAATACAGAGACAGGATCTGATTCCTTTGGGTATTTCTTTTTATCTGTCAGGCATTTAGCAATTCTCTTTTTATTCTCTCGCGCAAATTTTACGGCCTCATCTTGAAGCCTCTTCTCTTCTGACGTCAGCGGCTCAGGCTGGTTCATGGCTACCCCGACATTCCCATAAGCGCTCGATTGGCTGATGTTTGCTTACACCCTGGGCTTCCTGAGCCACAGCGAGCCGATCACCACGCCGATGATCTCGCAGTTGCCGTTGATCGAGATGTAAGGGTCTGGCCATGAGGGGTTGCGGGCTTTGAGCATGCGCTCGAACCCTGGCTCCTCGACGAATTGCTTAAACGTGGCCTCGTTGCTCTCGGTGAGCACGGCCACCACGTCGTCACCATCGAACGGCATCACCTCGGGATCGACATAGATGATCAAGCCGGGCTCGTACTTGGGCGCCATGGACTGCCCTTTCACTCGGAGCGCGAAGGTTCTGTCTGAGCTGCCCGGTGGGCGCGGCACCCGCTCCTCACTGACGGCATCAACGTTGCAGACCTCGGTCCACGAGCCTGCCTGCACCCACGAGATCACCGGCACATAGCCCTCCATCTTCGGCGGCGGCGCCACGTTCGACTCATGCAGTGTGGGGTGCTGAGCAACTTTACCGGCGTCATCCCCGGAGCGATCAGTATCGAGCCAGCCGCGAGGCTTGTTGAAGCTCTCCTCGATGTGCCTGGCCATGCGGTCACCGATGTTCTTGGTCGGCTTTTTCCCCATGAACCGGCTTGCCTGGGTGGATTCGCGGTCTATGCGAGCCGCGAACGCACCGGTGCCGCCTACCTGTTCGGCCAGCTTGCGGGCATTCTCGAGGCGTATCTGCGAGATCTCTTTCATGAGGCCCATTTGAGCCCATTTGTACTGCAAGGGTACAGAACCTTGACGGTACATAAATGGTGCTCGATAATGTATCTCGGAGGTACTTATCAATGCCTGAATCACAGCAGCAGTCCCTAAAACAGATCTGGCAGTCCATGTCGCCCGACGAGCGGGACTCAGTGGCTGCGCAGGCAGATACCACGCCGGCCTACCTGCGACAGGTTCTCGCTTGTGGTCGGCGATGCAGCCCGGCCCTCGCGAAAGAGATCGAGGTGGCCATGGGCGGCCGCATTACTCGACAGATGCTGCGGCCTGATGTGTTCGCGGATCTGATTCATGCCGCCTAACCACGATTCCAGCTTATCGACAGGACATGAAGATGCCCACGTCTAGCACCAGACATCCAAGCCGAGACGCCCTCCTCCGCGATGCGCTCGGCCAGCTCAAGGAGCAGCGCGGCGTATCAGTCGAGCGCTTCGCCCGCACGCTGAATTCCATGGCGCACGCTCTGTGCCCGGCCAAAACCGAAGATATGCCCTGCCTGGCCTCATTCACCGAGGTCAGCGAGGAGTACGACCACGCGGTCATGAGCTGGAACAAGCGCGTTCAGCGCTGGGCGAGCGGCGCGGTGGAGTTTCCGGCCTGGCTGGAAGAGCCGTGGATGGCGGCGCTCGAGGAGCTGGGCGACACCGAGAATCGCGTTGAGCTTGCCCGTCGGCATGGATTCCTGGGCGTTCGCCGCCCTCGCCAGGGTGAGACACCGGCCTGCGCCTTCGCCGCCTTGGGCGCTGTCAGCCGTGAGACGGGCGAGATGATGGGTTCATATACCGGCCTGCTGGAGGACGGCGTGCTGGACGAGAAAGACGCTGAGGCGGCACCGGAGGTGATGAAGGACATCGACAACGCCATCGCGGCGTTGATGGGCACTCGCGAGCTGATCAAGCAGCGAGTGATGAAACCATCGCTGCACGTGGTGGGCGACTGAAACGAGCGAAGCCCGCCATCGGCTGGGGAGCTGGGCGGGCTTCAAGGATCACGAGAGTGATGGGAGAAGCGTAATGCAACCAGACAATGTAATCAACTTCCCAGACCGCAGCAGCGAGGACGAAGACTTCGCTGCATTCTGGGAGGAATGCAAGGCCACTGCGCAGAGGATCAGCTACGAAAGAGCGCATTGGCTTTTCCACGCCAAGCCCGAGGAATATTTCAGCAGAGCCGGCTGGGTATACGTCCTGGGTAATCAGTTCCTGGCTGATGATGTTTACAAGGTGGGGCGTACCACGGGGCGCATTGAGCGCCGTATGAGACAGCTTTACACCACTGGCGTACCTGGCGAATTCGACTGCCTCGATGCTTGGTGGTTTGCGGACTGCCATCACGCCGAGGCCTTCGTCCATGAGCTGCTTGAAGACTACCGCCTGGATCTCTCTCGTGAGTTCTTCTGCGCCGACCTCAAAGTGATCAAGGAAGCCTTGATGATGTGCAGTGCTACAGGAGACCCCTGTCCGCCGCACATGGTTGAACAGATGCTTCGTCGCAGCAGAAATGCCATGGACAGCGAAACGGTCCGCGGCGCCCCCTTGATCGAACCCTCCGATTTGGAGGTGCCGTTCTAATGCAGTTCACATTGACCATCAATCAAGCGAAGGCGACGGAATGGGGGCTGAACGCGCAGCAAGCCTTCTTGTTCGCTTTCGTCTACGAAGTGCCATCGTGGGCCAGGCCCATCACCACTGATGATGGCGTGTTCTATGCGCTCAGCAAGGACAAAATCGTTGAGGAGCTTCCACTCGTGTCCGGCAAGGCTGATACCGCCTACCGGCAGCTTCGGGAGCTTGCGAAGAAAGGCGTCATCGAGCTTTCCAGCAATGGCTCCATCACGCTGGTCCGCTTGACCGACCAAGGAAAGACTTGGAACAAGAAAGTCGATGGGTCGGAAAAATATCCGAGCCCTTCTAAGGATCGGAAAAAAATCCGAGGTGGGTCGGAAAAATCTCCGAGCGAGGTCGGAAAAAATTCCGAGGGAGGGTCGGAAAAATCTCCGACAAATCAGGGTACCAGTAATCAGGGTACCAATCAGGTAACCAGTAATCAGGGTGCGCCGGGGGCTGAGCCCATCGACGCGCCGATTGAGGGTGAGCTGGACCTGGGTGACGAGCCGGCGCAGCGTAGCGACGAGCCTCGCGCTGCCATCCCGCCCGACATGCCGGGACCGAAAGACCCTACCGCCAAAACCTTCAAGCCCTGGGCCAACTACGCAGTGGCCTACCGCCAGCGCTACGGCGTGTACCCGATCTGGAACCAGCGCACTGCTAGCCAGCTGGGACAGCTCGTGGACCGCGTGGGGGCCAACTACGCCCCCGGCGTGGCTGCGTACTACCTGCGGATGAACAACCAGTTCTACGTCGCCAAGGGCCATCCGGTCGGCTTGATGCTCCAGGACTGCGAAACCATCGCGGTGCAGATGCAGACCGGCCAGCAGATGACCGCCACCCGTGCTCGCCAGATGGACGGCACGCAGGCCAACGCGAGCGCTGCCGACGAGGCCAAGAGCCTGCTGGCGGCGTCTGGATGGGAGGACTGATTCATGCCGCTGACACGCCAAGAGGCAGAAGACCTGCTCGACCAGCTCTACGCCACTGCCGAGGTGCTGGGCAACGAAATCAAGCCCGCTGCCGCGTCGCTGATGATCCGCGACCTGCGCGACTACGACCGGCCCGAGATCGAGCAGGCCTTGGCTCGCTGCCGCTCCGAGATCACTGGCCGCCTGACGCTCGCCGCGATCCTTGAGCGCATGCCATCCGCCAACGCCTTCCTGTCGCCGAACGAGGCGTGGGCCTTGGCGCTGGCGTCAATGGATGAGGCTGAGACCGTGGTCTGGACCGAGGAAATCGCCCAGGCGCTGGGGGTGGCGTCGCCGATCCTGGCAGAGGGCGACAAGGTCGGTGCCCGGATGGCGTTTCTCTCGGCCTATGAGCGTGCCGTCGATCAGGCCAAGGCCGTAGGGCGCCGACCCGAGTGGAAGCCCTCGCTGGGCCATGATCCCCAACGCCGGGAAACGGTCCTGCAGGAAGCCGTCGAGGATGGGAAGTTGCCGGCGCCCCGGGCCGAGGCACTGCTGCCCCCGCCGGACAAGCCGACCACTGAGGTAGGCCGTGCCCAGGTGCGCCAGATCACTGACCACCTGCGGGACATCATCGCCGGACGTGACCAGGCTGCAGCGCGTCGCCGAGAAGATCGCCGGCAGCAGGAGGAGGAGCGCCGCCAGGAATTGATTGCTCAGGCTGAGCAACGGATGGCGGAGCGAGATAACGCAATCCAGGGGAGGGCATGACATGGGAACTGTGACGAAGATGGCACCCCGCCAGGGCCGAGGCCGGCGCCTGGACAACCCCAACAGCCAACTGGGCCGTGTGTACCTGGTGCTCCGCGATGCTACGCGCTGGCTGCAGCTCCACGAGATCGACAACGCCATTGTCGAGCGATTCGGGCGACACGATTGCCACGCGGCGATCAGTGCGCGTATCCGCGAACTGCGTGGCTACGGCCAGACCATCGCCAGCCGGGAATTGCCGGGACATGGTACGCGGCCGCATGAGTATCGGATGCTCGGTGACTGGGGCGATGGAGGTGCTGCATGAAGCTAAGCAAGCACGAACAGCGTCACCTCCTCGGCACGCCCGAGGAAGCGGCAGCCAAGCCGGCCCGGTCGAAGAACGACCCCGAGAGCATCACCAATAAGCTGCGCCGGCATGGATTCAGTCACAGCGGCGTCCAGGCCTACCGTCGCCGCCACCCCGACAGCGAGTTGACCGATGACGAGATCATCCAACAGATGATCGAACGCCGGGAGCGCAGACAGAAGATCGACGCGGCGGTACGGGACGGTATCCCGCGCCAAACCATCTACTACCGGCAGTGCTACCAGGGCATGACGCTCGATGAGGCGTGCAACACGCCGCTGATGACCAAGAGCGATGCCGGACGGATCAGCGCCGCCTTGCGGAACGGGAAGGAGGTTGCATGAGCAAGCCCAAGCCTTACATCTCCCGCGCATCAACCTTGCAGGACGCCTTGGCCGCCGTAGGCCGACTCCCGGGCGTCATGACTGCCGCCATCCAGCAGTGGGGCGAGATTGAGATCGTGGTCCGCAAGCGCGAGCCGAAGCGGTCCCTAGACCAGAATCGCCTGCAGCGTCTGTGGTGCCGCGAGGTCAGCGACCAAAGCGACATGTCCGCCGAGGAATGGCGCGGCTACTGCAAGTACCACTTCGGCGTCGCGATCCTCTGCGAAGAAAGCGAGGACTACCGTGAGGCCTGCAAAGCGGTGCTGTCGCCCCTTACCTACGAGCAGCGCCTGCTGCTGATGCAGGAGCCTCACGACTATCCAGTGACCCGGGGCATGACCAAGGCGCAGAAGACTAAGTATCTCAACCGGATATGGGAACACTTCACCGGCCAGGGCTTCCGCCTGACTGACCCGGGCCTCAAGGGCATCGGCCCGGACCAATATCGCGAGGTGGCGGCATGAGCTTTGATCTTGGGCAATGCGAGCAGTGTGACGAGGCGGCTGTAGCCGTCAGCGAAGACAGCGAGGCGCTATGCCAGGACTGCATCTTCGAGCAGACCTGCGAGGACATGTTCGGCGATCCGCGGGAGGACGATGAATGAAGCGCACAGCACTCGAACGCCGCACCCCGCTCCGCGCCAAGGCGCCGATGGCCCGCAAGCGGGAGAAGCGACAGCCCGTGCAGAAAGCTCGCAGGAAGCCGCAGAAAGACCAGCGCTTCCGCAGCGAGCGGTATCTGCGGTTCGTGCGCGGCCTACCCTGCTGCGTCTGCGGCGCGCCGGCAGATGACGCCCACCACGTCATCGGCCTTCACTGGGGTCTGTCCGGCATGAGCACCACCGCCCCGGACAGCTACACCATGCCAGTCTGCCGGACCTGTCACCGGGACGTGCATCGACTGCCCGAGCTGCAGCTCTACCAGCCCGGGTGGCTGCGCCACACGATTGCGCTGGGGATGCGCGAGTTCGACGGCGAGATCCACGAGGTGCTGAGCGAGGCGCTGGCGTTCATCAACAGGCAGGAGGCGGCGTGATCACCATCTCAAGCAAGGCTGGCCAGCGGCTGGCGAAAGCGAAGGCCAACCACGACAAGGTGTTCGAGGAGTACGTGAACGCTGACGCCAGTCGTGTCCATGCTGCGTTGCGCTCCGTTCGGGCCGCGAAGCGCGAGATGGATAAAGCAGCCTTTGATCTGGCCAACGAGCTGATCAAGGACAACCACCACCTGGTCGAGGGGGATTGATGGGTAAGCGTAGCCGGACGAAAGGCGCCAAGGGAGAGCTAGAGCTGGCCAACCTGCTGGCGGACCGGCTCAGCCTAGACCTGCGCCGTCGCCTGAGCCAGTACCAAGCGGGCGGCCATGACCTGGAAGGCTGGGATGGCGTGCATATCGAGGTGAAGCGGTATGCCTCGGCCACCCAGGGCAGCGTTGCGGGATGGTGGCAGCAGACCCTCGGTCAGTGCCATGGCGGCGAGACACCGCTGCTCGCGTATCGTGCCGACAAGCAAGAATGGCGGTTCGTCATCCGCCCCATCGACTGGGGCGGCGCCGTGGCCGAGCCCGCCGAGGTAGACATCGACGGCCTGTGTGCGTGGGTCAGGCATGGGCAGCAACTCAAGCTGGAGGTCTCGACCTGATGGAGTGGCGAAAGGTCAGCAGCTACTGCATTCGCTCTGACTGTGGGCGATTCAGGATCGCGAAGTGGGTATGCAGTGGCGAGCCGTGGTACCTGCTGAGCGACGGCGACGCGACGGTGGGCTGGTATCGGGATGCCGGCAAGGCGAAGGACAAGGCGGAGGAACTGGCGAAATGACAGCACATGCATCGATCTACCAACGTATGAGTATCGCCCGCCTCCGCGAGACGGCGGCAACCAAAGGCGAGCACCAGGATAAGGCGGCACGGGCCTATGTGGACCGTCTGACCGACATGGAGCTCGAACGGCGACTGGACATGCGCCACAACATGGCCGGGTGGCACCCCTCTAGCCCAGGCTTTGGTGATGGCACCGGCCAGCGCACCGAGGCCGTGGATGCTATGTATCTCGCCTACGAGAAAGGGATCGTCAACAGCGAGTGGCACGACCGGGCAAAGCGAGCGTTCGGCACGCTGAAGCCTCGTGGGCAGCTTGCCCTGCTGCTGCGTGCCGGCAAGGCTGATCGGCGCCTCGAGGGGCCGTTCTGTGCGACGTATGATCAGATGGCGGCGGCTATCGGCAGATTCGCGCAGATGCTCGACTTCCCGCCGGTTCAGCCCATCAAGCCAGAGCTGTGCCGTGACCCGAAGACGGGCGAGATCCTGCGCGAGACCAAGCAGATCAAGGACGAAGAGACCGGCGAGGTCAGCCAGGTGCGCACGAGCAGCCCGAAATGGGTCATCAAGGGCTACAAGGATGGGCAGGCGATCCAGGAGGCGGCGAGGTATGCGCGCGTCGAGCTGCTACTGCAGGCCAAGGCCGGCGTTATCTAATAGCTAGATAGTTTCCTGTTGATTTATTCCCATTGTCGATGTAGGATTTAGGTAGGCTCGCAGCACGTATGCCTAGAGCCGACATCTTCAAGGCCTCGCCCTCCCCGGCGGGGCTTTTTCGTATCAGCTAATTACGCTGGGGTCATGGCGAATTGCGCTGGGGGTTGCGCTTCTGCCGCTCTTTCCGTCCTTCGACGAATATTCGCTGATAGTCGTCATCGCTTAGCGTGCGATACCAGGTTCGCTGCTTTCGCAGATGCTCGGCATATGCGTCGGGGTCTGATCGGATGCGTTCAAGCCGGCGTTGCTCATTTTGTTGGGCTCGCATGCGGTACTTGCCGCGCAGATCGGGGTCAGCAAGCTGTCGCTCGCGCCAAGCGCGGACGGCTCGACGCCGGGTTTCGCGCACTGACTCGGCAAGCTCGGGATCGGCGGCCATGGCGGCATCGAGACGCCGCAGGTAGTCAGCGCGCTTCGTCTTGAACTCGTCGGTGTCCTTGATCTGGTCGTATCGCTCGCGCTCCCGGCGAGCCGCACGCGCCGAGCGGCATGCTTCTGAGCATGTCTTCGCCGGCATCCGGCCCTTGTGAGGGATGATCGCGCCGCACTCCTCGCAGGGTGAGCCCAGGCACCAGGGGCACGCCTTGGGCCCACGGTATGACGGCTTCGTGATTGCCCGGGGGTAGCTACCCTTTCGGCCGCAGTCGCAGCGGCATTGCAGTTGTGCGCCACCATGGTCGGCGATGATGGTCAGCTTGCCGAAGGTCTGGCCTGTGCGGTCAGGTTTCGCCATCCTGGATCACCTGCTCAAGCATTACTTGCACAGCATATGACATCGACTTCTGACCTTTGCCAAGCAGCTGAAGGTAGGTGCGGGATACGTCAAGTCGCTCGGCAAGCTCTTTTTGCGTGCCAGTGACGGCGAGAGCTCGTCTGACCAGCTCAGGCGCTAGGTTTGGATCGTAGTGTTTTCGAGCGTCAATCATGCGATCTCCAGATCGGCTTCGCGGCCTTTCATGTTGATGAGATAAGCAGTGCCCTGCTCGTCTTCCATCTCGACGCCGCGATAACCGAGGATAACGGCAGCTTCGCCGGCGATGCGCTGGATGTCCCAAGAGGCTTCAGCGAGGTCTTCCGGCTCGATGTCGCAGTCGATGCTGTGAACGTCCTCGTTCTGAGCGATCAGCTCCTCGGCGGTGTCTTCTTCGCAACCGGTCAGATCCATGACAGCTTGCACCAGGCCGTCCAGTTTCTCGGCGTCGTCGTGGTAGAAGAGTTGGCCAGCTTCGATGATGTCGTCTTCGTCGATCTCGATGCTGTAGGTGACATGCTCACCGGCGGTCATCACGTATTCGTCTTCGGAGAAGAACAGAAACTCGCCGAAGCGGCCAAAGCTGTTGATCTCGGTGATTTCGCTGGGGCTGGTGTGAATCAATTGCATGTCGCCGCCTCCTCATCTGTTGAATACAGTATATGATAACTGAGTTATCATTTCAAGCCATTCCCTGAATTTTTTACGCCCGGCAGCTATCAAGGATTCCTTGACGGCTCGCTGGGCGTTTTCGTGTCGGAGCGTCTATGCCTTGGATCGACTCAGTAGACGCTCGCCCTCGCTCGGAGCCCGCTATGCATCAGACGCTGAAAAAACGCCTGATCGGCGAGGTGATCGACCGTGAGGGTGGCTATGTCGATCATCCGGCGGATCGTGGGGGCCCGACCCGCTACGGCATCACCGAGGCGGTGGCGCGGGACTATGGCCACACCGGCGACATGCGTGAGCTGCCGATCAGCCTGGCCCGCGACATCTACGCCGACCGTTACTGGCACAGCCTGAGCCTCGACAAGATCGCCATGATCCACGAGGGGCTGGCGGCATATCTGTTCGACTACGGGGTCAACTCAGGCCCAGGTCGCCCTGCTGAGACACTGCAGCGGCTGCTCAACGTGCTCAATCGCGTCGAGCGTGACTACGACGACATCGCCGTAGACGGTGCGGTCGGCCCGGCCACCATCGGCGCCCTGGAGGACTACCACGACACTCGTGGCCGCCCCGGGCTGGATGTGCTGGCCGCCGCCGTCAATGCCCTGCGCATCGAGTTCCTGGTGTCGATTGCCGAGGCCCGAGAGAGCCAGGAGGCATTCACCTACGGCTGGCTGAGCCGCGTTATCGAGTTGTCGCCCTGCGGCAAGGGGGCGACGTGACTATGCAACAAGTGCCGGCACCCGAGATCTGGCAAGAACGGATCGAGGGCAAGGTGGACCAGATTCTTGACCGCCTCACCCGCATGGAGGAGCGCCAGTCGAGCCTGGCGGGAAAGGTCGAGGCACACGACAACCGCATCACAGAGCTGGCGGAGCGGCTTCGCAAGCAGGAGCACGGCCTGATCAAAGCGGAATCGGACGTGCGGAGCTTGGAAACAACCCAAACGCAGCAGCACACGCAGCTATCTGGGCGCTGGGCAGCAGTTGGCGCCGTGGCGGTCGCGCTGCTTTCCGTAATTGGCAGTTTCGCCGCCCGCATCTTCTTTCCTTGAGGTAACCACCATGACCGATACCGCACCCAACACCGTAAAAAAGCGCTCTCGTCTCGCCGACGGGGCACGTCAGAACGCCGATGGCCTGGGCGTGGGCCTGCCTGTCGTCCTGTCTTGGGCGCTCTCGACATTCGCCGGCGTGGAGATCCCCATCGAGGTGGCGAGTGCCGCTGCCGCGATCCTTGGCTCGATTGGCGCCAAGGTCAAGCAAGCGCTGTAAGGCTTGTCCGCAACGCCATCGCCCTGCCCTATGCGTGGGTTCTGGTGGCGGTGTTCGTTGCGGGCCTGCTGCTGAATCGGAGGGAGTGATGACTATCGAAATCCCTACCTGGCTGCTGTGGACGCTCGGCATCACGATCGGCATCCCAGCCACCATATTCGTGGCGTGCTGTGCCGCTGTTGGATGGGCCTTCATCCGCGGCCTGTAAGGCGATATCGAAATACCGATAACGCATCGCTGATCGCCCCCATTCTGCCCACGCAGCCTCAACACAGCCCTGAGCGGGGCGCTCATCAATGCGAGCCAGGGCACGCAGATCAATCACTCAGCAAGCAAGCGAGGTAGCAACCATGGCACGACTCAAGTTCGCCCGCCTCTACGACGCCGGGCAAGAGCAATACGACGTAGTGGAGTGCAGCCATTACAGCGTCTGCCGGTTTGCCGGCGGAGCTGCTGAGGTGACGGCCTACCCTGGCTACACCAACGAAGGTGGCGTGAGCCGCTACGTGTCGCACGAGCGAGATGACGGTTACCCCAACTGCTTCGTCGAGTCGGAATCGACAGGCAAGACCGTCGATGTGATCCGTGCGCTCGATGACCAGGTGGCCGAGGTGGCGTGATGTCAGTCACCGAATTCCGCCGCATGGACGCCATCACTCCCCATGGGGAGGCCGTCGGCCATCGGTTCGAGGCAAAGCTGCACGAGGCGATTCAGGAAGCAGAGGATGATGGCTTGGCGTATGCCCTGATCATCGCCTCACTGGCCCAGGCTCAGTGGTGGATGCATCAACGCTGCCAGGAGGGCGACTGATGCCCACTGTCACCAACATCGACGATCACCGCCCTCACCTATCGCTACAGACGCTGGACGGCAATGCCCACGCCATCCCCGTGGCGATGTTCCAGCGTATTGCGGATGGCATTCTCTCGGTGGATGACATCGACGACCGTGACCAGGTGCTCAGGGCTGTGATCAAGGACTGGCTGGAAACACTGGAGTGACACATGGCGAAACAGGCTGCTGCGGAGGCGGCGGTCAACGCCCGAGCTCCTCATTCAGCTGATCGGCTCGAGCTTGCGCCTCAGCGCGTGTGGCGTATTCCCCAGCCTTGTTCATTTCACTGATGCCGCGATCAGTGGCTTGCTGATCGGACATGACAAACCACTCGTCGCCTCTTTCACCTGCACGGACTACTACGTACATACGAGCCTCCAGATAAGAGCGAGATAACCAAGATGGCGCGCCCCACCAAGTACAAGGCCGAGTACGCCGAACAAGCTCGGAAGCTGTGCTTGCTGGGCGCCACAAACGAAGAGCTGGCCTCATTCTTCGAGGTAGGCATCACCACCCTAGAACGGTGGATCAAGGCCCACAAGGAGTTTCGGGGGGCCCTAAAAGACGGCAAGCGTATTGCTGACGCCGAGGTGGCTGACAAGCTCCACCAGCGCGCCACCGGCTACCGCTGGACTGAGCAGCAGGCCATCAAGGTCAAGAAGGACCAATACCAGGAGGAAGTCGAGATCGTCGAGGTGGAGAAGGAAGTGCCGCCCGATCCGACATCGATGATCTTCTGGCTCAAGAATCGCGACCCTGAGCGGTGGCGTGACAAACCGGCCAACGAGAGCGGCCCTGAAGACATGGCTGCTGCCCTTGCCCAGATAGCGGAGAAGCTGCCCGGATGAACCCTGCCCTCCAGCGACAACTCGACCGCTGGTACGCGCTGAAGGACATCCCGGAGCAAGTACGCCTGATCAATGAGCAGGTACGGTTCAAGGTCGTGCCTGCAGGGCGCCGCTCCGGCAAGACCGAGCGTGCCAAGCGGTATCTGGCCAAGCAGGCGATGAAGAACGCTGGCGAGATCTACTTCGCAGCGGCGCCGACGCAGGACCAGGCCCGCAAGATTTGGTGGGACGACTTGTGCGCCTTGACGCTCTCGGCCAGTCACCCCAAGGCGCCGAGGGTCAGTCCGCAGCCGGTGATCTTCCTGCCCAATGGCACCGAGATCCATGTGATAGGCCTGGACAAGCCGCAGCGCATTGAGGGCATCGCCTGGACAGGCGGCATCATCGACGAGATCGCCGACATCAAGGCCAGTGCCTGGGAAGCCAACATCCTGCCAGCGCTGAATACCGTCAGCCCTGAGCGTCCCGATTATCGGGCTTGGTGCTGGTTGATCGGTGTGCCGGATGGCCTGAACCACTACTACGAGCTCTATGAGTACGCCCGCGCCTCCGGCGACCCGGAGTGGGCGGCTTATCATTGGAAGTCGGCCGAGGTGCTGCCCCAGGACGTGATCGACTCCGCCAAGCGGGTCATGTCGCGCAAGCAGTACCTGCAGGAGTTCGAGGCCAGCTTCGAGACGGCCACCGGGCGGATCTACGAGGACTACAGCCAGGCGAACCACACAGGCGCTGTCATCGAGCCGCATGAGCAGCTCCTGTGGATGCACGACCAGAACTTCACGCCGCTATCGTCGGCTATCGGCGTGCGCCGTGGCGACGACCTCTACCTGCTGGACGAGATCGTGCTGGAAAGCGCCATATCCCGTCAGTCGGCAATAGAGTTCGTAGAGCGGTTCAAGGATCACCAGAACAAGCATGTGCTGGTCTACGGCGACCCCGCTGGCCGGGCTGGCGAGAAGCATGGTCACGCCTCGGATTACACCGAGATCGAGGACGTGCTGCGCGAGCATGGCTGGAAGTTCACCCGAAAAGTGAAGAAGAAGGCGCCGGCCATCAAGGACCGGCAGAACGCTGTCCGTGCCCGCATCTGCACCGCCGACGGTAAGCGTCACTTGTTCGTCAATCCGACGACTGCGCCCTGGTGCCACAAGGGCCTATCCACCGTGCAGCTCCAGAAAGGCAGCACGTTCCAGGAAGACCAGACGAACCAGTACCAGCACATCACCACTGCCATCGGCTACATGGTCCATGCCACGTGGCCCACTGATCGCGCCCCTGCGAAATCCGTCTCTGTACCAGGATTCCACTGATGCCCGTAACGACTCAGCACCCCGACTACACCGCTCACGAGCGCGAATGGGCCGTGATGCGCGACGCCTTGGAGGGCGAGGATGCTGTAAAGGCCAAGGGGATCGTGTATCTGCCGAAGACGGCGGGCCAGGAGTGTGTGGAGCGTCAGGAAGGCCAGGCGGCCGCGCACTTCTATCAGGCGTATCTCCGGCGGGCCAAGTACCCGCGCTGGGTGGCAGACGCTGTGCGCTCCATGATGGGGTTGGTGTCTCGCCTCGAGCCCGAGGCACGAATGCCGCCCCGTATGGCGTACCTGGAGGAAGCGGCGACCGCTGACGGGTTCGGCATCACCGACCTGTTTTTGCGCGTGGTGCGCGAGATCCTGACGACGGTCCGTATCGCGATTGTGGCGTCAGTCGATGATCGAGGACAGGCCTACGCAGCTCTCTATCGCGCCGAGGACGCTATCAACTGGAAAGAGGCCATCACGTCGGGTCGCCGCGACCTCACTCTGGCGGTACTGCGTGAAGCACGCGCCTCTGAAGACGAAGATGAGTTCGGGCACAAGACGGAGACCGTATACCGGGTGCTTGATCTGGATGAGGGGCGGTACCGCAAGCGCCTGCTGTCCGATAGCGGCCAAGTGCTCGAGGAGGTCTTCCCTTCCACCCGAGGCGTAGGTATTCAGTATCTGCCGGTGATCTTTGCTGGCTCGACCGACAACAACCCCGACGTGGATGAGGTGCCGCTGCTGACCATGGCACAGTCGGCCCTCAAGAGCTATCAACTCAGTGCCGACTACTTCGAGGCCCTGCACAAGACGGCGCATCCGCAAGCATGGGTTACCTCGCAAGAGGATGTCCGCATTGGAACCACCGGCCCAGGCACTCTCTGGCAGGCTGGCGAGGGCGCGGAGTTCGGTTATCTCGAGATCGCCGGCACGGGAATCGAGGCCACGCGCACGGCCATGCAGGATGAGCGCAATGCAGCTCTGGAAGCCGGCGCTCGGGTCGTGGATGCAGGCAGCCAGACCGAATCTGGCGACGCTCGCCGTGCTCGGCAGGACGATCAGCACGCCTCACTGCACAGCATCGTCAAGATGGCCGAGAAGGCGGTTAACCAGTTCATCGAGTATGCCAAAGACCTGACCAACACCACGGGCGATCACACATTCAGCGTCGTACCCGACTTCTCCGCCGTTGATGTCTTGCCGCAACTGGCCCAGCAACTGCTCAACTCAGCCATGGCGGGCTATACCTCGCCGGAAGCGTATTGGGAGTACCTGCGCACGGGCAAGGTGCCGGATCGGGACTACAGCACCGAGCGTCTGCATGTCGATAACCCGGGCGGTGTTGATGATGAGGCAGCGTGATGGCCGATACCAAGGAAGCCCGCGACGAGGCGCAGCGACGAGTCGTTGAGGCGCTGGCTCGCCACACCAGCTACCTGCATCGGGCCGCGACGGCCCAGGTCAATCGTATCCATGAGGTGATCGACGAACTGGGCCGCGAGCTGACCAATGAGCTGCATGATCGGCTCGATAACCTGACGCCTGCTGAGCTGTCGGCATTCGTCCAAGGCAAGTACACCACCGACCGCCTCAAAGGCGTTCGCAACCTGATCAACCGTTGGGCTGAGCGGCTGGGCGAGCGAATCGACGAGATCGCAGCCGCTGATTTCGAGGAGTTGGCCGGGCACGAAGCTAGCTATGCTCGCGACCTGCTGGCCAACGTTCTCGAGGGCGAGGTTCCAGCGGCGCCAACCGCTGGAGCGGCCTATGCGGCCGCAGCGAGCCAGCCCGTCCTGGGTGAGTTCGTCGAGGACATGCTGGCCGACATTCCGGCACAGACCCGGAAGCGCGTCTACAGCCGTATCCGCGAAGGTATCTCGGGCGGACAGACCAATGCCGAGATCATTCGGGCGCTGCGCGGCACCAAGGACATGCAGTTTCGGAACGGCCTGCTGCAGACGACCCGGAACGATGCGGAGCGAGTCGTCAGGACGGCGCGAGGACATATCTCGAATGTGTCCTACGAAGAGACGTACAAGGCGCTGGGCGTCGAGGAGGTCGTGTGGGTCAGCACGCTGGACGGCAGAACGTCCAAAATCTGCGCATCTAGGGATTCGCAACGTTGGCGTGTCGATGAGCAGCACCCTCGCCCGCCGGCGCACCCGAACTGCCGGTCCAGCCTGGCGCCTGCGTTCGATGGTGAGATCATGGGGCAGCGCCCCTACGTGCGTGCGTTCAAACCAGTCGGCCAGGTGCCGAAAAGCAAGCGCCCCGACGATATGGTTGGCCAGGTGTCCGCCAAGACCACGTATTCGGATTGGTTCGCTCGGCAGCCAGCCAGCTTTCAAAAAGAGTGGCTCGGCCCGTCGCGCTACAAGCTCTATCGCGATGGCGGTTACAAGATCGACCGGTTTGTTGATCCGAAAGGCGGGCAATACACACTTGAGGAACTACGGCAGCGAGATCGGGAGACGTTCGACGAGCTGTTCGGGTAAGCTGGGAGCATGGAACCATGCGATCCCCACTTCCTCGGATGGTGGCGCATCTGGCTCAAGCAGCAAGCCGGCATCGCCAACCTGCAGGATTACGCCGCCGCCACGATATTTTGGCAAATGAGCTTCGCCGCACAGCGCAAGCTCGGCGCCCTCGACGACTGACCATAGCCCGCCACTGAGCGGGCTTTCTCTTTTCAGGCCTCGCCATTCGGCGGGGCTTTTTTGTGTGACCCCGGCCAGGCCGGAAACCAGTCTCAAGGAGACGACCATGCCCTTTGACGTAGACCTGAACGAACTCGGCCTCGAGCTCGATGAAGAGCAAGCCGCCAAGGTGAAAGAAACCCTGGAGGCCAAGCATCAAGAGGCGCTGGACAACGAGGTCACGGGCCTCAAGTCCAAGCGTGACGAGCTGCTGGATGCTCAGCGCAAGATGAAGGATCAGCTCAAGCAGTACGAAGGCATCGACCCGGAGCGCGCCCGACAGCTCGAGGAGCAACTGGCGCAGTCCGAGGAAGCCAAGCTGATCGCTGACGGCAAGCTGGATGAGGTCATCAATCAGCGCACCGAGCGGATGAAGGCCGAGTACGATCGCCAGCTGCAGGAAGCCCAGCAGACTGCCGAGCAGGCCAAGTCCTTCGCTGACCGCTTTCGTGGTCGCGTGATGAGCGACGAGATGCGCCGTGTGGCCGAAAAGACTGGCATGCGCCCCGAGGCCGTCGAAGACGCCGTCCACCGTGCCAGCAACCTGTTCGAGGTCAACGATGAAGGGGCTGTCGTCCCGAAAGAAGACGCTGGATATGACTCCCAGGGCAACAAGCTGACCCTTGAGTCATGGGTAGAGTCTCTGAAAGAACCCGCACCCCACCTGTTCCATCAGCCCGAGGGGCTGGATCTACCGGGCGGGGGCCGCTCCTCAGCGCCAAGGGCGTGGCAGGAAGCAAAATCCACCAAAGACAAGGTGGAATACCTGAAACGTCAACGCAATCAATGAGGTAACGCCCTATGGCACTCTCCACCATGCAAGTCTTCAACGACTTCATGTACCGAGCCGCTACCGAGACCATTCGGCAGCAGATCGAGCTGTTCAACGGCGCCACCAACAACGCCCTGCAGCTCCGCACCACCGGTAACACTGGCGATTTCGCCCATGAAGTCACCTATTCCGCCATTTCGAACCTGATGCGCCGGCGTAACGCCTACGGCTCCGGCTCCGTGGCGGCAACCAGCATCGGTCAACTGGATCACGTGGCCGTCAAGATCGCGGGCGGCACCGCGCCGGTCGAATTCGAGCCCAACCAGTTCACCTGGATTCAGCGCAACCCCGAGGAGGCTGGCGTCGTCATCGGCGAGCAAGTCGCCCGTGGTGTCATCGCCGACGAGGTGAACACCGCCATTCTGGCGCTGGTGGCCGCAATGTCTGGCAATACCGACGTGAACCATGACGCCACCGCCGGCACCCTGAATCTGGCGGCCCTCAACAAGGGTGCGGGCAAGTTCGGCGACCGGATGATGGACATCAACACTTGGGTGATCCACTCCAAGGCGATGACCGACCTGTTCGACAACGCGCTGACCAACTCCAGTCGCCTGTTCGAATTCGGCACCGTGCGCGTCACCGAAGATGGCTTCGGTCGCCGCTTCGTCATGACCGACTCTCCCGGGCTGTATGTGCCCGAGGCCGACGGCGCAGGCACCGACGACAACTACAAGACCCTCGGCCTCGCCACTGGCGCCGCCGTTGTCGAGGACAACGACGACTACTACGGCACCATCGAGGAGAAGACCGGCAACGAGAACATCCAGCGGGTGTTCCAAGCGGAGTACACCTTCAACCTGGGGCTCAAGGGCTACAGCTGGGATACCGCCACCAAGTCGCCGGATGACTCCGCGCTGGGCACTGCGGCCAACTGGTCGAAGCTGGCCACCAGCAACAAGGATACCGCTGGTGTGCTGATCACCAGCCTGTGATCCACCTGGGCGGCCCTAGGGTCGCCCTCATTCATAGCCCGGGAGCAACAGCATGGAATTCGTTTACACCACCCGCACATCAGGTTTCGAGTCTGGCAAGCAGTATCGCAACCCCCGTTTCTTTGACCGCCCCGATCCCAAGGCCACAAGCGTGGTGATCGAGGGTGAGTGGCCGGCCATCAAAGCCGCCTACGAGAAGGCTGACGTGAAGGTCGAGGTGAAAGCCCCGGCCAAGCAGAAAACAGGCTCAGGCGCCCAGAAAGCCCCGGCCAAGCAGGCCTCGACGCAGGCAGAAGCTCCGAAGGAGTAACCCATGCCTCACATACTCTTCAAAACTGACGGCACTCCCGAGACCTGCGTTCTTCAGCAGGATGGCCAAGACATGAACTTCGTCACTGGCCTGACATTCCGGCAGGATGCCGAGGGGCTTTCCCGCGCTGAGATTGAGTACGGCGGGGCCGCCTTCCAAGTCGAGCATGCGGATGCCGAGATCACCTGCGTCAGCACTGGCCTTGGCGAAGACGAGGAGCGCGCCGTCCTGGCCTACCTGCAGAACAAATACCGGGAGTAACCCATGCCCACCTACGTCACCAAGGCCGATGTCGATGCCGAGCTCGGGGCGGGATGGGAAGGCACAGCCGACCCCGAGCGTGCCGTCCGCCAGGCCAACGTCTGGCTCTCGACGCACCTGAGCGGTCGCGAGTTCGACACCGTGCCGGCTGAGGTCGTTCAGGCCGGTGCCGAGCTGGCCCGCCTGTCTGCCGAGGGCACGCTGTATGCCGACTCCGAGGGTGACGTGAAGCGGGAGATGGTCAAGGCCGATACCGTGGAGGTTGAGACCGAGTTCATGGACGGTTCTCGCCCTACAGTCGGCGCCCTCTCCTACGTGCGCGACCTCCTTCGCCCTTGGCTGTCGCCCTTCGGCGGTTCGGTGTCGATGCTCAAGAGGCTCTGACGATGATCCGCGACAAAGTCCAATCGAAGGTCGCCAAGGCGTTCGACAGCAAGCTGGCCGATGCTGTGCGGCCGTTCGCCGGCCAGCGAGAGGTGGTGGGGGAATATGACCCGACCACAGGCACCTCCACGACCGTCGTCGCCTACTCCGGCCGGGGCGTTTTCGGCTCATTCCGCCGGGAAGAGATCGATGGCCAGCACATTCTCAGCACCGACGAGAAGCTGACCGTGCTGCAGTCCGAGCTCACGCTCGACAGCGACGACAGCCCGGCGACACCCCAGGTCGACGACGAGCTCGACGGCAAGACGGTGAAAAGCGTCGGGCAAGATCCGGCCAGCGCGACGTGGACGATTGGTCTGCGGAGGACGTGACATGGGATGGAGCAAATCGCTGACCGGCTTTGCCCGGCAGGTAGAGCAAGACATCTCGGCCCGGCAGCGAGAGATGGTGCTGTTCGCATTGCAGCAGCTCATCCAGCACTCGCCGGTCGATACCGGGGCCTACCGCGGGTCGCACCTAGTGACCATCGACAGTACCGATGAGAGCAGCGTGCCGGAGCCGGACAAGAGCGGCGACCGAGTGCGACGTGATGCCGAGCAGGTCATTGCCGCGGCGGAGGGCAAGCCGTTCAAGGCGGTCACCATCCAGTCGAACATCGCCTATGGCGAATCCATCGAAGACGGCCATTCCCAGCAGGCGCCGCAAGGCGTCTACGCCCTGGCCACCAACAACACTCGGGAGCGGTACGGCGGATGATGGGATTCGAAGACATTCGGCTGGCCGTTGAGACGCGCTTGGCGACATGGGACGGCGTGCCGGTGGCGTTCGACAACACGAAGACGCCCGCCCCCGATGACCCGAGCGACCAAAGAGCGGTGACAGAGGCCGTCAGGAACAAAGAGCCCTGGGTGCGATTGACTATCCAGCATGGCGACAGCCTCACCGCTGGCATCGGCTCACAGCCCTGCGTGCGGCGTACCGGGCTGATCCAATGCCAGGTCTTCACCGATCACCCATCGCCGACCGGCAGCGCCGAGGCCGCCCAGATCGCCGACTCGCTGGCCGCACAGCTCCAGTATTGGCAGAACGGCCACCTATCAACTCAGGCCGCCAGCGTCCGCCGAGGCGGACCGACTGACGGCTGGTACCTCTACATCGTGAGCGTGCCATTCCGCGCTGACTGACACCCCGCTCCAACGGACACCCACTCGCCGCCTCCGGGCGGCTTTTTTGTGCCTGAAACCACGAGGTAAACGCTATGTCATCCGGCTCTCGCGTTCGCATCTGCCGTCGTCCCGCAGGGTCGACAGATCCATGGCAGATCCTCCGCACTACCGGCGACTCGCTGACCGTCGCCACCGACACCACCCGCTCCGAGGAAATCCGCGACGACCGCACCCGGGGCGACCAAAAGACCATCATGATCAACCCGAACGGCACCGTGAACTTCGAGTTCTCGGCGGCCAACTTCGATTCGATCCTGTCGTCCGTGCTGGCCGGCTCTTGGGCTGTCGATACCCCGGTCGCTGGTACGGATCAGCTCGTCAATGGCACCGCTGAAACCCGATGGGACTACCTCAAGTCCTACATGGACCTCGACGAGCACATCCTGATCTCCGATGCCGTCGAGAGCCAGTTGCAGCTCAGCGGCAACTCTGGCGAGAAGGTTACTGGCCAAGTCACTCTGATGGGCCATGGCCACGATGACCAGTATGACCCCAGTGCCGACACATTCACCGAGCCGCAAGACACGGTAATCATGGATATGTCCAACAACCTGCACACCGTGCGAGTTGATGGGGCCGAGCCGGCTTCGGGCGTCTGCCTGAAAGGCTTCGACATCACCATCAGCGGCAACTTCCAGTCCGATCAGTGCTCCGGCAGCCAGTACCAGGTGCACACCCCGGGCAGCTTCGACATCACTGGGTCGGTCAACTTCCGGTTCTCGTCCCAAACGCTCGAGTACTGGCGCAAGGCGGTCAACAGCACTCCCATCGCGCTGGACTGGACGCTTTCTGAGGGCGGCACTTCATATGTCCCGACGCTGCCGCGCATCTTCCTGTCCGGCGACCTGCCTGGCGGCAGCCTCGACAGCATCCTCGACCTCAGCCTCGACATCACCGCCGCCCGCGACACCAACGCCGTGATGATGTCGGTTGACCGCACTGTGGCGTAACCGCCACCCCAAGCCCTGGCATCCGCCGGGGCTTTTCATATCCGCGCCATGCCCGGCGCAATCACCGTAGAGCCTCATCAGAAACGAGCTTCGGAGAGCATCAGTTGTTCTCTACGGGGCTGGTGTTCTGGGCAACGAGGCTCGTTTCTATGAGGTAACTCCGATGAGCAACATCATCCCCTTCCCCTATCAAGGCCAGACAGTTCGATTCAGCGTCGACGGCTGGATCAACGCTACGGAGATCGCCAAGCGCCATGGTAAGCGCCTGGACCATTGGCTCGAGAATGCTGAGACACAGCGCTATATGGAGTCTCTGGCTCGCCACCTAAATACCCCTGATTCCGGGTATTTGATTCGGGCCAAGCGAGGGCGCGGTGGCGGCACATGGCTGCACCCCAAGCTGGCAGTGGCCTTCGCCCGCTGGATCGACGTCGATTTCGGCGTGTGGGCGGACATGCAGATTGACGCTCTCCTCCGCGGCGATGTCAGCGTTCGGCAGCGCTTCGAAGAGGCATGCGCCCAGCTCGAGGACCGTCGCAGCCTCGCCAGCGAACAGGGGCGCGGCCTGGCTCAGTGGCGGCATGAGAAAGAGTCCCTTGAGCGCCGCGTCGAATACTGGCGCGACCAGCTTCAAATGACATTGGCGCTAGACGCCGCCTGAGCCCGCCCAAAGCGGGCTTTTTCGTGTGCGGGCTCCGGCCCCACTGCCCCGGTCGTTGTCGTCCGTGACGATCGGGGCATCTATCCCAACGGACGAATTCACAACGGACCAAGAGGTACACCCTATGTCATTCCGCATGGATAAGTTCGACGCTGACAAGTTCACCGAAGGCGAGTGGGCCACCATTGAGGGCGGTGAGTTCAAGATTGCCCGGATGAACAACCAGGTTTATCGAGATGCCCAGCGTCGGCTCGACAAGGAATTCCGCAAGAAGTACGGCGACGAGCTGACGGCGGCCCAGGAAGATGAGAAGGAAGCCAAGCTGGTGGCCGAGGGCTTGCTGCGCGACTGGTCTGGCATCGAGGCCCAAGACGAGAACGGCGAGCTGGTCTCCGTCCCCTACTCTCTCGAGAACGTGGCCACCTTGCTGCGCAACCGCCCCGACGTGATCCCGAAGATCGCCCAGAAGGCCGTTGACCTCGAGCGGTTCGAGACCAAGGAGGTCGAAGATCAGGCGGGAAAGCGCAAGCCTTCCTCCGCTGGCAAGCGCAATTCCAGCGACCCGGAAAAAGCCTAGAGGAAGCGCAGGCCGAGTACCGGGAGGACTGCGAGTTCTTGGGCGTCGAGTACGACGCCCCTGAGCTGGATGCTCGCACGCAGTTCTGGATGAGCGCGTTCCGAATACTCCACCGCACCAGGCCGCCAGCCATGGGCGGACTGAGCAACATCAATCCAGTCACTATTCTGGATTTGTCTGAGAAGTTGCGGTGGCCATGCGAACCGGATGAAGCGTTGTCCGTGATCATGGCGATGGATGACACCTGGGTTGAGATTGAAGGGTCGAAAAGGAAGGGATAGCCTGTCGTAACACCCGTCGCCCAGGAGTGATAGATGTCGCTACCGCCGCTCGATCCCCCTCCGATGCAACAATTCATGCGAGAGCAGCAGCAGTTTCAAAAGCAGATGAGGGAGCATCATGTTCCCGTGGAGCCAATTGCCAGACGACTCCAGGAGCAGGTCAGAGCTTTTGAGGCCCGCCTAAACCCAGATGAAGAAATTGGACTGTGGCTTGTGTCATTCGGTCCAGACTTCGTCTTCCATGCCAACAAGATCAGAATTGCGGCGCCATCTCTCATAATCTTTGAGGGTGTTACGTCCGAGGGGGAGCAGATGGAGCTTGTTCAGCACCATTCGCAGATGAATATTCTCTTCAAGGCGGTAAAGCGTCGGGAAGATTCCCCAAGTAACCCTATCGGGTTCATCTGGGACGGCTAAAGCCATCCCTGCCAGTAATGCTGGATGGGCGGGGCTCTTCATCTATTTCAGT
>NZ_BDEP01000030.1 GCF_001662305.1 Halomonas caseinilytica
GGTGAGGTCGTTTTTCTGCCCTAGGGTGTTCATCTGCAGGCTCCTGCCGGATTCAGGAGACTGTCGTCGAAGACCCGAAAGTCTCCTGAACTCAGTATAACACTGAGCACATGGGACATATATGGGGCAAACCGGACGCCATTCCATGCCATTTGGTGCTGGTGCGGTTACCCGGAAGGCCCGGCATAGAACTGTCAACGGCGGGGTATTCGCCGTGACGTCACTGGATGAACCTACATATTAGGCCATCATCGGGGTGTGCTACCCCCCCCCCCCCCCTCGTCGTCGCCTTTCTCGACCCGCTTCTTGCATGCGGCCTTATCCTCGTCAGTGATGCTGCGCTCCAGTGCATCTAGGTAGTCGCAGTACCACTGCATCATCTCCTTGCGGTGTCGCAGGTACTCCGCCTGGTTGTAGATCCCCTCCAGCCCCTTCTTCGTGTGGGCCAGCATGGCCTCGGTCCAATCCGCTGGCCAGCCATGCTCGGATAACAGAGTCTTGGCCGTGTGACGGGAGCCGTGCCCGGTCATCCGGCCCTTGTAGCCCATCCGTGAGAAGCAGGTGTTGATGGCCATGTCGGAGATCACCGGCGTTTTCTCGCCCTCTCCAGGGAATAAGTACCGCGACCGGCCGGTCAGCGGCCGCAGGGCTTCGATCGTTTCCTGCACCTGGCGCGTAAGCGGCACGACGTGGTCACGTCGCATCTTCATCTTCTCGGCAGGCACACGCCAGAGGTCTCCGTCCAGTTCATCCCATTCGGCCCATCGGACCATCCCGGGCCTCGATGCGGTGCGCACCACCATCCAGGCAGCCGCTTTCACGATCGTCTTGCTGGGGGAGGCGCGGAGAGCGCGAAGGAACTCCGGTAGTTCGGGCTCGAGGAGATGAGGGTAGCGGTTTTCCTTCGGGGGCTGGGCGGCAATGTCCGCCAGATTGGAGGCCGGGTTGTTCTCGGTGTGGCCCAGGGCAATAGCCCGACCGAAGATCTGGTTCAGCCAGGTGCGCGACTTCTCAGCCGTGTTGAAAGCTCCACGTCCCTCGATGCTTTCTTGCACCTGGGCACAGTCACGTCGTGTGATTCGGTTGATGGCGGTGTTTCCCAAGGCGGGTAGGGCGTCATTGTCCAGCCAGTAGCGAATGCTCTTGAGCGTCTTCTCTGCTCGACCTCTGTCGACCTTGTCCTGGTACCAGGTTTCGGCGGCCTCACGGAAAGGGTGCTCGATTATTCCCTGACGGTGTTCAACAGGATCGATGCCTGCGGCCACCAGTTCGGCAGTCTGCTGAGCATCTTGCCGGGCCCGCTTGGCAGAGGTGTCCGGATAGCTGCCGACTCCCATCCAGGCCCAGCGCCCTGTGGCGGGTTTCTTGTAGCGGACCTCCCAACGTTTGCGGCCGGAGGGGGAGACGACGAAGTAGAGGCGATCCACGCCGTAGCTCTCGCGATACTCCTTTGCCTCGGGCTCGAGCGTGGATAGCACGGTGTCCGCCAAGGGGCGACGTTTGATGTTTTCGCGCTTCATTTGGGACGGTCCATGTATGGTGAAAATCCAGCCATACAATAGGCCATACACGGCATGCTGTGCTATGCCCGGTAATGTCTGGACGGCTCTGGACCAAAAAGTGCTGTGGAATCGGGAGGTTGTGGGGTAGTGAGGGGTGTGTCTGGACATGATAGGATGAGGCGTTGGAGCGGGTGAAGGGAATCGAACCCTCGTCTTAAGCTTGGGAAGCTTCTGCTCTACCATTGAGCTACACCCGCGAGGTTTCCCAGTATATCCAGAGGGTTAAGGATTACAACCCCGTTCGGCGAGTCTCCCTGGCGTGGGCTGGTGGCCAGGTGGGAGAAAAAAATCGCGAAAGCGGCGAACTTTTTTCGTCAGCGTTGTCTCACCAAGCACAGGCAACATCATCATCGCGATGGCAGTCGCTAGCAATGTTGTTCTGGCTTGCATAATCGATCCCTTCCGCCCCGTCCCTGGGGCGGTTTTTTTTGGTTCGTCCATCGGGCTCAGCTGTGGCGCATGCGCAGGATCGCGTTGAGCACATCGCGACGGGTCACGATGCCGACCAGGCGGGCCTGTTCGGTGACCGGATAGATCTTGGGCTTGGCACCCAGCATTTCCTGAGCCAGGTCGATGATGCTCTTGTTGGGCGTGACGGACAGCACCTCGTGGCGCATCAGCTCCCTGACCAGAGGTGGCTCATCATTGAGGTAGGCGCTTTCCAGTACCTTGCCGAGGACATCCTGTTCGGAGATGAAGCCGATCAGGCGATCGTGCTCATCGACCACGGGCGCCCCGGGCAGGCGATGCAGTGACAATCCTTCGGCCAGGGTGGACACCGAGGTCTTGCCGGAGACCCGGTAGCAGTCGCGGGACATGATCTCGCGCACGATGGTTGGGGCCTTCTTGGGCATGGCGATTCTCCTTGTGCCGAATGGTGATGAGCCTCGCCCGGGCTGATATCCGATGGTCCGGCATGCACCGGAGCGTCGGGTGATCCGGGTGCCCTTGGGGCTGCCTCGATTTCAGCATAGTCGACTGGCACGCGATGAGGCTCCCGAGGCAGGAACCCAGGTCGGGCCGGCCCACTCCAATATGGCACAATGCCGACATGAATCGTTCGTGATGCCGATCACTGTTGGAGATGCCCCATGGATGCCCGCGAATACCTGGCCCGCAAGGGGCTGGATGGAGAACGTGACAAGGAGCGCCCCAACACTCTGGAGGAAAAGGCCTGGTACCGTGCCCGTGAGGCCGGGGACCACCGTCCCAGAGCGGGGACGCCTCATGACTGGGAAGACTGGGAGCGCTATCACGAGACGCTGGCCGAAGGCGCCGACGCCCTGGAACAGAAGATCGACCATGAGGCGCATCAGCGGGCCCTGGAGCATGAGCGACCGCAGGCGGGAGACGATGCGAGTGAAGGCGAGCGCCCGAGCCGTGGCGTGGAGCATTTCACGCCACCGTCCTCCGCGGCGGTTGGCGCCGCCGGGGATGCCGAGCCGCGGGGCGAGGCGAGCCGGCATGCGGACTCGACGTCGCGGCCCGAACCCTTTGCCGCCATTGTGACCCTGGCCGTGCTGATGCCGCCCCTGGCGATGGCCCTGGCCGGTGCCGGCGTTCGTCGGGTTGTGGTGTCGTTGGTACTGATGCTGCTCGGTTGGTTGCCGGGGTCGCTCTACGCGGTTGTCTGGCTCCTGCGGCGTTGAGGGCTCGTCCTCGACCTCTCGTTCGTGATATCGACGAGTACCGACCGACAGGGCGGAACCCGCTTGGCAGCGGGCAGGACGCGCGTATAATCATCGTCAACCCTTGATGTAAGCAGGAGTTGACCGTTGGGCTATCTCGTTGGCGTCACCATTCTGTGGGCCTTCTCGTTCTCGTTGATTGGTGTTTACCTGGCCGGGCAGGTGGACAGCTACTTTGCGGTGATGATCCGCATCGTACTGGCGGCCTTGGTCTTCTTGCCAGTGCTGCGTCCGCGCCTGCTGCAGGGGCGGCAGCGGTTGGCGCTGATGGCTCTGGGGGCGGTGCAGCTCGGTGTGATGTACATCTTCTTCTACCAGTCCTTTCTGTTGCTGTCGGTTCCCGAAGTGCTGCTGTTCACTGTCCTCACGCCGCTCTACATTGCGCTGCTGGACGATGCCCTGTTCCGGCGCTTCACGCCCTTCCATCTACTGACCGCGGCCTTGGCGGTGCTGGGGGCCGCGGTGATCCGCTACAAGGGGCTCACCGACGATTACTGGCTGGGATTCCTGGTCGTGCAGGGTGCCAACCTCTGTTTCGCTCTCGGCCAAGTTGGGTATCGCCGACTGTCGGCGGGCCTGCCCGATGCTCTGCCTAGGCTATCGGTATTCGGCTGGTTCTACCTGGGCGCCGTGGCCGTGGCGGTGCCGGCCTTCCTGGTGTTGGGTGATACGACGGCATTACCGACCACGGGCCTGCAGTGGGGCGTGCTGGCCTGGCTGGGCCTGGTGGCCTCCGGGGTGGGGTATTTTCTCTGGAACCTTGGGGCCGTGCGGGTCGATGCCGGCGCGCTGGCGATCATGAACAATGCCCTGGTGCCGGCTGGCTTGCTGGTCAACCTGCTGATCTGGAACCGCGACGCCGATCTGGCGCGTCTGATACTGGGCGGCGCGATCATCATCGCCTCCCTGGCACTCAATGATTGGTGGCAAAAGCGGGCACCGCGAGCTGCCTGAGGCGGTTTGCCCCCCATCGGCAGTGTCGCCATAATGGTTCGTCGCGAAGCGAGGGACCCGCGCATGCAAGCCTTCAAGAACATCGGCCTGATCGGTCGGCTGGGCAGCGCCAAGGTGGTCGAGACCCTGAAGCGCCTGAGTCGCTTTCTCGACGCCGCCGGCTATCACGTCATCATCGAGGACCGCACCGCCACGGTACTGCTCGACCATGGCCACCCGGAGGCCAGCCGTCGCCTGCTCGGCGAGCTGTGCGACCTGGTGATCGTGGTCGGTGGCGACGGCAGCCTGCTGGGTGCCGCCCGTACCCTGTGCCATAGCGGTACCTTGGTGCTCGGCGTGAATCGCGGTCGCCTGGGATTTCTCACCGACATCTCGCCCGATGAGCTCGAGGCTCGCGTGGGCGAAGTGCTCGAGGGGCGCTTTGAGGTCGAGGAGCGTTTCCTGCTCGATGCCGAGCTCTATCGCGACGACACCCTGATGGGGAATGGCGACGCCCTCAACGAGGTGGTCCTGCACCCCGGCAAGGCCGTGCGCATGATCGAGTTCGAGCTGTTCATCGATGGGCAGTTCGTGCACAGCCAGCGCAGCGACGGCCTGATCATCGCCACGCCCACGGGGTCGACGGCCTACGCCTTGTCCGGTGGCGGCCCGATCATGCACCCCAAGCTGGATGTGATCACCCTGGTGCCGATGTTTCCCCATACCCTGTCGAGCCGGCCGATCGTCATCGACGCGGCCAGTGAGATCCGTATTCATATCGGCGAGACCAATCAGACCTATCCGCACATCAGTTGCGATGGCCAGACGCGTGCCGTGGCCAAGCCCGACGATGTGCTGGTGATCCGGCGCAAGCCGCAACGGGTCCAGCTGGTGCATCCGCTGGGGCATAATTTCTATGAAGTCCTGCGCAGCAAGCTGGGCTGGAGCAATCGCCTGGGAGACTGAGGTGAGCGAACGAGGCACCCCCGAGGGCTACGACCTGATCGGTGACGTGCATGGATGCGGCGCCACCCTGGCCGTGCTGCTCGAGCGGCTTGGCTATCACCAGCAGGACGGTGTTTACCGTCATCCGCGTCGCAGGGTGATCTTCCTCGGGGATCTCATCGACCGGGGGCCACGTATCCGTCTGGCGGTCTCCATCGCGCGGCGCATGGTCGAGGCGGGCGAGGCGTCGATCGTGCTCGGCAACCATGAAGTCAACGCGCTCGCCTATTGCCATCGGGCGCCTGCGGAAGCGGGGCGGACCTGGCTTCGCGAGCATACGCCGCGCCACAATCGCATCGTCAGGGAAACCTTGGCGCAGTACCGCGATCATCCCCAAGAGTGGCAGCAGACGCTCGAATGGTTCCTGACGATCCCTTTGTGTCTGGAGTTCGACGGGCTGAGGGTAGTGCATGCTTGCTGGGATCAGGCGTTGATCGACGAGTTGCGCCGTCAGCGTCCCGATGCCCGCATCGATCTGGATTTCCTCGCCGAGGCCGAGCGTTCCGGCACGCGTGCATCCCGCATTCTCGATCGCCTGACCCGGGGGAGCCACCTCTCCCTGCCGGAAGGCATGCATATTCGTTCCGGGGACGGCTTCACCCGGCGCAGCTTTCGCGCTCACTTCTGGGCCAGGCAACCACGTACCTGGGGGGATGTGGTCTTTCAGCCGGACAGCCTGCCGGATGACCTGGAGTCCCGTGAGCTGAGCGATGAGGAGCGCTCGCGGCTGAGCTATTACGGCCCGGACCAGCCCCCCCTGTTCATCGGCCATTACTGGTGCGAGGGCATCCCGGCGCTGCCGGCTCCCAACATCGCCTGCCTGGACTACAGCGCCGTCAAGTTCGGCCGCCTGGTGGCCTACCGCTGGAGTGGCGAGACGAGCCTCGATGCCGATCATTTCGTGTGGGTCGACGTTCCCCAGGAAGAGCGGGCCCGGGTGACGCCCCAGGAGATCGATTTCGATTGATACAAACCGTTACACAAAAATGTGCCCCATGACTGAACTCGCATCCACATCGCCGATCAGAGTAAGTGTTCCCTTGAATGATCCCTTGCTCTTGTCCGGTGGTTCCCTCCACCGGACTTTTCTTTTTGCGCGTCTGTCGCGTGCCTGCAACACGGAATGTCCTGCCTCGGAGGCTGCATGTATCGGGTAATCCTGTTGCCTCGCGATGCCGACCTGGATGAGTTGCGTCGGGCGCTCTGGGCCCATCGCATCGGGCATCGCATCACCGAGGAAGACGACGGCCAGGTCCTGTGGCTGGTCGACCCTTCCCAGCAAGAGGCGCTGCGCGAGCTGCTCGCGCAATGGCAGCGCGGCGAGCCTTTGATGCCCGAAGGCAGGGCGGCGCGGCGTGGCGGTGGCGCCCAGTGGCTGGCGCCGCTGCGACGCGTCCCGGTCACTTCCCTGACGCTGGGCCTGTGCTTGCTGGTGTTCGCCGCCACCTGGCTGCTCGGCGATCTGGTGATCGCCGCGATGACCATCGCGCCGGTGGGCATCGTCGACGGACAACCCGTGCCTGGCAGCCTCGGGGAGGGGCTGGCCAGCGGCCAGGTATGGCGCCTTCTGTCACCGATCTTTTTGCACTTCGGCTGGATGCACCTGATCTTCAACATGCTCTGGCTGTGGTTTTTCGGCCGCCAGGTCGAGGCGCTCCATGGGGGGCGGCGCATGCTGACGCTGCTGCTGCTGTCGGGCATCGGCGGCAACCTGGCGCAGTATGCGACCGGCACGGTGCTGTTCGGCGGCATGTCCGGGGTCGATTTTGCGCTGCTGGGCTATGTCTGGCTGATGTCGCGGCGACGTCCCGGTAGCGGTTTCTTCGTGCCCCAGATGCTGGTGATCTTCATGCTGGCCTGGATGGTCTTCACCATGACCGATATCGCCACCCTGTTCGGTTTCGGCAATGTGGCCAACGAGGCACACCTCGGAGGGCTGGTCGTGGGGCTGGCGCTGGGCTGGTATCATTCGCGGCGGGCCAGGTAATGCTGCTTGCCGACTATGGCGAGCCTGGTGGCTCCGCGAGCCAGTGATTCTCCCCGCTCCGATCCATTTCTTCCGAGAGATTCCGCCATGAGCGATATGACCTTCGAGCGCATGATCCAGCAGATGACGCCGGCCATCTACGAGAGCCTCAAGCAGGCGGTGGCGCTGCGCAAATGGCCGGACGGTCGCTTTCTCACCTCCGAGCAGACCGAGCTATGCCTCGAGGCCGTGATGCGTTACGAGGTAGAGAACGGTGTTCCCGAGGAGCAGCGGGTCGGCTATCTCGAGCGTCGTACCTGTGGTGCCGACAGCGGTGGCGGAAACGTGTCCCCGGAGATGGCGGGCCTGGGTCAGGATGTCGGTCGTGACTGAGACCCTGGCACACGGCTGTCTGACCAAGATGGCCGTCGAGCCCGGCGACCCCGCTCGCTACACCTTGCGAGCCGGCGATGACCGCCTGCCCCTCGATTCGCTGCTGGGCGAGCCGCTGCGTCTTGCCTGGAGCGGGGCCATCGCCTGCACGAACTGCGGTCGAGCGACTCGCAAGAGCTTCGGACAGGGCCATTGCTATCCTTGCTTCAAGCGACTCGCGCGCTGCGATACCTGCATCATGAAGCCGGAGCTGTGCCACTATTTTCAGGGCACTTGCCGTGAGCCGGAGTGGGGCGAGAGCCACTGCTTTCAGCCCCACATCGTCTACCTGGCCAATGCCTCCGGCCTCAAGGTCGGGATTACCCGCGCCACCCAGGTGCCGACCCGCTGGCTCGACCAGGGCGCGGTCCAGGCCCTGCCGATCCTCGAGGTGGATTCCCGCCAGCAGTCCGGTTTCGTCGAGATGCTCTTCAAGGGCGAGGTCTCGGATCGCACCAACTGGCGCGCCATGCTCAAGGGCGAGACACCGGAGCTGGATCTGGCGGCCGAGCGCGACCGATTATTTGCGCAACTGGCGAGCGGGCTCGATGCGCTGCGCGAGCGCTTCGGTGAGTCGACCATTCGTCCTGTGGAGGCCGCCCCGCGCACGTTCACGTACCCGGTGCTGGAATACCCCACCAAGGTGGTGTCGCACAACTTCGACAAGCGTGCCGAGGTGGCGGGGCGCCTGATGGGGATCAAGGGGCAGTACCTGATGCTGGACAGCGGCGTGATCAACCTGCGCAAGTTCACCGGCTACGAGATCGTGGTGAGCCATGGCGTCTCGTGACGGCTTGTGTCAGCGTTACAGGTTCATGCCGTAAGGACTGAATGTCACATCACAAGGAGGGTGAGCGGATGTACCGATTGCATATCGCCAACAAGAACTATTCTTCCTGGTCGCTGCGCCCTTGGGTGATCATGCACCATCTGGAGATTCCCTTCGAGGAAAGGCTCACGCCTTTCGAGACCGGCTCGAGCTGGCGCAGTTTTCGCGCCTTTTCGCCCACCGGCAAGGTGCCCTGCCTGGAGGATGGCGAGCGTGCCGTCTGGGAGTCGCTGGCGATCATCGAGTACCTGGCCGAGCGGCACGAGGGTGTCTGGCCGCGTGACGAGGCCGCGAGGGCCTGGGCACGTTCGGCCAGTGCCGAGATGCATGCCGGCTTCGGTGCCCTGCGTGACGAGTGCCCGATGAACTGTGGCGCGCGGGTGCGCCTGTCGTCGCCTTCGGCGGCATTGGGCAATGATCTGGCGCGACTCGACGAGCTCTGGCAGGAAGGCTTGTCCCGTTTTGGCGGGCCTTTCCTGGCCGGTTCGGATTTCAGCGCGGTGGATGCCTTCTTCGCTCCCGTGGCATTTCGCGTGCGCAGCTTCGACCTCGAGCTCGGCGAGGCCTCGCGGCGTTATGTCGACACACTCCTCGCACTGCCGGCGATGCGGCAGTGGGACGCCGATGCCGTGGCCGAACCCTGGCGGGAGCCTGGCCACGAGGATGACTTGCTGGCTCGCGGGACCCTGCTGGAGGATCGTCGCGAGAACGGCTGACAACGGCACGAGACGCACAGGGAGAAGCTCGGATGACGGTATCGAATCTCAAGGAGCGAGACACGGGCCGGGTCGGTTTCCGGGTCGTCGATCGGCTGACGGACCCCGAAGGCGACGCGAATGCCGATTGGCTCGGCGTCGCCGAGGAGTGCGTGCTGTGGATGGATGGCGCCGCACCGGTCAATGCCGGGCAGACGCGTAGTGGCTACCCCAGCGATGCGGCCTGGCTGGTGCGACGCTTCGTGGCGCATTTCCTGGCCAGTGTCGACCCGGCGCGGCAGACGCGGGAACTGGTCAGCGACATCCAGGCACGCCTGGCGGCGGAGTATGATGCCCTGGCGCCGACCGACGCTGTCGGGCGGTTGGATCTGCCCTTCGCCTGTTTCGGGGCGGCACGCTTGGTCGACGATACCCTGGAGATCACCGGGGCAGGGGACTGCGTGCTGCTCTACGAAACCGATGCCGGAGATCTGGCCTGTTTCGGCCACAGTGCGGTCAGCTCGCTCGAGCAGCAGGCAGTGGCCACGTTGCTCGAGGTCAAGGCGCGCACCGGGGCGAGCCACGACGCGGCCCTTCGTGCGACCGTCCCGCATATCCTCGACAATCAGGCCCAGCGCAACCGGCGTTTCGGCTACGATGTCGTCGAGCCCATCGGCGATCTTGCCATCGAGCTGGAGCGGGTGCTGATGCCCGCGCGCCCGGGGCGCCGATTGCTCGCCATGAGCGATGGCTTCTATCGGGCCGTCGACACCTACCATCTCTTCAGCCACGAGCAGCTCTTCGCGGCCGCCTTCGACAGCGGACTGGACCACATCCTCTCGCGCCTGCGTGCCGCCGAGGCGGACGACCCGGAAGCGCGTGCCCATCCCCGGCTCAAGCTGCAGGACGATGCCACCGCGGTTGCCTTCGTGGTGGAAGCGCGCTGAGGCCCTGCCAGCCGGAACCGGGACTCAAGGCGTGAACAGGTCGCCCTGCGCGCCGGGTGGCTGAAAGGCCGAGGTATCCAGGGTAACGTTGCCTGGAAAGCCCAGGCGCCGGTGGCACCTGTCAAAGCGCTGGGCGAGCAGTTCGGCAAACACGCCCTCGCCGCGCATGCGGTGGCCGAAGCGGGCGTCGTAGTCGACGCCGCCACGGCACTGACGCATCAGGCTCATCACCTTGTCGGCACGCTGCGGATAGTGGGTGCTCAGCCAGTCTTCGAACAGCGGGGCGACTTCGCGGGGCAGGCGCAGCAGCATCCAGGAGGCACTGCTGGCGCCGGCGTCGCGGGCCGCTTCCAGCAGCCGTTCCAGTTCGTGATCGGTGAGGCCGGGAATCACCGGCGAGATCAGCGTCCCGACCGGCACACCGGCCCCGGCCAGGGTGCGGATGACCTTGAGCCGTGCCTCGGGCGAGGCCGTCCGAGGTTCCAGAGTGCGCTTCAGTTCACGATCCAGGCTGGTCAGGCTGATCATCACTCGCACCAGGCGGTGCTCGGCCAGCGCTGTCAGCACGTCGAGGTCCCTCAGGATCAGCGCGCTCTTGGTCACCAGCGTCACCGGATGGCGATGCTTCAGCAGGGTCTCCAGCACGCGACGTGTCGTTCCTCGTTCGGCTTCCAGGGGTTGGTAGCTGTCGGTATTGCCGGAAAGGTTGATCGGCCGACAGACGTAGCCCGGCTTGGCCAGTTCCTCCTCGAGACGCTCCACCAGGCCGCTGCGGGCGATCAGCCGGGTCTCGAAGTCGAGGCCCGGTGAGAGATCCCAGTAGGCATGGCTGGGGCGGGCATAACAGTAGATGCAGCCGTGCTCGCAGCCTCGATACGGGTTGAGGGAGCGATCGAAGGGCAGGTCCGGCGAGCGGTTCCAGGACAGGGCGCTGCGTGAGGCTTCGGTCGTGACTCGGGTGGCCAGGCGCTCTGGCACGGCGTCCTGCCACCAGCCGTCGTCGATGGCCTCGCTGCGGGTCGGCGCGAAGCGATTGTGAGGATCGAAGGTCGCGCCGCGTCCCCGGCGCGCCCCTGGGGTCGTGGGCACTCGAGTGGCCATGCTCAAGCCTCTTTCTGTATTTATATACAGTATAGAGCGTCATGCCATGAGGGCAACCGCGGAACTCGAATGGTCGTCCGGCGTTCCACAGGAACGATACGGCACCGGGATGGCCCGGCGCCTCACGGGAATGCCATGCGAGAAGGAACCCGACATGAAGCGACGCGACTTCCTGAAGATGGCCGGGGCACTTGGCGGCAGCGGCCTGCTGCCGATTTCTCCCCTGCTGGCCGCCACGGCAAGGGTCGAACCCAGCGGCGCCGGCGAGCCCTTCGACTATGCCTGGCTCAAGGGGCTGGCCCGGCAGTTGTCGACCCAGGAGCCACGCGGGCACGCCATCGAGCTGCCCGCGCCGATCAGGAACCTCGACTGGGATGCCTACCAGGCGATCCAGTATCGAGCCGACAGTGCCTTGTGGGCCGATGATCCCGGTTCGGCATTCCGTGCCCAGTTGTTCCACCTGGGGCTGCACTACAAAACGCCGGTGCGCATCCATGAAGTCGTCGATGGGCGTGCCCATGAACTGGCCTATGATCCTTCCCGGTTCGACTTCGGCGAATCGGGCGTCGAGGGGGAGCGCCTGCCCGAGGACCTGGGATACGCCGGTTTCCGGCTCCACCACCGGGATGACTGGAAGCGGGATGTCGCGGCCTTTCTTGGCGCCAGTTACTTCCGCGCGGTGAGCGATTCCATGCAGTACGGCATGTCAGCCCGGGGGCTGGCGGTCGACACCGCGTCGGCGTCGCGCGAAGAGGAGTTTCCGGACTTCACCCGCTTCTGGCTGGAGCGACCCGAAGGTGACGAGGAGAGCGTCATCGTCTATGCCTTGCTCGAGTCCGCCAGTGTCACCGGGGCGTACCGCTTCGTCATCAGGGATCGTGAAGGTGTCGTCATGGACGTCGATGCGGCCCTCTATCCACGCCGTGCCATCGAGCGGCTCGGCGTGGCACCGCTGACCAGCATGTACATGGTCGGCGAGAACGACCGCGATGCGAACTGGGACTGGCGGCCGGAAATCCATGACTCCGACGGCCTGTCGATCCACGCCGACAGCGGTGAATGGATCTGGCGCCCGCTGACCAATCCGAAGCACTTGCGCTTCAATGCCTTCGGCGAGCGTGCGCCGCGCGGTTTTGGCCTGCTGCAGCGCGATCGCGACTTCGATCATTACCAGGACGATGGCGTCTTCTACGACCGTCGCCCCGGTGTCTGGGTCGAGCCGAAGAACGACTGGGGCGAAGGCTCGGTGCAACTGGTCGAGCTGCCCACCCTGGACGAGACCTTCGACAATATCGTCGCCTTCTGGAATCCCGCCGAGCCCACCCGGCCCGGCGAAGAGATGCTGTTCGGCTATCGTCTCTACTGGTGCGATACCTCCCCGGCGCAGCCCTCGCTGGCGCGCTGCGTGGCGACGCGCACCGGGCTCGGTGGCGTGGTCGGGCAACGACGGGAATATTTCAGCTGGCGCTTCGTGGTCGACTTCGCTGGTGGCCCCATGCCGCTGGGCGAGGATGTCGAGGTCGAACCCGTCATCGAAGCCTCTGCCGGCCGGGTCGAGATCACCTCGGCACGCCCCCAGGAGGCCATCGAGGGCTACCGCGCCATGTTCGACGTGGTGCCTCCCGATGACGGCACTGACCCCATCACCCTGCGGCTGTACCTGAAAAGCGGCGATCGGCCCCTCACCGAAACCTGGCTCTATGAGTGGATGCCACCGCCCGCGGAGGAGCGCGAGCTGCGCAATCCCGGCCATCTATAGATCGCAGTGCCAGGCAAGATGACCTCCGTCATCGCCAGCCCTCTGGTAGGATGGTCGGCTCGCCGAGCCTGCCTGGAGAAGCCCCGTGAACGATGCCCTGCCGTTCATAGCCGATGTCGACACCGCCTGTGCCGAACGGGCGAGTCGTCACCTCGATACCCTGACCAAGCCGCCGGGCAGCCTGGGCCGACTGGAAGCCTTGGCGGTAAGCCTGGCGGGCATCACCGGTGAGGCCTTTCCCAGGGTCTCCCCGCCGGCTGTGGTGGTGTTTGCCGCCGACCACGGGGTGGCGGCGGAGGGCGTTTCGGCCTTTCCCCAGGCCGTGACCGCCCAGATGGTGGCCAACTTCGTCACCGGTGGAGCGGCCATCAATGTTTTTGCCCGACGCATCTGTGCGCATCTCGAAGTGGTCGATGTGGGCGTGGCCAATGCATTGCCCGCCGAGGGCGTCGTTCATGACCGGGTGCGCCCGGGCACCGCCAACCTGGCTCGCGAGGCGGCCATGCAGCGTGACGAGGCGCTGGCGGCCATCGCCGCCGGCCGGCGTGCCGCCGAGCGAGCCGCAGTGGCCGGCTGCCGCTGCCTGATCGTCGGCGAGATGGGCATTGCCAATACCACGGCCAGCAGTGCCATGCTGGCCGTGCTGACCGGCGCTCCCGTGGCCGGGCTGGTCGGTCCGGGAACGGGGGTGGCCGGTGCCGCCCTGGCGCGCAAGCAGGCGATCATCGAGTCGGCCCTGGTCGCGCGCGCGCCGGACCCCGCCGAGCCCCTGGACGTACTCGCCAAGCTGGGCGGGCTGGAGATCGCCGCCATGGTCGGGGCCTACCTGGAGGCGGCGGCAAGGCGCATGCCCGTGCTGGTCGACGGCTTCATCGCCACGGTGGCCGCACTCACCGCCTGCCGGCTTGAGCCGGCGCTGCGTCCCTATCTGATCTTCGGGCATCGTTCCCACGAGCCTGGCCATGACCATGCCCTGGCGGCGCTGGACGCCGAACCGCTGCTGGATATGTCGCTGCGGCTGGGGGAGGGCAGTGGTGCGGCCCTGGCGTTTCCGTTGCTCGAGGCGGCCAGCGCGATGCTCGCCGAGATGGCCACATTCGATGCCGCCGGCGTCGCTACCGAGGGCAAAACGTGAGCGTCGCGCCGCTTTCGTTCGAGTTGCTGGCGCTGGTCGGTGTGGCGCTGGTCATCGACCTGGCGCTTGGCGATCCGCCTTGGTTGCCTCATCCGGTGGTCGGGATCGGTCGGGTGATTGCCTGGCTCGAACGCGCCTGGAACCATGGCTCAGCGGTGGCTCGCCAGCGGCGTGGCGTCTGGTTGGCGTGCGTGGTAGTGGTCGGCACCTGGACGCTAGCCTGGAGTGCGCTGACGGTGCTGGCCTGGGTGTCGCCCGGGCTCGCGCTGGTGGCTGAACTCGTGCTGCTGGCCATGGCGTTCGCCACTCGAGGGCTGGCCGATGCGGCCCGAGCGGTGGCCGAGCCCCTGCGGTGCGGCGACCTGCCGGCGGCCCGGCTGGCTTTGGGGCGCATCGTCGGGCGCGATACCGAGGCGCTCGACGAGGCCGGCCTGACCCGCGGGGCGGTCGAGACCGTCGCCGAAAACACCGTGGACGGCATCACCGCGCCGCTCTGCTGGGCGCTGCTCGGGGGAGCTCCCCTGGCACTGGCTTACAAGGCGGTGAATACCCTGGATTCCATGGTCGGCTATCGCAGCCCGCGCTATGCGGACTTCGGCCGCGCCTCGGCGCGACTCGACGATGCCGTCAACTGGCTGCCGGCCCGGCTCACGGCCCTGGCCATGTGGCTTGCGGCGCGTTTCATCGCCGAGAGCCGGACGGCCGGCGCTCTGGCTGCCACATGCCGCGAAGCGCCGCGCCATCCGAGTCCCAACGCCGGCTGGCCGGAGGCGATGGTGGCCCACTTGCTGGGCGTGAGGCTGGGCGGACTCAATCACTACGACGGGCACCCCTCTCATCGCGCCACGCTTGGCCAGCCGCGGGAGCCGCTGGTCGTCGGCCACATCGAGCGTGCCATCCGCTACATGCACGGCGGCTGGCTGGGTGTGTTGCTGTTGCTGGTGCCCCTGGTACTGCTCAGGGAGTGGCTGTCATGACCCTTACTGCCTGGCCGGCGCATGGTGGAAGAGTGGCTCCGCTGCTGGCGCGCTTCGGCTTGCCTGCTGATCATCCGGTGATCGATTTCAGCGCCAATCTCAACCCGTTGGGGCCGCCATCCTGGTTGCCGGCGTGGCTGTCCGGTGCCGGCGACGCGCTGGCCCGCTACCCGGACCCGGACGACGACCGGGCTCGCCGGGCGCTTGCCGAACACGACGATGTGGCCCCGGAGCGAGTGCTCGTGACCAACGGCGGCATCGAGGCGATCTATCTGGCCGCGGCGCTGCACGCCGGCGGCCGCGCCCTGGTGATCGAACCCACCTTCAGCGAGTACGCCCTGGCCTGTCGCCGGCACGGCCTGACGGTCGACCGGCTGGCGCTGGAGGCACCGACGTTCCGGCTCGACCTCGACGCCGCCGAGGCGGCCCTGGCCGGTATCGATGTCGTCTTCCTGTGTCGACCCAACAACCCCACTGGGACGCTGATGCCGCGTGCCGATGTCGAACGCTTGCTGGCTCGGGCGCATCGGAGCGGTACCACTCTGGTGGTGGACGAAGCCTTCGTCGACTTCACCGAGAATGACGAACGGCTCACGACGCTGCTCGATCAGGCACCGAACCTGCTGCTGTTGCGTTCCTTGACCAAGCGCTTCGACGTGCCGGGACTGCGGCTCGGCTACCTGCTCGGCGCCCCGGAGACGGTGAATCGCCTCGCCACCCAGCAGATGCCGTGGAGCGTCAACGCCCTGGCTCGAGGGCTGGTGCCACCGTTGCTCGCCGACCATGAATATCTCGCGCGTACCCGCGCCTGGCTGTCGGCCGAGCGCGGCCTGCCCGGAGCGGTGCGCGAGCTCGGTTTCACGGTGCCGGATACCCAGGCCAACTTCTTCCTGCTGCGTGGTGGACACGATGCCGACGAGAGCCGGGCACTGTTCGCCTTCCTGCTGGAGCGCGGGTTGCTGGCCCGTCACACTCATGGGTTCCCCGGCCTCGAGGGAGCCTGGCTGCGGCTGGCACTGCGTGAAGCGGAGGACAACGCTCGACTGCTCGAGGCACTGACGGCCTGGAGGCGGCCATGATCGCCTTCGTTGCCGGCGGAGCGCGCTCGGGCAAGAGCGACGTGGCCGAAGCCCTGGTGAGCGAGCAGCGGGCGCGGTGCGGCGGTGCGCGCTATTACCTGGCCACGGCGCAGGGCCGCGACGACGAGATGGCCGCGCGGATCGCCCGGCATCGTCACCGCCGCGGCGACGACTGGGTGACCCTGGAACCACCACTGGCGCTGGCCGAGGCCTTGTCGACGATCCCCCAGGGCAGTGCCGTACTGCTCGACTGCCTGACCCTGTGGGCCAGCCGAGTGATGTTCGAAGCCGAACTGGCGGCCTCCGAAGGCCGGGCGATGCTGGCGCATGGGCTCGTCGAGGCGCGTCGCCGAGAACTGGCCCTGGTGGTGGTCTCCAACGACCTCAACGAAGACCTGCCGCCGCGTGATGCACAGGTGTGGCATTACCTGGCCTTCCTGCAGGCGTTGCACTGCGATCTGGCCGCCGAGGCGGACAGGGTCATCGAGGTGGTGGCCGGCCGGGGCATCGACTGGAAAGGAGAGTCCGCATGAAGGAAGCGGGATTCGGCGTGCTGCTGGCCATCCAGTTCCTGACCCGGCTGCCGGTGCCGCTGGCCTGCCCGTGGACGCCCGGCACCCGGCGCTGGGCGGCACGGGTCTACCCGTTGGTGGGCATGCTGATCGGCTCGCTCGTGGCTGCCGTTGGCACCTTGCTCGAGGCGGCTCTACCGTTGCCGCTGTTGACCTTGGCCCTGCTCAGCCTGTGGGTGGCGCTGACCGGCGGGTTGCACCTCGATGGCCTGATGGATCTGGCCGATGCTCTGGGCAGCAACGCACCACCCGAGAAGCGCTGGGCGATCATGAAGGACCCCCAGGTAGGCAGCTTCGCAGTGCTGGCGCTGGTGTTTCTCCTGGCCTGGAAGGCGGCACTGCTGTGGACCCTGCTGGCCGCCGGGGCGAGCCCTTGGTGGCTGGTGCCGGTGATCGCGCTGGGGCGTCTGGCCGCGGTCGGCCTGTTGATCTCGGTGCCCGCCGCCCGGGCCGAAGGGCTGGCTCATGCCTGGCAGCGGAGCCTGGGGCGGGGCGATCTAGTCTGGGCCGTGGCGCCGGTGTTGGTGCTGCTGGCGCTGATGCCAGGGGCAGTCGGGTTGATCCCGGCGCTGGTCGTGTTCGTGGCGCTCTATGGCCTGGCGGTGCGCCGGGCTTTCGGCGGCATCAACGGCGATATCGTCGGTGCCGCCATCGAAGGAAGCGAGCTGTGGCTGCTGCTGATGGTGTGGGTGTCGTGCGCGGCCTGACCGGCAGGGCAGAGAAGGAAACGATGGGAGCAAAGGAGAGAGGTCGATGACCGAGTCGCCAAGCCTGGAACTGACCGTGGTGCGACATGGTGTGACGGCCTGGAACCTGGAGCGTCGCTACCAGGGGCACCGTGATGTCCCCTTGCTGATGCCCGAGGCGATGGCCGATATCGAGCGACTGCGCGATGACCTGGCCGAGGAACGCTTCGACGCCGTTCACTGCAGTGACCTGACACGCTGCCGACAGACCCTGGCGGCGGTACGCGAGACTCTGCCGACCCCCGAGGCGTGGTTCGATGCCCGCCTGCGCGAGCTGGATTTCGGCGACTACGAAGGGTGCACCTACGCGCACCTCAAGGACGATCCCGGCTATCGTGCCTGGGTCGACAGCGCCGGGGCCGTGGCGCCGCCGAACGGCGAGTCGGCCGCAGCCCTGTGGTCACGCCTGGAAGACTGGCTGGCGGAGGTACAGGCGCAAGCGCTGGCGACGGGCCAGCGCCGGGTACTGGCGGTGAGCCACGGCGGGGTCATCCGCGAACTTCGGCGACGCCTGGAGGGGGCCGAATTCTGGGACGGTGTGGTCGGTCAGGCCCAGGGGCGGCGCTTTGTTCTCATCCATGATGAAGGAAACTGGCGATGCAGCTGTTCATCGGCGGTGCCTGCGCCGGCAAGCGCGACCTCGTAGCGGCACGGTTCCCGGATGCCGTCTGGCATCGGTTGGACCCGGACGCTCCTGAGAGCTGGCGGGATGCGCTCGTTCCGGGCGCGCCTCTGGTGCTGACCGGCTGGGCGAGCTGGCTGGAAGGCGCGTTGGAGGATGACTCCGATGACGACCGGCTGCGCGCGCGGCTGGCCGCGATGCTCGAGACGCTGGTCGAGGTGGAGGCGGGGAGCGACGGAGAGGTCGTGCTGATTCTGCCCGAGATGGGGCGTGGCATCGTGCCCGTGGATGCCGCGGATCGCCGCCTGCGCGATCTGTCCGGCTGGCTGGCCCAGGATGCCGCCGCCCGTGCCGCGGCGGTCTGGTACGTTCGCCATGGCCTGGCACGCCGATTGTGAGAAAGGGCGATGCCGGCGGCCAGCCTCGTTGCCCATGAAGGCCCGAGCACGTTGACGCCCCGGTGGGTGGTTGCTAGCTTACGCCCACTCTCAGGTGACCCAGGCCTGCCCAGATGGGCCGGGTTGAAACGGGAAGTCGGTGATGCTCGCTTGTCAGCTCAGCGGGTCAATCCGACGCTGCCCCCGCAACGGTGATCGAGTCAAGCACCGCCTCACGCCACTGTGCCACGCACGGGAAGGCGGCGGTGACGAGGCCGGTGTGCCTCGCTCGTCAGCCCGGAGACCGGCCTGTGAGTGCTTGCCAGGACGCGGAAGGCGAACCTCGGGCAGGGCGGACTCGCCGATATCATGTCGATCTTCCCTTCCTCGCCCCGCGTCCGGCCTTCCAAGGGTTCACTGCCGCACGGGGGTGTGCGGCTCCGGGACGAATATCATGACAACTTCTCTCTCTTTCCGTTGGGGCCTGGCCTCCCTTTGCCTGGGGGCGTCGCCACTCCTTCATGCCGCCCCGAGCGCGGCCGATACCGAGACCGATGTCGAGCAACGGCTCGATCCGCTGGTGGTGTCGGCTACCCTGGCGCCACGTACGGCCAGTCAGTCGCTGTCCTCGGTCTCGGTGATCGACGAGGCGTCGCTGCGCCGCCAGGATCCCACCGATATCACCGATGTGTTGCGCGCCCAGCCCGGCGTCGACGTTTCCTCCAACGGCGCTTTCGGCAAGACCACCAGCGTCTACCTGCGCGGCACCGGCAGCGAGTCCACGCCACTGCTGATCGATGGCATCCGGCTGCGTTCCGCCACCCTGGGCAGCCCGGCCTGGCAGTTCCTCGATCCACGCATGTTCGAGCGCGTCGAGGTCGTGCGCGGCCCGCGCGGCAGCCTCTATGGCGCCGATGCCGTGGGCGGCGTCGTGCAGCTTTTCACGCCGCAGGGCGAGCTTGGTGATCCCGAGCCCAGCGTTACCCTGGGAGGCGGCTCGCATGACAGTCGTCGTGTCACCGCGAGCGTGACCGGTGGTGACGACGGCACTCGCTATGCCGTCTCGGCCAGCCATTTCGGCACCGAAGGCGCCGAGGTCGTCGAAGGCGAGGGCGACAAGGGCTACGACAACACCACCGGTTTCGCCCGGTTGTCGCACACTTTCCACAGCGGCGCCGAGGTCGGCCTGCTGGCCCTGCGCGCTCGGGGCAATACCGAGTTTGTCGGCGGCGACACCGACTATGTCCAGCAAGTGGCCGGCGTCTACGGTGAACTGCCCGTCACCGAGGCCTGGCGCAGCCGACTGACGCTGAGCGAGTCGCGTGACGAAAGCGACAATCACGATGACTTCGGCGATTCGGTGATCGATACCCGCACGCGCACCGCTCGCTGGGAAAACACCGTGGCTGTGGGGCCGCATGAGTGGATCGCCGGTGCCGAAGCCAGTCGCGACGAGGTCTCGGGCACCACCGACTACGAGGAAGATAGCCGCGACAACGTTGCGGTCTTCACCCAGGCGCTGCTCGATTTCTCGCCGATCTCGGTCCAGGCTGGGCTGCGCTACGATGACAACGATGCCTTCGATGAGGAGGTCACCGGCAATCTGGCGCTTGGCTATGCGCTGGATGACCACCACACCCTGCGCGCCAGTTACGGCACGGCCTTCCGCGCGCCGACCTTCAACGAACTCTATTATCCCGGTTACGGCAATGCCGATCTCGATCCGGAACGCTCCGCGAGTGTCGAGCTTGGGATGCGCGGTCAGTTCGAACGCGGCTTCTGGGACCTGGCGCTCTATCAGACCGATGTCGAGGACATGATCGCCAATGTCGCCTTCGATGGCGTCAGCACGCCCTACAATGTCGATGAAGCCCGCATTCGCGGCGTGGAGCTCTCCACCGGCGCGGAAGTGCTGGACTGGAGCCTGCGTGCCGCCCTGACCTATACCGACCCCGAAGACCAGGAGACCGGTAACCGGCTGGCGCATCGGGCCACGCGGAGCCTGCGTTTCGATGCCGACCGTGAACTGGGCGACTGGACCTTCGGTGGGTCGATCATCGCTCAGAACCATCGCTACGGCGACGCCGACAACGACCAACGGCTGTCGGGTTATGGCATCGTCAACCTGCGGGCCGGATGGCGTTTCGCGCCGCATTGGTCGGCGCGCCTGACGCTGGAGAACGTCTTTGATCGCGAGTACGCCACTGCCCGGGATTATCAGGGCCGCGATTACATCGACGCCGGCCGCGCTGCCTTCCTGAGCGTGAGCTTCGGCGCGCAATAAGAATACAACGCTCAGCGGAGGCTTGCCGCCGGGCATGATCCGCATGTTCGAGGAGACGTGGTGCGCTTGAAATACCTGCTGTATGGCATGGGGCTGCTGGCGCTGGCCGGCTCCGCGCAGGCGGCTCCCTGTGTTACCGACGACCGGGGGCGCGAGGTCTGCCTGGATGCGCCGGCCGAGCGCATCGTGGCGCTCTCGCCAGGTGTCACCGAGCTGCTCTACGCCGCCGGCGCCGGCGGGAGCGTGGTGGGTGCGGTCAGCTTCAGCGACTATCCACCCGAGGCCGCCGACCTGCCTCGGGTGGGTAGCTATGATCGCCTCGATCTCGAGGCACTGCTGGCCCTGTCGCCGAATCTGGTGGTGGCCTGGTCAGGCGGCAACCCCGAGCAGCAGCTCGAGCGCCTGTCGGCGCTTGACATGCCGGTGTTCTTCTCCGATGCCGACGATTTTGCCTCTATAGCGTCGAATCTGGAGCGTCTGGCCGTCCTCGCCGGCAGCGAGGCCCAAGGCCGGCGAGTCGCCGAACGGTTGCGTGAGGAGGTCGCCGACCTGCGGGCGCGTCACGCCGAGGCCGAACCGGTGAAGGTCTTCTATCAGGTCTGGGCGTCGCCGTTGATGACGATCAATGGCGAGCACTGGATCAGCCAGGCGCTGGCCCTGTGCGGTGGCGTCAATCTTTTCGCCCGGCAGTCGTCGCTGGTGCCGCGCATCGCCGTCGAGGCGGTACTGGCTCGGGACCCGGAAGCGATCATCACCGGCGGCATGGGCAAGTCCGATGCCTCTTGGCTCGACGCCTGGCACGACTATCCGGACATGACGGCCGTGCAGCGCGACAACCTCTTCTTCGTCGACCCGGATCTGGTGCAGCGCGCCACTCCCCGGCTGCTGGAGGGAACTCGCCAGATCTGCCATCACCTGGAGGTGGCGCGTGAGCGACGCTGAGGCACGTCGCCGAGGAGGCTCGTCACTTGCCGGACCGCTGACATGGCTGGCCTTGGCGGCACTTCTGTCCCAGGCGCTGGCGCTGGCGCTGGGTAGCGTTGCACTGTCGCCGGATGCGCTGCTCGCCGTGCTTGGCGGCGGCGGCGAGCCGTTGCACCGTACCCTGGTACTCGATCTTCGCCTACCTCGTGCGCTGGCGGCCTTCGGTACCGGCGCCCTGCTGGCGCTGGCCGGCGCCTTGATGCAGGTGCTGTTGCGCAATCCGCTGGCCGACCCTTATGTGCTGGGGCTTTCCGGCGGCGCCTCGGTCTGCGCGTTGCTGGCCATGCTGGCCGGCCTGGGCGCGTCATTGGTCGCGGGGGCGGCCTTCGGCGGCGCCCTGGCCTCGATGCTGATCGTCTTCGGTCTGGCGCATGGCACGGGTAGTTGGACGCCGACTCGCATGCTGCTCACCGGGGTGGTGATGGCCGCCGGCTGGGGTGCGCTGATCAGTTTTTTGCTGGCGGTGAGCCCGGCCGAACGGCTTCCCGGCATGCTCTACTGGCTGATGGGGGATCTGGCCTATGCGGGGTCGCCCTGGCTGGTGCTGGCCCTGGCCGCGCTCGCCCTGGTGGTGATGGTGCCGCTGGGGCGTACCCTCAACGTGCTGGCCCGGGGCGGCATGCAGGCCGCCGCCCTCGGCGTGGCGGTGCGTCCCGTGGAGTGGACCCTGTATCTGGTGGCCAGCCTGCTCACTGCCGTGGCGGTGACTACCGCCGGCAGCATCGGTTTCGTGGGGTTGATGGTGCCGCACATGCTGCGCCTGCGTCTGGGCAACGACCAGCGTCTGATTCTGCCGGCCAGCCTGCTGGCCGGCGGAACCCTGCTGACACTCGCCGATACCCTGGCGCGCACCTTGATCGCCCCGCAGCAATTGCCGGTGGGGGTGATCACCGCGCTGCTGGGTGTGCCGAGTTTTCTTTATCTGCTCTATCGGAGTCGCTGATGGCGAGCCTCGAGACGCGCGGCTTGATCGTCGACGTACCCGGGCGCCCGCCGGGCCGAGCGCTCGACCTGTGCATGGCGCCGGGAGAGTGCTGGGGCGTGCTGGGGCCCAACGGCGCCGGCAAGACCACCTTGCTGCATACCCTGGCCGGCCTGCGGGCCCCGCGCGCCGGTCTGGTACGGCTCGAGGGGCGCGACCTGCCACGCTGGCGCCGCCGGGAGGTGGCGCAGCGGCTGGGCGTGGTGTTTCAGGAGCGCCACGACGAGTTTCCCGCCACCGTGATGGAAACCGCGCTGATCGGCCGTCATCCCTATCTGTCGCCCTGGCAGCGGGAAGGCGAAACGGATATCGCGCATGCCCGTGAGGCACTTCGGCGTCTCGATCTCGAGCATCTGGCGCCACGCCTGGTATCGACGCTTTCCGGGGGCGAACGGCAACGGGTCAGCCTGGCCACGGTGCTGGCCCAGTCACCGCTCTGGTGGCTCGTCGACGAGCCGACCAACCATCTCGATCTTCACCACCAGATGGCCACCATGACGCTGCTCGAGGCGCAGGCCCGAGCGGGATGCGGTGTGGTGATGTGTCTGCATGACCTCAACCTGGCGGCCCGCTGGTGCAGTCACCTGTTGTTGCTCTATTCCGATGGCGAAGCCTGCTGGGGGCCGGCACCCGACATGCTGGAGGTCGAGGCCCTTGAACGGCTCTATGGCCAGAAACTGATGTGTGTCGAAGCCGACGGGGCGCCGGTCTTCATCCCGACCCGCTGACTCAGTCCTTTTTCAGCTTCTTCAGCCGCTGCGCCGCGCGCTGGTGAGTCTTCATGCGCTCCGGGCGTTTCATCGACGGCCAGCGGGTGATCTCCTCGGTGGTGCGGCCGCAGCCCACGCAGAGTCCACCCTTCAGCCGGCAGATTGAGACACAGGGACTGTCGATACGCTTGGCCATTCAATGCCGCTCCAGCAGCGAAAGACGACGTTCCCAGTCGCTACCGTGCACGCGGCGACACTCTTCTTCGCTGTCGGCGTCCAGGTGGGCGTCGATGCTGTCGACCTTGAGCCCCACTTCGAAGAAGGCGGCCTCGGTGAGTTCACGCATGCGCTGGCGACCCTCCCCCTTGAGGGCTCGGGCCAGGTCGTCCTGGGTCTCGAATACCCAGACCACCCTCAGGCTCTCGGGGAAGTGGCGGTAGTCCACCAGATGGGTCAGCCAACAGAAGCCGGGCAGCATCGGCTTGGCCGTCTCGCAGGCTTCGGTCAGGGCCCGGGTCAGTCGGCGCTCCATCCGGGCGCGGGCTTTCTTGTCGAGCATGGCGTACCTCTCCGGTCGTGTGGCTGAGCGTTACAGCGCATGGCGAAAGCGCAGGATGGGACGATCCTCGTCGGGGTCGTCGAGCAGGGTGGCGTGCACGCCGAAGGTGCGCCGCAGCCGCTCGAGGGTCAGTACGTCCCGGGGCGGGCCGGTCGCGACCAGGCGTCCACCGTCCATCACGCCGATGCGGTCGCAGTCCATGGCCTGGTCGAGGTCGTGCAGGGCGATGATCACCGTCACCGGCAGTTGCTTGACCAGCGTCAGGATCGACAGCTGGTGGCGGATGTCCAGGTGATTGGTCGGCTCGTCGAGCAGCAGGGCGCTCGGTTGCTGGGCCAGGGCCCGGGCAATGTGCACGCGCTGTCGCTCGCCGCCGGACAGCGTGTGCCAGAGGCGATCCGCCATCGCCTGCATGCCGACGTCCGCCAGGGCCCGGTCGACGATGGCATCATCCTGCGCGGACCAGGGGCGCAGCGGAGACAGGAAGGGCGTGCGTCCTAGTGCCACTGCCTGCCGGGCCTCGAGACGGTCGAGGGTATCCGCTTGCTGTTCGACGAAGGCGATGGTGCGGGCGACCTCGTGGCGCCGCATGGCGCGCATCGGCCGTTCGTTCGCCAACACGCGGCCGACCTTCGGTCGGCGCAGTCCGGCCAGGACGCGCAGCAGGGTGGTCTTGCCCGAACCGTTGGGGCCGACCAGGCCGAAGGTCTCGCCCGGTTCCACCGTGAGGCTGACGTCATCGAGTAGCCGGTGCCCATGGACCCGCCATTCGATGTGTTCGGCACGCAGTCTCATCGTGACCTCGCGCCGCGTATCAGGATCAAAGCGAAGGCCGGCGCGCCGATCAAGGCGGTGACCACCCCGATCGGCAGCACCTGGCCCGGCACCAGGGTGCGTGACAGGATGTCCGCGCCGATCAGGAAGATAGCGCCGGCCAGTGCCGAGGCTGGCACCAGGCGAGTGTGACGGCTGCCGACGATGAAGCGCATGGCGTGGGGAATCACCAGCCCCACGAAACCGATGGTGCCGACCATGGAGACCATGACGGCGGTGACCAGCGCCATGGCGGTGATCAGCGCACCCCGTACGCGACGCACCGGAATGCCCAGGGAGGCGGCGCTGTCGGCGCCGAAGGTGAAGGCATCCAGGGCGCGCCGGTACCACAGGCAGATCGCCAGGCCGGCGAGGGCGGCAGGCAGCCCCAGGGCGACGTCGTCCCAGCGCACGCCGGACAGGTTGCCCATCAGCCAGAACATGATGCCGCGCGCCTGTTCGGCGCTCGCCGACTTGGCGATGATGAGCGCGGTCAGGGCATTGAAGAGCTGCGAGCCGGCAATACCGGCAAGGATGATGGCCCCCGCGGCCTGGGTCGCGCGGCCGCCTCCGGTGCCGCTGCCGGCGGCATGGGCGAGTGCCACGACCAGGGTGAAGGCTAGGCCTGCCCCGGCGAAGGCACCGAGCGAGAGGCTCAGGGTGCCGGCGCCGAGGCCGATGATGGCGACCGTCACGGCCCCCGTCGAGGCGCCAGCGGAGATCCCCATCAGAAAGGGGTCGGCCAGCGGGTTGCGCAGCAAAGCCTGGAGCACGACCCCGGCCAGGGCCAGCCCGGCGCCGCAGCAGGCCGCCAGGATGGCCCGGCTGAGCCGGTAGCTCCAGATGATGCCGGCATCGATCCGGTCCACTGGAAATTCCGTTCCCCACAGTCGATTGGCCAGTACCTTGAGAATGGTATCGGCCGGGATCGGTGTCTCACCGATCATGGTCCCTGCCATCACGGCGAGAAGCAGCATGATCGGCGTCAGCCAGGTCCAGTGCCACGCCGAGCGAGTCGGAGCAGCCACGGCCAGCGTCATGGCGAGCAGTGCTCTCGTCATTGCGCGAAGGACAGGGACGACAGGGCATCGGCCAGCGTCTCGAGGCCGAAGATAGTGCGCATCGTGGCACTCATTGCATGGGCATCCATCTCGATGATGCGGTCGTGCTGCACGGCCGACATCTGACTGGCCACAGGGTCGTTGTGCAGGAAGTCGAGCTTGGCCTCGAGGCTGTCCGCTGCGTAGCGACGACGATCCATGCGCGCCACCACGATGATGTCGGGATCGGCCTGGGCGATCGATTCCCAGCCGACGGTCGGCCATTCCTCATCGGACTGAATCACGTTGCGAATGCCGAGCTTGTCCATCATGTAGCCTGGTGCCCCAAGACGTCCGGCAACATAGGGATCCGAGGATCCATCGGGGGAAGAAAACCAGAAGACTGCTGAAACATCGTCCGGAAGATTCAGGCTTCTGGCCGTGGAAATGGCTTTCTTTTCGCGAGATTCCAGGTCATCCACCAGAGCCTTTCCGGCCTGTTGTACATCGAAAATTGTGGCTAGCTCATGGATACCCTTGTAGATCGAATCGGTGGAAAAGGCCGCAGTGCGTGTGCCATCGCCACCGGTGGCATTGTTCTTGGTATCGCAGTCGGCCGGCATGATGTAGGTGGCGATACCCAGGTCATGAAACTGGTCGCGAGTCGCCACGCTACCGGTGGGACCGACGTGCCATTCGTACTGGGCGGCGACGAGTTCTGGCTTCTTGTTCACCACGGCCTCGAAGCTCGGATCATTGTCGGCGATTCGCTCGATATTCGCGTTGATATCGCGGAATTTCGGCAATACAGGATTGAACCACACTGAGGTACCGACGACCCGGTCTTCCACTCCGAGAGCGTAGAGGATTTCGGTAGCTGATTGACCGATGGTCACCGTGCGTTCCGGTGCCGAAGAAACATGGATTTCCCGACCGCAATTCATCATCGACAGCGGATATTCGGTAGCGTTGGCCAGGGCCGATGTGGCCGGAATCAACGAGAGTATTGCCAGAGCCGTGCGAGCGATATCCATGCGGTGGTGTCCAGGTAGGATAGGTGATAGGGCCAAACGACGCCTGGAGGTTGCCATGAGTTTCGATGCGTTTTCCACTCCCGATTCTCGATTTCCTCCGCGCGGACATGGCGGTGTCGGAGCAGTATTGTTTAGTTATGTTATAACATAACTATTTCGGCTGGCAAGCGAGAGCCACGGCGTGTCACGCCGATTGCGCGGTGTGCTGCCGGTCCTTTAGGATACCCGTTCGATGACAGGTGCCCCTGATGGTCAGGGGATAATCGGGAAGTATGGTGAGGCCTGAGCCGATTCCATCGCTGCCCCCGCAACGGTAATGAAGCGCGATCTGCGAAGACCACTGGCGTTCGCCGGGAAGGTGCAGGTCATGACATGGCGCCCTGGCGCATGTCCCTTCGAGCCCGGAGACCGGCCTGTCGTGTCGTGTCATCCCGTAGCGGTGCGGTGGGCACCGAGAGGATCAACATGCCTGCGATTTTCGATTTCCCCTCCCGGCGGAGACTCCGCCGTGCTGTGCACCTTGCGTCCGTCCGTTCTCGATCGGCGGCGTCATGAGCGGCGTGCCCGAGTTTCCCTTCGTTGCTGTCGTCGGCCAGCGGGCCTTGAAGACCGCGTTGCTGCTCAACGTCGTCGACCCCCGCATCGGCGGCGTGCTGATCAGCGGCCCCAAGGGCAGCGCCAAGTCGACCCTGGCCCGGGCGCTGGCGGCGATCCTGCCGGACGATGCCGAAGGTCGTCGTCCACCGCTGGTCACCCTGCCACTGGGGGCCAGCGAGGAGCGCCTGACCGGAAGCCTGGACCTGCAGCGGGTGCTGGCCGAACGCGAGGCGAGCTTCCAGGAAGGGCTGCTGGCCCGGGCCCACGGTGGCCTGTTGTACGTCGACGAGGTCAACCTGCTGCCTGACTCGCTGGTCGATCTGCTGCTCGATGTGGCGGCCAGTGGCGTGAACGTCGTCGAGCGCGATGGCATCAGCCATTCCCATCCCGCGCGTTTCGGCCTGATCGGCACCATGAACCCCGACGAGGGCGAGCTGCGCCCCCAGTTGCTCGACCGCTTCGGCCTCTGCGTCGAGCAGGTGGCCACACCCGACGTGGACGAGCGGGTCGCCATCATGCGCCAGCGAGAGGCCTTCGATCACGATCCGCAGGCCTTCGTCGATGCCCACCGACACGCGCAGGAGGCACTCACCCGCCGGTTGGCCGAGGCTCGCGAGCGGCTGGCCGGGATCGTGGCCGAGCCTTGGGTCTACGAGCATATCGCCACCCGTAGCCAGGCCGCTGGCGTCGAGGGACTGCGTGCCGATGTCACCTGGCATCGCGCCGCTCGGGCCCATGCCGCCTGGCACGGCGCGGCGGCGGTCCGCCAGGCGGATCTGGACGCCGTCGAACCCTGGGTGCTGGCCCACCGCCGCACTACCGCACCCGAGACACCGCCCGAGCAGGGCGGTACGCCGCCGTCCGGCAATGGCTCGGGCGGAAATACGCCGGGCGCCGGTTCCTCATCCCGTGATCAGGCGTCCGATCCGGCTCCCCAGGGGCAGTGGGGCGCCATGCCGCCGGTGATGCAGCCGAGCGTCGAGGCGTCTCAGCCAGCGCTGCTGGAGAGCGCCGTTGCGTCCCCGAGGGCCGGGGCGGCCTGCCGCGCATTTGCGTCGTCGAGTCGACGTTCCGGCCGCCAGGTAGGCCAATGGCGCTCGCGCCACGACCGTCGCGATGTGCGTGATGAGGCACGTCCGGACTGGTTCGCCACCCTGGTCGAGAACCGCGGGCAATGGCCCTGGCGGCACCTGCGCTATCGCCGGGCGCGTACCGGGCAGCCAATGCTTCACCTCATCCTGCTGGATACGTCCGCATCCACTCTCGGCCGGCGCCTGCTGGGACAGGCCAAGGGACTGGTCGACCGCCTGTCGCGTCAGGCCTATGCCGCCCGCGAGCAGATCGCGGTGCTGGGCTTCGGCAATGATGGCGTCGCCACCATCCAGCCACGACGACGTGCGCCCCGGACTCTGCTCGAACGGCTCGACGCCACGCCCGGCGGTGGCGGCACGCCGCTTCGCGAGGCCGTGCAGCGGGCGGCACGGCTGATCCGCCAATGGCGACGCCAGGATGCTGGGCTGCAGGTGTGCACCTACCTGATCACTGACGGCCGTACCCGCCAACCGCTGGCCGGTCTGCCGTCGCTCGGCGACTGTGTGGTCGTGGATACCGAGAGCGCTGCCGTGAAGCGCGGTCGAGGCCGCGATCTCGCCCGTCAGCTGGGTGCGGCTTATCGACCGCTGACTGGCCTGGAGGCGCCATGAGTGACTTCCGGGATCGTCGAGAAAGTCACCGCGAGACGAGCGCCAGCTGTCCCGCGGTCTTCATCGCAGCGCCGGCCTCGGGCCAGGGCAAGACCACGGTGACCGCCGCCCTGGCGCGGATGCTGCGTCGTCGGAGCAAGGTGGTGAGGGTCTTCAAGACCGGCCCGGATTATCTGGATCCTCGGGTGCTGGCCCAGGCCTCGGGCCGATCGGTCGACCCGCTCGACCTGTGGATGGCCGGCGAGACCTATTGCCGCCGGCGCCTGTTCGAGGCCGCGCAAGAGGCCGATCTCATCCTGGTGGAGGGCGCCATGGGGCTGTTCGATGGCGAGCCCTCCAGTGCCGACCTGGCGGCGCTGTTCGGCCTGCCGATGGTCATCGTCATGGACGTCAAGGGCATGGCCCAGACCGCGGCGGCGCTGGTGAGTGGCCTGGTGGGCTTTCGCGACGATATCTGCATTGCCGGCCTGATCGCCAACGCCTGTGGCTCGGCGCGCCATCGCGAACTGATCGAGGCGGCGTTGCCGGAAAGCGTGCCGCTGCTGGCCGCGATGCCCCGCGATGCCTCCCTGGCCCTGCCCGAGCGCCACCTGGGGCTGGTTCAGGCCGAGGAGATCCGCGATGACCTGGAAGCACGCTTCGAGGCCGGCGCCGAGGCGCTCGCGGGTGAAGGGCTGGCCGAGGCCCTGCTGGGCATGGCGCCGGTGACCTTCACCGCGGCGCCAGCCGAGGCAGCGGCACCCCCTCGGTGGCTGGCTGGTCGCACCATCGGCGTGGCGCGGGATGCGGCCTTCAGCTTTCTCTACCAGGCCAATCTGGATCTGCTCGAGCGCATGGGCGCGAGCCTGCGCTTCTTCTCGCCGCTTGAGGATCCCGCTCTGCCGGCCTGCGATGCCCTCTGGTTGCCGGGGGGCTATCCCGAGTTGCATGGCGCGCGGTTGGCGGCCAATGCCGACCTGCATGACGACATTCGTCGCGCCTTCGCCGCAGACCTGCCGATCCTGGCCGAATGCGGAGGGCTGCTCTATGCCCTCGACACCCTGACCGATCAGCAGGGCGAGATCCACGCCATGCTGGGCCTGCTGCCCGGGGCGGGTGCGATGCGCGGGCGACGCGGCTGCCAGGGCATGCAGACTGCCGAGTTGCCCGAAGGCCCGGTGCGCGGCCACGCTCATCACCGCTCCCAGGCCAGTGGCACGCCCGAGCCCATCGGCTTCGGTCGGCGCCAGCGCCATCCTGCGCCGGGCGAGGCGATTTACCGGGCGCGACGCCTGACGGCGACCTATCTGCACCTGTTCTTCCCCGACAATCCCGTCGCCGTGGCTCGCCTGTTCGGCGCGGACGCGGTCGAGGCCGATTCGATAAAGGAATGCCAAGCATGAAACTCGACAAGATTCCCGCCACGGTGGTGACCGGCTTTCTGGGCAGCGGCAAGACGACCCTGATGGCCGGCATCCTGCGCCAGATCACCGGCAAGCGCATCGCCGTCATCGTCAACGAGTTCGGCGAGCAGGATATCGACTCCAGCCTGCTGCGCGGCTGTGCCCTGGGGTGTGACGAGGGCAGTGAGGAAGCGCGCGCGAGCGCCTTCGACGAGGACGGCGGGATCTTCGAGCTGGCCAACGGCTGCATCTGCTGCACCGTGGAGGAGGAATTCCTGCCGGTGATGAAGAAGCTGGTGGCCCGTCGCGACGATATCGACCATATCCTGATCGAGACCAGCGGCCTGGCGCTGCCCAAGCCGCTGGTCCAGGCCTTCAACTGGCCGGAGGTGCGTCAGCACTGCACCGTCGACGCCATCATCACCGTGGTCGACGGCCCTGCCGTGGCGGCAGGCCGCTATGCCAGCGACGTCGACCAGGTGGAGGCTCAGCGCCGCGCCGACGATAGCCTGGATCACGACCCCAGCCTGCGCGAGCTGCTCGACGACCAGTTGAGCGCCGCCGATCTGGTGCTGGTCAGCAAGAGTGACCTGCTCTCGGCGGACGAGAGGCAGCGGGTCGAGGCACTGGTCGCCGACAAGGTCCCCGAGTCCGTGAAGACGCTCTTCATCGATCCGAGCCTGGCCGACGATCCCGCTCGCCTGGAGGCGCTGATGGGCATCGGCGCGGCCAGCGAAGAGGGCATCGACCGCATCGACAACCATCACGACCGCCATCATGCCGAGGGGGCCCACCATGACCATGCCCACGACCACTTCGATGGTGTCGTGATCCGCCTGGACGAGGTCGATGCCGAGGCGCTGGAAGCACGCCTCGCCGAGCTCTTGAAGGCCCACGAGATCTATCGCGCCAAGGGATTCGCGGCGATTCCCGGCAAGCCCATGCGCCGGGTGATCCAGGCCGTCGGTGAGCGCCTGGACGGTTACTATGATCGGCTCTGGGCGCAGGACGAGCCGCGCCATACCGAACTGGTCATCATCGGCCGCTCGCTGGATCGTGAGGCGCTGCACGCGACCCTGACGACTGCCGAGACTGCGACACCCGCCTGATGCACCTGTTCGCCGCCAAGCCCGGGGGCTTTGTCGACGACGAGGGGATCGTCGACCTGCAACAGAGCCCCGCCGAGGTCGTGATCCTCTCGGCCGCCGACAGCAGCCTGTCGGCCCTGGCCCAGGCGGTCGAACGCCTGGTCTCGACAGGCGGCGACACGGTGCCATCGGTGCGGCTTGCCAACTGGATGAATCTGGTCAAGCCCGCTGCCTTCGATCTCTACGAGGACCGCGTGCTGGAGCGTACCCGCCTGGTGATCGTCTCGCTGCTCGGCGGCAGCGCCTACTGGCGCTATGGCGTCGATCGCCTGCAGGCCTGGGCGGCGGCGGATGCCGATCGGCAACTGATTCTGGTGCCAGGCAGCGACGAGCCCGATGAGGCCCTGCTGGACGCCTCCAGCGTGCCCGTTGCCGCGGCTCATCGGGTGTGGCGCTATCTCCGCGAAGGTGGTGCCGACAACGCCGAGCAACTGCTGCGCTTTGTCGCTGCCGAGTGCCTAGGCCGGGATCTGGCCTGGCGCGAGCCCAGGGCGATTCCCTCGGCGCTGCTCTACGATCCCCGTGCAACGAGACGGCAGGATGCGACGCTCGGCGAGTGGCAGTCACGGCGCGACTCCGGGCGGCCGGTGTGCCTGCTGCTGTTCTATCGCAGCCATCTGCAGGGTGCCAATACCGCGGTGATCGATGGCCTGATCGAGATACTGCGAGGCCGCGGGCTCGAGCCTCTGGCGGTAGCGGTGGCCTCGCTCAAGGACGACGCCTGCGTGGCCTTCGTCAATCATCTCATCGAGCGGACCGGTGCGGCCCTGGTGGTCAACACCACCGGCTTTTCCGTCAACCGCGAGCCGGATGACGCGGATGCCTCGGGCGGTGAGTTCGACGAGGGGCCGTTCGTCGGCCGGCCGGTGGTCCTGCAGGCGATTCTCGCCAGCAGTACCGAGGAAGACTGGCGCGACAAGGCCGCCGGCCTGCACAGTCGCGACCTGGCCATGCAGGTCGCACTGCCGGAGATGGATGGGCGTCTCATCACCCGCACGGTGGGCTTCAAGGCTGAGGCTCACTACGACGAGCGCTGCCAGCTGTCGGTGACCCGCCATCGGTTGCAACCCGAGCGCGCGGCCTTCGTCGCCGAACTGGCGTGGCGTTTCTGTCGTCTGCGCACCACCCCGAATGCCGTGAAGCGCCTGGCGCTGGTGCTGGCCAACTATCCCAACCGCGACGGCCGCATCGGCAACGGTGTCGGCCTGGATACCCCGGCCTCCACAGTCAAGCTGCTGCGGGCGTTGGCGGACGCAGGCTACCCGGTGGCGGAGCTGCCCGAGGACGGTGGGGCATTGGTCCGCCGGCTGCAGGACAGCGTGACCAATGATCCGCAATCGCTGGCCTGGCGGGGGAGCTGGCAGAGCCTCGGCATCGACGACTACCTGGCCTGGTTTCGCACCCTTCCGACCCACCTCCAGGAGGCAGTCTGGCAGCGCTGGGGAGCACCCGAGGACGATCCGAAGCATCGCCAGGGCCGGCTGTTGATTGCCGGCATCCGTCTCGGCGAGACCTTCGTCGGCATCCAGCCGGCACGGGATATCGATGACGGCCCGGACGCCGATCCGACCAGGAGCTACCACGACACCGAGCTGGTGCCGCCCCACAGCTACCTGGCGTTCTATCTGTGGCTGCGCGACCACTACCGGGTGGACGCGGTGGTCCACGTCGGCAAGCACGGCAACCTGGAGTGGCTGCCTGGCAAGAGCACCGCGCTGTCCGCCGAGTGCTGGCCGGACATTGTCCTGGGGGCGCTGCCGCACTTCTATCCGTTCATCGTCAACGATCCCGGCGAGGGGGCTCAGGCCAAGCGCCGCAGCCAGGCAGTGATCATCGACCACCTGATGCCCCCGCTGGCCAGGGCCGAGCTCTACGGTGACATGGCCGAGCTGGAGACGCTGACCGACGAGTATTACCAGGCGCTGGGCATGGACCCGAAACGCGAGGCGCTGTTGCGCGAGCGGATCCTCGAGCACCTCAGGCGCACCGGCATCGACCGGGAACTGGGCCAGGCGGCAGGCGCCGTCGGTGAAGGAAGCGAGGGTGACGATGAGCGGCTGCTCAACGAGCTCGACACCTACCTGTGCGATATCAAGGAGTCGCAGATCCGCCACGGCCTGCACGTGCTGGGAACCTTGCCACCGGCGGACAAGCGGGCGGCGACCCTGGTCGCCATTCTGCGGCTGCCGCGGGGCGAGGAACCTCAGCGGCGAGGACTGCTGCATGCCTTGGCCGACGATCTGGGGCTGCGCGAACCGGATCAGGCCGGTACTCGCTTCGATCCCCTGGCGGCCGGCGCCGAGCCCTGGCAAGGACCCAAGCCACGGGTGCTGGCCGATGGCAGTGAGGCTCCCTGGCGCAGCGCCGCCGACACCCGCGAGCGCCTCGAATGGCTCGCCGAGCGGCTGGTGGCCGAGTACGTGCTCGAGCCGGGTCGCCTGGACGAGCTGGCCAGGGAGTATCCGGCGACGGCGGCGCTGTGTCGCTACGCCCGCGACGGACTCTGGGCCGCCATGCGCCATGGCGCCGAACGGGAGATCGGTGCGCTGCTCGATGGGCTCGACGGACGCTGTGTGCCGCCCGGGCCGAGCGGTGCCCCCAGCCGAGGCCGGCTCGATGTCTTGCCCACGGGGCGCAACTTCTTCGGCGTCGATAACCGTTCCGTGCCATCGCCCGCTGCCTGGTCGCTGGGCGAGGCCTCGGCCCAGGCCTTCGTCGAGCGTTACCTGCAGGATCACGGCGATTATCCGCGTCGGCTGGGGCTGTCCATCTGGGGCACCGCCACCATGCGTACCGGCGGCGACGATATCGCTCAGGCCCTTGCCCTGATGGGGGTGCGGCCGATCTGGTCGCTGGGTTCGCAGCGAGTGGTCGACGTGGAGGTGATCCCCGGCATGCTGCTGGGACGGCCTCGGGTGGATGTCACCCTGCGGGTGTCCGGCTTCTTCCGTGACGCCTTTCCCCACGTCATCCGCCTGTTCGATGCCGCTGTGCGCGCCGTGGCGGCCTACGAGGAGCCGGGTGACGCCAACACCATCCGTGCGGCGGTCGAGGCGCGCCGTCGTGAGCTAGAGGCCCGCGGCATCGCATCCGAGGCCGCCGAGCGTGAAGCCGGTTATCGCGTGTTCGGCAGTCGGCCCGGCGAGTACGGCACCGGCCTGGATCGGCGGATCGATGCCCGTACCTGGGAGAATGCCGATGAGCTGGCTGACGCCTATCTCGCTGCCGGCGCCTACGCCTACGGCCAGTTCCCGGAATCCGGCACCGTTGCCCGGGAGGCCTTTGAACGACAGCTCGAAGGCCTGCAGGCGGTGATGCACAACCAGGACAACCGCGAGCACGACATCCTCGACTCCCACGGCTACTACGCCTTCCAGGGCGGCATGGCCAATGCCAGCCGTGCCCTCGGCGGCCAGGCGCCGGCCATCTATCATGGCGACCACGCCAACCCGGCTCGGCCGAGAATCCGCACTCTGAAGGAGGAACTGGCGCGCGTGATGCGTTCCCGGGTGCTCAACCCCAAGTGGCTCGAAGCCATGCGCGAGCATGGCTACAAGGGGGCCTTCGAGATGGCCGCCACGGTGGATTACCTGGTTGCCTACGACGCCACGACCGACCTGGTGGCTGACTATCAGTACGCCCAGGTGACCGATGCCCTGGTGCTGGACGAGACCAACCAGCGCTTCCTGCGTGAGCACAATGGTGCGGCGCTGGAAGAAATGACGGAGCGACTGGTGGAAGCGGTCCAGCGCGGCCTGTGGCAAGACGCCGGTGAGCGGGGCGAGGCCCTGCGGGACCTGCTGCTCGAGTTCGACGAGCGTCGGGAGGCAGTGCCCCATGGCGGGTAGGCCAATCGTGCCCCGCGTCAGGGGCTGGTGTCCCGGAGCCTGGCGGCCCATGGCCACCGGTGATGGCCTGCTGGTGCGCGTGCGCCCGCGCCTGGGACGTCTCACCCGGGCGCAGATGCTGGCACTGTGCGATGCCGCCGAGACCTGGGGCAGCGGGCTGGTCGAACTCACGCGTCGCGGCAATCTGCAACTTCGTGGCGTGAGTGAGGCCGAATGGCCCGCACTGATGGCGTGTCTCGTCGAGTGGGAGCTGGTCGCGGCGGACGCTGAGGTCGAGCGTCAGCCGGCGTTGCTGGTGGCCCCGGACTGGCAGCCTGGCGATGTCACCCATGACGCGGCTCGTCGGTTGCAGGAATGGTTCGAGGGGCGTCATGGCGTCCCTCGTGACGCATGGCCGAGGCTGCCGGCCAAGTGGGGGCTGGCCATCGATGCCGGTCCGGCGCCGGTGCTGACGGAGGCCTCCGCGGATCTTCGCCTCGAGCGCGCGGCCGACGGCAGGCTGCTGGTGCGCGCTGATGGCCGAAGCCTGGGTACCCCGGTGGACTCGGTCGAGGCGGCCATCGAGCTATTGCGGCGTCTGGCGCACTGGTTCGTCGAGAACGGTGGCACCGGGCGCATGCATCGCCTCACCGTGCCCTTGCCTGCCTGGGCACCGGCCACGATGGCGCCCGCCGGGCTTTCCGAATCCACCGCAAGCCTGGCGCTGGGCGAGCATCCCCGAGGTCGGGTGGTCGGCTTGCCCTTCGGCCGGGCGTCGGCCTCGACACTGCGTGCTGCGCTCGCGTCCGAGAACATCACGGGGGTGCGGGCGACGCCTTGGCGCCGCCTGTTGATAGAAGGCGAGGGCGGAAACCTGGATGACGCCGAGGCGGTGCCGGGGTTGATTCATGACGAGCGCGACCCGCGGCTGGCCATGGATGCCTGTCCGGGCGCGCCTCACTGCGAACGGGCCAGTGTGGCGACCCGAGAGTTGGCGCAGGCGATCGCCGAGCGCCGGGGCGCTCGGGACGCGGAGCGCGTGCATGTGTCCGGCTGTGCCAAGGGCTGCGCCCGCGGTCGACCGGCCGATATCTGCCTGACGGGACGCGACGGTCGCTTCGATCTGATTCTGGGCGGGTGCGCCGACGACGCCCCGGTCGCGACTGGCCTGAGCGAAGCCGAGGTACTGGCGGCGTTGAAGAAGGAGAAGAAATAGGGATGCCTTACGTCTATGAAACCGATGGGCCGGCGATCTACCGGGAATCCTTTGCCACCATTCGGCGCGAGGCGGCGCTTTCACGCTTCTCGCCGGAGGCAGAGCCGGTGGCCGTGCGCATGATCCATGCCGCCGGCCTGGTCGCGTTGGCTGAACATGTCCACTTTCGTGGCGATGTGGTGAATCGCACTCGCCGGGCACTGGAGGCCGGTGCACCGATCCTCTGCGACGCACGCATGGTCGCCGAGGGCATCACGCGACAGCGCCTGCCGGCGAACAACGCCATTCTCTGCACCCTGCATGACGAGCGAGTGCCCGGTCTGGCCCGAGAGATGGCCAACACCCGCTCGGCGGCAGCGCTGGAGCTGTGGCGTCCCTATCTGGACGGAGCGGTGGTGGCGATCGGCAATGCACCGACGGCGCTCTTTCACCTGCTGAACATGCTGGAGTCGCCGGACTGTCCGCGGCCGGCCGCCATCATCGGCTGCCCGGTGGGCTTCGTCGGTGCGGCGGAATCCAAGCAGGCGTTGTGGGAGAGTGCCGCGGCGCCCTGCGCCATCGTCGAGGGTCGGCTCGGCGGCAGCGCGGTAACGGTGGCCGCCGTCAACGCCATGGCGGATCGCCGCGAATGATGAGGCGCGACCCCCGCTCCGGCACCATCTTCGGCGTCGGCCTCGGTCCCGGCAGCCAGGATCTGATGAGCGTGCGCGCGGATCGCCTGATTCGCGGCGCCTCTCACGTCGCCTACTTCCGCAAGAAGGGGCGTACCGGCCACGCCCGCCGCATCGTCGAGGGCATGCTGGCCGCCGATGCCGTCGAGCTGCCCATGGAATATCCGGTCACCACCGAGATCCCCTTCGACGACCCGCGCTACAACGAATGGCTGGCGGCCTTCTATGAGCGCCAGGTCGCTCAGCTCGACGAGATCGCCGGGACGGGTCACGACGTGGTGGTGCTCTGCGAGGGCGACCCTTTCTTCTATGGCTCCTTCATGCATTTGTATACGCGGCTTATGGACCGCGTCCCGGTCGAGGTGGTGCCGGGCATCACTGGCATGTCCGCCGCCTGGACGGCAACGGGGCAGCCCATCACCTGGGGCGACGATGTCCTGACCGTGCTGACCGCGACCCAGCCGGAGGCGATGCTGGCCGAGCGCATCGCGCGCACCGATGCCCTGGTGGTCATGAAGATCGGCCGCCACCTCGACAAGCTGCGCCGCGCACTGGCGAGCGCCGGGCGCGAGGAGGATGCCTGGATGATCGAATATGCCTCCATGGCGCAGCAGCGGGTGGTGCCGCTCGCCGAGGTCGGTGAACGTGTGCCCTATTTCTCGATCCTGGTGATTCACGGTAACGGGAGGCGCCCATGAGCGCGGAAGGGTGGTTGAAAATCATCGGGTTAGGGCCCGGCAGCGAGGAGTTGATCACCCCGGAGGCCTCGAGTGCACTGGGCGAGGCCACCGATGCGGTGGGGTATGTGCCCTACGTCGAGCGCCTGGCGCCGCGGCCGGGCCTGACCCGCCACGGCTCGGACAACCGCGAGGAAATTCGCCGGGCCGAACAGGCGCTCACGATGGCCGCCGAGGGCCGCCGGGTGGTGGTCGTCTCCTCGGGCGATCCCGGGGTGTTCGCCATGGGCGCGGCGGTGTTCGAGGCGCTGGAGGCGGGGCGCCCCGAGTGGCGGGCGCTGGATATCCAGGTGCTGCCGGGCGTCTCCGCCATGCTGGCCGCCAGTGCGCGGCTGGGCGCGCCCCTGGGCCATGACTTCTGCTGTCTCAACCTCTCGGACAACCTCAAGCCCTGGGCCTTGATCGAGAAGCGCCTGCGACTGGCCGCCGAGGCGGACTTCGCCATGGCCTTCTACAATCCGCGTTCCCGCTCGCGACCCGAGGGCTTCGCCCGCGCCCTGGCGGTGCTACGCGAGGCCTGCGGTGAGGCGCGTCCGATCATGTTCGCCCGTGCCATCTCCACGCCACAGGAAAGCGTGCGGATCACCAGCCTGGGCGAGGCGACGCCAGAGATGGCCGACATGCGCACCCTGGTGATGGTGGGCTCGAGCCTGACGCGGCGGTTTCCCGCCGGAAGGGAAGGCGAGGGCGAGTGGGTCTATACGCCGCGATCAGCGCCGTCATCAGAGGCGACTCGATGACTTTCAACGCCACATGGCCGAGCACCGTAATTTGTGGATGCCCTTTAAACCAGCCAGTGGAGCGTTTCCTGGATGGTATGTGCCTCGCGGCGCGGCGGCAGCGCCGGGCGGTCGATCATCACCACCGGCAGGCCCAGCTTCCGGGCGGCGACGAGCTTGGTCGCCGCCCCCGTACCGCCGGCGTTCTTGCACACCAGGCGTTCGATGCCGTGCTCGCGCAGCAGTGCCAGGTCGCCTTCCAGGGTGAAGGGACCGCGGTCGACGGTGACGGTGTGGTACGGCAGGGGCGGCGGACTATCGGGCCGGTCGACCAGCCGCAGCAGGTAATGATGCTGGGGCTGGGCCGCGAAGTCGGCCAGATGCATGCGACCGATCGCCAGCAGCACCCGTTGCATCGGCCCGGTGAGCGCCGCCAACGCGTCCTCGAGGCCGGCGACCCGCTGCCAGCGATCGCCGGCCTGCGGCACCCAAGGCGGCCGGGTCAGGGCCAGCAGCTCGACGCCGCTGCGTTCGGCTGCCACCACGGCGTGGCGGCTCATTTGCTCGGCGAAGGGATGGGTGGCGTCGACCAGGTGGGTAATGCGCTCTGCCTCGAGAAAGGCGGCCAGCCCTTCCACGCCGCCGAAGCCGCCGATGCGGGTGGGCAGCGGCTGCGGCTTGGGCGCGCTGACGCGGCCGGCGTAGCTGAACAGCGCGGGGATCTCGCGCTCGGCGAGTGCACGGGCCAGCGCGCTGGCTTCAGTGGTACCGCCCAGGATAAGGACTTTCATAGAGGCTTCTTGAGCTCTTTTACCTTTCAAGCAGTTGGCAAGATGAGCGCCGGGGACAAGGCGCAGCGAGGGTCTTTTGCCATGGATGGCAAAAGTAGCGCCCAGGAAAGGGTTTACAGCGCCCTCGCGGAGGCTTGGCACTGGAACAGCTCATCTCTTTTAGCGGGACTCGGATGATGACTGACGCGGACGACGCTCCCTGGCTGACGGTGCTGGGCTGGGGCGAGAGTGGCACGGCAGGGCTGACGCCGGCAAGCCGCGAGGCGCTGGAGACCGCCGAGGTGGTGTTCGGCGCGCGACGTCATCTGCGCCTGCTGCCGGCGCTTTCCGCCGAGGTGCGCGAATGGCCGGTGCCCTTTGCCGACGGCATTCCCGTGTTGCTGGCCGAGCGTGGCCGGCGGGTGGTGATGCTGGCCTCCGGCGATCCCTTCTGGTTCGGCGCTGGCGCGACCCTGGCACGACACCTCGCGCCCGGCGAGTGGCGCGCGCTGCCGTCGCCCTCGACCTTCAGCCTGGCGGCCTCCCGGCTCGGCTGGGCGCTGGAGGGCGTGACCTGCCTGGGCCTGCACGCCCGGCCGCTGACGCGCCTGCGCCCGTATTTGCATCGTGGACGCCGGCTGCTGGTGCTGCTGCGCGACGGTGCGGCGGTGAATGAGCTCGCCGGCTGGCTTGCGCATGTCGGCTTCGGCGCCAGCCGGCTTCACGTGATGGAAGCGTTGGGCGGCATCGAGGAGCGCGTGCGCAGCGTGCGCGCCGATGCCGAGTTGCCCGACGACATCTCCCACCCGGTGGCGGTGGGGCTCGAGGTCGACGGCGATGGACCGGCACTGCCGCTGATGCCAGGACGCTCGGATGACTGGTTCGAGCACGACGGTCAGATCACTCGGCAGGTGGTCCGCGCCGCCACGCTGGCCGCCCTGGCGCCGACCCCGGGCGAGCGGTTGTGGGACATCGGCACCGGCTCGGGGTCGGTCGCCATCGAGTGGCTGCTGGCGCATCCGGACAACCGTGCCCTGGGTCTCGAGCGCAATGCGGAAAGGGCGGCTCGGGCGCGCCACAACGCTGGGGAACTCGGTGTCGACTGGTTCGAGGTGGTGGAGGGCGATGCCCTGGAAATGCTGAACGGGAAGACGCCGGAGGACTTGCCGTTGCCCGATGCGGTCTTTATCGGCGGCGGGCTCTCCGAGGCGCTGCTGACCGCACTGTGGCTGCGTTTGCGGTCTGGCACGCGGCTGGTGGCCAATGCGGTGACCCTGGAGTCGGAAGCCTTGCTGAGCCACTGGCAAAGTCACGTCGGCGGCGAGCTGGTGCGGCTGGAGCTGTCGTCGGCGGCTGCTCTCGGCACCCGACGCGGCTGGAAGGCCGCCTATCCCATCGTGCAGTGGCGGGTGGTGCGATGAAGGTGGCGGGGTTCGGTTTTCGCCGCTCGGCGACGCTCGCCTCGCTGGCCGAGGCGCTGGACCGGCTCGAGACGTGCCATGGCCCGGTCGACCGGCTGGCGGTGGCCGCGTCCATGCGCCCGCTGGTGCAGGCCTTGGGGGAGGCGCGGGGCCTGGTGACGCGGAGCGTGGCCGATCTCGACTTGACCTCGGTCGCCACCCTCACCGATTCCCGACACAGCCGTCAGTCCCGCGGTACGGGCAGCGTTGCCGAGGCCGTAGCGCTGCTGGCGGCGGGGCCCGGGGCGAGATTGCTCGGCCCTCGACTGATTTCGACGGATCGACGGGCGACCGCTGCGGTGGCGGTGGTGCGCGAGGCGACGACAGGAGATACGACATGACCATTCATTTCATCGGTGCCGGCCCCGGCGCGCCGGATCTGCTGACGCTGCGGGGAAGGGATCTCATCGCGGCCTGCCCGGTGTGTCTCTACGCCGGCTCGCTGGTGCCCGAGGCGATCCTTGCGCATTGCCCGGCAGGTGCCCGGGTCGTCAACACCGCCCCATTGTCGCTCGACGAGATCATCGACGAGATGGCCCGCGCCGACGCTGCGGGGCAGGACGTGGCTCGGCTGCACTCCGGGGATCTCTCGGTATGGTCGGCCATGGGCGAGCAGTTGCGTCGGCTGCGCGAACGGGGCATCCCCTACGCCATCACGCCCGGAGTGCCCGCCTTTGCCGCGGCGGCCGCCACCCTCGGCCAGGAGCTGACGCTGCCGGGCGTGTCGCAGTCCGTGGTGCTGACGCGCACGCCGGGTCGGGCCAGCGCCATGCCGGACGGCGAGACCCTGGCCAACTTCGCGCGCACCGGGGCGACTCTGGCGATCCATCTGTCCATCCATAACCTCGAGCATGTGGTGGCGGAGCTGGCGCCTTTCTACGGCGGGGACTGTCCGGTGGCCATCGTCTGGCGGGCCAGCTGGCCCGATCAGAAGGTGGTCCGTGGGCAGTTGGAGACCGTCACCTCACGGCTCGATCCGGCCATGAACCGCACCGCGCTGATCCTGGTCGGCCCGGCGCTGGCAAGCGAGAACTTCGACGACAGTTGTCTCTACGCGATCGGCTATGACCGCCGCTTCCGGCCGCAATCGGCGGATTCGCCCTTCGCCGAGAATGATGCGGACGATCCGGTGAGCGAAGGACGGGGCGAGGCATGATCCAGCTCGCGTTGATCGGTGTCGGCACCGGCAACCCCGACCACGTGACCCTGGCCGGCGTGCGCGCGCTCCGGGAGGCCGATCTGATCCTGCTGCCGCGCAAGGGAAAAGCCAAGTCGGATCTGGTCGATCTGCGCCGTTTGCTGTGCCGCAACCTGCTCGACGAGGCCGCGCAATCGCGGGTCGTGGAGTTCGACCTGCCGCACCGCGAGAGGCGTGACGATTACCTGGGCGCAGTGGACGACTGGCATGCGGCGATTGCCGAGGTGTGGCGTGAGCAGATGACGCGCCACCTGCCGCGGGGCGGACGGGTCGCCATGATGATCTGGGGCGACCCTTCGCTCTACGACAGCAGCCTGCGCATCGCCGGTCGCCTGAAGGGCTTGGGACAGGACGGAGAGGCGTCGCCGGCGGTGAGCGTCGTGCCGGGTATCACCAGCCTGCAGGTGCTGACCGCCGAGCACCGGATTCCCCTCAATGTTCTGGCCGAGCCGGTGCAGATCACCACCGGGCGACGCCTGCGCGAGCGCGGCTGGCCCGATGATGCTGCCAGTGTCGCTGTCATGCTCGACAGCGGTGGCGCCTTCCAGGCGCTGGCCCCGGAGGGACTGCATATCTGGTGGGGCGCTTATCTGGGCATGGACAAGCAGTGCCTGATCGAGGGCCCGCTGGCCGAGGTGGGGCCGGCCATCGTCGAGCGGCGTGTCGAGTTGCGCGAGCGGCACGGCTGGATCATGGACGTTTATCTGCTGGCACGCACGCCGCTGTTGTCACGGCCGGTCGAATGACAAACACCGGGGACAAGCCTGCGCGGAGACGCGATGAATACTTCCTTGTAGCTCCCGACGCCCTGCGGCGCTCTCGCGTCCCGCTTCGCTTGCAGGTCCGGTGCTGGCCATCCTTGGCCAGCCCGTTCGGAGCGATGCTCCTCACCCCTGGCGTAGGAGCTCCGCTGCGGCTTGTCCCCGGTATGGCACCAGAATTATCACGTTATTCCTTCGACTGTTGGAGATCCCAATGAAGCACGTCGACCCCGAGCGCCATGCGGCGCGCATGGCCCACAAGCAGAAGATCATGAACGAGCGCATTGCCGCCGCCGACAAGGAACAGGGTGTGCTGCTGGTGCTGACCGGCCCCGGCAAGGGCAAGAGCAGTTCTGGCTTCGGCATGCTCGCCCGGGCCCTGGGCCACGGCATGAGGGTCGGCGTGGTGCAGTTCATCAAGGGCAAGTTCCAGACCGGCGAAGAGGCCTTCTTTCGCAACCTGCCGGGTGTGGACTACCACGTCATGGGCGAGGGCTACACTTGGGATACTCAGGATCGCGAGCGTGACGTGCGCGCCGCCGAGGCGGCCTGGGCCGAGGCCAGCCGCATGCTCGCCGACCCGGACTACGCGCTGGTGCTGTTCGATGAGCTCAACATTGCCCTTCGGCACGGCTATCTGGAGCTCGATCGGGTACTCGACGACCTCCAGGCCCGTCCGCCCATGCAGCATGCAGTGGTCACCGGTCGCCACGCCCCCGAGGCGCTGGTCGAGCTAGCCGACACCGTGACCGAGATGAAGGTGGTCAAGCACGCTTTTAAAGACCAAGGGATAAAGGCCCAGAAAGGCGTCGAGCTATGAAGTCCGATCATGCCTTTCCCGAGGCGCAGCGTGAGGGCGTCTACCGCGCCATCTTCGAGCGCCGCGATGTGCGTGCCCAGTTTCGCCCGGACCCGATTCCGCCCGAGGTGCTGGCACGCTTGCTCCAGGCCGCTCACCATGCGCCTTCGGTGGGCTTCATGCAGCCCTGGGACTTCCTGGTGATCGACAGCCGTGCGGTGCGCGAGCGCGTGCACGCCATCTTCGAGCGCGAGAACGCCAGGGCGGCCGAGGCCCACACCGGCGAGCGCGGCGAGCTGTATCGCCGTCTCAAGCTGGAGGGCATCCTCGAGAGTCCGCTCAACCTGTGCATCACCTGCGACCGCAGCCGCGGCGGCGAGCACGTGCTGGGTCGCCAGAGCATCGTCGAGACGGACCTGTTCAGCACCTGCCTGGCGGTCCAGAACCTGTGGCTGGCGGCCCGCGCCGAGGGCATTGGCGTGGGCTGGGTCAGCATCCTCGACCAGCAGGAACTGGCCGAGGTGCTGGGCCTGCCGGAGAACGTCTATCCGCTCGCCTACCTGTGCCTGGGCTACGTCGACGACTTCCTCGACAGCCCTGAGCTGGCCCAGGTCGGCTGGCGCCAGCGTCTGCCTCTGGTCGAGCGAGTGCACGGCAACGGCTGGGGCGAGGCGCTGGGCGCACCGTCGCTGTTCGACGCACTGGCGGTGCGGGAGCGCTCGCGATGAGCACGCTGATGATCCAGGGCACCACCTCGGATGCCGGCAAGAGCACGGTGGTGGCAGGGCTGTGTCGGCTGCTGGCCCGGCGCGGCGTGTCGGTGGCGCCCTTCAAGCCCCAGAACATGGCACTCAACAGCGCCGTGACGCCGGAGGGCGGCGAGATCGGTCGCTCCACGGCCTTGCAGGCGCTGGCGTCGGGTCTGGCGCCTCATACCGACATGAATCCGGTGCTGCTCAAGCCCGAAACCGATCGCGGTGCCCAGGTTATTCTCGATGGCCGGGTCCACGGGCATATGGACGCGCTGGATTACCACGCCTTCAAGCGACAGGCCCGCGAGACGGTGCTCTCGGCCTGGGAGCGACTGACGAGCTGCCACGACCTGGTGATTGCGGAGGGCGCCGGCAGCCCCGCCGAGATCAACCTGCGCCAGAACGACATCGCCAACATGGGGTTTGCCGAGGCGGTGGACTGCCCGGTGTGGCTGGTCGCCGACATCGACCGCGGCGGGGTCTTTGCCCAACTGGTGGGTACGCTCGAGTTGCTCAGCGACAGCGAACGGGCCCGGACCCAGGGCTTTGTCATCAATCGTTTTCGCGGCGATCTCGCGCTGCTCGAGCCGGGGCTCGATTGGCTCACCGGCCACACCGGCAAGCCGGTATTCGGCGTGTTGCCTCATCTGAATGGGTTGCTGCTGGACGCCGAGGATGGTCTGGGACTCACCGAGAGCGCCGCCGAGGCGCCGGGGCTCAGGGTGGTGGTGCCGGCGTTGCCGCGGATCAGCAATCATACCGACCTGGACGCGCTGCGCCTGCATCCGCGAGTCGAGTTGACGCTGGTGGGGCCGGGGCGGGCCATTCCGCCGGCCGACGTCATCCTGCTGCCCGGCAGCAAGAGCACCGCAAGCGACCTGGCCTGGCTGCGCCGCGAGGGCTGGGAGGCGCAGATACGTCACCATCTGCGCTATGGCGGCCGGGTGCTGGGCATCTGCGGAGGCTTCCAGATGCTCGGTGAAGAGATCGAGGATTCGCAGGGCGTCGAGGGTGAGGCCGGCACGACGCCGGGGCTGGGGCTGCTGCCGATGCGCACCCGTATGGTGGCCGGCAAGCAGTTGCGCACCGTTCGGGGAACCCTCGCCGATGACGACGTGATGGTGAGCGGCTACGAAATCCACAATGGCGTCAGCGAAGGTCCGGCGCTGGATCGACCGTTGCTCGACCTCGAGGGCCGGCCGGATGGCGCGGTCAGCGCGGACGGCCAGGTGCTCGGCACCTATGTGCACGGGCTGTTCGACGAGGCGCCGGCGGCCGCCGCGCTGCTGGCGATGCTGGGACTGACGGGTGAGGGCGCCGCCGTCGACCTGGCCGCCCATCGCGAGCGCCAGCTCGACCGGTTGGCCGACACGCTGGAGGCGAATCTCGCTTCGGGGACCATCGAGATGCTGCTCAGCGAAAGTGCGTGGGGTCGTCGCTGATCACGCCGTGGACCCCCCACTCCCAGCGTGTGGCGAAGGCCGCCGGGTCGTTGGCCGTGTAGCACAGCAGTGCATGGCCGGCCTGGACGATGTCACGGGCACGGGAGGCGCGCAGACGACGCCAGTCGGCGTGCACGCTGTAGGCGTCGATAGCCTCGCAGCGGGTGGCCCAGTCGCGGGGGATCCGTTCGAACAGCGCGCCCAGGGGGAGACGCTCGGCCGGTGCCTGGCGTCGCGCCTGCGTCAGGGCAGTGGCGTCGAAGGAGGAGACGATCAAGCGCTCGGCGGGCAGGGCGTCGAGCAGGGTCGGCAGGACGCGCTCGACCAGGGCCTTGGGGTCACGACCGCGGTTGACCTTGAGTTCCAGGTTGAGGCCCAGCGCCAGTTCGTCGATCAAGGTCAACATCTGTTCCAGGGTGGCCATGGATTCGCCAGCGAAGGCGGCATCGAACCAGCTACCGGCATCGAGTCGTCTGGCCTGGTCGATGTCCAGGTCGGCCAGTCGGCCGCGTCCGTTGCTGCAGCGATTGATATCCCGGTCATGCCAGATCACCGGGGTGCCGTCGCCGAGCAGTTGCACGTCCAGCTCGACCCAGCGGCAGCCGGCTTCGTGGGCGGCTCGAACGGCGGCCAGGGTGTTTTCCGGCGCCCGGGCGGAAAGGCCGCGATGAGCGATCAGGCGAGGTGGGACGAGGGGCTGCTGGGGCATGAGTGGATGTCCTTGTCGTCGAGGCGTCGGCCGGTCTCGTGATCGAAGAGGTGCAGGCGGTCGGCGTCGGGGCGCAGATACAGCGTATCGCCTTCGGCCACGGCGTGGACACCATCGAGTCGAGCCACCAGGGGCTCGTCCTGCCCCTCGAGGCGGACGTGCGCGAGGGTGTCGGCGCCAAGCGGCTCGACCAGCTCGACCCGGGTGGTCAGGGTGGTGTCATCGGGCTCGTCAACCGGCAACAGGTGCTCCGGGCGAATGCCCAGGCACACCGGCGTGTCGATGGCATCGCGCGCCGATGGGGCGGCGATGCGGGTGTCACAGGGTAGCGTGAGGGTGCCATGCGTCTGGCGGGCATCCAGGAAGTTCATCGCGGGAGAGCCGATGAAACCCGCCACGAAGCGGCTGGCGGGACACTCGTAGAGATGCATCGGCGTGCCGACCTGCTCGATGTGTCCGCCGTTCATCACCACCAGGCGGTCGGCCAGTGTCATGGCTTCGACCTGGTCGTGAGTGACGTAGACGGCGGTGACGCCGAGGCGTTTCTGCAGGCGACGGATCTCGATGCGCATCTGCACGCGCAGCTTGGCATCGAGGTTGGAGAGCGGCTCGTCGAACAGAAAGACCTTGGGTTCGCGCACGATGGCCCGCCCCATGGCCACGCGCTGGCGCTGGCCGCCGGAGAGCTGGCGAGGACGGCGTTCGAGCAGGTCCTCGAGGCCGATCAGCCGTGCGGTCTCCTCGACCTTGCGGCGGCGTTCGGCCTTGGGCACGCCGCGGTTCTTCAGGGCATAGCCCATGTTGTCGGCCACGCTCATGTGGGGGTAGAGGGCATAGTTCTGGAACACCATGGCGATGTCGCGTTCGGCCGGCTCCAGATCGTTGACGCGCCGGCCATCGATGGCGAGTTCCCCGTCGCTGATCGATTCCAGGCCGGCGAGCATGCGCAGCAGGGTGGACTTGCCGCAGCCCGAGGGACCGACCACCACGATAAGCTCACCGTCGTCGATCGACAGATCGATGCCGTGCAGGGCGGTGAAACCATTGGGGTAGGTCTTGCGCAGGGCGTTCAAACTCAGGGTTGCCATAGCGGTATCTTGTCCATGCAGTGATTCGGTCATTTCTCGGCGTCGACCAGTCCCTTCACGAAGTAGCGCTGCATCAGCACGATCACCGCGACCGGCGGCAGCATGGCCAGCAGGGCGGTGGCCATGACGGCTTGCCAGGGCACCAGGTTGTCGGCCGAGGAAAGCAGGCGCTTGAGGCTGACCACGATCGTCATGTAATCCGACTCGGTGGTGATCAGCAGCGGCCAGAGATACTGGTTCCAGCCATAGAGGAACATGATCACGAACAGGGCGGCGATATTGGTCTTCGACAGTGGCAGCAGGATGTCCTTGAGAAAGCGCCAGGGGCCGGCACCGTCGACCCGAGCCGCCTCGAGCAGCTCCGGCGGCACGGTGAGGTAGAACTGGCGGAAGAGGAAGGTGGCGGTGGCGCTGGCGATCAGCGGCAGGATCAGCCCGGCATAGGAGTTCAGCAGGTTGAGGTCGGCCGCAATCTTGTAGGTGGGCATGATGCGCACCTCCACCGGCAGCATCAGGGTGATGAAGATCAGCCAGAAGCACAGCCGACGCAGCGGAAAGCGGAAGAAGACGATGGCATAGGCGGCGAGGATGGCGATGAAGATCTTGCCGCAGGCGATGCCCAGCGCCATGACCGTGGAGTTGAACAGCAGCCTGGCCACGTCGGTGCCGAGGCGGGCCACCGGTTCGCTGAGCACGGCGTGGAAGTTGCCGAGTCCCTGCTCGCCGAACCACAGCGGTGCGGTGCCGGTGTACAGCGAGGCCTGGTCGTGGGTGGCGGCGGTGATGGCCAGCCAGACCGGCAGGCAGAAGGCGAGCAGGGCCAGGATCAGCAGGGCGTGACTGGCGATGTCGAGGCCGGGGCGGCGGTAGCGCATCGTGGTCGTTCTCCGGGGTCAGTACTGTACCTTGCGTTCGAGATAGCGGAACTGCAGCAGGGTCAGCAGCCCCACCAGCAGCATCAGCAGCACCGACTGCGCCGCGCTGGAGCCCAGGTCGTAGCCGATGAAGCCATCCTCGTAGACCTTGTAGACCAGCGTTCGCGTGGCGCCGCCAGGGCCGCCGGCGGTCGTGGCGTCGATGGTGCCGAAGATCTCGAAGAAGGCGTAGACGCTGTTCATCACCAGCAGAAAGAAGCTGGTCGGCGACAGCAGGGGAAAGGTGATGGTCCAGAAGCGTCGCCAGGGACCCGCGTTATCGATGGCCGCGGCCTCCAGCAAGCTCCTCGGAATGGCCTGCAACCCGGCCAGGAAGAACACGAAGTTGTAGCTCATCTGCTTCCAGATCGAGGCCATCACCACCAGCGCCATGGCCTGGCCGCCATTGAGCTGATGGTTCCAGTCGATGCCGAGTGCACCGAGCCAGGCACTGATCAGGCCGAGCTCGGGGTCGAGCATGAACATCCACAACACGCCGGCCACTGCCGGTGCCACGGCATAGGGCCAGATCAACAGCGTCTTGTAGCCGTGGGCGCCCTTGATCACACGGTCGGCGAGCACCGCCAGCAGCAGTGCCAACGCCATGGCGCCGAGCGCCACGCCGATGCTGAAGGCAACGGTGATACCGAGCGCCCGATAATACTCTGCCGAGGCCAGCACGCGGGCGAAGTTCTCGAAGGCGACGAAGGTGCGGCCGAGACCGAAGGGGTCCTCGACATAGAAGGCCTGGAGGACGGCTTGGGCGGCCGGCCAGAAGAAAAAGACCGCGACGATGACCAACTGAGGGGCCAGCAGCAGCCAGGGCGTGAGGCGGTGACGTTGAAAAGTCGCCATGGTGATCCGTCATAGCTGTTCAGGAGAGGCCGGAACGCCACGAGGCGTTCCGGTGCAGGCGTGCCGATGGCTCAGTCGTTGGCTTGCTGGAAGCGTTCCAGCAGCTCGTTGCTGCGGCTCACGGCCTCGTCCATGCCTTCCTGGACGCCGATGTCACCATTGAAGATCTTCTCCAGTTGTTCCTCGATCACGTCACGGATCTGCGGCATGTTGCCCAGACGCAGCCCCTTGGAGTTGGCCGTTGGCGTGACGCCGGTCATCTGCTCGATGGCCACGGCACTGCCGGGATTGTCTTCGTAGAAGCCTTGTTCCTGGCCGAGTTCGTAGGCGGCCTCGGTGATCGGCAGGTAGCCGGAGAACTGGTGCCAGTCGGCCTGGACCTCGGCGGAGGAGAGGTAGTCGAAGAATTCGGCGACACCCTGGTAGACCTCATCGCTCTGCCCTGCCAGAACCCACAGCGAGGCGCCGCCGATGATGCTGTTCTGCGGCGTGTCGATCAGCTCGCTCGAATAGGGCAACGGTGCCACGGAGAACTCGAAGTCCTCGGCGTTGGCGCGCACGCCTGCCAGCGAAGCGGAGGAGGCCATCAGCATGGCGCATCGACCGGTGTAGAAGGCCGGTGCAGCCTCGTCGAAGCGCCCGCCGTAGTCGAAGCGGCCGTCCTGCTGCCAGTCGGTCAGGCGCTGGATGTGGTCGACGACGGCGGTGTCGTTGATGGTCAGGCGTGCATCCAGGCCACCGAAACCGTTCTCTTCGGTGGCGAAGGGCAGGTCGTGGCGGGCGGAGAAGTTCTCGAGCTGGATCCAGGAAGGCCAAGTGGTGGTCATGCCGCATTCGGCGGCGCCGGAGTCGACGATCTGGCCGAGAGCCTCGCCGAGCCCTTCCCAGGTGGCCGGGACCTCATCCACGCCGGCTTCGGCGAGGATGTCGCGATTGACGTAGACCACCGGCGTCGAGGAGTTGAAGGGCATGGATAGCATCTGGCCGTCGCCGTTGGTGTAGTAGCCGGTCACGGCAGGCAGGAAGGCATCCGGGTCGAAGTCGAGGCCCGAGTCGGCCATCAGTTCGTGCACCGGCACGATGGCCCCCTCGGCATTCATCATGGTGGCGGTGCCGACCTCGTAGATCTGCACGATGGCCGGTGCTTCATTGGCACGGAAGGCTGCGATGGCGCTGGTCATGGTTTCGGAGTAGTTGCCGCGAAACGATGGCTTGACGACATAGTCGTCCTGGGTGTCGTTGAAGTTCGCGGCGATCTCATCGACCTTGTTGCCCAGTTCGCCTCCCATGGCATGCCACCAGGCGATCTCGGTAGCGCCTTGGGCGGAAAGCGACAGGCCGGCGGCGGCCAGCCCCAGGGTCAGTGCTCCAGCGTGGATACGCGACATCGGTGTCTCCTTGTCTCTTGTCGGGTCTTGCATCGGAAAGCCCGAGCCATGCGACGGCCTGGGCAGTCAGGCCCCGGCACATTAGGTCATGACGATGACAACTCCATGAAAGCTAGATCATGCCCTCGGGGACCGCCATGCTGCGGGGGCGAAGGAGGAAGAGATAAGAAGGAAGAACCGCTATGCCGGGTTATCTCGGTTGCATCTGTCGACGGATCAGCCTCGGGCAGATATCACTATCGATGTTGTGCGGAGAGAGAGCCCGGTGGGGGAATATGATAGGCTGCGCGGCTCATATCGAGGCGTGTGATGGACGAGGAAGAATCGATGAGAGTGGTGCATGTCAAGAACGAGGACCAGCGCGAGGCGTGCCTGGCACGGTTGTGTGCCGAGGTCTACGGTCACCAGGCCGGTATCGCGCCGCTGGCAACCTTCGCCGGTGTGCTGGGGGTGCTGGTCAAGCAGGAAGCGGCCCGCGTGCTGGCACTGGTCGATGACGATGCGCAGCCGGTCGCATTGGCGCTGCTGGCGCTGGACGAGGCGGGTGAGGGCATGAATGTCATGCAACTGGCCTCGCTGACCGACAGCAAGGTGGCCGATCCGGCTGGACGCCTGGTGGCCGAACTGGCCTTGCGCGCGCCCTTGCGGGTGGATGCCATGAACGAGGCACAACAGCAACGCTTCGAGGCTGCCGGTATCAAGCGCTGGTTCGACGGCAAGAGCGGCGTGCGTATCGGGCTTGGGCCCAAGCATCCCGCTTCGGGACTCGATGACCTGCCGCGCACGCTGACAGTGGATGAAAACGCCGTGGCGCAATCCTTCAAGCGCGACCGTGAGGCCTTCGAGGACTACAAGCGCCGCTTTATTCGCGGGTTGGAGTCGTTTCCGCTATCTCTGTGATGGCCGTGCTCTGTGATGGCCGCGCCGAAGACGACGCCCGGCGTGCCAGGCGTCGTTGCAAGGGGAGTGATTTACTCCTCGGTGACCGTGAAGGTCCCCTGCATGGAAGCGAAGTGGCCGGGGAAGGAGCAGAAGAAGGTCAGGTCTCGGCCTGCCAGGTCCTCGGTGGAGAACTCGATGCTGGTGCTTTCGCCACCGCCGATGATCTCGGTAGCGGCGATGACGCGGTCATCGTCGGCCGGCAGGTAGTCGCTTTCCAGACCGGCCTTCATGCCTTCCTGGGACAAGGCCTGGGCATCCTCGGTGGCGGAGAGTACCCAGTTGTGGCCCATCACGTTGGCATCCATCGAGCCGGTGTGTTCCAGCGTCAGCGTGACGGTCTCGCAGCTGGCGGGTACGCTCAGCGAGTCGGTGTCGAACTGCATCTGATCGTTGCTTTCGACGGTCAGCTTGCAGGCCTCGTCGTCGGCGGCAAAGGTCGGGGCGCTGGTCAGGGCGGCCGCGAGGCCGACGGCGGTCAACATCCAGGTGATTTTCATGATGACGCTCCTGTTGAGTGTGTCGTCAATGAGATTGTATTTCTGTATACACAATACTCATTCTTTTGTAGCCATTTGGATCTGTCAAGCGACTTCGGCGGTGATGCCCCAATGCTCGACTTGACCCGCTGCCAGCATAACGCTTGACTGGTTCTCCAGTTCATTAGCGAATTAAGGAATGCCCCCATGGTCAAGCGTATCGAGTTTTCCCGCACTGGTGGCCCGGAAGTGCTCGAGTTCGTCGATGCTCCGCTGGTCGAGCCGCAAGCCGGTGAGGTGCGGATTCGACATCAGGCCGTCGGTCTGAACTTCATCGATATCTATTTTAGAACCGGTCTCTATCCCGTGCCTTCCTTGCCCTCCGGACTGGGCACCGAGGGAGCAGGTGTCGTCGAGGCGGTGGGCGATGGCGTCGAGCACCTGGCAGTGGGAGACCGGGTCGCCTATGCCCAGGGCCCCCTGGGCGCCTATGCCGAGCAGCACGTCGTACCGGCCGATAAGGTCGTGGCACTGCCTGACGGGGTCGATGGCGAGACGGCGGCTGCGTCGATGCTCAAGGGGCTGACCGTACAGTATCTGCTGCGTCAGACCTATCGGCTCGAGGGCAGCGAGACCATTCTCTTTCATGCGGCTGCCGGTGGGGTGGGCTCGATTGCCTGTCAGTGGGCTCGGGCACTCGGCGTGAAGCTGATCGGCACGGTCAGCTCTCCCGAGAAGGCAGCGCTGGCCCGGGAAAATGGGGCCTGGGCGACCATCGACTATACCCGCGAGGATGTCGTCGAGCGGGTGCGCGAACTGACCGACGGGGCGATGTGCGACGTGGTCTACGACTCGGTCGGCAAGGATACCTGGGAGACCTCGCTGGATTGCCTGAAAAAGCGCGGCCTGATGGTCAGCTTCGGCAACGCCTCAGGGCCGGTCGAGGGCGTCAACATCGGTATTCTCAACCAGAAGGGAGCGCTCTACGTAACGCGGCCGAGCCTCAATGGCTATGCCGATACGCGTGAGCGCCTGGAGAGCATGTGCGCTGATCTGTTCGCGATGCTGGAGAGCGGCCAGGTGAAGATCGACATCGCCCAGCGCTTTCCGCTCGCCGAGGCGGGCAAGGCCCAGGAGGCGCTGGCCGGACGCCTGACGACCGGCTCCACTATCCTGGTGCCCTGATGCCCTGTTGCCCTGCTCCGAGCCGCCTGGGCACGGGGAATGTCACAGCGAGGCGTCGAGTTCGCCGATCAAGCGCTCGCGCCGCTTCAGTGCGGTGAGGCCGGTCTCGCCGAGCTGGTTCGCCGCCTCGCTCAACAGTCCTTCCACCAGCAGCATGAAGGCGCACATGCTATTGCTGAAGAACAGACTGTGGTTGGGCACCGGGAAGCTGTATCGCGCAACCTTGGCGAGCGGAGAGGCCGTGGAGTCCGTCAGGGCAATGACCCGGATACCCTGGCGGGCCGCCACCTCGGCGGTCGTCAGCACACTGGGGGTATAGGGAAAGCAGCTTGCCACCACCAGCACATCGCCCTCACCGAGCTGGGCCAAGGCATCCGCGACGCCATGTCGCGCGGCATCGAGCGGTGCCACGTCCGGACGCAGCATGCCCAGGCCATAGGCCATGAACGATGCCAGCGAGGCGAACTGGCGCATGCCGTGCACCCTCACGCGACGCGCCTCGGCCAGCAGCCCGGCGGCCTCCACGAAGCTCACTTCATCGATTTCCGCCACCATATCGCCGATATTGGCGCTCTCCTGGCGTCCCAGGCGGGACAACCGGGCATGACTGCCGTCGTTGCCATCACCGTCCAGCAGGCGGGAGACCTGATCGCTGTAGAAGCTCTTGCCTTCGGTGACGTTGCGACGAAAGACGCCCTGCAGGCCGGCGAAGCCATCGAACCCCAGGCGCTGGGCCAGGCGAGATAGCGTGGAGGGGCTGACGCTCAGGCGTTCGGCCAGCTCGCTGATCGAGGACACCGCGGCTTGCTGGGGAGCGGTGACCAGCGCGGTCAGCACATGGCGCGAGCGCTTGCCCAGGCGTACCGAACCCTCGCCGCCCTCGATATCGGCGAGCAGGCGCTCGAGGTCTCCGAGCGTTTCGGGGCGGGGTGAGGCGGATGGCGTCATGGTGAATTCCGGGGTATCCTGAGCGGTTGGCGAACGGACGAGCATTGTAGCGTCCGGGGAAGGTGGCGTCAGTGAGGCAGGGCTCATATTTGCAAATATATTTCCTTATTGACAGTATAAGAAATATTATTGCTTATAGAGCCCGGGAGGGCAGCATGAGTCACGTCTTTCATCGTCATCTGAAACAGCGCTATCCCACCGCCGTGGGTGGCGAGGGCCCTTATCTGATCGACGCCGAGGGGCGTCGTTACCTGGATGCCTGCGGTGGCGCCGCCGTCTCATGCCTGGGCCACAGCGATGGCGAGGTGATCGAGGCGGTTCGCGAGCAGGTCGGTCGACTCGCCTATGCGCATACCTCCTTTTTCACCAGCGAGCCGATGGAGGCGCTGGCCGATTTCCTGGTCGAGCGGGCACCGGAAGGGTTGTCATCGGTCTATTTCGTTTCGGGGGGCTCCGAGGCGGTGGAGGCGGCGCTGAAAATGGCGCGCCAGTATTTCCTAGAGCGTGGCGAGCCCGAGCGCAGGCACCTGATCGCGCGGCGGCAGAGTTATCACGGCAACACCCTGGGCGCGCTGGCCACCGGCGGCAACGCCTGGCGGCGGCGTCCGTTCGAGCCGCTGCTGGTGGAGGTCGGCCATGTCAGCCCGTGTTATGCCTATCGTGGCCAGGCCGCGGGTGAGACGCCGGAGGCCTATGGCGAGCGCCTGGCCGCGGAGCTCGGAGACGAGATCCAGCGCCTGGGGCCGGAGACGGTGATGGCCTTCGTGGCCGAGCCCGTGGTGGGCGCGACGCTTGGCGCGGTGCCGGCAGTACCGGGCTACTTCAAGCGGGTACGCGAGATCTGCGATCGCCACGGCATCCTGCTGATCCTCGACGAGGTGATGTGCGGCATGGGGCGTACCGGCAGCCTCTTCGCCGCCGAACAGGAGGGCGTGGCACCGGACCTGACAACCATTGCCAAGGGATTGGGAGCCGGTTACCAGCCGATCGGCGCGACCCTGGTGAGCGAACGCATCCGCGAGGCCATCGCCGAGGGCTCGGGCTTCTTTCAGCATGGCCATACCTACATTGGCCACGCCACTGCCTGTGCCGCGGCGTTGGCGGTGCAACGCGCCATCGAATCGCGCGATTTGATGGCCCGCGTGCGCTGGTTGGGTGACGGGCTGCAGCAGCGACTCGAGGCGCGTTTCGGCGATCATCCCCATGTCGGCGATATTCGCGGGCGCGGGCTGTTCCGCGGCCTCGAGCTGGTGGCCGATCGCGGCGACAAGACGCCGTTCGATCCGGCCTGCAAGCTGCATGCCGCCATCAAGCGCACGGCCATGGACGAGGGGCTGATGTGCTATCCGATGGGCGGCACCCTCGATGGCCAACGAGGTGACCATATCCTGCTGGCACCGCCGTTCATTCTCGAGGAATCCCATCTGGATGAAATCGTCGACAAGCTCGATGCGACCCTGAAGCGCGTTATCGACCCTCATTGAAGGAGCATGACCGATGTCGATCGAATCCCGTCTCTCGCCGCTGAACGAGGCGCACATGGCCCCCGAGCAGCGCCGTGTTCTGGACACCATTCTCAGCGGCCCACGCGGCAATCTGGACGGCCCCTTTCTGGCCTGGATCCACAGCCCGGAACTGGCCGATCACGCCCAGCGCCTGGGGGCCTTCTGCCGCTACGGCACGCGCCTGGAGTTGCGGCTGACCGAGCTGGCGATCCTGTTCACCGCTGCCTGGTGGCAGTCCCAGGCGGAGTGGCAGATCCATGAACCCATTGCCCGTGAGGCCGGCGTCGCCGAGGCGGTGATCGAGGCCCTGCGCGAAGGTCGCGAGCCGACCTTCGAACGCGACGACGAGGCGTTGGTGGTGCGCCTGGGTGAGTCGCTCTATACCAGCCGCCGCGTCGACGAGGCGCTCTACGCCGAGGCCGTGGCGGTCTTCGGCGAGCCGGCGATGGTCGAGCTGGTGGGCGTGTTCGGCTACTACGCCCTGGTGGCCATGACGCTCAACGTCTTCGAGGTGCGCCGCGGCGATGGCCCGCTGCCGTTTGCCGAGCCGCCTGGCTCGTGACGCCCCGTGGCATGCCGTTCCTTCATTGAGGCACTGAGCGGTTGGCGGGCGGCCGGGTTGCATCGACAGTGTCCCTCAAGCGTTCGATGCGGCTATGCTGGCGGTATCTCCTTTGTCATGGATGACTGAACGCCATGGATGATAGCACCCTGGTCTTTGCGCTTCTTGGTTTGACGCTGACCGCCTTCATCTGGGGGCGATTTCGCTATGACCTGGTTGCCCTGGCCGCATTGCTGGCGGCGGTACTGCTGGGTCTGGTGCCGGCGGAGGAGGCATTTCTCGGCTTTGGTCATCCGGCGGTGATCACGGTGGCGGCGGTGCTGGTCCTCAGTCGTGGATTCGAACGCTCCGGCCTGGTCGACCTGATCGCCGAGCAGGCGCTCAAGGTCGGTGACCGCCTGTTGCTGCAGCTACTGGTGCTGGTTGGTGCAGTGCTGGTGCTTTCCGGGGTGATGAACAATGTCGGGGCCCTGGCGTTGATGCTGCCGGTCGCGATTCGCATGGCCCGGGAGCACGGCACGCCGCCGTCACTGTTGCTGATGCCGCTGGCCTTCGGTTCACTGCTGGGTGGCCTGACCACCCTGATCGGCACGCCGCCCAACATCATCATTTCCAGTTATCGCGGCTCCCTTGGGGCCGACAACTTCGGCATGTTCTCGTTTTTTCCTGTCGGGGCGACGGTCGCCCTGGTCGGGCTCGCCTTCATCGTGCTGCTGGGCTGGCGCCTGGTGCCCAAGCGTGCCGGTAGTGCGTCCACCGAGGCGATGTTCGATACCGCCCATTACCTGGTGGAGCTGCGCGTGCCGGAAAAGGCCAAGGCGGAAGGCTGGACCCTGCTTGATCTGCGCCAGGCCGTCGACGAGGACATCCCGGTACTGGCGGTGGTTCGCGACGAACGTCGTCACGCCGGGCACAGGTTTCACGGCGTGTTGCGCGAGGGCGATATCCTGCTGGTGGAGGCCGGCCCCGAGGAAATGAAGCTGCTCGAGGACAAGGCGGGCCTGGAGATGGGGCCGGAACCCGGCGACGAGCCGGCGTCGGAAGAAGAGCGCGAGGAAGGCGAGGCCTTCGATCCCGAGGGACTGCATCTGGTGGAGGCGGTGGTCAGAAACGACTCCATGATGATCAACCGTACCGTGGCCCAGTTGCGCCTGCACAACCAGTATGGCCTGCATCTGGTGGCGGTGGCCCGTGACGGTGGCCGGCTCAATCAGCGGCTGCGGGACATCCGCTTCCGGGCCGGTGACGTGCTGTTGCTGCAAGGAGGCGAGAATGAACTTACCGACAGCCTGACGACCCTGGGCTGCCTGCCGCTGGCCAAGCGCGATTTGAGCCTTGGTCAGCCGCGCCTGCTGCTAGTGTCGGTGGCCATCTTCGCTGCCGCCATCCTGGCCATGGTGCTGGACCTGCTGCCAGCCTCGGTGGCGCTGGCCGGGGCGGCGCTGGTGTCACTGCTGGTGGGCGTGCTGCCGCTGCGCGACGGATATCAGGCCATCGACGGGCCGGTGATCGTCTTGCTGGGGGCGATGATTCCGGTGGGCCAGACGCTGGAAACCAGTGGCGGTGCTGCCTTGATCGCCGAGGGGATGCTGGCGCTGGGCAGCGAGTGGCCGGTCGTGGTGACCCTGGCGGGACTCTTCCTGTTGAGCACCCTGTTGTCCAATGTGGTCAACAACGCCGCCGCGGCCTTGCTGATGGCGCCCATCGCGGCGAGCCTGGCCAAGGGATTCGATGCCTCCCTGGATCCCTTTCTGATGGTGGTGGCGGTCAGTGCCTCCTGTGCTTTCCTGACCCCTATCGGACATCAATCCAACACCTTGGTGATGGGACCCGGCGGCTATCGTTTCGGCGATTACTGGTGGCTGGGGCTGCCGCTGTCGCTGGTCGTGATGGTCGTGACCGTGCCGATGGTATTACTGGTCTGGCCCGTGTAGCGCCCAATATCGCAAAAGCCCCGGCGCAGGGCCGGGGCATCGAGTGACGGTGAGAAGCGTGGATCAGGCGGGGTGGTGACGCAGCACCTTGGACTTGTCGATGACGAAGGCGTCGTAGTCGAAGTCATCCACGGTCAGCATGTCCAGCACCTCGGCCTCGCGCTGGCGCATGAAGGTAGCGTCCTCGTCGCTGATCAGCCCGGCGGCGAGAGCGGCTTCCACCTGCTGTTCGGGATGCAGGGCCTCGGCCGGGATCTCGCCCTTGGCGTGTGCCTTGCCGACCGTGCGATACAGGGCCTCGGCACGTTCCTGCGTGGCCAGCAGGGCATTGTAGCGTGCCAGGGGATTGTCCTGAGGGCCGTCGTCGGTGTCCCAGGTATTGCTGATGAGCTTGTGGCGCAGGGCGCTGTCGCGGGAGACGGACTGGGCGATGGCTCGCGACAGGTCATCCTGCGGGCGTGACCAGCGCCGGCCGAGCGGCATGATGATCAGGCGCAGTGTGCGGCCGAGGGCGCGGTTGGGCAGGTTCTCGAACAGCTCGACGAAGGCCTGCTCGGCGCGTCCCAGCAGCAGACGGGCGGCATAGTGCAGCAGGGTGTCCTCGCCCTCGACGCGGTCGCCTTCGTGCCATTGCTTGAGCAGCATGCTGGCCAGATAGAGGTTGGAGAGCACGTCGCCGAGCCGGGCGGAAAGCATCTCGCGCTGCTTGAGCTTCGAGCCGAGGCTGGCCATGGCGGCGTCGGCGGCGAGGCCGAAGCCGGCGGACAGGCGTGCGATGTCGCGGGCGTAGGGCGCGGCGACATCGTCGAAGGGAACGCTGGGCTTGCCGATGCCCAGCCCCTGGGTCAGGGCGCGGGCGGCGTTGCCGAGGATCAGGCCGGCGTGGTTGAAGAAGGCCTGGTCGAAGGCCTTGGGATCGTCGGCATCCTTGGCGGCCAGTTCCTCGAGGACGTAGGGATGGCAGCGGATTGCGCCCTGGCCGAAGATCATCAGGTTGCGCGTCATGATGTTGGCGCCCTCGACGGTGATGGCCACCGGGTTGGCGCTGTAGCCGATGCCGAGATAGTTGCGCGGCCCGAGCGTCACGGCCTTGCCGCCATGGATATCCATGGCATCGGCGAGGATGACGCGCTGGAACTCGGTCAACTGGCTCTTGAGAATCGCCGAGGGCACGGCCGGCTTCTCGCCGTGGTCGATGGTATTGGCGGTCTGATAGACGGCCGCCTGGGCGATGTAGGCCAGTGCGCTCATGCGAGCCAGGGGTTCCTGGACGCCTTCCATCTCGGCCACCGGCACGTTGAACTGGCGGCGAATGCGGGCAAAGCCGCCGCTCCAGCCGATGGCGTAACGGGCGGTGCCGGTGGCGCCGGAGGGCAGGGTGATGCAGCGGCCGACGGACAGGCACTCGACCAGCATGCGCCAGCCCTGGCCGATCATTTCCTCACCGCCGATGATGGTCGAGAGCGGCACGAAGACCTTGTCGCCCTTGATCGGGCCATTGAGGAAGGGGCTGCCGATGGGGTGGTGGCGACGGCCGATCTGCATGCCTTCGGTGTCGCGGGGAATCAACGCCAGGGTGATGCCGCGATCCTCGTCATCGCCGAGCAGGTGATCGGGGTCGAACAGGCGGAAGGCCAGGCCGACCACACTGGCGATGGGGGCCAGGGTGATCCAGCGTTTCTCGAAGGTCAGCTCCAGGCCGAGCACTTCCTCGCCGTCGATGCTGCGCTTGACCACGATGCCGGTGTCCGGCAGCGAGGTGGCATCGCTGCCCGCGCGCGGCCCGGTCAGCCCGAAGCAGGGGATCTCGCGGCCGTCGGCCAGGCGCGGCAGGTAGTGATCCTTCTGCTCCTGAGTGCCGTACTTGAGCAGCAGCTCGCCCGGGCCGAGGGAGTTGGGCACGCCCACGGTGACCATCAGGGTCTCGTTGATCGCCAGCTTCTGCAGGACTGTCGACTGCGCCTTGGCGGAGAAGCCCAGGCCGCCGTACTCCTTGGGGATGATCATGCCGAAGAAGCGCTCGCGCTTGAGGTAGTCCCAGAGCTCCTGGGGCAGGTCGGCACGCTCGCGGGCGATGTCCCAGGCATTGCACATGCCGGCGGCGACGCTGCACTGGTGATCGACGAAGGCGCGTTCCTCATCGGTCAGGCCATCGTCGCGGAAGGCCAGCAAGCGTTGCCAGTCAGGGCGACCGGAGAAAAGCTGGCCGTCCCAGGCCACGCTGCCGGCTTCCAGAGCGGTGCGTTCAGTATCCGAGACCTTGGGGGCGACCTTCTTGAACATCGCGAACAGCCGCGGCGTCAGCCAGGCGCGTCGCAGCCCCGGCAGGCCGCAGGCGGCGATACCGGCGGTGGCGATCAGCAGCAATACGCCGATCACCGGTGCGCCGGCCAGTACACCGATCAGGCCGGTGACGCCGGTGACCGCCAGTGCCGGCAAGGCCCCGGCCTCGCGGCGCATCACGATGAGCAGGCCGATTATGGCCAGCACGAGCAGGATCAGGGTCAGCATGAGAGTCTCCGGTTCGTTATCATTGGCAAGGATTCGAACATCTGTTTGAATTCTTGCAGAATAGCTCAGTTCGCTGCAAGCGGCCAGCGGATTGAATGTTGTCCCAGCATTCTCGTGAGGGCTGATCCACCGATACGTTCGCGACGTTCTGCGAGGCGATCCGATACTCCTTGCTGGCGTGCGTCGACGCCACAAAGAAGCGCCCCGCGCTGCGGGGCAGGCGGGGCGTCATGGCACGGAGCGGGACGGACTCAGTCGAGTCGGCGCATGGGCGTCTGACGAGCCGGGGCGCCATTGGCGACATAATAGGGGGCCTCGCTCCTCGGCAGCGGTTCGTGTCCCCGGATCTTGTCGGCCATCTTCTCGGCCAGCATGATCGTCGGGGCGTTGAGGTTGCCGGTGGGAATCACCGGGAACAGCGACGCATCGACCACCCTCAGGCCCTCGAGCCCGTGGACACGTCCGGCGCCGTCGACCACAGCGTCATCGCCTTCGCCCATGCGGCAACTGCCACAGGGGTGGTAGGCAGTCTCGGCGTGCTCGCGGACGAAGGCGTCGAGCTCGTCGTCGGACTGCACGTTCGGGCCAGGGGAGATCTCGCGGCCACGATAGGCATCGAAGGCTGGTTGCGCGATGATCTCTCGGGTCAGGCGAATGGCGTCACGGAACTCCTGCCAGTCCTTGTCGGTGGACATGTAGTTGAACAGGATGCTGGGCGCCGCCGCGGGATCGCGGGACGTCAGGCGTACCCGTCCTTCGCTCTCGGAGCGCATCGAACCGACGTGGGCCTGGAAGCCATGGGCCTGGACCGCGCTCTTGCCGTTATAGCTGATGGCGATGGGCAGGAAGTGGTACTGCAGGTTGGGCCATTCTTCCTCGTCGCGGGTACGGATGAAGCCGGCCGCCTCGAACTGGTTGCTGGCACCCACGCCGCTACCCATGAAGAGCCACTCGGCACCGATCTTTGGCTGGTTCCACCATTTCAGGGCCGGGTACAGCGAGATCGGCTGAGTGCATTCGTACTGGATGTACATCTCCAGGTGATCCTGCAGGTGGGCACCGACGTTCTCGTTGACCTGGACCGGCTCGATGCCGAATTCATCGAGCACGTCCTGCGGTCCCACGCCGGAGCGTTGAAGGATCTGCGGCGAGGCGATGGCGCCGGCGCACAGCAGCACTTCGCGGCGTGCACGCACTTCCTGGGGCTGCCCCTTGCGCGCGTAACGAACTCCCGTGGCGCGCTTGCCCTCGAAGGTGATGACGTCGGTGGTGGCGTGGGTCTCGATGGTCAGGTTCGAGCGCGACTTGGCCTGGTCGAGATAGCCGCGTGCCGTGGAGGCACGGCGACCGTTCGGCGTGACGAACCGATCCATCGGGCCGAAGCCTTCCTGCTGGTAGCCGTTGACGTCTTCCGTCGCCGGATAGCCGGCCTGCTGGCCAGCCTCGATGAAGGCGTGATAGAGCGGGTTGTTCCCTTCCTTCGGCGTGGTGACGCTGACCGGGCCATCGCCGCCGTGATAGTCGTTGGGGCCGATGTCGCGCGTCTCGGCCTTGCGGAAGTAGGGCAGGCAGTCGGCGTAGGTCCAGTCCTCCAGGCCGCCGCGCTTGGCCCAGTTGTCGTAGTCCAGGGCGTTGCCGCGGATGTAGCACATGCCGTTGATCAGCGAGGAGCCGCCGAGACCCTTGCCGCGACCGCACTCCATGCGTCGACCGTTCATGTACGGCTCGGGATCGGTCTCGAAGGCCCAATTGTAACGCTTGCCCTGCAGCGGGTAGGCCAGCGCCGCCGGCATCTGGGTACGGAAGTCGAAGCGATAGTCGGGGCCGCCGGCCTCGAGCAGCAGGACCTTGACGTCCGGGTCCTCGGTCAGTCGAGTGGCCAGGACATTGCCGGCGGAGCCGGCACCGATGATGACGTAGTCGAATTCACGGATCTGGGACATGGAGCCTCCCTGGGCAATGACAAAAAGAGCTCGGTGAAAGATGGGCTTTACCGGCGAAAAGCCTGCGCGAGGGTGCTGTCACCCCATTCCTGGGGGGTCATCCGCCATGCATGGCGGATGACCCTCGCGTCGCCTTATCTCCGGCGCTCATCTCGCGAATAGCGCCAAGTAGCGATCAGAACACCGACTCGAAGGGCCCCATCTCGACCTGAACCGACTTGGTCTGCGTGTAGTGGGCCAGGGTCTCGAGGCCGTTCTCACGGCCCACGCCGGACTGCTTGTAGCCGCCCACCGGCATTTCGGCGGGGGACTCGCCCCAGGTGTTGACCCAGCAGATACCGGCCTCGAGGCGATGAATCACGCGGTGGGCGCGATTGAGCCCCTCGGTGAAGACACCGGCGGCCAGGCCGTAGGTGGTGTCGTTGGCGCGACGGATCACTTCCTCTTCGTCGTCGAAGGCCAGGATCGACATCACCGGGCCGAAGATCTCCTCGCGGACGATACGCATGCTGTCGTCGCAGTCGGTGAACACCGTGGGCGCGGCCCAGGCGCCGGTGCTGTAATCACCCTGGTCCCAGGCTTCGCCACCGGCCAGCACGCGGGCACCTTCTTGCTTGCCCAGCGCGATGTAGGAGAGCACCTTTTCCTGGTGTTCGAAGCTGACCAGCGGGCCGAAGTTGACCGACGGATCCAGCGGATCGCCGGGCTTGATGCGTGCTACACGCTCGGCGATCTTCGCTTCGAAGGCCTCCTTGACGCGGCGGTCGACGAAGACTCGGGTGCCGTTGGTGCAGATCTGCCCGCTGGAATAGAAGTTGGCCATCATGGCAGCGTCGGCGGCGCGGTCCAGGTCGGCGTCGTCGAAGACGATCAACGGCGACTTGCCGCCCAGTTCCATGGTCACGTCCTTGAGGGTGGAGGCGGCTGAGGCCGACATTACCTTTTTGCCGGTGCCGACCTCGCCGGTGAAGGAGACCTTATCGATACCAGCATGGCCGGTGATCAACTGACCGACCCGAGCATCGCCATGAATGACGTTGAAGACGCCATCGGGCATGCCGGCCTCGGTGAAGATCTCGGCGAGCACCATGGCGGTCAGCGGGGTGACCTCGCTGGGCTTGAAGACCACGGCGTTGCCGGCTGCCAGTGCCGGGGCGGACTTCCAGCAGGCGATCTGGATGGGGTAGTTCCAGGCGCCGATGGCACCGATCACACCCAGCGGCTCGCGACGAGTATAGACGAAGGAGGAGTCGCGAAGCGGAATCTGGCTGCCCTCGATGGCGCCGGCCAGACCGGCGTAGTACTCGAGGACGTCGGCGCCGGTGACGATGTCCACCTCGGCGGTCTCGCTGATCGGCTTGCCGGTGTTGCGCGTTTCCAGTTCGGCGATCTCGTCATTGCGCTCCCTCAAGAGCGCCACGGCACGATTCAGGATACGGCCGCGCTCCACGCCGGTCATGGCGGCCCAGGTCCGCTGGCCACGGCGGGCGGCATCGACGGCGGCGTCGACGTCCGCTTCGCTGGCCTGCTGGATATCGGCCAGGCGGCTGCCGTCGAAGGGATTCACGACCGGGAAAGTCTCGCCGGAGGTGGCGTCCACACGGCGGCCGTCGATGTAGAGGGTCTGAGTATCGAGCTGTGTCATGTTGGCTCCCGTCAGGACTCGGGTTGAGGTTCGTGTGAAGGTCGAGAAGACCGTGCGTCGTGGGACTGCAGCAATTGATCGAGATACTCTCGGGCCAGGCGTCGCGCACGGTCGGTATCCAGGCCCTCGGGCGTCAGGGCGCCGCGCAGCCAGAGACCATCGATCATCGCGGCCAGGGCACGGGCGGCATCACGAGCCTGCTCGCGTGGCATCAGGAAACGAAACTGGTGACAGAGATTGGCATACAGGCGGCGGTCATTGACGTTCTGCAGGCGCTGCAGTTGTGGTTGGTGCATGCTGCTGGCCCAAAACGCCAGCCAGGTCTTGGCCACGGGGCCGGTGACCTGGCTGCGGTCGAAGTTGCCATCGATGATCGCTTCGAGGTGCGCTCTGGGCGAGGTCGTCGACAAGGCGTTGCGTCGCGCCGAGACGGCTTCCCCCAGGTCGTTGAGGATCTGGCGCATCGTCGCCTCCATCAGGCCATCCTTGCCGCCAAAATAGTGACTGATGATGCCGGCGGAAACACCGGCATGCCGCGCGATGCGCATCACCGTGGCATCGGCCAGGCCAACCTCGTCGATAGCGGCCATGGTGGCCTTGATCAGCTGTTGGCGACGGATAGGTTCCATTCCGACCTTGGGCACCTTGCTGACTCCTCTCATGTGTCCATCTTGCAACCATGCGGTCTAGCATGATTAAGATAAAGCCAGTCTGCCATTTTTTTATTGAATGTTCAATTAATAAAAATGGCGACGGGCAGTCTCACGCCCCAGTGGGCGTGGTGCCCATTGTCGGAAGATTCACGCCGACTATCCACCTTCCAATTCAAGGGAGAGCGATCAATGAACAAGATGACCATGGGATTGGCAACCGCCGCGCTCGCGGTTTCCGCCTCGCCGGTGATGGCCGCCGACGACAGTTGCCAGCCGGTGCGTTTCGCCGAAGTGGGCTGGACGGACATCACCGCCACCACAGCGCTGACCACCGAAGTGCTCGAGGCCATGGGCTATGAGACCCGCATCGACACTGTCTCGGTGCCCATCGCCTATTCGGGCATGAAAAACGGCGATTTCGATGTCTTCCTCGGCAACTGGATGCCGTCCATGGCCTCGATCAGCGATCCGTACGTGGAGCGCGGCGAAGTGGAACGCCTGGGGGCCAATCTGGAGGGAGCCAAGTACACGCTGGCGGTGCCGCAGTATGTTCATGACGCCGGCGTGACCTCGGTGGCCGACCTGGACGAGCATGCCGAGCGTTTCTCTCATCAGCTGCATGGCATCGAAGCCGGGAACGACGGCAACGAGATGATCCAGCAGATGATCGACGACGATGCCTTCGGCCTGGGTGACTGGCAACTGGTCGATTCCAGCGAGGCCGGCATGCTGGCCGAGTTGAAGGCGCGGGTTCCCGACGAGAAATGGATGGTCTTTCTGGGGTGGGAGCCGCACCCGATGAACACCAATTTCGACATGGCCTACCTCGAGGGCGCCGATGACTATTTCGGCCCGAACCTGGGCGGCGCCACGGTGTATACCAACACCCGGGCCGGCTATGCCGAGGAATGCCCCAATGTCGGCAATCTGCTGGACAACCTGAGCTTCACCCTGGAGATGGAGAACCAGCTGATGGGGGCCATCATGGAGGAGGGTGCCGATCCTCGTCAGGCAGCGGCGGAGTATCTCAGGGCTCATCCTCAGGTGCTTGATGGCTGGCTCGAGGGCGTGACGACCCAGGCCGGCGAACCGGCGCTGCCGGCGGTGAAAGCGGCGCTGTCCATCGAGGAGTAAGCCGCGCTCGAATAGTCCCTGTTCGGGGGGGGAGTCGGACTTGCCTTGGCGCAAGCCGCCGTGCATAATCCTCCCCCGTCGTCGAGGCATGTGCCCGCGGCGTGAAAATGGCTACGTAGCTCAGTTGGTTAGAGCACATCACTCATAATGATGGGGTCCCCTGTTCGAGTCAGGGCGTAGCCACCAGGGATATCGAGAAGACGCCCGTTCGGTCATGCCGAGCGGGCGTCTTGCATTGGGGCCACGCTGGGGCGGATATCGTCGGAGCGACTTGACGTTGCCGAGCCGATCCGTATACTACGCCCCGTGTTCGAGGTCGTTCCCCGATAGCTCAGTTGGTAGAGCAAATGACTGTTAATCATTGGGTCGCAGGTTCGAGTCCTGCTCGGGGAGCCAACACCTTGTTTTATCAAGGGCGAACACCGTGTAGAATGTGAGCACAATTTGAAGGTCATTCCCCGATAGCTCAGTTGGTAGAGCAAGTGACTGTTAATCACTGGGTCGCAGGTTCGAGTCCTGCTCGGGGAGCCACCTTTCCTACCTCTTGTCCCTCTTCGGGCATGTGCAGCATCATTCCACGTTCCGATGGTTCAGTACCGCTCTCAGCAGCGACAGTCCTATGGACCAGATGCAATACCAATGCAACCTCCATATATGACGTGGTTCATTTCAGACGACGCACGCCCTGCTGTCAAGGGCTGCCATGATACCGCATCTGCCCCTCCGGCGCGTTACTCCCCCCGTTGCTCGAGGTATTGCCGCAACGTTTCGACATCGTGATGTACATAGGTCAGCGTCGAGCGGATATTGCTGTGGCCACAGACTGCCTGGGTCAGGTGCAGGTTTCGCCCAGGGCTGCGCATCAACGACGTTGCCAGCGTATGCCGGAAGCGGTGGGGCGTGATGCGACTTCCACTGTAGTGGGACAGTCGCTTGAAGAATCTCTCCACTTGATCCGTGTTCATCTCGTGGCGTCGGTGGCGCTCGGAGAAGCGGTTGACATTGAACAGCTGGTCCCCATTCCGGACCCCTATGGCGCTGGCTGCCTTCACCAGGGTGTACAAGTGTGGGTAAAGTGGCTCAATGATCGGCAGAATATTTTCCCGACCGTTTTTCGCCCCGTCAGCCGATGCGATGAACCGCCGGTTGTGCAAGTCAATATCGCCTCTTTTAATGTGGAGTAGCTGGTTCAGCCGTATCCCCGTGTAGTAAAAGGTTTCGACCACGATCCGCCAGAACCATGCGGGATGGAGGTGGCTGGGGCGGTGTTGTTCGACTTCGATGCGTCGGCACTCATCAAGGGCTGCATGTGCGCGAGGCAGATCCCCATCTTTCAGGACCTTCGGACGCTGATGCGTTTCCCGAACGGCAACGCCTTGAAAGGGGTTTTCGTCAAGCGGGATGAAGGCGCGCTCCATACCGAAATTGTACAGCGCTCGCAAATGTCGGACATAGTTGTTCCAACTGGTCGTTGATAGACCATCCGGGCTGTGGGGTGAACATAGTATGGCGGATCGCCAGCGGAGCACGATCCTCCTTGATACATCGCCGGGATGGGCTGCATCACCCAGGAAATGCCGAAAGCGTCGAACAGGCACTTCGTATGAGCGTCGTGTATAGGGGCTCAGCCACTTCTCGAAGAAATATTCCGTCAATAGGTCAGGGAAGGTGATGTTGTCGAGGTCTGGCAGCGACGTGGTATCGAGCTTAGGCATCGGGAAGATCCTTTTCGTGATGTGCGATGAGTGACAAAAAGGGGTTGTTGCGCTGTTCAATCGGAAGAACATCAGCGCGTTTCAGGATGTAGCCCTTGACGAGGCGTCCCTTCTTGTTCTGCCCATCGACGCGAGCGCTATGGATGTTGGTGCCGTCGTCCCTAACTTTGTGCAGGCCGAGCTTTTGGAATTGTTGTTGAACCTCCGTCCAACTAGCGCCGTCATGCGCGTGGCAGAAGCGACGGAAAATGCCGGGACTGACGATCAACCAGGTGTCATCGACACCGTGGACTTGCGCCTTGGGGGCATTCACTAGCAGGCGGTGGCTCTTCGCCCCATCCTGTAACCATTGCAGAAACGTTTCACCCAGTGTCTTGCCTTTCGTTATCGGTGCGGACTGTGACGTGGTGTCGACCTCAGCCGTGGCGGCTACCGGAGACGGTCTTTCTGCCTGGGCATTGTCCGCCGGCGTCGTAGCGTTGGCAGTCTCGCCACCGGTGACCAGGTCGATCAGGGAGTCCGTGTCCAGCCCGGGCACTTCCGTCGCGGATGTGCTCGTGTCCTGCTCGGAAGCGTCAGTCGCGGGCGTTGCCGACGACTCGGCCGATGAAGGCGGAGAGGGCGATGTCGTGCCGGCAGCGGTTGGAGCTGTCTCGACCGGCGCTTGAGTCGCATCCGCCTCGGCCTGGTCTTTCTTGCCCTTCTTCGAGGCTTTCTCTCGGACCGTCAGGGTGCCCGACCAGGACTCGGGCCGTTGCTCTGCCGATGGCCAGATCAGGGCCGGAGGGACACGCAGGCACGACAGGTCGACGGACCAGTCTTCCTTCACGATGGTTACCGGCCAAACTGATTGGCCCTGGGGATTGGCTTCGATCAGCCCATGCGCCTGCATCTCGTCATAGAGCCGAGTGTCATCGCCCGGGATGCCACCTACCCCATTTTCCAGCAGATAGCCCTTCAACTCTCGCGGCACGCGAGGTGAGACCAGCCACAGGGCGTCGTCGGTCAGGTAAAGCGGGGCGCCAGGCTGATTGATGCCCAGCTTCTCCTTGACGAGATACCGCAGGCCATCGGCCAACTTGCGCTGCAGCGATTGGGTCGGGGCCTCGAAGGCCTTGTTCGGATCCCCGCCCAGCGCTTTCGAGACACTGGTGCGATCGGCCTGGCCGACTATTTCACTGATGATGCCGCCACGTTCTGGCACGCCACTGACGGCGTACATCATCGTCCCGAACAAACGGGGCTCGCTGTAGAGCCAGTCCAAAGTCTTCGGTGACAGGATCTGCTGGGCCAGCAGAAGGTTGGTGGTCTCATGCAGGTGGTAGTCACGATCCTCTCGGTAGCGGACCCGATAGGATTCAGGGATGGGACCATGCCAGAGGTGCCACCGCCGGCCACTGATCAGGTGGATCTCGATGTCGACGATAATCTTGGCGACATCGTGCAGCAGGGCGGCATAGAGGATGGCCACCGTCCACAGTTCGCCGACGGCGGTCTGTTCTTCCGGTGACGCACCGGGCGGCAGCAAGTGCTGTCGGCGTAGTCGCATGGCGTAGCACACCACCTCCAGGCCATGATCCAGCATCCCGCCACGATAGGCATGGTGGTGGGACTCGGAGGCCGGCAATTCCTGGACCAACTCGGCATACCGTTCGATTGGTGCCTGGACGTAGTCGACAAAGACCTGGCGGGACATGGAGCACATGTCCCAGAGCGCCCCGATCAGTTGTTGTCGGTAGGGGGACTGCAGCAGTTGCCCACCCGGTTGAGGGCTGAGCCAGTCCGCCTCCTCGCTGCGCTGCCGTGTTTTCCTGGCTGTCCGAAACAAGCCGAGCATTCTCAGTACCTTGATAGGGATGACTCGCGGTATCTGAGCGGATATCGGATGTGTGGTACAGGGAGAATGTTAAGTCCAGCGCGGGGGTTTTCTATATCGATAGGGCGGGAGCGAGACCTTTCCCCAAGAACTGCTGCCCCGGGGCATTCCATAGAGCCTGGCGGGTGTCGAGAAGGTCCAGTCCCGTCTTCACCAACTCGGGATTGGTGATCAGGACATCGATACCTTTCTCTACCTGTCCGCAATCCAGTCCTCGCGACGGCTGGTGTCGACGCTCGAGCGCAGCACGGCCACTTTCAATCCTGCCTGCTCAAGGATGCGCTTCAGTCGGCTCGTCGTGTCACGCTTGCCGGTATAGGTGGAGTAGACCAGGATCTTGCGGCCCTTAGCCTTCTCCGACCGAGACATCGCGACCAGCTCGTCCTCCTTGGGCATCGTCGACTCGTCATCAAAGATCGACTTGGTGAAGTTGATCAACTCCCGTGTGCGGGGATGTTTGACCGTCTCAGGCCGAGAACAGCAATCAAGCCACGCCAGAAGCACATTGAGCACCACGCCCAGCAAGGTGGTTGAGGCGAGCAGTAGAAAAGAGCGTAGCTAGTGTGCAAGGAGGGCGAGGGTGCTATCGGTAGGGTGCAAGGGGCTATCAGATTTGATAGACTGCGCGCCGGACGATGCAGAGATATTCAGACGAAAGTCTGAAAACTGTTGCCAATCATCAAGCTACAAGGGAACAGTACGATATGACGATCAAGCCAACTGGGCTGATGACTCCACCCTAGCGTTCTCCTCCCCCCTATCTTTAGGGAATAACCCTATTTTCGAAGGGTTACCTCCCTGCTTAGCCTTGTCGCTATAAAGCCGCCTCCTGTGCGTACAGATACGCCAGGTATTGTTCGACTTTTCCTCATTTTTGGGTGAAGGAAAGGCCAGCTTACGTGCGTGCGTATTATCAAGCGAAGAAGGCATCAATTCCGCTCCCACCTGGCTAGGCAGCTGCATGTACGAAAAAATGAAACTGAGTTGGTTCTCCAACCTCAAGGGCGATGCCCTCGCAGGCATTGTCGTCGCACTGGCATTGATCCCCGAGGCTATCGCCTTTTCCATCATCGCCGGGGTCGATCCCAAGGTCGGTCTCTACGCCTCCTTCGCTATCTGCGTGATCATCGCCTTCGCCGGCGGTCGCTCCGGGATGGTTTCGGCCGCCACTGGTGCCATGGCACTGCTGATGGTAACGCTGGTCAAGGAGCATGGGCTTGAATACCTGCTGGCCGCGACTCTGTTGACCGGTGTGCTGCAGATCATCGCCGGCTACCTGCGCCTGGCCGATCTGATGCGCTTCGTGTCGCGCTCGGTGGTCACCGGATTCGTCAATGCCCTGGCGATCCTGATCTTCATGGCCCAGCTTCCCGAACTGACGGACGTTACCTGGCATGTCTACGCCATGACGGCAGCGGGCCTGATCATCATTTATGGGTTTCCGTATATACCGGTCATTGGAAAGTCGCTCCCCTCGCCATTGGTCTGCATCGTGGTGCTGACCATTGTCTACATGGCCACCGGCATGGAAATTCGTAGCGTAGGTGATATGGGGGAGCTGCCCGATAGTCTGCCGGTATTTCTGTGGCCCGAGGTGCCGCTCAACCTCGAGACCCTGATGATCATCCTGCCTTACTCCCTGATGCTGACGGTGGTGGGCCTGCTAGAGTCGATGATGACCGCCACCATCATCGATGACCTCACCGACACTAGCAGCAACAAGAACCATGAGTGCAAGGGGCAGGGGATCGCCAACATTGGCGCTGGCTTGCTCGGCGGCATGGCGGGTTGCGCGATGATCGGCCAGTCGGTCATCAACATCAAATCCGGCGGCCGTCGCCGTATGTCGACGCTGATCGCTGGCGTGGCGTTGCTGATGATGGTGGTCTTCCTCGCCGACTGGGTCTCCCAGATTCCCATGGCTGCCCTGGTGGCGGTGATGATCATGGTCGCCATTGGGACCTTCAGCTGGAGTTCCATCCGCGACCTGAAGAAACACCCGATGAGTTCCAACATCGTCATGGTCGTTACCGTGGCGGTCACTGTGGGTACCCATAATCTGGCCATCGGTGTCTTTGTGGGCGTGCTGCTGGCCGCACTGTTCTTCGCCAACAAGGTCGGCAATATTCTCTATATCGGCAGCGAGGAAGCTGAACCGGGCCGCCATCGAATCTACAAGATTGTCGGGCAGGTGTTCTTCGCCTCATCTGAGCGCTTTGCCGCGGCCTTCGATTTCAAGGAAAGCGTGGAAAAAGTCACCATCGACCTGTCCCGTGCCCATTTCTGGGATATCACCGCTGTCCAGGCGCTGGATCGGGCGGTAATCAAGTTCCGGCGTGAAGGGACCGAAGTGGAGATGATCGGTCTCAACGAGGCCAGCGCCACCATCGTCGATCGCTATGCCATCCACGATGACCCAGAGGCGGTCGAGAAACTGATGGGCGGCCATTGACGCCCTCGCAGCCCATCCCGTCCCGGAGCAACCCTCTGGGGCGGAGGGCCATGAGGCGCCAGACAGGAGACCTTACCCCCGTTCGGCATCGTCAGTGCTGGATGGGTATGACTCACCTCTAACGCCAACGTTGATCCCCATGCCCCACGACCAAGCGACCTTCGCTCCCCCCGTTACTCCCCGTCCTTGTTCTCCCCGTCTGTTGCTGGGCGGGGCTTTCCGCAACTTCCTGGGCAACTCGCCGATCTGGTACAAGATCGTTATCCTCGCTTTCCTCGTCTTCAATGCGCTTTGTTACTGGACCCTGGAGGATGCTGGCACCCAACTGGGCTGGCTGCTGCTGGGCGAGTTCATCTTCACTCTGGCCATGGCCCTAAAGTGCTATCCGCTGCTGCCCGGGGGGCTGCTGGCCCTGCAGGCCGTACTACTGGGGCTGACCTCGGCCGAGGCGGTCATGGGCGAGGTGGAGCACAACCTTGAGGTGATCCTGCTGCTGATGTTCATGGTTGCGGGCATCTACTTCATGAAGAACCTGCTGCTCTTCACCTTCACCAAGTTGCTGATCCATGTGCGTTCGAAGTACCTGCTATCGCTGCTGTTCTCCGCCATGGCGGCGGTGCTCAGTGCTTTCCTGGATGCCCTGACGGTCACCGCGGTGATCATCGCCATTGCCGTGGGCTTCTATTCCGTCTACCACAAGGTCGCCTCGGGCAAGAGCTACGACCATCACCATGACCATCACGACGATGCCCCGGTGCGCGCCGAGTTGCGCGTGGAGCTGGAAGACTTCCGCGCTTTCCTGCGCTCGCTGTTGATGCATGGTGTCGTCGGCACCGCCCTGGGCGGGGTCGCTACCATGGTCGGCGAACCCCAGAACCTGCTGATCGCCAAGGAGGCGGACTGGGGCTTTATCGAGTTCTACCTCAACATGCTGCCGGTCAGCCTGCCCGTTCTGGTGGCGGGCCTGGCGACCTGCGTGCTGCTCGAGAAGCTGCAATGGTTCGGCTATGGCACCGCCATGCCGAAGACGATCCGCAAGATCCTCAAGGACTATGATCATCACAAGGCCGTGAAGCGGACGAATCGCGAACGCGCCGCCCTGATCGGCCAGGCTCTGGTTGCCGTCTTCCTGATCGCGGCCCTGGCGCTTCACCTGGCCGAGGTAGGGCTGATCGGGCTGGCGGTGATCGTGCTGTTGACCAGCACCAACGGCGTCAGCGATGAGCACCAGATCGGCAAGGCCTTCCAGGAGGCCCTGCCGTTCACCGCCCTGCTGGTGGTGTTCTTTACCGTGGTGTCGGTGATCCATAGCCAGCACCTCTTCCAGCCCTTCATCGAGATGGTGCTGGCCCGACCGGCCGAGGGGCAGGCGGGATTGCTGTTCATCGCCAATGGGCTGCTCTCGGCGATCTCCGACAACGTCTTCGTCGCCACCGTCTATATCGGCGAGATCAAGGCGGCGCTGCTCAGGGGCGATATCGGCGCTGAGCAGTTCCGTTTGCTGGCCATTGCCGTCAATGCCGGCACTAACCTGCCCAGCGTAGCCACGCCCAACGGTCAGGCCGCCTTCCTGTTCCTGCTCACCTCGGCGATCGCGCCGCTGCTGCGCCTCTCCTATGGGCGGATGGTGGTGATGGCTTTTCCCTATGCGGTGGTACTGTCGCTGGTCGGCTTCTGGGGCGTTACCCATTGGGCAGGCTAAGCCATAAATGCGAGCCCCGTGCCGCCAAATTCAATACTGTCGGCACGCGGCATCATTCGTCAGACAAGGAAACCCTATGACCGATCACGTACTGGCCGCCATCGACGGCTCGCAGTTTTCCGAAAGCGTCTGCGACTACGCTGCCTGGTCCAGCCAGGCGCTGGGGGCGCCGCTGACCTTCCTGCATGTGGTGGACAACCACCCCCAGACCGCCGAGGCGGATCTTTCCGGCAACATCGGGTTGGGTGCTCGGGAACATTTACTCGAGGAGCTCTCGGAGTTGGACGAGCAGCGCGCCAAGGTCGCCCAGGAACAGGGGCGGTTGATGCTCCAAGCTGCCAAGGAACGCGCCGTCGAGGATGGCGTCGCGGAGCCCGCCAGTCGCCAGCGAAATGGCACCCTCGTCGAGACCCTGGAGGAACTGGCGGACGAGATCCGCCTGCTGGTGATGGGCAAGCGCGGCGAAGGTCACCAGCAGGACAGCGGTCACCTGGGCTCCAGCCTGGAGCGGGTGGTGCGCGGCCTTCATCGGCCGATCCTGATGGTACCGGATGCCTTCAAGCGCCCCGAACGGGTGATGATCGCCTTCGACGGCAGCAAGACGACCCGTAAGGGCGTGGAAATGTTGGCGAAGAGCCCGCTGTTCCAGGGCATCCCGGTGCATGTGGTGATTGTCGGCGCCGAGACCGGCGACAACCGCTCGCAGCTCGACTGGGCCCTGAAGACGCTGCGCGACGCCGGCCATGAGGCGGAAGGTGATATTCGAGCCGGCGATGTCGAGCCGACCCTGCATGCCTACCAGGAGGAACAGGACATCGATCTGCTGGTGATGGGCGCTTACGGCCACTCACGGATCCGCCAGCTGCTGGTGGGCAGCACCACCACCGAAATGCTGCGCAAGGCCGATATTCCGGTTCTGCTGCTGCGCTAACGTTTTCCGAAACCGGCCCATCGTTCGGGGTACACTTTCACTTGGTGAGTGCCGGTTTTTTTTACATCGAAAAGGTACGCCTCGAAGAGGAATTTATTTCATGATCTTTGCTCCACCCTAAGCGACCACGATGTTCATCCACTACCACAAGAGGTCCCGATAACGCTTCCTTCTCCGCAAGGGCATGACAAGGAACCACGCATTGAAAAGCACGACCTTCGCGCATTCCGCTTTCTTCGATGAATCGTCTTCTTCGCATCGGTTCGTCGCCGAACTACTGGAGAAAGCGGATATCCGCATCAACGGCGATCGCCCCTGGGATATCCGCTTTAACGCCCATGGCGTCATCGACGAGGCGCTGGCACGCGGCAATCTCGGCCTTGGCGAGAGCTACATGAACGGCGCCTGGGACGCCAAGCGTCTCGACGAATTTTTCCATCACCTGCTGCGCGCCCGCCTGCCCGACCAAATCAATCCTCGTAAGCTGGTCTTCCATCACCTGCGTACGCGGATGCTCAACCTCCAGACCGCCAAGCGTGCCTTCGAGGTCGGCGAGGCTCACTACGACCTGGGCAACGACTTCTACGCCGCCATGCTCGACAAGCGCATGACCTATACCTGCGGTTACTGGAAGAACGCCACCAATCTGGATGAAGCCCAGGAAGCCAAGCTGGATCTCATCTGCCGCAAGCTCGAATTGGAACCCGGCATGCGGGTGCTCGACATCGGCTGCGGCTGGGGCAGTTTCATGGCCTATGCTGCCGAGCACTATGGTGTGGAATGTGTTGGTCTGACGATTTCCCGGGAACAGACCGAATACGGCAAGCAACTGATGAAACAGGGGCTGCCGGTGGAGTTCCGCCTCAAGGACTACCGCGACGAGACCGAGCAGTTCGATCGTATCGTCAGTATCGGCATGTTCGAGCACGTGGGGCGCAAGAATTATCGCGAGTACATGGAAGTCGCCGAGCGCTGCCTCAAGGACGACGGCCTCTTCCTGCTGCACACCATCGGCAAGAACATGCGCGATACTTCGCCGGACCCCTGGATCGACAAGTACATCTTTCCCAACGGCGAACTGCCGGCCCTGGGGCACATCACCGATGCTGCCGAGGAGCTTTTCGTGGTCGAAGACCTGCACAACTTCGGCGCCGACTACGACAAGACCCTCATGGCCTGGCATGCCAACTTCGAGGCCAACTGGCACCGTTTCGCCGACACCTACGGCGAGCGTTTCTATCGCATGTGGCGCTACTACCTGCAAAGCTGCGCCGGAGCCTTCCGTGCCCGGGACATCCAGCTGTGGCAGTTCGTACTTAGCAAGCAGGGCGTTCTCGGTGGCTACCATCGGGTCAGCTGACGCCGCCTTTCCATTCATCGACTGGAAGATTCAATGAGCGAATACTCCCTGTTCACCTCCGAATCCGTGTCCGAAGGGCATCCGGACAAGATCGCCGACCAGATTTCCGATGCGGTGCTCGATGCCATCATCGCTCGCGACAAGAACGCGCGGGTGGCGTGCGAGACCATGGTCAAGACCGGCGTGGCCATCGTGGCCGGTGAAATCACCACCTCCGCCTGGGTCGATCTGGAAGACCTGGTGCGCCGGGTGATCCTGGATATCGGCTATACCTCCTCGGACGTGGGCTTCGACGGCGAGACCTGCGGTGTCCTCAACCTGATCGGAAAGCAGAGCGTGGATATCGCCCAGGGCGTCGACCGGGCCAAGCCCGAGGACCAGGGCGCCGGCGACCAGGGGCTGATGTTCGGTTACGCCACCGAGGAGACCGACTCCTACATGCCGGCGCCGATCCACTACTCGCATCGTCTGGTGGAGCGCCAGTCGGAGCTGCGTCGCCAGGGCCTGCTGCCGTGGTTGCGCCCCGATGCCAAGAGCCAGGTGACCTTCCGCTACGACGAGCACGGCAAGCCCTGCGCCGTGGATGCCGTGGTGCTGTCCACCCAGCACGACCCGGACATCGAGCCGGACGAGCTGCGCGAGATGGTGCGTCGCGAGATCATCGAGCAGGTGATTCCGGCCGAATGGCTGACCGAGACCACCAAATATCACATCAACCCCACCGGCAAGTTCGTCATCGGCGGCCCGGTGGGCGATTGCGGGCTGACCGGCCGCAAGATCATCGTCGATACCTACGGTGGCATGGCACGCCATGGCGGCGGGGCCTTCTCCGGCAAGGATCCCTCCAAGGTCGACCGCAGCGCCGCCTACGCCGGTCGTTACGTGGCCAAGAACCTGGTTGCCGCCGGCCTGGCCGAGCGCTGCGAGATCCAGATCTCCTATGCCATCGGCGTGGCCGAGCCGACCTCAGTGTCGATCAACACCTTCGGCACCGGACGGATCAGCGATGAGCGCATCGTCGAGCTGGTGCGCGAGCACTTCGACCTGCGCCCCAACGCCATCACCCGCATGCTCGACCTGCAGCACCCGATGTACCAGCTGACGGCAGCCTATGGCCACTTCGGTCGCGAACCCTTCGAGCATCGTTATACCTGGACCGACACCCAGGGCGAGGAACATGTCGAGACCTTCACCGCCTTCCCCTGGGAGAAGCTCGACCGGGTGGATGTCCTGCGGGATGCCGCTGGCCTGTAATTCACGATACGGAGAAACGAAATGTCACAGAAGATCTACTGCATTGCCAACTTCAAGCCCAAGCCCGGCTGCGAGGAGCAGGTCTTTCAGGCCTTGCAGGCGCTCGAGCCCAATGCCCACCGCGAGGACGGCTGCCTCCAATACACGGTGACACGCCACATCGACCATCCCAACGCCCAAGGGACAAGCTACCCCATTGTGTTCCACGAGATCTGGTCCAGCCGCGAAGCCTTCGAGGCACACTGCAACCGTCAAGAGATCAAGGCCTTCTTTGCCACTCATGTCGAGGCCGACGACGGCGACGTGGAACACGCCAACGTCTGCGTCTATACCGACGAGCCCCACGACTACGACGCCCCGCAAGGCTGATACCTTGATGCATGAAATCGGGTCCCGATTCGGGGCCTGCATGCACTTTCCAGAGGAGAAATACCGGTGACCGAACAGAAGATGAACGTCGAGAGCTTCAACCTGGACCATACGTTGGTGAAGGCGCCCTATGTGCGGCTGGCCGATATCAAGACCGGCGAGCATGGCGATACCATCCATAAATATGACATGCGCATCAGCCAGCCCAACCGGGATCACATGGCAATGCCCGCGCTGCATTCACTCGAGCACTTGATGGCCGAGCTGTCGCGCAACCACTCCGACAGAGTGGTCGACATCAGCCCCATGGGCTGTCAGACCGGTTTCTATGTGGCCATGATCAACCACGATGATTACGAAGGTGTTCTTGACCTCCTCGAGGGCACTTTGCAGGACGTGCTGGAGGCCACCGAAGTACCAGCGTGCAACGAGATGCAGTGCGGCTGGGCCGCCAGCCACAGTCTTGAGGGCGCCAAGGAACTGGCCCGCGGCTTTCTCGCCAAGCGTGACGAATGGAGCCACGTTTTCGCCTGAGAGATAGTGCAGGCGTCTTTTGCACGACTACACAGCTCTTGGCAAAGCGGTTATCGTGGCCCGGCCTGCCGTTCGCCGTTTCCCGGCCTCCACGAGGCTGATCGACCGCGTTGCCAGGACAATGCTAGTCACAGGCACGGTCTTGCATAATGGAGGTGACCCGATATGAACCACCCCGATATTGATGCCAAGCGAATCCGCAAGCGACTCGAGGATCAACGTGCCGCCCTGGTTGAGCAAAGCATCGAAAGTACCGACGCCCGCGCTACGGTCGAGCTCGATCAGACGGCCGTCGGTCGATTGTCGCGGATGGACGCCCTTCAGAACCAGGCCATGGCGAAGGCGGAGGAAGGACGAAGACGGCAAACGATGCTCCGGATCGACTCTGCCCTGGCCCGCCTCGACCGAAACGAATTCGGTGAATGCCTAGAATGCGGCGAGTGGATCTCGGCCCAACGGTTGGAATGGGATCCGACCGTACTGAAATGCATCGATTGTGCAGAGTAAGCCCCTGCCTGGACGCCCATTGAAACGCAGCTGACCCATTGCCCAAGGAGAGATACCGAGTTCTATGCCACACGATGTAACCTTCGCGATCCAGCACCCGCAGGACGCACGGCAAGCGGCTCCCGATGCGTTCGTGATGCCCGCCACGGACAAGCAACGCCGCGACCTGGGCAATGCCGCTGTCGGACAGGCCTGGATGACATGGTCAGACAGTGACACATCTTCCCGGACGATAAAATTCATGCTGCCGCAAGCCACTAGTACCTGGAGCGAATGGCGGGCGGTGTTACAAGGCTATCGCTTCGCCATCCGGGTCGCGGATAGCCATGAAGTCACGTCACTATCCTTGCCTCTTCCCGAACAAGCGGGACTGGCTCCCCTGAAAGAAGACCATGTGGAAGACTTGCACCGCACCATTCTGGCGCAGTGCCAAGCGCTCAATCATGTACGCCACATTCGACTCCTGGCCCATACCGAGCGTGAAGCTGCCCTATACACCGGCTTGTTGACAAAGGGGTAGGGCGACGGTCAGGCCTGACCTTGCAGCCGTGTGACCCCTCTTGTTACCGTATAGCCTCAATTCCCTATCCAGATACCTTCCCGAGGTCGCTGGTAACTGCTGGAGATGCACTCCGATGGTTCAGTTACTCACCGACACCTTTCCCAGTCCACCCTAGGGCGGCTATCCCCTGACTCGACCTTCGTGTCCGACATGCGTTGTCACGTCGGCTTTTATCAATGCCTGAATCCTGTGCTAGGCGGGGTTACAGAGCATGTAGAAGGGGATCACGATGCACGCCTTCATGCCCAACGTGGGCGAGCTTTCCAGCGATGATGGCTGGATCAGCGTTCATGATCATCTGCCACTCGATTGTTGCGCCACCCTGTTGGTGGTTTATCAAGATATCCATGGTGCCGGGGTTGCCTCCGCCTGCTGTGTGCGAGGACGTTTCCTGAACAGTACCAATCGCGCTCTCGTGAGGGGCGTCAAGGCCTGGCGTTATCAGGAAGGCTGACAGCGTATGGCCCAGTACCGTGAAGAGGACTTGCGTCGTATCCGGCGGCTACTGGCTCAGGGGTTTATCAGTATTCGACGTCGGCGCCCCCGTGAGTCAGAGCATATCGATTACGACCTTTGTTTCATGGGGCAGCAGATTGCCGGCCACAAGCAGTTGAATAGCTTGCAACTGGAGGTCGATGAAGCCCTGAACCCCATTGATGCCGCCTTGCTAGTTGGCTCGGGACCGGCAATCACCTCGATTTACTGGCGGCCACACGCTCCATCGAGTGTAGGTGGGGCCATCACGGCGCGCGATGAGGATTAGGCGAGATACCTGCTTCCACCACCACTCGGAATACCAAAACCCCTCACTCTACAGAGTAAAGCATGTCAATCTCCAGAACACACGCCAGCGAATCACTGCAACAGGAGGTGAAGAAGCGGCGCACGTTCGCCATCATTTCGCATCCTGATGCCGGCAAGACGACCTTGACGGAAAAGCTGTTGATGTATGGTGGTGCCATTCGCTCGGCGGGCACTGTCAAGGCCAAGAAGAGTCAGCAATTCGCCACCTCTGACTGGATGGAGGTCGAGAAACAACGAGGCATCTCGGTTGCCAGTTCCGTCATGCAGTTCGAACATCAGGGTTGCGTGATCAATCTCCTCGATACGCCCGGCCATCAGGACTTCTCGGAGGATACCTATCGGGTACTCACGGCGGTCGATGCTGCCCTGATGGTGATCGATGCCGCCAAGGGGGTCGAAGCCCAAACCATCAAGTTGCTGGAAGTGTGCCGACTCCGCAAGACGCCGGTCATCACCTTCATCAACAAGATGGATCGAGAAGTCAGGGACTCGCTGGAGTTGATCGACGAGATCGAGGACATCCTGGGGCTACCCTGCGCCCCGATCACCTGGCCCGTCGGCATGGGCAAGGAATTCGCCGGCGTCTTCGACCTCGGCAATAACCGGATGCTCAAGTTCACTCCGGGAGAAGACAGGCCCGAGAGTGATCAGGAAGTGCTGGATGGGGAAGATCATCCTTACCTTGTAGACAACTTTCCCATCGCCCATGCGACCTTCAAGGAAGAAGTCGAGATCGTCCGTGAGGCGGCGGCAACCTTCGATCACGACGCCTTTCTCAAAGGCGAACTTTCCCCCGTCTTCTTCGGTTCGGCCATCAACAACTTCGGGGTCCAGGACATCCTCCAGGCACTGGTTTCCTGGGCCCCGGAGCCCCGCCCCCGCATGGCGCGACAGCGCGAGGTGATGCCGGACGAAGCACAGTTTTCCGGTATCGTTTTCAAGATCCAGGCCAACATGAATCCTCAGCACCGGGATCGTATCGCCTTCCTCAGGATCTGTTCCGGTGAATACCGCGCGGGCCTCAAGGCCAAGCACGTCAGGAGTGACAAGCCGATCAAGCTCGACCATGCCATCAATTTCATGGCCCAGGAGCGAGGTCAGCTGTCCACGGCCTATGCGGGCGACATCATCGGCATCCCCAACCATGGTCGGCTACGGATCGGCGATGTCATCACCCAGGGCGAGATGCTTGAACTGGTTGGCATCCCCCATTTCTCGCCGGAAATCTTCAAGACAACCCGACTGAATGACCCGTTACGCGCCAAGCAGCTCAACAAGGCCCTCAAGGAGCTCGGGGAGGAAGGCACCATCCAGGTGTTCGAGCCCCTGGAGAAAACCGGCATGATCCTCGGCGCCGTCGGGCAACTGCAATTCGAGACCGTGGCTCATCGACTGCTGACCGAATACCATATCGACGTCGGCTTCGATAACGCACCGATCCATACGGCGCTTTGGGTACACTGTGATGACCTCGTCACCATGAAACGCTTCATGCAAGCCAATGCCAACCGTCTCGCCCGGGACGCCGCGGGTGCCCTGGCCTTCATGGCTCCCAACCGTTCCGTGCTCGACTTGACCCTTGAAAAGTGGCCCGACATCGACTTCGACAGCACTCGTGAAGTCGGCGCCGCCCCGAATAGTTCCGCTTCCTCCCGAATTCCTCTGTGAACGTAGCGACATGGAAAACAGCAACGATATGGACGCGCGCCAGGCCGAGCGTCGACACCTCGATGACATTCACACTCGTATCGACACCAACCTAGCCGAACTGGACCGCCGGCTCGAGGCATATTCCGAGGATATTCAGGCACAGAAGGAATATCTGTGGTCAAGCCGGGACGAGATGGATCATATCGAGAAGATCTCGGCAAGAGAATCCATCCAGCAGGCGGTGATGACAGGCGACAATGCCCTTTCACGTCGCAAAAAACTCGAGAAACTACAGCAGTCTCCCTATTTCGGACGTTTCGACTTCGTCCAACAGGGCAGCGTGAAACCGATCTACATCGGCATCCACCATTTCCATGACGACCTGGCCGGCGAAAGCCGAGTGCATGACTGGCGGGCGCCTATCGCCTCGATGTTCTACGAGGTCGAGACCGGTCCGGCCTCCTACGAGAGCCCGGAAGGGCACGTTGCCGGCGAAATCACCCTGAAGCGACAATTTCGCATCAAGGGGGACGAGATCGAGCTGATGATCGACAGCGACGTGCATGTGGTCGATGACGTCCTCCAGGAGGAGTTGAGCCGTGCCAGTGATGAAGGCATGAAGAACATCGTGGCCACCATCCAACGCGATCAAAATGCCATCATCCGTAACGATGAGGCGCAGGCGTTGATCATCCAGGGGGTGGCAGGTTCCGGCAAGACCTCCATCGCTCTGCATCGCATCGCCTATCTACTCTACCGCTTCAAGGACAACCTGAGCTCCGAGGATATCCTGATCATCTCGCCCAACCGGGTCTTCTCCGATTACATCGGCAATGTGCTGCCCGAACTGGGCGAGGAGACGGTCAACCAGATCGGCATGGAGGACTTGGCCGACGAGCTGCTGGATGGCCAATACCGCTTCGAGACCTTCTTCGAGCAGACGACGACCCTGCTGGAGAAGAATGACGAGACGATGAAAGCGCGCCTGCGCTACAAGGCCTCACCGGAATTCCTCGACGACCTGGATCGGTATGCCGGCCATATCGAGGCAAACCGTTTCTCGGCCGAGGATCTATGGATCGCCCGGCGCCTGGTGCCCGCCTGGCTGCTGGAGGAGGTGTTTCGCAAGCACCGCCACCTGCCCACCAACGAGCGCCTGAAGCAGGTCAGTTGGGAGATCGAGAAAAAGATCGGCAACCAGTACCACTATGATCTGGAGCCCGAGGAGCGCAAGCAACTCAAGGAAGCCATCAAGAATATGCTGCGCCAATCCACTCTGCGCGAGACGTACAAGGGCTTCTACGACTGGCTGGAACTACCCGAACTGTTCAAGCCGGCTTCCCGGGGCCGGCTCGAATACGCTGATGTCTTTCCCTTGATTTACCTGAAGATGCGCCTTGAGGGCATTCGATCCAGCTGGCGAAACGTCAAGCATCTATTGATCGATGAAATGCAGGACTATACCCCGGTGCAATATGCCGTGATCGGCCGCCTGTTCAGTTGCAAGAAGACCATCCTCGGCGATGCCTTCCAGTCGGTGAATCCTTACAGTGCCTCGAAGGCTGATGAAATTCGGCGGGTAATGCGCCAGTCCCGCTGCGTCACCCTCAACAAGAGCTATCGATCCAGTCTGCAGATTACTCGCTTCGCCCAGCGGATATCGCCCAACCCGGATCTCGAACCTATCGAACGGCACGGTCAAGAGCCTGACGTCATCCGTTGCCGTACCCGTAAGGAAGAGATGGCGGCCATTGACGCTATGGCCCGAGACTTTCTCCAGGGAGGAGAGCACAACACCCTGGGGATCCTCTGCAAGACACAAAAGCAGGCCAAGAAAGTCTTCGAGGCCCTGGATGGCCAATTCGATCGGCTGCAGTTGCTCGGTGAGCATAGCCACGCCTTCGGGCGAGGGATCATCGTCTGCACCGCCCATATGGCCAAGGGGTTGGAGTTCGACCGCGTCATCGTGCCGGACGCTACGGTACGACACTATGCCACCGAGATGGACCGCAACCTGCTTTACGTGGCTTGCACCCGCGCCATGCACCGACTGGTCCTGACACATACCGGTTCACCCACACCATTCTTGGTTGGGGACTGAGGAGGCTGGATACCCTTTACTCAAGCTTCCTATGACCTTTATCTAACCCTGTGGTTGGGGAAACCTGCTTACGATCTCTGGCGATGCAATGAAAAGGCCTGGGGAATCCCCCAGGCCTTGTCGTTACGCACATTGTCGGCCGGGTGAGGCCTCCTGTCGGGGAGTAGCTTCCGCCCGCTCCAGGAGGAACTCGGCCGCCTCTCGGGCATGGCCCGAGGCGTTGAAGATGGCTCGCTTGTCCTCGCGCAGCGCGGCGATCCAGTTCGCGATGTAACTGGCGTCCTGCAGCTCGCCGGCGATGCCGAGTTGCCCGCAGAGATAGGCCATGCCCAGCTCCGCGACCAGCTCCTCTCGCGCGTAGGACGGCGATCCAAAGCCATCAAAGGCGACAATGCCCTCTCGAGCCAGTCGCTTTTGGTGGCCGGTGGAATGCACCAGTTCGTGCAGGGCCGTGCTGTAGTAGCGCTCGGCCAGGTCGAACTGGTGGCGTGCTGGTAGCCGAATCCGGTCCAGCGCCGGCGTGTAGAAGGCCTTGTTGCCTTCGACATGCTCGATCGCCACGCCACTGGACGCCATCACATGCTCCGCCTCGTCATGAGGCGAGAAGGCCACCTCAGAGGAAGACCCCGGCTCAGTGATCTCGTCCGGCAACCCTTCACACTGGTCGATGTTGAAGAGGTTAAAGCCACGAAGGATAGCGAAGCGCTCCTCCTTGGGATTGCCCTCCTCGTCCAGCTCCTGGTTGCCGTCGTCATCGAGCTTGGGCTTCTTCATCGGCTTGTAGAAGCAGGCGAGTGTCGACGTCTCGCCTTTCTTGACGCTGCCGCCGGCCTCCTTGGCTTGCTTGAAGGTGAGCCAGCGGTCCTGCGTATAGCCGTTTTCCGCCGCGGCCGACCACAACAGCACGACGTTGATGCCGTTGTAGGGGCGGCCGGTAACCGCATTGCGGGGCGTCAGGGCCGGTTCCGGTTTGCCTGAACTGTTCCAGGGCTTCACCCAGGGGATGGTGCCCTGTTCCAGCTGTGCCACGATACGGTCGGTCACGGCTTGATAGATATCGGCCATGTCGCTTCTCCTCGAAACAAAAAGGGGAAGCGCACAGCTCCGGCGGGGAAGGCGACTTCCCCGGCTGGGTGGAAAAAGTAATGCCCAACGCGGTCGAGACGACGGCGTTGGGCGTGGAGCAAGTTACGCCGCGTAGGCGACGTGCGCTTCGCCACGTTGGGCGAGTAGCAGGTACGGATCCCCATCACGGCGTTCAATGACGAACGCCTCGACGGTGATGGCCAGCGGCAGTTGCTCATCCATCTCCGGTGGTAGCCGGAAGTGGGAGAAACACGCCGATCGCGTACCGACGGGATAGGCTGACAGCGCCTTGGCGGCTTCCTGGAGCAGGTGGTCGACTCGATCGAGCTCGTAAATCCCCCACTGATCGGCCAGCATCGGGCTGATCGCGACACAGTCCCGATACAGGCGGGAGGACAGACGAACTTCATGGTCGCCGAAGCCTTGCTTCCGGGACGTCAGCGTCACATCGACTGAATGCATGGTGGTACTCCTCTGGATGCGGAAAGGGATCCATGAGAAACACCACGCCCGTCATGGGAGAGTGTCTCCCATGGCGGGTTCAAGGCCATTCAGGCCGGTTTGGTAGGCAGCCTCCGACCGCTAGAGCGGCGCTCGCTTGCGGGAGGCGTGGCGAGCTTGGGTAAGGGCGTCTCGTTGGGCCGGTGAGACCGTCCGGGCTGTCCGAAAACAGCGAGCTTGCCCCTCTCATGCTAGTGAGGTGGCGATGGCTGTCAAGCGCAAGCCAGCAGGCCGTAAAAAGCCCCACCATGCAGCATGATGGGGCGAATGGAGAGGATCCCAGAGAGGTCATGTCATGCCTACGGCATCCAGCAACGCCTGGACCTCGTTGGCATCATGCGCATCAAGACGGCGAAGATCAGCGACTTCCTCGTCACTGTACCCGTCCATGCGAGGGTCGCCCTCCTGGAGATAACTGGCCAGCTCCTCGACACCCCGGTCCACGAGGACCTTGAGGGCGCCGAACTGCTTGTCCGTCAGGTGAAGTGTCGGCATGGTCAGTCCTCCTTGGCCATGCAGGCATTCACTTGACGGCGTAGCTGAATACTGAAGCCATGAAAGTGAAACGACTTGCGAATGGTCTCGCCAGTAGCGAAGTCGAGCACCTCGTTGCCCTCGGTGCCCCACCATGTCGCGTCGTCGCTCGGTTCACAGTTGGGATGCATGGCCCCCTCGCGCTTGAGCAAGGCAATGGCCCATTCGACGATCGCCTCATCGAGGTCCTCGTGATCGTCGTCATCCACATCGTCAGGATCGAACAGGAAGGCAGGCTCCGGAGGCTTATTATCAGCCCCCTCGAGCAGCCAACCGCCAGGCTCCCACCAGCCGGAACGTGCATGCTCGCCCGTTTCGGCCGATGCCTCCGTGACCGTCTCGATGGTCACGAAGAAGCCGGGATGCCGGAACTCGTCGACAATGTCCTGGAAGCGGCAACGGGGGCAGGTTATCCCGCTGTTCTCGTTCCATTCCGTGTCATGTGGGTTGTTGTCATGGCCCTCGTCCGTCATGAGGACGGACGCCTCGATGACGATATGAAAGTCGGTCGTGTGTCCGCACTGGGGGCACATCACGCCCTGTAGACAGTTCGTGTTCATGGTGCTTCTCCTGAATGAAAAAAGGGGAAACACCTTCCCCAGGGGAAGGTCGCTTCCCCTGGGGGTGAGTCAATGAAGACGCCACTGACCTCAGTGGTCAAATGGCGGGTCGTGCGTCGTTAGTGTTGGCCGCGGACAACCGCCAGCGCCGGCTGCCATTCCGCATAGGGATCATCTTGGATGATCGCCGGTGGCAGACAAGCATCCGTATACAACTGGCGTTGGATGATATCCAGGCCTGGCTGCCAGTCCGCCTTGTACCCGTCACTCGTGATGTCCCACACCTCGGGGGCGTGGTAATGAGCGAGGATCAACAAAGCCACCACCGCCAGGTCATATGGCTTCTGAGCGGTCTTGCAGAACTCGAAGCCTTCGCCGTCGATAGCCAAGAGCATCGTCTCGTGGCCATCATGACCCGGGCCATTGAAGCGAATCAGGTCGCTACTGATTTCAGGGTGGGCCGCATGGTTATCCTCAAACCGTATTGAGGGCAAATGGCCACCCTCATAGAGTTTTCGGAAATCGGCCGTGATGGCCGCCCACTCGGCATCGCTAGCTGCACGCTTCTGCGTGAAATAGTGCGTGTATCCCATGGTTCAACTCCATCGTGAAACGGGCCATGGGAATACACCGCGCCCGTCATGGGAGGATGTCTCCCATGGCGGGTTAATAAGGCCGTTGAGGCCTGGCTGGTAGGGTGCCTCCGACCGCTGGAGCGGCACTCGCTTGCGAGAGGCGTGGCGAGTTTGGGTAAGGGCGTCTCGTTGGGGCCGGTGAGACACACCGGGCTGTCCGAAAACAGCGAGCTTGCCCCTCTCATGCTAGTGAGGCAGAGAAGAGTGTCAAGGCGGTGTCGGATCGACAGTTAACGCTTTCGCAACGTCCTGCGACCCTTCTCTTCACGGTGGATTGCATAAAATCCACCACCCAAAACCAGCGCAGAACCAATGACGTATGGGGCCATGACAATGGCAAACTTAGCGGCATCACTCATTTGGGACCCGCCTACTGGATGTATGGGGGTCATCATCTAATGT
>NZ_BDEP01000031.1 GCF_001662305.1 Halomonas caseinilytica
TGCTGCGCCCACCGCCGCCCGCTACCGGGCCTTCCTCGAGGCCCTGCGCGAGGCCGGCTTTGCCGGCGAGATCGCTCCGGACTACGCCAATCGCACGGTGCTGGCCACCGACAACTCCATCTACCAGCGCCTGCCCCAGGCGGTGCTCTATCCGCGCGATGTCACCGACCTCGAGCGTCTCGCCCACCTGGCCGGCCAGGACGCCTTCGCCGATATCGTCCTGGCACCACGCGGCGGCGGCACCGGCACCAACGGTCAGTCGTTGACCGACGGCCTGGTGGTCGACGTCTCCCGCCACATGAACGCCATCCTCGAGATCGACGTCGAGGCCCGCCGGGTACGCGTCCAGGCCGGGGTGGTCAAGGACCAGCTCAACGCGGCCTTGAGGCCCCACGGGCTGTTCTTCGCCCCGGAGCTCTCCACCTCCAACCGCGCCACCATCGGCGGCATGATCGCCACCGATGCCAGCGGCCAGGGCAGCTGCGAGTACGGCAAGACCCGCGACCACGTGCTCGAGCTCGACAGCGTGCTGCTCGGCGGGGAGCGCCTGGTCACCCGGCCGGTCGACGAGGCCGAGCTCGACGCCCTCTGCGCGCGCGATGACGCCGTCGGCCGGGTGCATCGCGAGGCTCGCGAGATCATCGACACCCAGCGCGAGCGCATCCGCGCGACCTTCCCGCCGCTCAATCGCTGCCTGACCGGCTACGACCTGGCGCACCTGCGTACCGCGGACGGCCGCTTCGATCTCAACAGCGTGCTGTGCGGCGCCGAGGGCTCGCTGGCCTTCACCAGCGAGGCGGTGCTCAATGTCCTGCCGATCCCCGGGCATTCGACCCTGGTCAACGTGCGCTACGCCGGCTTCATGGACGCCCTGCGCGACGCCAAGGCGCTGATGGCCAGTTCTGCCGCGCCCACCTCCATCGAGACGGTGGACGACAAGGTGCTGGGCCTGGCCCAGCAGGACTTCGTGTGGGACAGCGTCGGCGAGTTCTTCCCGGAAGGCGAGACGCCAACTCACGGCATCAACCTGGTCGAATTCAACGACGACGACCCCGAGCGCCTGGCCGCGCGAGTCACGGCCTTCTGCGAGCATCTCGCCGGCGACGACAGCGTCACCCGGCTGGGCTACACCCAGGCCGTGGGCCGCGAGGCGATCACCCGGGTCTACGCCATGCGCAAGCGCGCCGTGGGCCTGCTCGGCAATGTCCAGGGCGAGAAGCGCCCGATTCCCTTCGTCGAGGACACCGCGGTGCCGCCGGAGCACCTGGCCGACTACATCGCCGAATTCCGCGCCCTGCTCGACGCCCACGACCTGGACTACGGCATGTTCGGCCACGTCGACGCCGGGGTGCTGCACGTGCGCCCGGCCATCGACATGAAGGACCCGGCCCAGGAACGCCTGATCCGCGAGATCTCCGATGCGGTCGCCGCGCTGACGCAGAGGTACGGCGGCCTGCTGTGGGGCGAGCACGGCAAGGGCGTGCGCTCGGAGTACGCGCCGGCCTTCTTCGGTGCGCTCTATCCCAGCCTGCAACGCCTCAAGGCGGCCTTCGATCCGCGAAACCAGTTGAATCCGGGCAAGATCGCTACCCCTTTCAATGAAAAGGAAACGTCGGACCACGCCGACGAGCAGGCCGTGACATGGGTCGATCCGGGCCTGCTGGCCATCGACGGGGTACCGACCCGCGGCCAGCTCGATCGCCGGATCGCCCCGCGGGTCTGGCAGGCCCACGCCGACGCCGTTCACTGCAACGGCAACGGCGCCTGCTACAACTACGACCCCGATGACGCCATGTGCCCCTCCTGGAAGGCCACCCGCGAGCGCATCCACTCGCCCAAGGGGCGCGCCAGCCTGATGCGCGAATGGCTGCGGCGCCAGGGCGAGGCCGGCGTCGACGTGGTCGAGGATGCACATCGCCAGCGGCGTGCGGGGACCTGGGGGACCATCAAGGCCTTTCCCGGCAAGCTGAAGAACACCCTGGCCCGGCGGCGCGGCGAGGCCGACTTTTCCCACGAGGTCTATGACGCCATGGCCGGTTGCCTGGCCTGCAAGTCCTGCGCCAGCCAGTGCCCGATCAAGGTCAATGTGCCGGCCTTCCGCTCGCGGTTCCTCGAGGTCTACCACGGCCGCTACCTGCGCCCGGCGCGCGACTACCTGATCGGCGGGCTGGAGTTTCTGGCGCCGACGCTGTCGCGCCTCGCCCCGCTCTATAACGCTGCCCTGAGCAACCGCGGGGTCAGCCGCCTGCTGGCCGGCCCCATCGGCCTGGTCGACAGCCCCCGGCTGTCGCGGGCACGGCTCGACCGCCAGCTCGCCGCCTGGGGCGTGCCCCGCGCCACACCCACCGCCCTTGGCCGGCTCACCGCCGCGCAGCGGGCCAACAGCGTGATCCTGGTCCAGGATGCCTTCACCCGCTACTTCGAGGCCGGTGTGGTGCGCGACATCGTCACCTTGCTGCAGCGCCTCGACGTGCGCGTCTTCGTCGCTCCTTATGGCCCCAACGGCAAGCCGCTGCACGTCCAGGGCTTCCTCGGGGCCTTCGCGCGCACCGCCGAGACGCAGGCCGAGCGCCTGACGGCGCTGGCCGAGTTCGGCGTGCCGCTGGTCGGCATCGACCCGGCGATGACCCTGACCTATCGTCAGGAGTACGTGGACGCCCTGGGCGCGGCGCGGGTGCCCGAGGTGCGCCTGCTGAGCGAATGGCTGGCCGAGCGCGCCCCGCACCTGGCCGCCGAGGCGCCGCCGCTCACCGACCCTGGCTACCGGCTGCTGGCCCACTGCACCGAGAAGACCAGCGTGCCCGGCGCGCCGGCCCAGTGGCAGCGCGTGTTCGCGGCCTTCGGGCTCGAACTCGAGGTGATCGCCACCGGCTGCTGCGGCATGTCCGGCACGTACGGGCACGAGGCGCGCAACCTCGCGACCTCGAAGACCATCTACGCCCAGTCCTGGCAGCCCAAGGTCGAGGACCCAACCCACGCCGGCCGTCTGCTGGCCACCGGCTACTCCTGCCGCAGCCAGGCCAGGCGACTGTCGGATGCCACCCTGCCGCATCCCCTCCAGGGGCTGCTGGCGGCGTTGCGTTCCACTTCATCTGACTCATATACACCTCT
>NZ_BDEP01000032.1 GCF_001662305.1 Halomonas caseinilytica
GGGCCGGGGTATCGCAGCCCCGAACAACTGGCGGGAAGCGACAGAGCCGGTTTCCCGATGCATCCGCATCCCGGCGAGAGCCGGTCATCGATTCCCCCGCTTGCCGCCTCCGGGCGGCTTTTTTGACCCCGAGAGGAGGGCGACATGGAACCGAATCTTCGAGAGCGGCGAGCCCGGGTCATCGAGGCCCGCCGCCAGGCCCGAGCGAAGGGCAAGGTCATCAAGGCGCCAGAGAAGCCGATCATCGGCTGTCGCTGGACCGAGCCGAAAGACCCGGCCAATGCGGCGCGGGCTGCTGATTTCTCCCGGCGCTGGCACGGCCAGGCCGAGCCGCTGATTCAGATCTGGAGGTGAGCCATGCACACCAGCGAATGGAGCCGGCATTGGCGCGACATCGAGCATATCCGCGAGCAATGCGGCGACCCGAATACCTGCGTCGGCGGCGACGCGACCGTGAGCGCAGCCCTGCAGCACGTCCAGCAACACGAGCCTGCTCTGTGGGACGCATTCGCCACGGCGGCCGCCAAGGCATTCAGCGAGGGCGGGAACCGGCCATCACGCGACATGAGTCGAGCCGTAGAGCTCGCCCTGGATCACTACCTGAGCTCACGAATTCAAGGGAGAGCGGCATGAGCATCGACTATCGCTACCCCCTCTCGCCCCGAGAGCAGCAGGCATACGACGCCGTAACGGACGGTGACCCCGAGGCGGTGACTGATTTCGCCACGCACCTGGTCGAGGAAGGCTTGCTGGGCGCGAGCATTGCTGACATCGACATCAACCTGACAGTCGGCCACATGGTCGAGCGCTACATCCAGACAAAAGACGGCGTTGCCGAGCTCAAGGCTTGGGCTATCGCGGTGGTTGATGAGCGCGGAATGGAGGAGGCGGCATGATCGAGCAACCTTCTCGGGTCTACCCGGAATATCACAAGGAAGGCGTGCGCTTTCAGCTTTACAGCGACGGCACGGTCATGGTCTGGACCAAGGACCTGGAGCCGCGCGAACTCGGAAAACTGTCCGTCAGCGGCGAAGGCCGGCCATGGATACCGAAGCACAAGAACTTCAACAGCCTGTGCCGCCAGTGGTTCAGGGAGGGCGATGTTGATGACCTGGTATCAGAACAGCGCCGCATCTCGGACGCCCGAGGCATGAAGCGAAAAGCTGGTGAGGATCTGTACGAGGCGCTCGACGATTTACTCGCAGCTGTAGAGCGGAGCGTATGCGAAGGCAGCGGCCCAGCACAGGACAAGGCCCGCGCCGCACTCGCCAAGGCCCGAGGCGAATAAAGAAGGCCCACTCCTGCAGATACAGGAGCGGACCGGATGATCCGCGTCCATACGAATCACAGGGAGCATAGCTCATGACCCAGGACACTGACCACCTGACGCTATGGCACCAGGTAGAGAAAACACCGACGAACGTGGTGAAGCAGGCCAACGTCAACGGCCAGCAGATCACCGCGATCGACACCATGCACATGATCCGGCTGGCCACTCAGGTTTTCGGCCCGATGGGCCTGGGCTGGGGATATCAGATCGAAGAAGAGCGTTACGACCAGGGTGCCCCGATTCTCGACCCACAGACCGGTGAGGTGAAGGCCCACGAGCTGACACACACCGTTCGCCTCATGCTCTGGTATCGCTGGCACGGGGAGAAAGGCGAAGTGACCCAGTTCGGTCACACCCGGGCGGTCTATCGCACGAACAAAGGATCGTGGATGACCGATGGCGAGGCGCCCAAGAAGTCGGTATCGGACGCCATGAAGAAGTGCCTGTCGCTGCTCGGCTTCGCTGCCGACATCTTTACCGGCATGTTCGACGACCAGGATTACCGGGCCGCCCGCGAGGCCGAGACCCGTATCGCCCAAGCCGAGGATGCCGACGCCGAGATCGAGCGCTACCGCCAGGAGTACCAGGACTGGCTGCACCGCGAATGCGACACCCTGCGCAACAAGATTCCTCACCCTCGCAGCATCCAACTCGCCGCCGAACGCATCCTCCAGCGCGTTCCGGATAAGGCCAGCATGGCCCGTGTCGATGGCGCCAAGGGCGCCGCCATGATCCAGAAGGCTGCCGAGGAGGGTATCGAGCGCGCCAAGGTAGAACGTCAACAGCAAACCGAACAGGAGGCCGAGAGCCATGGGTAATGCCGCCGAACAACTGCAAAACGCTCCGCAGCCCTACGCCGCCGAGCTGGTCGAACTCGACAACGCCGAGCAACAGATGGCCGAACTCCGCGAGAAGTACGGCACCGTGCCGGACTACTCCACCAAGGAAGGCTACAAAACCGGCAAGCAGGCCATCCAGGCGCTGACCAAGATGCGCACCGGCACTGACAAAGCCCGCCTCGCGATCACCAAGCCTCACCGCGATTTCATCGAAATGGTAAATCAGCGTGCGAAGGGCCTGATCGGTGAAGTCGAGCAACTGGAAGCCCCGCATCGGGAGGCCAAACGCGAGGTGGACGAGGCCGAGCAACGTGCCAAGGAGGCGCGCATTGCCCAGTTGCGCGAACGTCTCGAGAAGGAAGTCACCAGCTACCTCGATACCGCCGAAGGGCTCGACTCCACCGGGCTGGCCGATCTGATCGGAGAGGCCGAGGCCATCGACACCGACGGCTATTTCGACATCACCAAGGATGCCGAGGACGAAAAGGCTCGGGTGCTGGCCACTCTACGCGAACGGCACGCCGCCGCCCTCGAGCGTGAGCGTCTGGCCGCTGAACGAGAGGAGATCGAACGGGAACGTGCGGAGCTGGATCGCTTGCGCGCCGCACAAGCGCCGGCCGAGACGTCCGCTCCCGCTCCCAACGATGTTGCCACGACCGGCGGCACCGCGTTCAGCCAGGAAGACCCCGACGACTGGGAGGGGCTAGGTAGCACCCTGCAGGACGTGCCGGCCGCCGATCCGTTTGGCGAGGCCCTAGAGGATCTGCAGACGGTCGCCGGACTCGATGCCAGCCAGGCCGTCGATGTGCTGTCGGCCATTCAGCGCGGCGACATCCGTCATACCCGCCTGAGCCAGTAACCGCCCGGCCTCGCCGGGAACAACATCCCCCCGACCGCAAACCGAGGCTGCTCGCCAGGACGGGCCGGCCGGGACAGCAACCCCCAATATCCACGAGCAGCGGCGATACCGCGAACTCCCCGCCCTACCTCGTCACCAGTCTGGCAGATCGGTCGGAGTGGCGCTGACGGGCGGACCACGTGCGTGGCAGCGGTAGGCAATGCCGGCCTCCCCACGAGACGGGGATCATTCATTGCACCTTCGAGGCGACGTCGTTCAGTTAGCCACTGACCATAGTGATGCGACTCAAGATGCCGGAGGACGCTGATCTAGGCTTCTGAGATAGCCCGATATGACGTCTCGGCACTCCTGCAAATCACGCAGCTTTCGATCCAAGTTCTCAGCTTCCTTGTGAAGGGTTTCCCTAACCTCTAGACAAGGATCAAAGACCGGCTGGTCATCCAATATGCACGGTAGCAGCTCACGAATGGACTCTAACTTCAGTCCAGCAGCACGGAGCATGCCAATACGCTTGGCTACCAATGCGGTGCTGTCATCGTAGTCGCGATACCCCGACTCTGTCCTAGCAGGGGTAAGGAGACCTTCTTGCTCATAGTAGCGCAGCATACGCTCGCTAATCCCCAGTTGGCGTGACAGCTCTCCAATCCTCATAGCTTCCTACTCGAAATCAGCGTATTGACCTTAACAGAATGTCAAGGTTTAGCATTCCTTCGTGGATCGAGCAACCCATCGAACGAGGAGAAAAGCATGCCACTCGAAGCATTCAACCTGGACGGCAAGAGCGCCATCGTCACCGGCGCAGGTCGCGGACTTGGCAAAGCGATCGCCCTTGGGCTGGCTTCTGCTGGGGCGAAAGTCCTTTTGGCTTCCAGGACGCCAGAGCATCTATCTGATACCGCCGCGGAAATTGAAAATTCAGGAGGCCAAGCCTTACGGGCGTCTGTTGATATCTCGGACCCAGCATCATGCGCCGCACTGATATCAAAAGCAGAGGACGAGTTCGGACAGCTAGATATTCTGGTGTGTAATGCAGCCACCAATATCCAAGGGCCCGCAGCAGACATGACGCCCTCTGAGTGGTCGCGCGTCATCAACACTGAAATGTCGGGATGCTTTTATCTGAGCCAGGCCGCTTATAAGACAATGGCCAAACAGAGGAACGGTTCGATCATCATGATCTCTGCCAACTCCAGCACCGTCGGCTACACCGACTTGATCGGCGTGGCTACCGCAAAGGGTGGGGTCGATATGATGGCTCGTAACCTTGCCATTGAGTGGGGACAGAACGGCATCCGAGTCAATACCATCAATCCTGGCTTTACTGAACACGTCCCCGAAGACGGAGCTGACGTCGCCGCAGGAGACGGTGATCTAGAGGATGATATTCGAACCGCCACACCATTAGAGCGTCGAGGACGTGTCGAGGAGTTTGCCAATCCAGCCGTATTCCTGGCCAGTGATGCCGCAAGCTATGTCACCGGACACAACCTGGTTGTCGATGGAGGCTATTCAGTGAAATGAATTTCAGGAACTCGCTATAGCCCTCTCTTCCGCTCTCATCCTAGGCCACCACTCGGTGGCCTTTTTCATGGGAGATCGCCATGACTCACACCAAGCCACAAGAGCGCCTGCTCCAGTCGATGCAGCGAGGCCAGAAGGCCCATTTCGTGATTGGGGGGGGAGGCTTCTGGATGGCACGCCAGTGCATGCGCGGACCATCCAGTCGCTTGCATCCCGAGGCGAGATCGAATCGGCGGGCACCGACCTGCTCGGTGATCGCGTGACCTGCTACCAACTACGCCGGGCCGCCCACTGAGGCGGCTTTTTCATGGAGGCTACATGACCACATCATTCAAGCCGAGCCTCGCCCTGGTCCAGCCACCAGGCTGCCGCGCCCGGCTCAATACGCGCTATCAGCTCGAGATACTGCGCTGGCGGCTGCCGATGCCGTTCACGATGCCGGACCTCAGCCGCTGCATCGCCAGCCGAGGCGGTCGAGCCGAGCGTCACGCGGCCACGCTGGCCGAGGCGACGATTCGGGATTGGCTGCGCAAGGGATACATCACGGGAGCCGGCACGCAGGCGGGCCTCCCGTCATACAAGCGAGGTGAATCATGATCAAGACCGGCTGCGCCAGCTCGCCGCCCTACCCGAGGTGCAGGAGATCATCAAGCAAAACGCGACGAGTCACCGGACTGGGTGCAGCGCGAACAGCAGTGGCGAGGGTCCGGAGGGCTCGGCCATGGCGGACGGAGACGTGTGGGGGATTGAAGATGCAGCAACAAGCTACTGAACAGGCACCGCTTCGCTTCTTGAAAGCGCGGGAGATGTGCAAAAAACTCTCCGTGTCACGCTCGAAGCTATACGAACTTGTCGACCAAGATCCAAGCTTCCCCAGGCCGTTCAAAGATGGGGATTCCCTGCAGGCGCCCAACTACTGGATCGAGCATGAGGTCGATCAGTGGATGCGCCAGCGCTTGGAGCGAGCACGGCGCGGGTAGCCTGCGGGCTGCCCCTGCCGGCGGCACATGATAGGATGCTGGTATTCGCTGCGGGAGGGAGATTCCAGCAGACAATACCGTGTATGGCATGGTGTATGGCAACCGAATTTTCACGCTGTCTACCTACTAACCACGGGCTTATTGGATTCCCTTCACCCGCTCCACTTTCGAGCCTGTCGCGCCGCCTGCCGGCCCCGAGCGTTCCATGGCCCTGTTCCTGACCGTCTTCGCCGTCTGCATGCTGATCTTCGGCGGCATGGTCGTCATCCTGCTGTTGTCCCATACGCCGCGCTATCGCACCGAACCCGAGCACCTGCTGAACCTGTTCGACAAGGCGCTCGAGAATCGCGTCGGCGAGACCGAGTGGAATGCCGTCATCGGCTACCCGATCCGCCATGACGAATACCTCGAAAGCGTTCGCCGTCGCGCCCGCTACTTGATGGACGAACACGGCCGTCACGGACGCGTGGCAAGGGGCAAGCCGCTTCTCGATGCCGACGGCCAGGCGGAGCTTGCCGCCCTGCGCGATCACCTGGCGGCGCGCACCCGACTCAGGCGTGATCGGGAAGGGGAATGAGCGTCAACGCGGAATCCGTTATCATGTCAGCGTGCATGCCACGGATTCGCCCCGCCGGAGGCCCGCGATGACCAGCGCGATCCGCCAGATCCCCCTAGACACCGCCGTTCATCACCATGCCCATGACTTCCATCAGATCGTGATCGGCTTGCGCGGCCAGGCGGAATTCGAGATCGAAGGGCTTGGAGGCTCCATTTCGGCACTGTCCGGCTGTATCGTGCCGGCCAACCACGTCCACTACTACGCCGGCACCGGCGACAACCACCAACTGATCCTCGACCTGCCGGAAGATGCGCTGTCGCTCACCGGCCATCAGCATGAGCTGGTACGCCTGTTCGACGCCCCTCGCTTCTTCTCGCTGGATGCTCCCCTGGAGCGCTACCTTGACTTCATGATTCACGAGCTGGGGCTGCTTTCCCAGCAAGGTCGACTGAGCGCCTTGCAGCAGGAACGTCTGGCCACGACACTGCTCGGCTCCCTGCATGCCCGTCTGGCCCAGGAGCCGCCCTCTCGGGGGCGCCATCTCGATCTTGCCGCTCTGGATCGCTTCATCGACCGCCACCTGGGGGCGCCTCTGCGAGTCGCCGACCTGGCGGCCGAGGCCTGCCTGAGCGAGACCCACTTCACGGCACGCTTCCGCGATCAGACCGGCCTCTCACCCTGGCAGTACGTGCTGCGCCGGCGCCTCGATACCTCGGAACGCCTGCTCCGCGAGAGTCACCTGCCACTCTCGGAGATCGCCGCCCTGACCGGCTTCGCCAACCAGAGCGCCTTCTCCAGGGCCTTTCGCCGCGCCTTCGGGCATCCCCCGAGCCGCTTGCGCTCCGCACCGTCCCGATCCCTCGGCGCACCGGCGCTTCACGATTAGACGAACGTCTAACCTTTTCTTCATATTTCGTTAACAGCATTGAAATCGTCAAATCCATCCGTGGATTCGACAAGCAGAGCCCAACAATGCCCCCTACTCTCATAGGATGCCCTTGGTCCGCCGACAGCTGATGCCGGCGGAACGAACCACCTCCTGTGACGACGGGCTTCAGACCGGGGAAGATTCATGCTCAATGCCAACGACATGCTGGATAACGCCACTTGGCGCCAGGAACTCGATACGCTTTTCGCCAATATCAGCGATCACTATGTGGTCGACGAGGAGGCCTATGTCGAGGAACTGATCAAGGCGCTCGATGCCAACGAGCGCGACTTCGCGCGCATCGCCGACAAGACGGCGGAACTGGTGCGCGAGATCCGCGAGATGGACACGGCGGTGGACACCATCGACGAGCTTCTCCAGCAATACAGCCTGGATACCCATGAAGGCCTGATGCTGATGTGCCTGGCAGAAGCCATGCTGCGCATTCCCGACAAGGCCACCGCCGATGCCTTGATCGAGGACAAGCTCGGCCCTGCCGACTGGAAATCCTACCTGGGTCAGAGCGAGTCCTGGATGGTCAATGCCTCCACTTGGGGGCTGCTGATGACGGGCCGCGTGGTGACCATGGACAAGCCTCACGAAGGGCGCCCCTCCGGCTTCATCAACAAGATGGTCAACCGCATGGGCGAGCCAGTGATCCGCCGGGCCATGGTCGAGGCGATGAAGGTCATGGGCAAGCAGTTCGTGCTGGGGCGTGACATCGACGAGGCGCTCAAGCGATCCAAACCCTTGTTCGACAAGGGCTACACCTACTCCTACGACATGCTGGGAGAAGCTGCCCGGACCCGCGACGACGCCAAGCGTTACTTCGACGACTATGCCCGCGCCATCGAGCGAGTCGGCAAGGCCAGCGCCCGACTGTCGGACAAGACACCGCCACCGTCGATTTCCATCAAGCTCTCCGCACTGCATCCGCGCTATGAGTTCGGCCGTCGTGAGCAGATCCTCGAAGAGCTCGTCGCCAGCACTCTGGAGCTGGTCACCATGGCTCGCGAACGCGATGTCGCCGTGACCATCGATGCCGAGGAAGTCGACCGCCTGGAACTCTCTCTGGAAGTGTTCCGCGCCGTCTACGAGCACGATACCTGCCGTGGCTGGGGACATTTCGGCCTGGTCGTCCAGGCTTACGCCAAGCGCGCCCTGCCGGTGCTGCACTACATCAATCGCCTGGCCGAGACCCAAGGCGATGCCATTCCCCTGCGACTGGTCAAGGGTGCCTACTGGGACACCGAGATCAAGGAATCCCAGCAGCTCGGCGTCGAGGGTTATCCGGTCTACACACGCAAGGCAGCCACCGATGTCGCCTATCTGGTGTGCGCGCGCTTCCTGCTCTCGGATGCCACCCGAGGACGAATCTTCCCGCAGTTCGCCACCCATAACGCCCACACCATCAGCACCATCCTCGAGGTGGCCAACGAGGCTGACCGCCCCTTCGAGTTCCAGCGCCTCCACGGCATGGGCGAGGCACTCTATGCCGCCGCGCTCAAGCGGGCTCCCCAGGGAACCTACTGCCGCATCTACGCACCGGTGGGCGCCCACAAGGATCTGCTGCCCTACCTGGTGCGCCGCCTGCTCGAGAACGGCGCCAACTCGTCCTTCGTCCACCAGCTGGTCGACCCCAAGGTGCCGGTGGAATCTTTGTGCGTGCACCCAGTGGAAACGCTGCGTCACCACGACAGCCTCGCCAATCCCCAGATCCCTCTGCCACGCGACATCTACGGCGAGAAGCGTCTCAACTCCCGGGGCGTCAATCTCAATATCCGCAGCCACTACGACCCGCTGATGCGGGCCATGAAGCAGTGCATGGATACCACCTACGAGGCACGTCCACTACTGGCCTTCGACGTCGCCACCGACCCGGCACTGGTGCATGACGTCACCTGCCCCTATGACCGCCGCAAGACAGTCGGCAGCGTGCTCTGGACCAGCAAGGAGCAAGCCGAGCGCGCCGTGGATGCCGCCTGGGCGGCCTTCCCGCGCTGGGACGCCACCCCGGTCGCCGATCGAGCCGCCATCCTGCGCCGCTTCGCCGAGCTGATGGAAGAGCACATGCCCGAACTGATGGCACTGTGTTCCCGAGAGGGCGGCAAGCTGCTCACCGACGGCGTCGACGAGATTCGTGAAGCCGTGGACTTCTGTCGCTACTACGCCGCCAAGGCCGAGGAACTCTTTGGCGAGCCGATCCAGCTGCCGGGCCCGACGGGCGAATCCAACGAGCTGGTGATGAGCGGCAAGGGCGTCTTCGCGGCGATCAGCCCCTGGAACTTCCCGGTGGCGATCTTCTGCGGCCAGATGGTGGCCACCGCCGTGGCCGGCAACACCGTCCTGGCCAAGCCCGCGGAACAGACCTCCATCATCGCCCACCGGGTCGTCGAGCTCCTGTATCAGGCCGGCATGCCCCGAGACGTGGTGCAACTGTTGCCTGGCGATGGCCCCACCGTGGGCAGCGTGCTGACTGGCGATCCACGCATCACCGGCGTGGTCTTCACCGGCGGCACCGACACCGCCCAGGTCATCAACCGTTCCCTGGCCAATCGCGAGAACGCCCCGCTGCCCACCCTGGTGGCCGAGACCGGCGGCATGAATGCCATGATCGTCGATTCCACCGCCCTGCCCGAGCAGGTCGTGAACGATGTCATCCACTCGGCCTTCCAGAGTGCCGGCCAGCGCTGTTCCGCCCTGCGCGTCCTGTACCTGCAGGACGACGTCGCCGACCGGGTCATCGAGATCCTCAAGGGTGCCATGGCCGAACTGCATGTGGGTGACCCGCGCGACCTGGGCACCGACGTGGGACCGGTGATCGACGAGGAAGCGCGCAAAGGCCTGCAGGCACATATCGACAAGCTCAAGGGCGAGGGACGCCTGATCGCGGAGACGAGGCTCGACGCCACCCATACCGCCGATGGCACCTTCATCGCGCCGACGGCCTTCCAGATCGATGGCATCGAGGCACTCGAGCGTGAACAGTTCGGGCCGATCCTGCACATCGTGCGCTACAAGTCCCAGGAGCTGGACGACGTCATCGACTCGATCAATGCCCGCGGTTATGGCCTGACCTTCGGCGTGCACAGCCGCAACGAATCCTTCGCCGAGGAAATCGCCCGCCGGATTCGTGTCGGCAACGTCTACGTCAATCGCGACATCATCGGAGCCGTGGTCGGTGTCCAGCCCTTCGGTGGCCAGGGCTTCTCCGGCACGGGACCCAAGGCGGGCGGGCCGCACTACCTGCTGCGGTTCGCGACGGAAAAGACCGTGACCATCAACACCGCCGCCCTGGGCGGCAATGCGTCACTGCTTGCCATGGGGGACGATTGAGCCTCGGGCATTGTCAACAACAACAAACCAAGGGGAGCCACTCATGATGGAAAAGCGTGCCACCGCCGGCTTTATGGTCGCACGCTCCTCGGGCATGATGCTCGCCGTCGACGTGCTGGCCTGCATACGTACCAACAATCCGTCGGAGCTACGTCCGGCCTAATAAACTGGAGAAGTTTTTATGGCTATTGGTGTTTGGATCAGTCTATTCGCTTACTTTGCGCTCATGGTCGCCATCGGCGTGTATGCCATGCGCAAGGCGACCTCCACATCCGAAGATTACATCCTGGGTGGCCGAGGCCTCAGCCCCCAGGTGGCTGCCCTTTCAGCCGGTGCATCGGACATGAGCGGCTGGCTCCTGCTGGGCCTGCCCGGGGCGATGTTCGCCTCCGGCCTGGGCTCTGCATGGATCGGCATCGGCCTGCTCGTGGGCGCCTTCTTCAACTGGGTGCTGGTCGCACCGCGACTTCGCGAACAGACGGTCCACTATGGCAATGCGATCACCATTCCGGAGTTCCTGGCCAACCGCTTTCCGACCCGAGCCATGTCGTTGAGAACAGTGTCGGCGGTCGTCATCGTTGTGTTTTTTGCGATCTACACGGCCTCAGGCCTGGTGGCAGGCGGCAAGCTGTTCGAAAGCGCGTTTTCCGGCATCCTCAACATTGGCGGTTTGAGCGACTATGCATCGGGCATCATCATCACGCTGGGCGTGGTGCTCGTCTATACCGTCGTGGGTGGCTTTCTGGCCGTGAGCATGACGGACTTCGTGCAAGGCTGCATCATGATGCTGGCCCTGGTGATCATGCCGGCGGTGGTGCTCTTTGGCGAAGGCGGCGGCGGCTTCGCCCAAGCGTCACAAACCCTCAATGAGGTCGACCCTACCCTGCTGTCGTGGACGGAGGGACTGACCTTCATCGGCTGGCTGTCTGCAGTGACCTGGGGGCTGGGCTATTTCGGGCAACCGCACATCATTGTGCGCTTCATGGCCATCCGGAAACTGCAGGATGTTCCCGTGGCCCGTAACATCGGCATGAGCTGGATGCTCATCTCCCTGATCGGCGCGGTCTCTCTGGGGCTGTTCGGCCGGGCCTATGCGGTCCGTAATGGCATGGATATCCAGGATCCGGAAACGATCTTCATCATCCTGGCGAACCTGCTGTTCCATCCGCTCGTCACCGGCTTCCTCTACGCGGCGCTGCTTGCTGCGATCATGAGCACCATTTCCAGCCAACTCCTGGTGGCGTCTTCATCACTGACCGAGGATTTCTATCGTCTCTTCCTGCGTAAGGAGGCAACGGAAAAGGAAACCGTCGGCGTGGGCCGAATCAGTGTCATCCTGGTGGGGATCATTGCCGCCGTCATTGCCTCGGACCCGAACTCCCAGGTGCTGGGGCTGGTCAGTAACGCCTGGGCAGGCTTCGGCGCGGCGTTCGGCCCGCTCATCATTCTGTCGCTGATGTGGTCGCGCACGAACGGCGCAGGCGCCATCGCCGGCATGATCGTGGGTGCCGCCACCGTCATGATCTGGATCTCGCTGGGCTGGAACGCCGAGTTCATGGGCGGTCCCGGTGTGTACGAGATCATCCCCGGCTTCATCGCCGCCTTCATTGCCATTCTGGTGGTGAGCAGCGTGACCAGCGATGCCGGTGAATACAAGCATATCTCTCGCTGACAACGCGCGTAGCGCGCTCGTGAAGCGACAAGAGGGCTCCTGCGGGAGCCCTTTTTGGTCGCCGGCTAAAGCAGCCAGGCACGTCCGACGAGTACCAGAGCGAACCCCCACAAGGCTCCATGGCTCCAGCCAGCATTGACCAGCCTTTCCAACCGGTGCATGCCCACCTCCTCGACCAGCGGCCGAGCGAACGAGGTGCCGAGAGCCCAGAACCCCAGGACCACCAAGGGCAGGCGCAGGCCCAGCGGCAATCCCTGTATCAGTTCGGGGCGCCACAGCAACCAGGCCGAAAGGCCGGCTGCCAGTAACAAGGTTCCGGTATCGAGGTGGGCTCGAGAGATCCGGGGCCAAACCATCACGGTCGCCTCCACCGCCGTCTTCACGCTTTCAGTGAAGACGATTCCTGGCCGGCTAGCGAGTCATGATTCACAATGTGCAAATATTGTACAAGAGATGTCTCTTATTGCCGTCATTAGCGAAAAGTTCCATTGATTCCCCCCATATATTGCTATCTACACCATAGATTTTTTTTACAAGACGTTTAGAAACAGTGTTTCCTATAATTCTTCCTGAACGATGCGAATGACGCCGACAGTCGTGCCGACGTCAGCATCCGAAACACCACAGGGAGGATCCCCTCATGAAAGCGACTCGACTGATCTCTGCTACCGCCTTTGCCGCCATCGGCCTTTTCGCCACCCAGGCAGCCATGGCTTATCAAGCAGGCGACATCTATGTCCGCGGCGGCTATGCCAAGTCCGACGTGAAGAGCGACAACGGCGAGATCGCCAACCAGGACATCAATGTGTCCGACGAGCAAGGCATCGCCTACGGCCTTGGCTACCTGTTCACCGACAAGTTCGGCGTCGAGCTCAACGGCACCGAGGCTGTCGAGCATGACATGGCCGGCGGCCACTTCGACCGCACCCCGGTCAACCTGATGGCCAACTACTATCCGCTGGGTGGTACGGACTCACGGGTCCAGCCCTACGCGGGTGTCGGCCTCAACTACACTCACTTCTCCAATGAGTCGGTGAGTGGCATGGACCTCGATCACTCCTACGGTGCCGCCGGCCAAGTGGGCGTGGACCTGGCCCTGACTGACCACTTCATGATCGGCGCCTTTGCCAACTACGCCGATGTGGACAGCGACGTCGACATGCATGGCCACGGTGCGGGCAAGGTCGAGCTCGATCCCCTCACCGTCGGTGGCGGCCTGACCTACCGCTTCTAAGCCGCGCGCTCATCGAACCACGCCGCCGGCATGTCCGGCGGCGTTTTCATTGCCTGCCCACCAACGAGGCCCTCCGACAACATCGGAGGGCCTCGTCGTTCCTGCGCGAGCAAGAAGGCTCTTCAGCGATGGCTGTGCCGCGACAAGCCCAGGGCCGCCAGCGTCTCGTCATCCAGCCCGGCGACTGTCGGCACCTCGGACAGCCGGGCATGATACTCGGCCGAGAGGAACGCCTGGCCATGCAACAGGTGCTCGAGATACTCCTGGGCGGGACGCAAGGCTCCCGCGGTCGTACCCGGCGTGGCGATGTAGACCCAAGCCTCGATGGCGCCTTCAGCGGTCTCGACCGACAGGCGATGGCGACGATAATCGTGCGGGTATCCCTCGAAGGGATCCATGTCATGGATCTGCTCGGGAGACACCAGTTCGAAAAGCGCCCCTTCGACACGCGCCCCCTGCCGAGGAGCTACGTTGGCATGGCTGATACCGGGCACCTTCGAGGCCTTGTCGAACCGTAGCACGTGATCGACCAGCACCCCCGGCAAGGCACGCCGGGTAGCACCGATGCGTGCCTCGACTCGCGCCGGGTTCATGTTGCTGCCATAAGCGAAATAGTAAGGCATTCACACCTCAGAGGCTGTCGATCGATACGGCCGATGGTGGCCCGCCCAGGCACCGGACGTATCCACGTTCTCTCAGTTGTCGGTAACCAGTTGATCGATGCGCTCGACGGCCTTGCCCATCAGGATCCGGTCGCTGTTGCGCGCTCCTTCCTGAGTCAGATACGCCTCCACCGCCGGGGCTACATCACAACTCGCCGGCATCGGGCTTTCCGCCTCGACCAATGCATCGAGCCGGGCAATGAACACGAAACGCAGCCATTGCGGCAGGCTCATGGTATCGATGCAGAACGGTTGGGCGCTCTGGAAGGCTGCCGGCTCGGGACGCTCCACGCGCCACAGGTTGGCGGCTCGCATGGTGGACTCGAGCTCGCGCAGCGCCGTGTCGAGTTCCTCGTGAACATTCATGGGATATTTCTCCAGTCGATCAATGGCGCCATTATCCCGCGACAGCCCCTCTTGGGCCAACATCGCTCAGAGCGCCTTTGGTTGACCGGCCAGCACCTTGCGCAGGAAATCCCGCGTGCGAGGATCCTCGGGGGCATTGAACAGCCGCGAGGGAGGCCCTTGCTCGACGATATGACCGCCTTCCATGAACACCACTCGATCTGCCACATCCTGGGCAAACCCCATCTCGTGGGTCACCACCAGCATGGTCTGGCGCTCGGTGGCGAGCTGCTTCATCAGGGCCAGCACTTCCTCGACCCATTCCGGGTCGAGCGATGATGTCGGCTCATCGAAGAGGATCACCTCAGCCTGGGCAGCCATGGCACGGCCGATGCCCACGCGTTGCTGCTGCCCGCCGGAGAGCGAGGCCGGATAGGCATCCGCCTTGTCGGCCAGCCCGATGCGCTCGAGAATCTCCCTGGCCCGAGCATGCGCCTTCGCCTTGGGCCAGCGGTTGACCACGATCAGCCCCTCGGCAATGTTTTCCAGCGCCGTCTTGTTGGCGAACAGCGCATAGTTCTGGAAAACAAAGGCCGTGCGCCGGCGCGCCGCCAGGATGTCGGCTCGACTGGCGCGCGTGACGTCGATCTGCAGGTCCCCAAGGGTCAACTTGCCGGCATCCGGCCGCTCGAGGAAATTCAAGCAACGCAGCAGGGTCGACTTGCCGGTCCCGGAAGGGCCGATCACCACGATGATTTCGCCACGCTCGATGGTGAGATCAATGCCGTCGAGCACCGGCGTGCCATCGAAGCGCTTGACCAGATTGGCTATTTCGATCATCTGCGGTATGCCTTGTTGAGTCGGGTCTCCAGTCGGCGCTGCCCCCAGGCCAGCAACTCGACGATGATCCAGTAGACCACCGCTACGGTGAGAAAGGCCTCGAAGTACAGAAAGCTGCCGGCCGCTTCCTTCTGGGTCGCGCCCATCAGTTCCGTGACTCCCAGGGTAAAGGCCAGCGACGTCGCCTTGATCATGTCGATGAAATAGTTCATCAAGGTGGGCACCGCCACCCGCGTTGCCTGGGGCAAGACGATGCGACGCATCAGCTGACCGTTGGTCATGCCGATGGACAGGGCGGCCTCGGTCTGGCTGCGGTCGACGCCAACGATGGCCGCACGGATCGACTCCGCCATGTAGGCCGAAAAGTGCAGCGTCAGCCCCATGATCGTGGCCGTGATGCCATTGATCTGGGTCAGGAAGGCCAGTAGCTGGGGCAAGCCGTAATAGAACAGAAACAGCTGCACCAGTAGCGGGGTGCCGCGGAAGAAGGAGATGAACAGCATGGTGGCCGCATTCAACCCCGGGATTCTCAGCACCCGGATCACCGCCAGGCCGCAAGCCAGCACGAGGGCCAGCGCCATCCCCGCTGCCGCCATCTCGAGGGTCAGCGGCAGGTAACTCAACAGGATGGGCACCAGCCCCAGCATGTAGTCGAAATCGAGAACATTCATAACGGGCACGGCACCGTATCAGGGTCGCGTGATATCGGTACCGAACCAGCGTTCGGAGATTTCCGTCAGGGTGCCGTCCTCACGCAAGGCCTCAAGCGCCTGCTCGACTCGATCACGCATCGCGCGTCCTTCGTCGGTATCGCGGAACGGCAGCGCATTGCGGATCTCCGAGAACGGCTTGCCGGCCAGTGCGAGCGGCAATGGCTTATCCTTGATCACCTGGCTGGCACTTACCCGATCCATGACGAAGGCATCCACACGGCCCAGGGCGGTATCCTGCTCGATGTTGCTCTCGTAGGTGCGGATATCGATCTCGTCGGCATAGGGCAACTCACGCAAGAGTTGTTCATAGTTGGAGCCCAGGTTCACCGCTACACTTTTTCCACGCAGATCCTCGACGCCGGAGATCGTCTCGTTGCCCTTCTTGACCACCACCTGAGCCCCATCGTAGACATAGGGTTCGGTGAAGGCATACTTGGCCTGGCGCTCCTCGGTGATGGTGATCTGGTTGGCGATGGTATCGATACGCCCGGACTCGAGCATGCCGAAGAGCCCGGAGAAATTGGCGGTCTCGAACGCCACCTCGGTGCCCATCTCGTCGGCCACGGCTTCCATCACGTCGACCTCGAAACCCTTCAGGGTGTCCTGCTCGACGAAGGTGAACGGAAAATAGCCGCCGGACATCCCGACCTTGAGAGGTTCAGCGTCGGCCTGGGCCGTGCCGGCCACGGTAATGGCCCCGGCGGACACCAGGGCCAGAGCGATGTGTCGTGCAAAACCTGGGAATCGCAACATGATGGGTCTCCTGTCATTACGCGCCACAAAGAGAAATCAGGAATAAAAAACCTTTTTCATATTCCATTTTTACACAAACCGTATGAAAAATCCCCCTCTGCGGCCAATAGCTGCTGATTATGCCTGTCATAGCCTCGAGACACAGTCATGTCATGCACAGAAGTCCTGAACGTCCCTGTGGATAACCACTGAACAGGTCTGGCCTGGCAAGAGATCATGGGCCTTTCGAGCCATTGATCAATGAATGATCATCGCCCTGCCAATCGGTACCGCGTTGGCTGACAGAGGTTGGGTCTCGATGTAGAGTGCACGCTTCGAGCCTGGGAGACCGCATGCAATCGATCGACAGCCTACATGACTTCTTTGTCCGTACCGGCGCCGAGGTGAAGCTTTATCATCTGGGGCGCCGGGTTGAGCCCTGCCCACTCGACACATTGCGCGAGCTGGAACAGGATGAACGTCCCTGGCCCGCTCCCTGGCAGGGACAAGCACGGCTGGCCATGGTGTTCCGGGTGGGGGATCTCGACGATCCCCTCATCTGGTTCCTGGCCCTGCCCCTGGATGAACAGGGAATGCTCGACCCGGCCCCACGGGACGCCTTCCTGCAACGCTTGCTGGAAACTCTGGGCCGAAATGTCGAGGGTCTCGGTCGTGAGGATAGCAGCGGGATCGACAACCTGATGAAGGACAATCCCCTGGCCTTCACGCCCTCGACGACCTTCCAGGCCATGCTCCATGCTCGGGCGAGTCACGATCTCGATCAACCAGCAAGCCAGCATCTGGAGCCGGTGGAGGCTTACCTAGAGGGGCAACAGGCGCTGGACTGGCGAGCGCTCGGCCTGCAGGGCCTGGCCGATTTCGCATCGCGCATGGATACGGACCAGCAGAAACGGCTGGCCGACACCCTGCCAACACTGCCCGATGAGGTCCTGGTATCGCTATGCTACTGTCTGGAGCATGTCGCCATCGGTGACGAGCTCGCCGATGCGCTGCGGCAACGCGGCGAGAAGGCCGCCGAGACCGGCGACATCGAAGGCTTCTGCGCCTGTGTGCGAGCCGTCAGTGGCGCCGAAGCCACGTGGGTGGGCGACTGGTACGACGCCCTGCTGGCCGACACCGAGGCGTGCGGCCCCGATCTTCTGGCGGCCATGGCAGGCCGGGGCTGGCATCATCTGGAGGATGGCCAGCGTCTCCCGCGCTTCCTGCTCCGTCTGGCAGAAGAGCCCCGGGCCGATTTCACCGCCGTGGCACGCGATTTGGCGTTGATCCCTCGCCTGCGCCTGCCCGTTCTGATGACACTGCGCGACGCCGAGCCGGCATCCGCCATCGGCCGCCGCCTGGCTGGCCTTTCCCGTTGAACCACAGGAGGCACCAAGCGCCATGAAGGAGCTGCCCTATCAGGCCAAGGCGGTGATTGGCCGCCGCGAGATGGTCACCTTGCCAGCGCTGAACCTGACACTGTGCGCCAAGGCCGACACCGGCGCACGCACCTCAGCGCTCCATGCCGAGGACATCGAGACCTTCGAGCATGACGGTCACCCCTGGGTGCGCTTTACAACGCGCGGTGGAGGTCCGGCAAGTCCGCCCCACGAGCAGCGCCTCCCGCTCCATGACCGACGCCGTGTCACCAGTTCCAACGGCCAGTCCGAGTGGCGTTACGTCATCCGCACCCCCATGCAACTGGGTGAGCTGGAATTTCCGGTCGAGCTGACGCTCACCGATCGTCGCGACATGCGCCACCCGATGCTGCTGGGCCGTCGTGCCCTGCGCCGGCTGCTGGTGGCGCCCGGCGCCGGCTTCCTGCACGGTGAGCCCTGAGGCTCACCCTGCTCTCCGATCCTGTCAACGGAGATTCCGTCATGCACATCGCGCTGCTGTCACGCAATCGCAACCTCTATTCCACGCGCCGCCTGGTGGAGGCCGCCGAGGCCCGGGGCCACACGGCCCGGGTCGTCGATACCCTGCGGTGCTACATGAGTATTGCCTCTCATCACCCTTCCATCCATTACAAGGGGCAGAAGCTCGAATCCTTCGACACGGTGATTCCCCGTATCGGCGCCTCCATCACCTTCTACGGCTGTGCGGTGTTGCGCCAGTTCGAGATGATGGGCACCCAGGTGCTCAATGACAGCGTCTCGATTACCCGCTCCAGGGACAAGTTGCGCTCGCTGCAGTTGCTCTCGCGCAAGGGGATCGGCCTGCCGGTGACCGGCTTCGCGCACTCGCCCGACGATATCCCGGATTTGATCACCATGGTGCGAGGCGCTCCATTGGTCATCAAACTGCTGGAAGGCACCCAGGGAATCGGTGTGGTACTGGCCGAGACCAACCAGGCCGCCGAATCGGTGATCCAGGCCTTCATGGGCATGAAGGCCAACATCATGGTCCAGGAATACATCAAGGAAGCCCAGGGAGCCGATATCCGCTGCCTCGTCATCGGCGACAAGGTCGTGGCCTCCATGAAACGCCAGGCGGCCGAGGGGGAGTTTCGCTCCAACCTGCACCGCGGCGGCAGCGCCAGCGTCATTCGCATCACCCCCGAGGAGCGTTCCACGGCAATACGCGCCGCCAAGGCCATGGGCCTGAAGGTGGCCGGCGTCGACCTGCTGCGCTCCAACCACGGGCCGGTGATCATGGAGGTTAACTCATCGCCGGGTCTGCGAGGAATCGAGGCCGCCACCGGCAAGGACATTGCCGGGCTGATCATCGAGCACCTGGAAAAGAGCTCGGCCCCGAAACGCAAGACCCCCCCCAAGCCTAAAGGCTAAGCCCGAAACCGAGATTTAATGCCGAACGGGGGTGGCAAAAGTACCGCGACACCCCCACAATCTGCGTCACCGGAGGAGGTGAACGCACATGTTTCTTGATAATCGCCAGGTGGCGATGGACAGTGCCCTCGAAGCACTGGCCGACAGCATCGACTATTTCCAGGACAATCTCGAGCGTTTGCAGCCGAGCCTGCGCGACGCGCTCAAGCCCCACTTCGAGGAACGTGGCCGGCTGATGCGCGAACTGCAGGCGCTGGCCCGTCGCCATCTCAACCTTCTCCCTCGTGATGCCGACGTCGAGCGCGACGACTACATGTGGCTCTGGAGCCGACTGAAGAGCTTTGTCGGCAACGACAGCCAAGTGCTGATCAACGAGCTGCTCGAACAGGAACGGGTGTTGATGCAGGCCCTCTCGACGCTGCTGACCCATCCGCTGCCCGATGCCATCGAACCGGTCATCGAGGAGTGCTGGCGGAACTGTCGTTCGTTGATTCGCGAGCTGTATCGTCTTCAGAAGCAGCGCCAGAAGCGCTGACCGGGCCGCGGCGAGGCGTGATCTCCAGGGGCTCCATCGGGCCCAGGAAATGCGGCTCGCGGCCCCATAGATACAGATCCCCCAGCGTCGCCACTCGCGCGACCCACTCCCTGGCCCTCAAACGCAGGGTACTGTCCGACGGTCGCTCCGGTGCCGCGCAGCCACGTGCCTCGATACCCAGCGCATCGGCGATGAACAAGGCTCTCGGCAGGTGCCAGGACTGGGTAACCAGCAAAGCGCGTTTCACCGCGAAGACATCCCGGGCCCGGGCAAGGGTATCGAAGGTACTGAAGCCGGCATAATCGAGGGTCATGACCGCATCCGGGATGTTACGACCACGCAGATCCTTCCACATGGTCACCGGCTCGTTATAGTAGCGAGTGCTATTGTCTCCCGACAGCAGCAGATGCGCGACCCGCCCGTCATGTACCAGGCTGGCCGCGGCGCGCATGCGCCCCTCGAAGTGGGGGTTGCGCGCGCCACTGCGGGTCCAGTGCGATGTCCCGAAGACGATACCAACCCGCTCGGGCTGGCACTGCGACAGCTCGAGATCGATACGGCTGCGGGTACTGGTCAGCATCCACAGGTTAACGGCCAGAAACAGCAACATCGCCAGCAGGGTTCCCCCACCGAGTGACATCAGCAGGATCCGGAACGTTTTCCACGGTAGCGAGGGCATCGACTTCCCCGGTCATGGAGGCTCTTGGGCGCCGCCTCATCTCGCCGGCGACGGGGCGTTCGATGCAGCGCATGGACGAGGCCGGCACGCTCTCAGAACATACCGAGCTCGAGCTTGGCCTCGTCGCTCATCATCTCGCGACTCCAGGGTGGATCAAAGACGATCTCGGTGTGCACCTTGCTGATCTGAGGGGCGCCCAGAATCTTGTTGCGCGCATCGGCGGCGATCACATCGCCCATGCCACAGCCCGGAGCGGTCAGCGTCATACGGATGGTGACGAGTCGTTCACCGGTAATCAAGCGCTCGATGCGACAACCGTAGACCAGTCCCAGCTCGACGATGTTGACCGGAATTTCCGGATCATAGCAGGTTCGCAGCTGATCCCAGACGAACGCCTCGATATCTTCCTCCGAAGCGTCTTCCGGCAGGGTCGGTCGCGGTACCGCCTCGAGCCCGAGGGCATCAAGCTCACTGCCCTCGATCAGGTACATGCGCCCCTCGAGGCCCACGCTGACCGTTCCGCCCTTGGCCTGCATGACGGTGACCTCGCTGTCCTCGGGCAGGGTCTCCGTCTTGCCGAAGGGAATGGAGATGGCCTCCACATCGCGCTGCAGGGGCAGCACCTGCCCCTTGGTCACGCCGGACAGTGCGTCGATATCACTCATGGATTTCCTCGCTCCCCTTCAGCGCAACATGCCCACGACTCGCTCGAGTCCTTCGACGAAGATGTCGATTTCCTCGGGCGTGTTGTAGGCAGCGAAGGAAGCACGGCAAGTGGCATCGACCCCGAAGTGCGACAACAGCGGCTGAGCGCAGTGATGGCCGGTGCGTATCGCCACCCCCAGTTGATCGATCAACAGCCCGATATCCTGGGCATGGGCACCATCGACGACGAAGGAGAGCACCGCGGCCTTGTCCGGCGAGGTCCCCAGCACGCGCAGGCCCTCGATCGACGCCACGCCCTCGGTGGCATGCTCGAGCAGGCGCGTCTCCCAGGCCTGGATCAGGCCCAGCCCGATCTCGTTCACCCACGCCAGGGCTCGTCCCAGGGCGATCACCTCGGCGATTGCCGGCGTTCCCGCCTCGAACTTGTGGGGAATGTCGGCGAAGGTCGTGGGCGTCTCGAAGGAGACGGTCTTGATCATCTCGCCACCGCCCTGCCAGGGCGGCATGGCCTCGAGCAGTTCCGCACGACCGTAGAGGGCCCCGACCCCGGTGGGTCCATAGACCTTGTGGCCGGAAAAGGCGTAGAAATCGGCACCGAGCGCCTGGACATCGATGGGCTGATGCGGCGCGGCCTGAGCACCGTCGACCATGATCAGCGCACCATGCTCGTGGGCCAGGCTCGCCATGTCAGCCACCGGATTGACCGTCCCCAACGCGTTGGAAACATGGTTCACCGCCACCAGCCGGGTACGCTCGCCGATCAGGTCGCGATAGGCAGCCTGATCCAGCACGCCGCGCTCGTCTACCGGAATCACCTTGATGGTGAACCCCAGCTCGCTGGCCAGCAGCTGCCAGGGCACGATGTTGGAGTGATGCTCCAGGCGCGATATCAGCACCTCGTCGCCGGGGCCTAGGTTGGCTCGTCCCCAGCTGGCGGCCACCAGGTTGATCGCCTCGGTGGTCCCGCGCGTGAAGACGATCTCCCGAGCCTCGGCGGCGCCCAGATAGGCGCGCACCGTCTCGCGGGTTCCCTCGAAGGCCGCGGTTGCCTCATCGGCCAGGGTATGCAGGCCTCGATGGATATTGGCGTTATAGCGCCGATAGTAGTCATCGAAGACCTCGATCACCTGACGCGGGGTCTGGCAGGTCGCCGCGTTGTCGAGATAGACCAGCGGCTTGCCATGCACCTCGCGATCCAGGATCGGAAAGTCACGACGGACCCGCGCCACATCTAGCTGAAGGTCACTGAAGTCGGCCATGACTCACCCCTCGTTGAAGGCCGAGGCGGTTTCCACCAATCCGGCCAGGTTGAAGCGCTCCGGCAGCTTGCCGGCCACCGCCAGCTCGACCCGCTCGGACACCGCATCGAGGTCGACCAGTTCCATGACCTCGCCGGCGAATGCCAGGGTCAACAGCCCGCGGGCCGTCTGCTCATCGATGCCACGTGTGCGAAGGGCATAGACGGCCTCTTCGTCGAGCTGGCCGGTGGTCGCACCATGGGCGCACTTGACGTCATCGGCGTAGATCTCGAGCTCCGGCTTGGTGTCGATCTCGGCACGGTCGGAAAGCAGCAGGTTGGCGTTGCTCTGCTCGGCCTCGATCTGCTGACTGTCGCGCTTGACGATCACCTTGCCGTTGAACACGCCATGGGCGCGGTCGTCGAGGATGCCCTTGTAGTTCTCACGGGAGAAGGTGCGGAGCGCGTTGTGATTGACCAGGGTATGGTTGTCCACATGCTGGCGGCCCTGACCATAGAACAAGCCATTGTAGATCGCCTCGGCGCCTTCGCCGTTCAGGTCGCTGACCAGATCGTTGCGTACCAGCCCGCCCCCGAGGTTGAGGTTGAAGGAGACATAGCGGCTGTCGCGGGCCTGCTCGATGTGGATACTGGCAATGTGGCGATCCTTGAGTGGCGCCTCCTGGAGCTTGTAGTGGGTCAGGATCGCCCCCCGCTCGAGAATGATCTCCTCCACCAGGTTGGTGAAGTTGGCAGCGCCGTCCTCGCCCACGTGGTGCTCGATCAGGGTGGCCTCGCTGCGCCCGCCGGCCTCGACCAGGATGCGCGGATGACTCATCACCTCCTGCTCCCCGGCCCGGGACAGGAATTGCAGCACGATCGGCTTGTCCACCACGGTTCGCGGTGCCAGTCGTACCACCGCGCCCTCTTCCATGAAGGCGGTATTGAGGGCCGCGAAGGACGAGAAATCGACGCCGGTGAGGCGGCCGAGTGGTCCACCCACGGCCTCGTGGTTCTCTTCCAGGGCTCGCGAAAGGGGCAACACCTGCACGCCTTCGGGCAGCGCGCCCAGATCCGACAATGCCGGCGCGAACACGCCATCGACGAAGGTCAGGCGATAGGCGTCCAACGGCAGGGTCAGGGCCGCTGCCGTGGCCGGCGAAAACTCGGCGTCGGTGGCCAGGGCAAAGTCACTGCGCGCGATATCGCGCACGTCAGTGTACTTCCATTCCTCGATGCGACGATGCGGAAAGCCGAGCGCCTCGAAGCGCGCGGCCCCGGCCTGGCGGCGTGCGGCGATCCAGGTGGGTTCGTCTCCACGCTGTGCGTTGCGCTCGGCCAGGCGGTCGAGAAAGCGCTGTTCGTCACTCATGCCGCAGAGTCCTCCACGACCCAGTCGTAGCCACGGGATTCGAGCTCGCGCGCCAGGTCGGCGTCACCGCTCTTGACGATGCGACCGTCGACCAGCACATGAACATGGTCGGGCACGATGTAATCCAGCAGGCGCTGATAGTGCGTCACCAGCAGGATGCCCTTGTCTTCGCCGCGCAGTGAGTTGACGCCATCGGCCACCACCTTCATGGCATCGATGTCGAGACCGGAGTCGATCTCGTCGAGCATGGCAAGCTTCGGCTGCAGGACCAGCATCTGCAGGATCTCGTTGCGCTTCTTCTCACCGCCGGAGAAGCCCTCGTTGACGGCGCGCTGGAGGAAGCTGGCATCCATCTTCATGAAGCCCACCTTCTCCTTGACCAGCTTCATGAATTCCGGCGCCGGGATCTCCTCCTCGCCTCGCGCGGCACGCTGGGCGTTGAGCGCGGCCTTGAGCAGATAGATGTTCTTCACGCCGGGGATCTCCACCGGATACTGGAAACCCAGCAGCAGGCCCGCCTGGGCACGCTCCTCGATTTCCATCTCCAGCACGTCCTGTCCTTCGAAGGTGATCGACCCACTCGTCACCTCATAGCCGTCCTTGCCGGCGATGACGGCCGACAGCGTGGACTTGCCGGCGCCGTTGGGGCCCATGAGAGCGTGGACTTCGCCGGCACCGATGGTCAGGTTCAGGCCCTTGAGGATCTCGGACCCCTCGACCGTGACGTGCAGATCCTTGACTTCGAGCATGTTGACTACCTTTTGAGCTATCAGCCGCCGCAGCGGCTCGCATAGATGAATTCGTTTGCGCTTATCGGGCGTGCCCTTGCATGGCGCCACCCCTTTAGCGTGGATGAGCTGTTCCGGCGCAGAGCCGTCGCGAGTGCGCTGTAACCCCATCCCTGGGCGCTACATCCGCCATCCATGGCGGATGACCCTCGCTGCGACTCGTCCCCGGCGCTCATCTCGTCAATCGTCAGGCCAAGAGCCTTAACCCACTGCGCCTTCGAGCGTCACATTCAGCAGCGCCTCCGCCTCCACGGCAAACTCCATCGGCAGTTCCTGGAAGACGTCCTTGCAGAAACCGTTGACGATCATGTTGACCGCATCTTCCTCGCCGATGCCGCGACTCTGGCAATAGAACAGCTGATCCTCGCCGATCTTGGAGGTGGTCGCCTCGTGCTCCACCTTGGCGGAACTATTGCCGATCTCCTGATACGGGAAGGTATGGGCGCCGCAGGTATCGCCGATCAGCAGCGAGTCGCACTGGGTGAAGTTGCGGGCGTTCTTGGCACGCGGGCCGACCTTGACCAGGCCACGATAGGACTGGTCGGAACGACCGGCAGCGATGCCCTTGGAGACGATGGTGGAGCGCGTGCCCTCGCCGATGTGGATCATCTTGGTGCCGGTATCGGCCTGCTGGCGACCGTTGGTCACCGCCACTGAATAGAACTCGCCGACGCTGTCACGGCCGCGCAGCATGCAGGACGGATACTTCCAGGTGATCGCCGAGCCGGTCTCGACCTGGGTCCAGCTGATGTGGGAGCGATCCCCCCGGCAGTCACCGCGCTTGGTGACGAAGTTGTAGATGCCGCCCTTGCCATCCTCGTCGCCGGGATACCAATTCTGCACCGTGGAATACTTGATCTTGGCGTCATCCAGCGCCACCAGCTCCACCACGGCGGCATGCAACTGGTTCTCGTCGCGCTGCGGTGCAGTGCAGCCTTCGAGATACGACACCTCGGCACGGCTCTCGCAGACGATCAGGGTACGCTCGAACTGGCCGGTGTTGGCGGCGTTGATCCGGAAGTAGGTCGACAGCTCCATGGGGCAGGTCACGCCCTCGGGCACGAAGACAAAGGAGCCGTCGGTGAATACCGCCGAGTTGAGTGCGGCGAAGTAGTTATCGCCCTGCGGCACCACACTGCCCAGGTACTGCTGGACCAGCTCCGGGTAATCGCGGATCGCCTCGGAGATCGAGCAGAAGATCACACCCGCTTCCTGCAGCTTCTCCTTGAAGGTCGTGGTCACCGAGACCGAGTCGAACACCGCATCCACCGCCACGCCGGCAAGCGCAGCACGCTCATGCAGCGGAATGCCCAGCTTCTCGTAAGTCTCGAGCAGCTTGGGATCGACTTCATCGAGACTCTGCGGACGGTCTTCGGGACGCTTGGGCGCGCTGTAGTAGGAGATCGCCTGGTAATCGATGGGCGGATAATCCAGGTGCGCCCAGGAGGGTGGCGTCATCTTCAACCACTGGTGGTATGCCTTGAGGCGCCACTCCAGCATCCATTCCGGCTCGCCCTTCTTCTTCGATATGAAGGCGATGGTGTCTTCGTCCAGACCCGGTGGTACTGTCTCGCTCTCGATGTCGGTCACGAACCCTTCCTTGTATTCGCGACGGACGAGCTCTTCCATTTCCTGACTTGCCATGATGTTGTCCCCTCCCGGGCTGGTTGGGTCGGCGAGCACGGCTCGCCTCGGGTAATGAAGTCGCGGTTTTCAGGCCTCGGCGGCCAGGCTCACGCTCTGAATGGGTAGCTGTACGGGCAGCTTGATCGGGGTCGTATCGGCCAGATGAGCCAACGTCACGCTGTCGAGCAAGGCACGCACCGCCAACGAGACTCGCTGCCAGTTGTCCGATACGCCACAGACCGACACCAGCTCGCAGTCGCCTTCCGCCTGACTGCACTCGGTCATCGCCACTGGCCCCTCGATGGCCGAGATGATGTCGCTGGCGGAAATCCGCGACGCCGGGCGCGCCAGGGAATACCCTCCCATCGCGCCGCGCCGGGATTCCAGCAGGCCGGCGCGCACCAGCATCTTCAGCGTCTTGCTGACCGTCGGATGCGGCAGCGACACCGCCTCGGCAAGCTCTGCCGCCGCATGCGGCTGCTCGGGATGTCGGGCGATCTGGGCCATCACCACCGCCGCATAATCGGTCAGTCTGGAAAGCTTCAACACTGCCTGACTCCCCGGGGCCATCCCCTCAGGTGATCGATTGCGGACCATTTTAGTCCTGTATGGTTTCGATGTGAAGCCTCCCCGGACGTTCCCGGGCAAGAATCGGTCGGTTCGCGACACGTTCACTGCCGATGGCATCAAAAACGCCAATCATTCTCATTAATGCTGACTATCTGCCCGCCACCTCGCACCCCGCATCGCCGACCCGAGCGAAAGAGGCGCTTCCCTCCCCCAGCAGGACTCCCATCACCTCCGGAAAAAGTGCTAGAATCGAATCCATTCACAAGTCAGAAAACAAAGCGATTTCCGCATGATAGCCAAGGCGAAAAGCATTCTTGTAATGGGGGTTTCAGGGTCAGGAAAATCCCATGTCGGACGCCAGGTAGCAGCGGCAATGGATGCCACCTTCCTTGACGGCGACGATTATCATAGCCCCGGAAGCATCGCCAAGATGTCGCGCGGCCAACCTCTTAATGATGGCGACAGGGAAGCCTGGCTGGCGACGCTTGCCGATCTCTACCGAGAGTATCAAGCACAGGGTATTTCCCTGGTGATCGGCTGCTCGGCATTGAAGCACCGGTATCGCGATCAGTTGCGCGCCGCCACCCCTCACCTGGACATTCTCTACCTTCACGGCGACCGGTCGGTGTTGATGGACCGACTCGAGCGTCGCAGCGAGCACTTCTTTGCCGGCGCCCACATGCTGGACAGCCAACTTGCCACCCTGGAAGTTCCCTCTCGGGACGAAGCCTTCCGCGGGGATATCCGGGACACGCCCCGCGAGATCGTCAACGCTTTTCTCGACCACCTCGACATGGCGTCGAGCCGGCCATGAAGATCGTTTCATTATCCATTGAAAAGGCGGCCTGAAAGGCCGCCTTTTTAGCTTTAATGAATGACGAGCTCGCCACGCATTATATCAAGCATCGATATCATGCATTGTCATGTTTCATGACGCCTTGCCAATGCACAAAGCCCTGCCAGGGTCGCATCGTCACTCGAAATTTCGACGACACTTCCCCCGGCCCACTCCAGTGCTATTCGATAGAGGGAGTTCAGAGCCGTCGAGCCGACCAGCGTCACCGATGTATCCTGCCATTTCTTGCGTTGTGAAAGCACTTCATTGCCGATCAACACGCCGGAGAGAAAGCCCCCGACCGCCTCGGCGGCCAGGCCGGCATGCAAGTGTCGGCTACGTGCCTCGAAAAGCGCATGCAATGGGCCATCGGGATGCATCGCGGCTTCCAGCCCTTGGCGAAAGCCCGTCTCGTCGAAGGCGGCATGATCCCGAGAGGGCTCGCCAGGCAGTGTATGAAAGCGCACGGCATGAAAGAGTTCGCCGGTCATGGCCGTCGTGAAGTCGGTCAGATGGTCCTGCTCCATCCTTACCCACTTGCTGTGGGTACCCGGCAGGCAGCAAAGTCCAGAGGTCGTGTCGCGCAGGGTCAGGGCACCGAAGGCCTGCACTTCTTCACCACGCATCACATCGACGTGGCCGTCACGCACCACCTTGAGCCCTGGAACGATCCAGGCGTTGGACAACCCGGGAGCCGCCATCACGCTGGCGGCGAGCTGCGTCGCGGAAGCCGGCACCTCCAGTTGAGGCGCCTCGCACCAGCCACGGGCCGAACCGACCATGCCGGACAGATAGACCGGCACCCGGCCTCCCGCCCGCCAGGCTCCGACCTGGGCCTGGCAGTAATGCGGAAACGCCTCGCTGGACAGCGACCTCAGGCCGGCATCCGAGCGATGACTGTCGAGGCATTCGCCAGTGGTGCGATCGACCAGGAAGGCACGAAAGTTGCTGGTGCCCCAGTCGATGGCGATCAGCCGCTCGCTCATCCCTCGCTCCCCCGAGCCTCGAGCCGGCGCCACTCGGCGACCAGGTCAGTGGCGATCTCGGCGATCTCCTCGGCGCCGCGACCGGGCGTGTAGAGATTGCTGCCGAAGCCGAAGCCACGTACGCCTACGGCGTGCCACTCGGCCATATTACTGCGATCGATGCCGCCCACGGCCAGGACCGGCAAGGCTCTAGGCAGGATGGCACTGATGTCCTTGAAATAACCGGTCCCGAGTCGCGCGGCGGGAAACAGCTTGAGCGCCCGGGCGCCGCTGCGCGCCGCAGCCAGTGCCTCGCTGGGCGTCATGCAACCGATCATCGGCGCCAACCCATGATCGACACCGGCACGGACCACCTCGGAATCCGTGTTGGGCGTGACCATCAGAGGCGCTCCGAGGCGCTCGAGTCGTTCGGCATCGGCGACCTCCAGCACGGTGCCTGCGCCGATCAGCACCGAGGCCGGACAATGCGCCACCGCCCGTTCGATGCTCTCCCAGGGGCGCGGCGAATTGAGCGGAATCTCGATCATCCGGAAACCGGCGCCGATCAGAGCATCACATACGTCTTCCACTTCCTCGGGCGTGATACCGCGCAGGATCGCCACCAGTGGCAACGTTTCCAGGGCCTCGTCCAGGGTCTTGCGTTGCGTCTCGTTCATGTTGCCCTCTTCACCACTCCGCGATCGAGCCATCCTCATGGGTCCACACCGGATTGCGCCAACGATGGCCGACCTTGGAGCGCTCCTCGACGAAGGCCTCGTCGATTTCTACTCCCAGGCCGGGGCCTTCGGGAATCGCGCAGAACCCGTCCTCGATGGCCAGGGCCGACTTGTCGACCAGGTAATCGAGGACGTCGTTGTCACGGTTGTAGTGAATGCCCATGCTCTGTTCCTGGATGAAGGCATTGTGATTCACCGCATCCACATGCAGTGAGGCAGCCAGCGTCAACGGCCCCAGCGGACAATGCGGCGCCAGCGCCACATCATGGCAGGACGCCAGGCTGGCGATCTTCATGCCCTCGCTGATGCCGCCGCAGTGCGACAGGTCCGGCTGGACCACATCGATCATGCCCTGGGCCAGCAGGTCGCGGAATTCGAAGCGCGTGTGCAGACGCTCGCCGGTGGCCAGCGGATATCCCAGCCCGCCGGCGATGTTTGCCAGGCAAGGCAGGTGCTCGGGCGCCACCGGCTCCTCGACGAACATCGGGTGATAGGGCTCCAGCTCGCGCAGCAACGCCTTGGCCATCGGCCGATGCACACGACCATGAAAGTCGATACCGATGCCCACATCGGGCCCGACGGCGTCACGGGCCTCGGCCACCCGTGCCACGGCCTCATCGATCTTGCGATGCGAATCGACGATCGCCAGTTCCGGCGTGCCGTTCATCTTGAAGGCCGTGAAGCCCTGATCGACCAGTGCCCTGGCTCCCTCCCCCACGTCCTGCGGGCGGTCGCCGCCGGTCCAGGCATACATCCGCATCCGGTCGCGGACCCGCCCGCCCAGCAGTTGGTGGACGGGCACGCCGAGGTCACGCCCCTTGAGATCCCACAGCGCCTGGTCGATACCGGCGATAGCACTCATCAGGATCGGCCCACCGCGATAGAAGCCGGCCCGATACAAGGTATTCCAGAGATGCTCGATGCGATGCGGATCCTGGCCGACCAGATAATCGGCCAGCTCATGCACCGCCGCCTCGACGGTGGCCGCACGCCCTTCCACCACAGGCTCGCCCCAGCCATAGACACCGGCGTCGGTCTCGATCTTGAGGAACAACCAGCGCGGCGGCACCTGCCAGGTCTTGAGTCGGGTAATTTTCATAGAGCGCTATCCATTCCAGTATTACGTCTGTCACGTCGAAAAGCGGGCCGATACCGCATTCAGGCATCGGCGAGCAGAGCGGCTACAACCGATATCGGCCGGCCTGGGAGACGCTGCATAAATCGTCGAGCGCCGCGCACAAATTCGCCAGGAGCGAATTTGAACCGTCTTTCGACGGGCCCACAGGGTAGCCGCCAAGGATGACGGCTATAGCACAGCGAGTTACACGCGCAGACATTTACGCAGTGTTTCCCTACCCAACCAGCCACATGGCCAGGT
>NZ_BDEP01000033.1 GCF_001662305.1 Halomonas caseinilytica
GGCTCTTCATCTATTTCAGTGGGTTAGGTGTCATTTCCAGCCCGCCGAAATGAAACAGGATCGCCGTCTTGAAACGTGCTTTGCTGCGGTATCCCTTGGCCCTGACTCTCAGTCCCCGAATCTTGCCGTTTAATGCCTCGGCCAGCCCGTTGGAAACTCTCAGCCGCATGGCGTTGAGAATGCCCCAGAGCTTCTCTTCCACTTGCTCGGCGACGGTCACCACCGGCCGAATATCTGAGGCCTTGGCTAGACGAATCCACTCTTGCCAGGCGGCTCGGGCACCTCGCACGCGATTGCCCTTCCAGGTCTTCCGAGCCTTTTCCTTGAGATACCAGGCGATCGTGGTGTTCGAGAACTGGTTTGATAACCAATTGAGTGTGGCACGCTCTCGCTCACTCAGTCGGTCCCGGCGCTTCAGCCAAGCGTAACGAGACTGGTGGGCTGCCCGGCGCAGTGAGGCATCCACTGCGTGAAGTTCAGACTTGCGCGTCGCATGGAGCGCATCGTTCAGGGCCTGGGCGATATGAAAGTGGTCGAAGGCTATCTTGCGGTGGGCCTTCTCGACATGGGCGAACGTTGCCTTGCGATAGGCGGGGCTCATATCCATCGAGACGGACTCGATACTGGCGCGTTGTGCTTCCGTGAGCGCCAGATAGCACTGGGACAGGCTATCGGCAGACTTGCCATCTTCGACGATAACCACCTGCCCTTGGTGATTGGAGAGGATCGTGACGTAGTCATGGCCCTTGCGGAATGCCGTCTCATCCACCGACAGAAAGCGCACATCCGGCGATGTCCTCGCGGCCAGGCCTCGCTTGACCGCCCGCTTCATGATGCCGTCAATAGCGGTCCAACTCAGTTGCAATTGCCGACTGACAGCCTGAATCGACGCCTCCTTCAGCCACTCAATCACGAGGGCCTCAAAGAGCGCGGTGTAACGACTATTGCCTTCTGCCCAAGGCACCTGGATCGTCAGGCAGCCGTGTTCTGGGCAACGGACACGTGGCACATTCGCCACCACTTGGGTCTGGAACTGACAGGTGTCGAGATGTCGCCACTGACGGCGTCGTTTGTCGTATCGCGGGGAAGGTTGGCCACACCGGGGACAGCATAGGCTGGCAGAAGCCTCGCATTCGACCTGCACTTCGACCAGACCGCTGTCCTCATCAAGGTCCACATGGCTGACGAACCATGGAGTGGAAAGGCCGAGGATACGTTCGTATAGCGGGTTCTGGTGCATGGTCTTCCCATCATAGTGTGATCATGACAGGAACTATGGTGGAAGAACTGAAGGCCAGTTGGAACCAGCACCCACTACATTAGATGATGACCCATGTATGTACAGTGTCGGTCTCTTCTCCACCTCTCCACGCCACCTAGACCAGGGCTCGCCTCGTCTGCCTTCTTCTGCTTGAACACACA
>NZ_BDEP01000034.1 GCF_001662305.1 Halomonas caseinilytica
CGGTGGGCTCGGAGATGGGTATAAGCGCCAGGCCCACAGGAGACTCCGGCATGCCCCATTCCGCCCTACCCGCTCGCCGCACCAAGATCGTCGCCACCCTCGGCCCGGCCAGCGACAGGCCCGGCGTGCTCGAACGGATGATCGCCGCCGGCGTCGATGTGGTACGCCTCAACTTCTCGCACGGCGCGGCCGACGACCATCGCCGCCGGCTCGCCGAGGTCCGCGAGATCGCCACCCGGCTCGGCCGCAGCGTGGCCGCCCTGGGCGACCTCCAGGGCCCCAAGATCCGCATCGCCCGCTTCCGCGACGGCGCCGTGGAACTCGAGGCAGGCCAGGCCTTCGTGCTCGACGTCGCCCTGGACGGCGAAGCCGGCGACGCCAGCCGGGTCGGCTGCGACTACAAGGCTCTGGCCGACGACGTCGCCCCTGGCGATCGCCTGCTGCTCGACGACGGCCGCCTGGTGCTCGATGTTAACCGCGTGGCCGGCAGCGAGATCCACACCACCGTGGTACAGGGCGGCCGGCTCTCCAACAACAAGGGCATCAACAAGCAGGGCGGCGGGCTCTCCGCCCCGGCCCTGACCGACAAGGACAAGGCCGATCTGGCGACCGCCATCGACATCGGGGTCGACTACCTGGCGGTGTCCTTCCCGCGCAGCGCCGCCGACATGCACGAGGCGCGCGAGCTGCTCGGCGAGGCCGGCGCCGAGATCGGCCTGGTGGCCAAGCTCGAGCGCGCCGAGGCGGTGGCCAGTGATGCCACCCTGGACGGCATCATCGAGGCCAGCCAGGCGGTGATGGTGGCGCGCGGCGACCTCGGCGTGGAGATCGGCGACGAGGCGCTGATCGGCACCCAGAAGCGCATCATCAAGCATGCGCGCAGCCACAACCGCGCAGTGATCACCGCCACCCAGATGATGGAATCGATGATCGAGTCGCCGCTGCCGACCCGCGCCGAGGTGTTCGACGTGGCCAACGCCGTGCTCGATGCCACCGATGCGGTGATGCTCTCCGCCGAGACCGCCGCCGGCGACTTTCCGGTGGAGACCATCGAGGCCATGGCGCGGGTCTGCCTGGGCGCCGAGCGCGAGCGCATTGCCCAGGAATCCGGGCACCGCATCCACGAAGGCTTCTCGCGGATCGACGAGACGATCGCCCTGTCGGCGATGTACGCCGCCAACCACCTCACCGGGGTCGCGGCCATCGCCTGCATGACGGCCACCGGCTACACGCCGCTGATCGCCTCGCGGATCCGCTCGGGGCTGCCGATCGTCGGGCTGGCCCACAACCCCGTCGCCCAGCGGCGCATGGCGTTGTATCGTGGCGTCATCTCCCTGCCCTTCGACACCAGCGAGATGACCGCCGGCGAGCTCAACGACCGGGCGCTGGAACGGCTGGTGGCGCAGGGCATTGCCGAGCCGGGCGATCACGTGATCCTGACCCGCGGGGACCACATGAACGCCCACGGCGGCACC
>NZ_BDEP01000035.1 GCF_001662305.1 Halomonas caseinilytica
TCGAGGACGAGGAAGTGGTGGTCATCAAGGAGGTCGCCGGCAAGCTGGGTCTCAACCCGACGGACTACGGGCTGCCGGCATGATCGACGCCATCAAGCAGCGCGGCAGCAAGATTAAGCGAGGCGCCACTATCGGCTGCGCCGTGGCCATCATGCTGCTGCCATCGTTCTTCATGGACGCCGCCCTGGCCGCTGCCATCGTCGTGATGGCGCTGATCGGCGGAGAGAGCAGCGACGAGTGATGTGGACAGCCCCCTCGCCCGAATGCAGGGGGCGTCATCCACCAACGCCTTCGTCGAGGGTGCTTACGGATGGCCAACAGGAGGAATCGCCATTACTAGGAATGTGGTGCCAAGAACCAGCTGATTTTCTCGGCTTGGGTGACCAGCACAAAGCTTTCGGGGGTGATGCTGTCAGCCATCGCCAGGGCCTCATCCCGCACGGCATCGATGGGGTAGGACTTGGTTGTCACATATTCCGCATCAGGCAGCCGGTAGGTGCGGCCATCTGAGCCCTGCATCTCCCTCTTGTAGCCCCGCGCTTCCATTTTCTCATGAAGCATCTCGTAGTGTTCGGCACTAGCTGAATGCATTTCGACTCGCACAACAAAGTTCGGCATATCAACCTCTTTCGCTACGCGATGTGTGGACACCTTCAGCGTAGCGCAAAGGCGCCACCTGCAAAGTGGTGGGACAGTCGGGAGAGACCGGCATCCGCATCCTTGCCGACAACGAGGGCATCCGAGAGCAGTTATGAGTAGGCAGAAGGCGGGCTCAGAGGTCTGCTTGTGCCGAAAGCCGGTGCTCTACGGGGGCAGAGCGGACCAAGCGAGAACGATGGAAGACTTGAACTACAAACATCTAGCGATGATAAACGAAAACAGGGCCGCTTCAGGCGACCCCGCACCAATCAGTGAAGGCTTCATGCTTATCTAACTTATTTAGTCTATGTAGGGAGGGCGGCTAAATCCAGGCTTTCCATCCTTAGCTATTGGTGTGTAAGTCTTATTGGTATCATTGTCTAGGCTTTTTTCTTTATACCCACAAAGATAGTCCTTGAACTTTCCAAAAGCCTTCTTGAATTTGGATGAGGTAGAGTTTGACTCAACCTCCTCTTTATTTAGGGTAGATTCCCTTCTATCTCTACAGGTGCCGAAGAAGACCGGCCATCCTTCACTCTCAGCAGTGTTGATCGCGTCCTGGTCAAAAACCTTTTCCTTCGTTTTGTTTATGTGGCGGGTGTTGTCTCCACTGTCCATCGCAGCGATTGGAATGGGGATGTAGGTGAATTTGCACTTAAAAAAAGAAGCAATATCCATCAACTCCTGGTCTGTAAATAAAGCTAATCTTCTCATGGGTTTCTCCAAACCGAACCATCAAGTTAATTATAGGCCATACACTAGCGTCTGGATATGACCCTCACAAATAAGAGGCCGAAAAGGATTCAAATATTAGAGAGTAACACCCTAATTAACATGGGATTAACCAGGAATGGCTTATCGGTATTCGAAAACCATCTAAAAGGACGACATCCAGCTACTGTCCCGGGCTGAGAATACGGGGCCATCGGGAAGCCGGTTCTGCCCAAAGGGGCCGGGGTATCGCAGCCCCGAACAACTGGCGGGAAGCGACAGAGCCGGTTTCCCGATGCATC
>NZ_BDEP01000036.1 GCF_001662305.1 Halomonas caseinilytica
ATAAAAAAATCCCCCGGGAGTACCGGGGGATTTTTCATGTAAGTGCCTGACGATGACCTACTCTCGCATGGGAACTCCCACACTACCATCGGCGCTGAGCGGTTTCACTGCTGAGTTCGGCATGGGATCAGGTGGTGCCCACTCGCTATGGTCGTCAGGCGAAAAAGTCAATGCAATCCTGCTGACGATACGTCTCGTGCGTACCCGGCGTCGTCTGTCATCCAGACTCCTTGGGTGTTATATGGTCAAGCCTCACGGGCCATTAGTACCGGTCAGCTCAACGCCTTGCAGCGCTTCCACATCCGGCCTATCAACCAGCTCGTCTTGCTGGACCCTTCAGGAGGCTCGAGGCCTCGGGGAGATCTCATCTTGAAGGAGGCTTCCCGCTTAGATGCTTTCAGCGGTTATCCCGTCCGACCTTAGCTACCCGGCAATGCCACGGGCGTGACAACCGGTACACCAGAGGGTCGTCCACTCCGGTCCTCTCGTACTAGGAGCAGCACTTCTCAAATCTCCAACGCCCACGGCAGATAGGGACCGAACTGTCTCACGACGTTCTAAACCCAGCTCGCGTACCACTTTAAATGGCGAACAGCCATACCCTTGGGACCGACTTCAGCCCCAGGATGTGATGAGCCGACATCGAGGTGCCAAACACCGCCGTCGATGTGAACTCTTGGGCGGTATCAGCCTGTTATCCCCGGAGTACCTTTTATCCGTTGAGCGATGGCCCTTCCATACAGAACCACCGGATCACTAGAACCTACTTTCGTATCTGCTCGACGTGTCTGTCTCGCAGTTAAGCACCCTTATGCTCTTGCACTCATTGCACGATTTCCGACCGTGCTGAGGGTACCTTCGTGCTCCTCCGTTACACTTTGGGAGGAGACCGCCCCAGTCAAACTACCCACCACACACGGTCCTCGATCCGGATAACGGACCTGAGTTAGAACGCCAATGATGCCAGGCTGGTATTTCAAGGTTGGCTCCACGGTAGCTGGCGCTACCGTTTCAAAGCCTCCCAGCTATCCTACACAAGCAACATCAGCGTCCAGTGTGAAGCTGTAGTAAAGGTTCACGGGGTCTTTCCGTCTAGCCGCGGGTACACAGCATCTTCACTGCGATTTCAATTTCACTGAGTCTCGGGTGGAGACAGCGTGGCCATCATTACGCCATTCGTGCAGGTCGGAACTTACCCGACAAGGAATTTCGCTACCTTAGGACCGTTATAGTTACGGCCGCCGTTTACCGGGGCTTCGATCAGGAGCTTCGCTTACGCTAACACCATCAATTAACCTTCCGGCACCGGGCAGGCGTCATACCCTATACGTCCGCTTACGCGTTTGCAGAGTACTGTGTTTTTAATAAACAGTTGCAGCCACCTGGTATCTTCGACCGCCTTCCGCTCCAGCCGCGAGGGCCTTCACGTAACGGCGGCGTGCCTTCTCCCGAAGTTACGGCACCATTTTGCCTAGTTCCTTCACCCGAGTTCTCTCAAGCGCCTTGGGATTCTCACCCTGACCACCTGTGTCGGTTTGGGGTACGGTCCCACTGTATCTGAAGCTTAGAGGCTTTTCCTGGAAGCGTGGCATCAATGACTTCCAGACCGTAGTCTGTTCGTCTCGTCTCTCGGCCTTGGGGAACCGGATTTGCCTGATTCCCCAGCCTACTGACTTTCACCAGGACAACCAACGCCTGGCTCACCTAGCCTTCTTCGTCCCCCCATCGCAATACAGTGAGGTACGGGAATATTGACCCGTTTCCCATCGACTACGCCTTTCGGCCTCGCCTTAGGGGCCGACTCACTCTGCTCCGATTAGCGTCGAACAGAAACCCTTGGTCTTCCGGCGGGGGAGTTTTTCACTCCCCTTATCGTTACTCATGTCAGCATTCGCACTCGTGATACCTCCAGCAAGCCTTTCGACTCACCTTCATCGGCGTACACGACGCTCCTCTACCGCTCATCCAGAGGATGAACCCGTAGCTTCGGTACCTGGTTTGAGCCCCGTTACATCTTCCGCGCAGGCCGACTCGACTAGTGAGCTATTACGCTTTCTTTAAAGGATGGCTGCTTCTAAGCCAACCTCCTAGCTGTCTAAGCCTTCCCACATCGTTTCCCACTTAACCAGGATTTCGGGACCTTAGCTGACGGTCTGGGTTGTTTCCCTTTTCACAACGGACGTTAGCACCCGCTGTGTGTCTCCCACGCTTGCACTCACCGGTATTCGGAGTTTGCCTCGGGTTGGTAAGCCGGGATGGCCCCCTAGCCGAAACAGTGCTCTACCCCCGGCGGTGATACGTGAGGCGCTACCTAAATAGCTTTCGAGGAGAACCAGCTATCTCCGGGCTTGATTAGCCTTTCACTCCGATCCACAAGTCATCCAAATCTTTTTCAACAGATCCTGGTTCGGTCCTCCAGTTGATGTTACTCAACCTTCAACCTGCTCATGGATAGATCGCCCGGTTTCGGGTCTATTTCCAGCGACTGGTCGCCCAGTTAAGACTCGATTTCTCTACGCCTCCCCTAATCGGTTAAGCTCGCCACTGAAAATAAGTCGCTGACCCATTATACAAAAGGTACGCGGTCACAGGACCTGCCTGCTCCCACTGCTTGTACGCACACGGTTTCAGGATCTATTTCACTCCCCTCTCCGGGGTTCTTTTCGCCTTTCCCTCACGGTACTGGTTCACTATCGGTCAGCCAGGAGTATTTAGCCTTGGAGGATGGTCCCCCCGTCTTCAGTCAAGGTTTCACGTGCCCCGACCTACTCGATTTCACAGGATCAGATTTTCGGCTACGGGACTATCACCCTGTATCGTCGAGCTTCCCAGCTCGTTCGCCTAATCAATCACCTGCTTAAGGGCTACTCCCCGGTCGCTCGCCGCTACTGGGGGAATCTCGGTTGATTTCTTTTCCTCGGGGTACTGAGATGTTTCAGTTCCCCCGGTTCGCCTCGTTGACCTATGGATTCAGTCAACGATACCCATCTTGCGATGGGTGGGTTTCCCCATTCGGAAATGCCCGGGTCGCAGGTTGTTTGCCACCTCGCCGAGCCTTATCGCAGGCTTCCACGTCCTTCATCGCCTCTGGCTGCCTAGGCATCCACCGTGTGCGCTTCATCGCTTGACCATATAACCCGAAGGAGTCTGGTCGCGATGACTCAACGACAATTGCCGGATACGCTTGAGACGTATCTCATGTCCTTTCTTTCGAAAGGAACTGTCAGCAGGATTACATTGTTAAAGAGCGACTGTTCGAAGAACAGTCGGAAGTCATAAGAGTGAAGAAGAAAGAACCTCTTCTATGTCTCAAGACTTGCGACTGGTCTCGTCACATGGACTGTTGGGTGGTGGAGCCTACC
>NZ_BDEP01000037.1 GCF_001662305.1 Halomonas caseinilytica
TCGCCGATTCGGAGCTGTTCCACGGGCACCTCGCCCACTGGCGTGTCGATCAGCGTGCCCTCGGCAAAGCAGATGACCTCTTCCTTGCTCTCGGCGGAGGAATAATCGACATAGAAGGTCTTGTTGCCATCCGTGACCGTCATTCTGCCGTCTGTGCCACCTTCATTGTTGTCGGTGATGGTGTAGCCTTCACCCTGCACGATGATGGTGTCACTGCCCGCTCCGCCGGCGGCGTGGATAGTGCTGCCGTCCGGTATGTCATCGGCGATGATCGTGATGGTGTCGTCGCCTCCATTGCCATACAGGTAATCGATCTTGCCGTCACCAGTATCGCCAGAGGCAATCAAATGGTCGTTGCCCGCGCCACCGTGCACGGCATCCGTGCCATTGCCGCCGATCAGGGTGTCGTTGCCATCCCCTCCCGTCATGGTGTCATTGCCATCTCCACCCTCCAGGGTGTCGTGGCCGGGACCACCATGCATGGTATCCGCGCCAGCACCGCCTATCAGGGTGTCGTTGCCGATGCCACCATGCAGGGTATCACCGCCGTTTCCCCCCTCCAGGATGTCATCGCCACCTTGCCCCCACAGAGTATCGCCACCATCGCCACCTCTCAGGGTGTCATTGCCGTCTCTACCCTCCAGGGTGTCATGACCACCAAGGCCATTGATAGTGTCATCTCCAGCAGTACCGACGATGTAATCACTTTCGGAGGTTGCCTTGTCTACTGGCTCATCTGCTGATTTATCTACTGCCATTTCCAGTCCCCTTGGGTTAATTTCTGATCAATCTCAACAGCCTCAACGAAAGAGGATTATTTTTCATATAGTTATGGCATGACACTGCCAGCCTAATGACTGGAGTGAGTCCCTATCGTTTCGGCAAAAGGCTAGAAAAAACAGCTCGGCTCTCCTTATAATCACTTTACGGAAAGCTCTACTTACCAGAGTTATTCTATGGTTTTAGATAAGACAAACAACGCATTTAACATTACTTGTTTTTTCACAAATAATTCACTATTAATTTATTTCAAAAATCCGCCGCTTAATTATAAATGTGGCCACATTATGAAAATGTGTCGCCAATAAAAGCAAACAAGAAAAATATATAAAAACCAATCAAAACATAGCCCTATAATTATTTTTTGAAACCAACTTAACAAAATAATTCACATACCCCAAAACTCGATAAACCTTTCCTTAACGGCGATTTCTTCTATCACTGGAGGACATCCTGTCTTTACGTTTTACCGTCACATCACCGCTGCAGCTTCACGCTTAGAATGTAACGCCAGACAGAAAAAACACCGGCCGGGCACGCTGCACGTGTCCAACCGGTGTCTTGAAGCGCCTGCTATCTACCTTGCGGGCTTTACCTGGCCTTGCTTTTTCTCCTGCCAAATGAGATCAAGCCGTCCGGGAAAGCGGCATCACGTCATGAATGCCCAGACGCTCGCGCAGGGCCAGCGGCAACAGGCGAGATGACGAGATACGGTGGCGTGGCATCTCGACGACGCGGGTCTCGATGCCGTAGAGCGCCACGTATTCGGCATAGTTGTCGAAAGCCTGACGATCGACATAGTCGATGTAGGTCTCCGACGGAGAGCCGTTGGCAAGAATCACGTTGTGCTCCTCGGTTTCCACATGGAACACCCGGAATTGCTCAGCCAGCTCGGCCAGGGGAACAAAACGGATGCTGTCGCTATTCACCAGCGCCGAGGCATTGATGACCAGACCATCCAGCACCATGCCGTGGCTGGCGGTAACGGTCAGATCGCTGTGCGGCAGGCCTCCGCCCAGGGCACCCGCCTCGATCCGCACTGGCTGCATGCGCCAGGCCAGGTGTGACTTGACCAGCGTCTGGTGGCCGATCCAGCGGACAGGCACTGTCTTGCCCTCGGCCGTCAGGATGGGATCGCCGATTCGGAGCTGTTCCACGGGCCTGTCTCGTATACACATCTGACGCTGCCGACGACCCCT
>NZ_BDEP01000038.1 GCF_001662305.1 Halomonas caseinilytica
TGACTGGACCTTCCAGGAATCAGCACTGCACGGCAGCTCACACTACGACCTGCCCGGCATCTTACGCTGGTTCACCGCTAATATCGGGGTGCACCATGTCCATCACCTGTGCACCCGCATTCCCTTCTACCGTCTTCCCGATGTTCTGCGCGATCATCCCGAGCTGCGTGGCATCGGCCGCCTCACCCTATGGCAGAGCCTCGCCTCGGTGCGCCTGACCCTGTGGGACGAAGAGAAGCGCCGCTTGGTGAGCTTCAGGGAGGCAAATGCCTGATCTGTCGAACGCCCATCATCAGAGAAAACCTGTCCTATCGGGCGATATACACGGTTTCGAGAGCTTAGGGTGCTATGCTGAATACAGGGTCATAGGCGCTACTCGACGCGCCATGTACCATGGCAGTTGGTATTCCATTTCCATTGGTACAGGTGAAGCCCATGCAAGATATACATCGTCTTGAAGTTGGCATGACCACACAGATTGGCACGCATCAGGTAGAGAACCCTGAAGTAGGCAAGGAATACGTGCGCGGGTTTGATTCAAACACTTGGCTTCAGTTCACCGAGGACTTGGCCGAGGATCGACCGGTTGTTGTCCGCATCGATAGTATTGAGGACGAGGTGTGCCACTGCACGGTCACAAGAAAACTAAGCGAATGAATTAAGGCTATGAATTCCGCACCAGTGGCGTTCAGAGCCTCTGGGCACTGTTCCAAGAACACCAGTGCCAGTCTTCCATGGCTACGATAAGCGTTGGTCGCCAGGCGAGCACCTTCCCACTGGACTGTCAGGGGTTAACGCCCCTGTGCACCTCGACGTAACCAGTCATGCACGAAAGCGAGTTTACGACGCGCAGCCTCCGACAGCACGAAGGGATAGAGGTCTGGCAGCCCCATGGAGCGGTTGACATGATTCACTCCCACTACAAGGGAGGCCGCGACATGAATCAGGCGCTCAGCATCCGGTTCCGAATACGGGTCCCAACCCGGGTTCGGTAACTCAGGCAAGGACAGGCCCGCGGCGACGAAGCTATCCGTAATATCAGTCAGATGTAACAGGTGCGCTGCGGTCTCGGCCCAGTCCTCATGCGGGTGCGCGGAAGCGTAGGCGGTCAGGAAGCGTTGTCTCCAATCGGGCGGAGGGCCGTCATGGTAGTAGCGCTGGAGTGCAGCGGGGTAATCCTCACGCTCGTCGCCGAACATGACGCGGAAGGTCTCGAGGAAATCGTCACGCAGACTAAGTCTCCACCAGAGCATATGCGCGACCTCATGGCGCATATGCCCAATCATGGTGCGGTAAGGTTCGTCTAGCGCTTGGCGGCGAGTTGTACTCAGGACTGGATCAGCTTCCGCCACGCTGATCGTCACCACGCCCTCGACATGCCCCATCAGTACGGGTGTCGGGCCCTCGGCAAGCAAGTGGAAAACAGGGCGCGCGCCCGGGTCCTCCGGCCGGAACCAATGCCAACGACCAAGATTATCCAGCGCCCAGCGCTTGGCAGCCTCAGTCTGTGCCCAGTTGGGGATGGCACCGGGTATAGAGGAATCTGGAGCCAGCGCCGTCATGGCGCCGGATCGACAGAAGGCATACTGCTCAGGGGCGATCCAGTTGCAACCGATGACCTCCCTGTTGGCGCAGAAGGGCGGCATAGGCCGGAAGGCGCGCGCCTGGGGATCATAAGCAACGGGGGTGCCATCAGC